>CAKSZS010000012.1 GCA_934525845.1 uncultured Faecalibacterium sp. | reverse complement strand
CTGGATCAGCTGATCCAGAGCGAGACCGGCATCGACGTGCACATTGCGGAAGATCCGCTGGACTGCGTGGCCAAGGGTGCCGGTGCAGTTCTGGATCATGTGGACGTGCTGCACGATGTGCTGGACACCGACGGCGGTCATATGTAAGACAATTCATTGCGGAAAAGCTTTCTACGTTGCGCCTGTGCTGTTTTCCGCTGCAAACAAGGTTCCTTGCGCGGATGGCACGGCTGTCCGCGCATTTTTTATGGAATGGGAATGGCAGGCGCATCCCGACCAAGGAGGAAACCCCCTTTGAAAGATTTTTTTGATACCTGGAAATTCAAGATCCTGGTGGCGGTGGCAGTGTTCCTGGTGGGCATCATGGCTTATGCCGGTGCCAACGGCCGTCTGACCGCCGCACCGCAGGAACTGCTCAGTGTGATCCTGACCCCGTTCCAGCAGATCACGGCGTCCATCAGCAATGGTGCGGCCTCCGTGTGGGAAAAATACACCAGCATCGATGATGTCATCGCCAAGAACGAGGAACTGGAAGCCGAAAACGCGGAACTGCGCCAGCAGATGGTGGACTACGACCGCATGAAAGCGGAAAACGAAGCCTACAAAGCGCTGGCCCGCATTCAGTACAAGAACGCGGAGGCTACCTATGTGTCCGGCTTTGTCATTGGCCGTGATCCGCTGGATGAGTTCGGCGGCTTTACGCTGGACAAGGGCACCGCCGATGGGGTGGCCGTGAACGACCCCATCATCAGCGACCGGGGCTATCTGCTGGGCGTGGTGGTGGAAGCCGATGCCACCAGCTGCAAGGTCATGACCGTCCTGCACCCCAGCTTCAATGCGGCAGGCGTCATTTCCCGCAGCCGGGAAAACGGCATCATCACCGGCAGCGCAGACTACGCCGCCGACGGCCTGTGCACGCTGACCAACCTGGAGCGCAGCACCGAGACCCGCAAGGGCGATCAGGTCATTACCACCGGCTTGGGCGGCGTGTTCCCGGCGGATCTGCTGGTGGGCACCGTGCAGGAGGTCGTGCCGGAACAGAGCGGAATGTCCTCCATCGCGGTCATCAAGCCGGGCGCGGATCCCCGGGTGGTCAAGCACGTATTCATCATTACCGATTACTAAGGAGGCGCGGAGATGGAATCACGCCGCAAGCGCAGCCGCAGTCAGATCCTGAAATGGGGATGCTATGTGCTGGCACTGTTTGTATGCGCTGCTTTGCAGACCACGCCGGGTCTGTTCCAGATCGGCGAAGCCAAACCGCTGCTGATCCTGCCGCTTTGTCTGGCGGTGGCGGTTTTTGAGGGAGAATTTGCCGGGGCACTGTTCGGCGCAGTGTGCGGCCTGCTGTGGGACTACACCGCCGGGCGCACAGTGGGAATGCTGGCCGTAGAGCTGCTGCTGCTCTGCTTTGCGGTCGGCGTGCTGGTGCAGCTGTATCTGCAGAGCGCACTGGGCAATTTTGTGGTCATCGGGACGGCAGCGGCGCTGCTGGTGCTCTCCTGCGACTGGCTGTTTTTCTATTTCATGCCCGGTTACAGCGGAGCGGCACAGCGGTATCTGTGGTTCGTGCTGCCCTCGACGGCACTGACCATTCTGCCGGCACTGGTGGAATTCTGCTATGTGCGGAAGATCCACACGGAATTCCAGATCGACAACGGTGTCATCTGACCGCAGGAGGAAACGCAAATGAACCAAAATGAACGCAAAACCGTCATGCGCCGGATGATCCTGCTCATCGGTGCGGCGGCTCTGGTGATGGGATTGTACGTCCTGCGGCTGATTTTTCTGCAGCTGGTCAACGGCGACTCCTACAAATCCCGCGCCACTAACACCACCGATTATAATTTTACGGTAACCGCTGCCCGCGGCGACATCGTGGACAGCACCGGCAAGCGCATTGCCACTACCACCACCAGCTACAATGTGGTGCTGAACAAACTGCAGATGGGAGATCAGGATCTGGATACCATGCTGCAGACGCTAGTGGAGATGTTCCGCAAGAACGGTGAGAGCTGGAACGATACCCTGCTCATCAGCGAGCCGGATGCGGCGGGCAATTATACCTTTACAGACGATGATACCAGCACCAGTGACCAGAAGCAGCTGGCCGATATGAAAGAGAACCTGGGTCTGCAGCAGTATGCCACCGCAGATGACGTGATGGAAATGCTGGTGGAAAAGAACAACTTACAGGACTTTTCTCCGTCCTGGCAGCGCGTCCTGGCCGGCATCCATTATGAGATGGACCGGCAGGCCTTTTCCAATGTCAACAACTTTGTCATGGCGGAGAACGTCAGCGATGTGACCGTGGCTACCGTCAAGGAAAACAGCCTGTCGCTGCCGGGCGTGGAGATCGTGCAGACCAGCACCCGAAGCTATGAACAGGGCGACATCATCCCGGCGGTGCTGGGCCGTGTGGGCAAGATCACCGCCGAAAAGTGGAAAGTGACCGATGAAAACGGGCAGGTGACCTATCCTCTGCGGGATAAGGGCTACAATATGAACGATGTGCTGGGAATTTCTGGCCTGGAATCTGCCTACGAGGATGAACTGCGCGGCAAGGACGGCGTGGAGACCATTACCCGCAATTCGGACGGCGTGATCGTGGATACCCAGATCACCACCGTGCCGGAGCCGGGCCATACCGTGCAGCTGACCATCAACAGCGATTTCCAGCGGGCGGTGGACAAGGCACTGGCCAAGAACATCGACATGATCAACGCAGTGTACAACACCGGCAACATGAAGGCTGCTGCTGCCGCTGCTGTGGTCATCGACGTGAAGGACGGCAGTGTGCTGGCAGCTTCCAACTACCCCAGCTATGACCAGAACCTGTACGCCACCCAGTACAGCGAATACAGCGCAGACCCCAGCCTGCCGCTGTTCAACCGCAGTCTGCAGGGTCTGTACACGCCGGGCTCCACTTTCAAGCCGGCGGTGGCGGTGGCTGCACTGGACAGCGGCCTCATCAATCAGTATTCGACGGTGTACTGCAACGGTGTATACACCTATTATAAAGATTATCATCCCAAGTGCACCCGGCATGGCCACAGCGGCAACATTGATGTGGTCACAGCCATCAAGTGGAGCTGCAACATCTTTTTCTACGATGTGGGCCGCCGCCTGACCAGTGACGTTTACGATGCCTATGCCTATAAGCTGGGCCTGGGGCAGCGCACGGGCGTAGAGGTCAGTGAGGCGTTGGGACGCCTGACCACCAAGAACGACAAAAACTATACCGCTTCGCTGGATGTCCAGGCAGCCATCGGTCAGGGCAATACCGTGGTCAGCCCTGTCCAGCTGGCGACCTATGCGGCAACGCTGGCCAACAACGGCGTTCGTTACCGTACCCACTTCGTCAAAGCCATTCTGGATTCCAATACCGGCGAGGTGCTGCAGAAAACACAGCCGGAGGTCATGGATGTGATCGAGGGGACCGGCAACACCTTTGAACTGGTGCGGCAGGGCATGAAGCAGGTGCCCAGCACCATCACCGGCAAAATTTCCAGCTACCCCATCGCCATTGCCTGCAAGACCGGCACCCCGCAGCGAAGCGAGACCTATGCGCCGGGCAAGCATTACCTGAACGCCATGATGGTCGCCTACCTCCCGGCGGACGATCCGGAGATCGCCATCGGCATCAGCATCGAGTACGGCGGCTACGGTGCTCGCACCGGCGACCTGGTGGTGGACATCGCCAACGCCTACTTTGCCATGAAGGACGGCACGCTGGAAGTGGACCCCTATATCAACCCGCTGACCGCCGCGCAGGACGAAGCGGACGCCGATTCCGATGCGCAGGAGGGCGGCACCGGGACCGACACGGCCCAGACCACAACGACGGCTAACACGACCGCCCCGGCCACGACCTCAGCAGCTTCCAGCCGGAGCCAGCAGACCAGCGGCACGGCTGCAGCGCCGGCCCAGACGGCAGGAAATACGCCTGTCGTGACACCAGAACAGGACACCGCAGCAGGGGATAACCCGGACACGATCGCGCCGGAGACCACGACGCAGACAGCACAAAATGAAACACAGACGGAACCGGGAACTGCGGATTGACGTGATTTTGTAACCCTGCGCGGGAAATTTGAATACAAAATTGAATCTTTTGCATAAAAACCAGTTGTAAAAGATTGGGTTTTGTGATATGATTTTGTACAAAGGGAATTTTCCGCAAATGACAGACAGAGGAGAGATAACGGATGACGATTGCACTGATTGCGCATGACTCCAAAAAGGAGTTGATGGTTCAGTTCTGTACGGCTTACTGCCGCATTCTGAGCCAGCATAAGTTGGTAGCGACCGGCACAACGGGCAAACTGATCGCAGAAGCGACCGGTTTGCAGGTGCAGCGTTTTCTGGCTGGTGTGCAGGGCGGTGACCAGCAGATCGCATCCCGCATCGCCTGCAATGAGATCGACCTGCTGCTGTTCTTCCGTGATCCCATCAACGCCAAGCCCAGTGAGCCGAACGAGATGACGCTGCTGCGTCTGTGCGATGTGCACAACATTCCCATGGCCACGAACATCGCCACCGCTGAGGTGCTGATCCATGGCCTGGAGCGCGGCGATCTGGATTGGCGCGATATCGTGCACCCCCGCAATGATGATGACGACAACGACTGAGTAAGCAAAAAGACGCTGCATCCGAGCGATGCAGCGTCTTTTTTGCTTGTGCGTTATGCCGGGCGGAAGACCGGATGGGCAGAGATCAGAGCTTGAAGTCTGCGGCCATCTCCTGCACGTCTTCGCTGTGGAACTCCCCCAGCGGCAGGATCAGCCGTGCCAGCGTTTCCTGCGGCAGAGCCGCCAGCCGGGCGCTCTCGTCACGGTCCGCATCGACGCCCGGGCAAACGGTGTGAACGCCGTCACTGCCCAGTTCCACCCGGGCGTGGTGGCCGGTGGCAATGTATTGGATGCCCAGCTTGTCGGCGGCTGTGAGCAGGGCGGCAAACCGGGCATCACTGCCGGAAAGCGTTTCTGCATCCTGCTCTGCCAGCGCTTCGGCGTTCAGCAGGATGCACTCAATGCCCAGGGCTTCGGCGGCCTGCCTGGCAGCAGCGGCGGCTTCGGCTTCCTCAGCAGCCAGACGCACCACGGCGCCCACCACCGCAAAACCCTGCTGCTGCAGAATGCGCACTGCAACGCCGGATTCCCGGCTTCCGTTCATCTGTACCAGGACTTTGTCCTGTGCCTCGTAAGTGTCAAACCCGTTTCCGGGCAGAAATGCGTCGCTCATGTTCCCTGCCTCCCGCCATGTGCTTTGCTCTGTGCCACGGCCAGCTGGTCGCAGCGTTCGTTTTCCGGGTGTCCGGCATGGCCTTTGACCCAGACGTAGGTGATCTTGTGCCGGGCTTCCTGCTCCAGTGCCTGCGCCCAGAGATCCGGGTTCAGGGCAGGGGAGCCGTCCGACTTCTTCCAGCCGCGGCGCTGCCAGCCCTTGGCCCAGCCCTTTTCCAGCCCATTGATGACATACTGGCTGTCCGAACACAGGCGGACTTCGCAAGGTTCCTTGAGCTGGCGCAGTGCCTCGATGAAGGCGGTCAGCTCCATACGGTTGTTGGTGGTGCTGGCTTCGCCGCCGCTCAGTTCTTTTTCGTAGACCCTGCCGTTGAAACGGTAGCGCAGCACAGCGCCCCAGCCGCCCGGGCCGGGGTTGCCGCTGCACGCACCGTCGGTGTAGACTTCGACCTGCTTCATGCGGTTCTCCTTCGTGTTGATAGTACCTTTATTTAGCGCTCTTTTTGCCGGGATGTCAAGAGTCAATGCATAAGCGGCACCCCCTTTGCCAAACCTTGGAATTGACAAAAAGGCCCCAAAATACTATACTTGTCCTAACAAAATGCGTATAGGGGCGCACCAAGGGCGTGCGCTCAGGCGTTCCTGCAGAAAAGCCGCGGTCGCATCGAACAGATGGACGGTATGGGCTGAACGATTCTTACGGAACAAACAGCGCGGCACAAAAAGCACGCTGATCGGAAAATTCTATACGATGCATCCAACGGAAGCCGATGCGATTTTTCAGGTGCTTCCCCATGCACTGCGCGGCTGGCCCCAACCGGGGCGCGGCCTGTGCAGTCCTTATTTTTGGAGGTCAGAATGGCTCAGACGAAAGAAATGAAAGAATCCACCGCCGCGGCACGCGGCAAGCAGAATGCAGCCGCTCCGGCAGCTGCTGCGCAGGGCGAGAAGCGCCCCCGTGCACCCCGCCGCCCGTATTACAACCGGCGCCCCCGCCGTCCGCAGCAGCCCAAAGAGGCCGCTGTCCCCATCCACATCTACCCGCTGGGCGGCCTGGGCGAAGTGGGCAAGAACATGACCGTATACGAGTGCAACGGGGATATGATCATCGTGGACTGCGGCCTGGTCTTCCCGGACAGCGATATGTATGGCGTGGACATGGTCATCCCGGACTTCACCTTCGTGGTGCAGAACAAGGACAAGATCAAAGGTCTGCTCATCACCCACGGCCACGAGGATCACATCGGCAGCATCCCGTATCTGCTGCAGAAGTTCGACCTGCCCATCTACGGCACCCGCCTGACCTGCGGCCTCATCAAGAACAAGCTGGAAGAGTTCGGCTTGGCCGGTAAGACCAAGTTCGTGGAGATCGTGCCCAAGCAGAAGGTCAAGCTGGGCTGCTTCACCGTGGAACCCATCCATGTCAACCACTCCATCCCGGACTCGGTGGCCTTTGCCATCGACAGCCCCGCCGGCACCATCATTCAGACCGGCGACTTCAAGATCGATTACACCCCGCTGGCCTGCGGCGTAACTGACCTGTCCACCCTGGCCGAGTATGGTCAGCGCGGCGTGCTGGCCCTGCTGAGCGACTCCACCAACGCAGAGCGCCCGGGCTTTACTGCCACCGAACAGAAGGTGGCAGCCGGTGTGCGCAGTCTGTTTGCCCGCGCCCGCAACAAGCGCATCATCATTGCGACCTTTGCATCCAACATCTACCGTGTGCAGCAGATCATCGATCTGGCCGTGGAGGATGGCCGCAAGGTGGCGTTCAGCGGCCGCAGCATGGTCAACAATACTGCCATGGCTCAGGAACTGGGCTATATGCACATCCCGGAGGGCACCCTCATCAGTGTGGACGAGCTGAACCAGTATCCGCCGGAACAGGTGGTGCTCATCACCACCGGCAGTCAGGGTGAGCCGCTGAGTGCGCTGAGCCGCATGGCTTCCTGCAGCCACCGCCAGGTGCGGGTCGGCCCCGGCGATTTCATCATCATTTCGGCCAACCCCATCCCCGGCAACGAGAAGAGCGTGACCAAGATCGTCAACGGTCTGCTGCTGCTGGGCGCAGAGGTCATCTATGAGAGTATGTACGATGTGCACGTTTCCGGCCACGCCTGCCAGGAGGAGCAGAAGCTGATGCTCACCCTGACCCGGCCCAAGTATTTCCTGCCTGTGCACGGCGAGTACAAGCAGCTGAAGAAACACGCCCTCACGGCGGCCAGCCTGGGCATCCCCACCAGCAACATCCTGATCGCCGAGAACGGCTCCAACGTTATCCTCAGCCAGGATGAGATGAAACTGGGCGAGCCGGTCACAGCCGGCGCTGTCATGGTGGACGGCCTGGGTGTGGGCGATGTGGGCAACGTGGTCCTGCGGGACCGCAAGCACCTGTCCGAGGACGGTCTGGTCATCATCGTGGCCACCGTGGACAGCAAGACCGGTAAGGTGCTGGCCGGCCCGGATCTGGTCAGCCGCGGGTTTGTGTATGTGCGCGAGAACGAGAGCCTGATGGATGGTGCCCAGAGCATTGTGGAAAATGCGCTGGAGCGCTGCGTGGACGAACACGTCCGCGACTGGAACAGCGTCAAGACCCGCGTGCGCGAGGCGCTGAGCAGCTATATCTACCGGCGCACCAAGCGCAGCCCGATGATCCTGCCCATCCTGATGGAGGTCTGACCCGGGCCGGCACAGCATTTGATCGGGGAGGCAGTTGCTCATGAAACAAAAACCAAGATGGACGATGGAAATGCTGACGGCAAGTCTGGCAGCGCTGTGTGCGCTTCTGGTCCTTGTCCTGCTGATCCAGCGCCCGAAGATCTGGCCGCTGCTGCTGATCCTGATGATCCTGTGGGGCATCTGGGCGGCGGTGTTCCGCTACAGACTGCGCAATTGGGTCGTGCGCTGGATCCGCGGCCGCAATTTTGAAAAGTCCAAGGCAAAATTCAGCCTGGAACAGCTGTCCCAGCCGGCGGCGCTGCTGTCCGGCGAGACGGTGCTGTGGTACAATGCGGAATTCTGCGCCCGCATTCTCGGCGGCGCGGAAGTACTGGTCAGCCGGGTGCAGAAAGTGCTGCCGGGTCTGGATCTGCAGCAGTGCCGCACTCCGGCCGGTCAGCTGCTGACCCTGGCGGACGGCTTCTGGAGCGTGCACAGTTCCACGGTGCCCGGCGGGGCGGAGTGCATGACCCTGCTGGTGCTGAACGAAGAGACCGCCCTGCGCCGCATCGAGACTGAGTACAAGGCCAGCCGCCCGGGCTATCTGGTCTTCCTGGTGGACGGCTACGATGATGTGTTCGGCGATATGCTGGACAGCGAGCGTGCCCGTCTGCTGGAAGGCATCAACCGCATTCTGGAAGAGATGATCGGCCGGGGCAACGGCTTCCTGCGCCGGGTGGCCAGCGGCCGCTACATCGCGGTGGTGGAAGAGCGCCAGCTGGAACAGTTTGCCAAGCGCGGCTATGATGTGCTGGATAAGATCCGTGCTCTGGATCCCAGCGTGAATCTGTCCCTTTCCATCGGCATTGGCCGCGGTGCCAAGACCCTGCGGGAAGCGCAGGATATGGCAGTGGAAGCACTGGACATGGCGCAGGGGCGCGGCGGTGACCAGGCCGCTGAAATGACGCCGGATGGATTCATCTTCTACGGCGGCGTCAGCCACGGCGTGGAAAAGCGCAGCAAGGTGCGCAGCCGCATCGTGGCCGACCAGCTGGTCAAACTCATCAAGGAAGCCGATCATGTGGTCATCATGGGCCACCGTATGAGTGATCTGGACGCCATCGGCTCTGCCGAAGGTGTCCTGCGCATCTGCAAGATCTGCGATGTCCCGGCGGTCATCGCCGTCCGGCGGGACGCCACGCTGGCGGGCAGCCTGATCGATGCGTTGTGCAAGGCGGGCCAGCGGGACGACTTCATTGACCCGAAGGACGCTCTGCCCATCATCTCCAAGCGCACCCTGTGCGTGGTGGTGGATACATACCAGGTGGGCCTTGTGGAGAGCCGGGAGATCCTGGAAAAGTGCGGCAAGGTGGCCGTCATCGACCACCACCGCAAGGGCGTGGGCTACATCGAAAATCCCGCCCTGGTCTGCCACGAGCCGTATTCTTCTTCGGCCAGCGAGCTGGTCACGGAACTGCTGCAGTATGTGGGCGATCGGGATGACAAACCCAACCGGGTGGAAGCCGAAGGCCTGCTGTCCGGCATTATGCTGGATACAAGGGACTTTACGCTGCATACCGGCGTGCGTACCTTTGAAGCCGCTGCAGCGCTGCGCCGCTATGGTGCGGAGACTGAGCGGGTGCGACAGCTCTTCGATGTGAGCATGGTGGAATACAACGCCAAGGCAGATCTGGTGGAAAAGGCACAGATGTATAAAAACTGCGCCATTTCGGTAAGCGGTGAGGTGCCGCCGGAAGCCCGGGTGGCCGTGGCGCAGGCAGCCAACGATCTGCTGACCATTCAGGGCGTGGATGCCAGCTTTGTGGCGGTCCAGGTGGGCACCGGCGTAAACATTTCCGCCCGCAGTCTGGGGGCCGTCAACGTGCAGGTCATCATGGAGAGCCTGGGCGGCGGCGGCCACCAGACCATGGCGGCGGCACAGCTCAAGCACATTACCCCGGAAGCAGCACGTTCCCGCATGGAGACCGCCATCGATGCCTATTGGACATCCCAGAAAAAGAGCGGAACCGAATGATTTTGAGAGGATCTGACCATGAAACAGTATGATTACCTGATCGTGGGTGCCGGCCTGTACGGTGCGGTGTTTGCCCATGAAGCAAAAAAGGCCGGAAAGAAATGCCTTGTCATCGACAAGCGAGGACACATTGCCGGCAATATCTACACCGAGGCGGTGGAGGGCATCAACGTGCACCGCTACGGTGCCCACATCTTCCACACCAACAACAAGGCCGTGTGGCAGTATGTGAATCAGTTTGCGGAGTTCAACCGCTACACCAACAGCCCGGTGGCGAACTACCACGGCGAGATCTACAATCTGCCCTTCAACATGAACACCTTCAACAAGATGTGGGGCGTGGTGACCCCGGCGGAAGCCAAGGCCAAGATCGAACAGCAGAGGGCGGAAGCCGGCATCACCGATCCGCAGAATCTGGAAGAGCAGGCCATCAGCCTGGTGGGCACCGATATCTACGAAAAGCTCATCAAGGGCTACACCGGCAAGCAGTGGGGCCGCCCCTGCACTGAGCTGCCGGCCTTCATCATCAAGCGCCTGCCGGTCCGGTTCACCTATGATGACAACTATTTCAATGCGCTGTATCAGGGCATTCCCAACGGCGGCTACACGGCCATGGTGGAAAAAATGCTGGACGGCACCGAGGTGCGCCTGAATGTGGACTATCTGGCTGACCGGGAGGCGCTGAACGCCCTGGCCGACAAGGTGGTGTACACCGGCCCGGTGGATGCCTATTTTGACTACCGTCTGGGGGCTTTGCAGTACCGCAGCGTCCGCTTTGAGACCGAGGTGCTGGACACCGACAACTATCAGGGCAACGCCGTGGTGAACTACACCGATGCCGAGACCCCCTACACCCGCATCATCGAGCACAAGCACTTTGAGTTCGGCACCCAGCCCAAGACGGTCATCAGCCGGGAATACAGCACCGAATGGAAAAAGGGCGATGAGCCGTATTATCCGGTCAACGATGAGAAAAACGGCGCTCTGTACGCAGAGTATAAGAAGCTGGCCGATGCGGAGGACGGCGTGATCTTCGGCGGACGTCTGGGTGAGTACAAGTACTACGACATGGATAAGGTCATCGAGGCGGCCTTGGACGTAGCGGCAAAAGAGCTGGGGTAATGCTTCCCGCAAGAGAGCGGTCGCGTGGATTATGCTTTAGGCCTTTTGCAAAAGGCATTGCCGACGGGAGATGTTCTCTTTTGGCACCAAAAGAGAACCAGAAAAGTGCCAGCGATTTCGACGCGCTGGACCCACGAGAAAGGGGCTGCTCGCCCTTTTCAACCCCAAAGGAGAGGTCGAACCGGAAAAAAGCTAGCCGCTTCGCTTCACGCTTTTTTCTCGTTTCTCCGATTTGAAAAAGCTCCCCCTTCGGGGGAGCTGGCAAAACCGGTAGGTTTTGACTGAGAGGGTTATTACGCCCGCAGGCGTACATCATTTTGCAAAGCAAATCTTCATCGCGCACGCCCATCATGCCGCCACAGACGGTGTATCATTTGCATCCCCTCTTGCCCAAAAGCGACAAATGCGCTATACTATAAAGTACAAGAACTGCACCGGTTTTCCGGTGAAAAGTGAGGGATAAACATGAAAGTGATTCTCAAGCAGGATATCAAGGGCATCGGCAAAAAGGACGAGATCCATGAGGTCTCGGACGGCTACGCCCGCAACTATCTGTTTCCGCGCAAGCTGGCGGCTGTGGCCGATGCCAGCGCTGTGAACGTGGCCCGCAGCAAGGAAGCTGCTGCCGATTTCCATGAAGCAGAGACCGTGGCTGCCGCCAAGGAGCTGGCTGCCAAGATCGAGGGCAAGACTGTCACCATCAAGGCCAAGGGCGGCGCATCCGGCCGTCTGCACGGCAAGGTCACCGGCAAGGAAGTGGCTGAGGCGCTGTCTCAGCTGGCCGGTGCAGCCATCGATAAGAAGAAGATCGAACTGGAAACCAAGGACATCAAGGAGGCCGGCGTGTTCAACGGCAAGGTTCGCCTGCACGTTGGCGTGGTCGCTTCCTTCAAGGTTCAGGTGGAAGTGGAACAGGCCTGATCTGTCTGCTGTCTGCGCCCCCTCAAAGCAGGGGGCGCTTTTTGGCTTTTCCGGGAGGAACGGAAAATGAAGCAAGTACAGAAGAAACATTCCGCGTGGCTGCAGACCCTGCTGACCGTGGTGCTGTCGGTGCTGATCGCGTCAGCGGTCTGGATCGGCCTGTATGGAGTGCCGCTGCTGGGGCTGCCCAAGGCGGAGGATGTGCAGAGCGTCACCCTGGTGAGCCTGGACAGCGGTTCCGTTACGGTCACGGACACTGAGAATGTTGAGCTGCTGGTCAAAGCGGCCAACCTGCTGAACTATAAGCTGGGGGCGCCGGACACCACAGACCCGGAACTGACCGTGACCTATACCCTGAAAAACGGGGAAGTCCGGGTGCTTTCCGCCAGCCGCACGACCATGTGGTGGAAAGGCAGAGCACATCCGCTCAGGCAGCCGGAGGTGTTCTGCAATATTGTGGACGGCCTGTTTCTGGACGGATACGACAACAATGCAAAAGGATAAAGGACCATGCCGAACGAACGACATTATTCCAATGAACTGAATCTGGAAAGTGTGGGCATCAGCCTGCCGTACAATCTGCAGGCCGAGCAGAGTGTGCTGGGTGCTGTGCTGCTCAAGCCGGATACGCTGACCGACCTGGTGGAGATCCTCAAGCCGGAGATGTTCTACACCCGGCAGAACGCGCAGATCTATTCCGAGATGCTGCGGCTGTTCACCAACGATCAGACCATCGACTTCGTCACCCTGCTGGATGCCGTCATTTCGGACGGCGTGTTCCCCAGCGCAGATGATGCCAAGGTCTATCTGACCGGTCTGGCCGAGACGGTGCCCAGCATTTCCAATGTGAAGGCCTATGCGCAGATCGTGCAGGAAAAATACCGGGTGCGCCAGCTGATGGATGTGGCCAAGGACATCCTGCAGGACGCCGGGGATGAGCCGGATGCCGACCTGCTGCTGGAAAACGCCGAACAGCGCATCTATGAGATCCGCTCCGGCCGGGATTCCAGCGCACTGACGCCGCTTTCCTCCAGCATGGTGGAGACCCTGACCAATCTGCAGAAGATCAGCGGCCCGGATGCCGACAAGTACAAGGGCATCCCGACCGGATTCCGCCTGCTGGATACGGTGCTGACCGGCCTGGGCCGCGGCGATCTTATCATTCTGGCCGCCCGCCCTGGTATGGGCAAGACCAGTTTTGCACTGAACATCGCCACCCGCGTGGCCATGCAGCAGAAGGTGCCGGTGGCCATCTTCAGTCTGGAAATGACCAAGGAGCAGCTGACCAACCGCATCCTGTCGGCAGAGGCCGGCATCGACAGCCAGGCCTTCCGCACCGGTGCCCTGCGTGCCGAAGATTGGGAGTATCTGGCCCTGGCCACTGAAAAACTGCATGACGCACCGATCTATATGGATGACACTTCCGGCATTACGATCGCGGAGATGAAGGCGAAGATCCGCCGGGTGAACCAGGATCCCAGCCGCCCCAACGTGGGCCTGATCGTCATCGACTATCTGCAGCTGATGACCACCGGCCAGCGCACCGAGAACCGCGTGCAGGAGATCAGTTCCATCACCCGGAACCTGAAGATCATGGCCAAGGAAATGAACGTGCCCATCATCGCGCTGAGCCAGCTGTCCCGTGCAGTGGAAAAACAGGGCAACAATTCCAGCCACCGCCCGCAGCTGTCCGATCTGCGAGATTCCGGCTCCATCGAGCAGGACGCCGACTGCGTTCTGTTCCTGTACCGCGAAGCCTACTACGCCAGCCAGAATTCGGAGGGACCGGAAGTGGACGCAGACACCGCAGAGTGTATCGTGGCAAAGAATCGCCACGGTGAGACCAGCACGGTGCCGCTGGGCTGGGATGGCGCCCATACCCGCTTTATGGATGTGGATTTCAAGCGATAAACCGATGAATGCAAACGAACTCTGCCGCACGAAGGTGCGGGAATACTGTCTGCGGGAAGGGCTTCTGACGCCCGGCCAGCCGCTGCATCTGGCGGCGGCGGTGTCCGGCGGGGCCGACAGCATGGCGCTGCTGACGCTGCTGCTGCAGCTGCAGCCGGAATTCGGGTACACCCTTTCCGTCTGCCATGTGAACCACGGCCTGCGGGGCGAACTGGCAGACCGGGACGAGGCGTTTGTCCGGGCAGCGTGTGCCCGGCTGGGGGTGCCGGTGCGGGTATTCCGCGCTGCAGAGATGCAGGACGCGGTGGGTGCACCGCCGCCCCATGCCAGCGAGGATTGGGCGCGCCGCCTGCGGTATGCCTGTTTTGCGCAGCTGTGCCGGGAGGGGATAGATGCCCTCGCGACCGCCCATACTGCAAATGACCAGGCAGAGACCCTGCTGTTCCGGCTGGCGCGGGGGACCGGCCTGCACGGTGCGGCGGGGATCCTGCCGAAAAATGGCCGCAGCCTGCGGCCGCTGCTCTGCCTGACCCGGGCGGAGACCGAAGCGGTCTGCCGGGAAAATGCCCTTGCCTGGGTGCAGGATGAGACGAACGACACGGATGTTTATGCCCGCAACCGCCTGCGGCATCATGCCGTCCCGGCGCTGGAAAGCGTGAATCGTGCGGCCGTGGAAAATCTGGCACGGTTCTGTGAAAAGGCGGGCCGGGCGGAAGCTTATTTTGCCCGGCAGGCCGGACAGCTGCTGATGGATGCCCGGCTGTCGGCGGAACCGGAACCAGCCGTCCCGGCAGCTGTGCGTGCAGCGCTGCAGAAGGGACAGCCGGTGTTCCGGCTTGGCCCCCTGCAGGCGGCAGACGCCCTGATTCTGGAGACTGCGCTCCACAGTCTGCTTTCGCCGGTGCGGGATGCAGAGGAAAAATACGTTCAGCTGCTGGCAGCACTGGTGCGGCAGGGCAGCGGTGCCGTGCAGCTGACCGGACGGGTGCGCTTCTGCGCCCGGGACGGCCTGTTGTGGCGGGAGGAAGAGCTGCCGCGCCCCGCTTCCTTCCCGCCGATGGAATTCTGCCCGGAAAAACAGGCGGTTTATGTCCTGCCGGGAAACAAAAACCTGAAAGTGACCCGGTTTGAGCGGAATTTTGAAGAAAAAATACAGGTCGTTCATAAAAAAGACTTAAAAAATCAGGCAGATTATGCTAGAATAACTACGTTATACCCCAAGCTTGTGCTGCGCTGCCGTCAGCCGGGAGACCGCTTCCGTCCGGCAGGGCGCGGCATCAGCAAGCCGCTGCGCAAATGGATGAACGAAGCGGGGATCCCGGAAGAACTGCGCGGCGGGCTGCCGCTGCTGGCATCCGGCAGCCAGGTGCTGTGGGTATGCGGGGCAGGCTTTGCCGATGGCCTCGCGGCGGATGCAGAGAGCAAATGGATCCTGGAACTGGAAACAAACGTTGAAACATAGGAGGAAGAATATCATGAGCATGAACGATGACATCAAGACCGTTCTGGTCTCGGAAGAAGCACTCAAGGCAAAGGTCGCGGAGCTGGGCGCACAGATCAGCAGGGATTATGAGGGCAAGAACCTCGTGCTGGTCTCCATCCTGAAAGGCTCGGTGGTCTTTATGGCGGACCTGATGCGTGCAGTGAGCATTCCCTGCAGCATCGATTTTATGGTCGTGTCCAGCTACGGCGGCAGCAACACCACCAGCAGCGGCCTGGTCAAGATCATCAAGGACCTGGACGGCGATCTGTCCGGCAAGGATGTGCTGATCGTGGAGGATATCCTGGATACCGGCATCACCCTGTCCAACCTGGTGCCCATGCTCAAAATGCGCAATCCCAATTCCGTGAAGATCTGCACCATCCTGGACAAGCCCAGCCGCCGCAAGGCAGACATCCAGCCCGACTACGAGGGCTTCCAGGTGCCGGACGAGTTCGTGGTGGGCTATGGCCTGGACTACGACGAAAAGTACCGCAATCTGCCCTATGTGGGCGTGCTCAAGCCCGAAGTCTACGAAAAGTAAGCTTCGAACAAAATTCATCCAGAACTGGAGTTGATTTTTTTGCAACCGAGAAAACCTCGTCTGAACCCGCTGATCCTGGCACTGGCCCTTGCTGCCGTGCTGATGGTGTGGTCTGTGCTGGGCGGCAGCAGCGACAGCGGCAGCTCGTCCTCCATGGCGTATTCCACAGCGGTTCAGTACTTTGAAAACCTGCAGGTGACCAAGTTCACGCTGGACCTGAACACCGGCGTGCTGACCATGAACCTGAAGGAGGGCAAGATCGCCCTGCCGGATGCCAGCACCCAGAACACCGTGCAGTCCACGGGCGGGCTGCTGTCCGGGATGTTCTCTTCCTCTTCGGACAGCACCGGCGTGCAGCAGAACAGCGACGGCACGGTGACGGTGCGCTATAAGCTGCCCTATGCGTCTATGTTCGTCAAGTATGTCAACGATTACATCGAGGCATACAATGCGGCGAACCCGGATGCGCCGATGGTGTACGATTACACCCCGGTGAAGGAGAGCGTGCCCTGGCTGGAGATCCTGTTCTATCTGGCCATGCTGGGCTGCACCGGCTTCCTGCTGTTCTCCATGATGCGCGGCGGCGGTGCCGGCGGCGGCATCATGAATGTGGGCAAAGCCAAGGTGAAGGACGAACACGAGAACAAAAAGACGGCGACCTTTGCCGATGTGGCCGGTGAGGATGAGGAAAAGGAAGAACTGAAAGAGGTCGTGGAGTTCCTCAAAAGCCCCGACAAGTTCAACACCCTCGGTGCCCGCATCCCCCACGGCGTGCTGCTGGTAGGCCCTCCGGGTACCGGCAAGACCCTGCTGGCCCGTGCCTGTGCCGGTGAGGCCGGTGTGCCGTTCTACTCCATCTCCGGTTCGGACTTCGTGGAGATGTACGTCGGCGTCGGCGCATCCCGTGTGCGCGATCTGTTTGACAAGGCCAAGAAGTCCATGCCCTGCATCATCTTCATCGATGAGATCGATGCAGTGGGCCGTCAGCGCGGTGCCGGTCTGGGCGGCGGACACGATGAACGCGAGCAGACCCTGAACCAGCTGCTGGTGGAGATGGATGGCTTTGAAGCCAACGATGGCATCATCGTCATGGCGGCCACCAACCGTGCGGACATTCTGGATAAGGCACTGCTTCGTCCCGGCCGCTTTGACCGTCAGGTCTATGTGGGCCTGCCGGACGTCAAGGGCCGCGAAGAGATCCTGAAAGTTCACACCAAGAACAAGCCTCTGGCACCGGATGTGTCCCTGAAGGTCATCGCCCAGCGCACCGCCGGTTTTGCCGGCGCAGACCTGGAAAACCTGGTCAACGAGGCTGCTCTGCTGGCAGCCCGCCGCAGCCGCAAGGCCATCACGATGGAGGACATCGAGGAAGCATCCATGAAGGTCATGGCCGGCCCCGAAAAGAAGAGCCGTGTCGTGACCCCCGAGGAAAAGAAGCTGACCGCTTACCACGAAGCGGGCCACGCGGTGGCAGGTTTCTACTGCAAGCATCACCCCCGCGTGCATGAGATCACCATCATCCCCCGCGGCCAGGCCGGCGGCTACACCATGTATCTGCCTGAGAAGGACCGCAGCTATGTGACCAAGGGCGAGATGTTCGAGGACATCGTGTCCAGCCTAGGCGGCCGTGTGGCTGAGCAGCTGATCCTGGAAGACATCTCCACGGGTGCTTCCAACGACCTGCAGCAGGCCACCAACATTGCCCGCCAGATGATCACCAAATACGGCTTCTCCGAGCGTCTTGGCCCCGTGGTCTACGGTACCTCTCAGGAGGAGACCTTCCTGGGCCGTGACCTCGGCCAGGGCAAGGGCTACAGCGAGACCACCGCCGCCGAGATCGACGGCGAGATGCGCGATATCATTGACGAGGCCTATGAGACCTGCCGCCGCACCCTGACCGAGCACATCGATCAGCTGCACGCACTGGCACAGGCCCTGATGGAGCGGGAGAAGCTCAACGAGCAGGAGTTCAACACCATCATGGCGGGCGGTACGCTGCCGCCGCGTGAGGGCGACGAGCCGAAGCCGGAACAGACCGTACAGGCCGCCCCGGCGGAGCCTGCAGAACCGGCGGAAGCGGCCGAGACCGCAGAGCCGGCAGAGCAGATGCCGGCAGAGCCGGTGTCCAAGCCGGAGGACCGGGACGAATAACGACCGAAAGGAGCGAGTGTCGTGGAGGAAAATTTTAATCTGGTCGCACGGACGCGCGCCAACTATTATACCCCGGGCAGCCCGGTGCAGTTTGTCTGCGTGGAGCTGCTCAAGGGCGATGTGAGCGGGGAACACGCAGTCTGCCTGACCTTCAAGAACATCTCCAAGGTGACTCTGACAGCCCTGGTGATCCACTTCAAGTGCAAGGGTGTGGACGGAGTCGTCCTGTGTGAGGATCAGTTCGAGTATCAGGATCTGAGCGTCAAGCCCGGGGAGACCTTCGGCATGGACGATGCCGTCTTCATCACCGAAAAGGCCATCACCAGTGTGGATGTCTCCCTGTGCAGTGTGTACAGCGAGAAGCGCAAGGTGAATCTGGATAAGATCAAGCGGGTGCGCCTGCCGGCCCCCCGCCGCCTTGGCCCGGACCTGGAAAAGGCGCTGGAAGCCCGGATGAACCGTACCGGCCTGAAGTATCAGCCGCAGGTGTTCGAGAATGGCTGGTACTGCGCCTGCGGTGCCTTCCACCCCAAGGAGGAAGACACCGTGTACTGCAGTGAGTGCGGCAGTGACCGCATCCTGCTGCAGAACGCGCTGAACACGCTGCTGCAGCCGCAGGAACCGGAGGAAGCGCAGGAGCTGGATACGCCGCTGAATGCGCCGGCAGAACCGGCCGAGGCGGCGACCCGGATCCTGGGAGCCGCGCCGCAGCCGGGCGAAGAACCGACCCGGATCCTGGGAAGCCGCGGATATGCCCCGGCAGCACAGCCTGCTGCAGGGGAGGAACATACCCGTGTGATGGGCGCGGCGGCCCTCCGGGATCCGGCTCAGGGGCCGGATGACGGAACCAGAGTGATCCCGGCTGTGTCCGATGCGGACTTTCCTGCGGCGGCTTCGCCGGTGCAGGAGGCTGCGCCCGATGACGAAGAGGACAGCGAAGACGAGCGGGACAGCGTGGCCGAGACCCTGATCCGCTGGGTGCCGCCCATTACCGCCATTGTGTGTGCGGGCGTGGCATTGTGCGGATTCATCTATTATCAGTTTATGCTGTAAAAACGGCTTGGGCGGAGGAAGCGTAGGCTTCCTCCGCTTTTTGCGCAGACAAGAGGAAAGGATGTACACCATGCAGGACGAAGCATTGCAGGCGGCATTTGAGATCAAAGCGGCCTGTGACGAAATCAGCCGGAAGCTCCTGCGCTGGCACTGGGAGCAGAAGCCCGGCAGCCACAGTCTGGACGCGCTGCTCCGGCACATTGCACAGCGCCGGAAGGAAGACCCGGACTACTACGACCGGATGCCGGATCTGAGCGGGAAAAATAACTGGCAACAGCTGGATACCACCCTGTGTATGCGGGTGCTGCTGGATCCGGAAACGAATGCGGCCAAGCCGCTGGATCTGTTGGGAAATACAGCAAGGCCGGGCGCGGCGCGGCACGCCTGCAATGCAGTGCGGACGGCCCGCAACGAAGCCGCCCATGCCGCGGACGCATCCGATGCGGCACAGGCAGCGCTCCGCTTCAACGAAGCCGTGGAGGCGCTGGAAGAAGGCTATGCAGGCACAGCACTCCGGGAGACCGAACTGGCGCAGTATTACCGGGAAGCCGAAAACTTTCTGGCACGCTGCGGAGCCAAAACGCCCATTGAACCGCAGACCCGCCCGGCAGAGCGCACCCGGCAGGCTGCAAAGCCTGCGGGCAGAACGCAGAAAACGGCGGCAAAGACCTCCCGGAACAACCCCGGAAAGCGAAGCAATACCGGTTCGGCCGGCCGGCGGACGGCCTCCGGCAGCGATCCGCGCCGGAAAAAGAGGTCCCGGCAGACTGCAGGCAACCGTTCCATGGTGGTGGGGCTGCTGGTGGTGCTTGTACTGGGGCTGGCACTGCGGGGATGCGGCATGGGAATGCTGTAATTCCGCTGAACTGGGGAAAAAGTTGGATTTCTTTGCCGCACAGCTGCAAAATTTGTACAGGGTTCCTAAAATTTTGCGGAGGATCCCGGCACAAAACCGGGAATAACGCATCTTGCAGGAAGCGGAAAAGCGGCATATAATAGGATTGAAAACGTTTACAACCGGAAAGAACAAGAGGGGAAAGCAGTGCAATGACCATCAGTGATATTGCAAAAATGGCAGGAGTATCCAGTGCGGCAGTCAGCCGCTATCTGAATGGCGGGCCGCTCAGCGAACAAAAACGCGCCGTCATCCGGGAAGTGGTGGAAAAAACCGGCTATCGCCCGGATACGGCAGCACAGACTCTGCGTACCGGACGGGTGAATCAGGTGGGCGTCATTGCACCCAGCATCAGTTCCCAGTCCGTAGGGCAGCTCACCGCCGGCATTGCCAGCGAACTGGATGCCCGGAATTATCTCATGCTGCTGGGGAATACTGAGCTGGATGAACAGCGGGAGCTGGGGTATCTGACCGCCATGCAGCGCAATCATGTGGCGGGCATTATCCTGATGGGCAGCTACTATTCCCCCCAGCTGGCCAGAGCCTTCAAGAACTGCCGGGTGCCGCTGGTGGTCACCGGCCAGCGCTTCCCGGATGTGCCCTGTGTGTACAACGATGACCGCAGTGCGGCCCGGGAGCTGGCAGAGCGGATGCTCCAGCGTGGGCGGAAACAACTGGTATACATCGGCGGCACGGAGCGGGATCAGGCCACCGGCATAGCCCGCCGCCAAGGTGTGCAGGATGCCATGAATGCTGCCGGGATGGACGGCAGCCAGCTGCCCCGCATCTGCTGTTCGGCCTTTACCATGGAGGAGGGCGAACGCTGTATGACCGAGCTACTGACCTGCTGCCCGAATCTGGACGGCGTGGTCTGCGTGACGGATACAGTGGCGCTGGGTGCCATGCGTGCCCTGAAAAAAGCGGGACGCACGGTGGGGCAGCAGGTGAGTCTGGCAGGCATCGGCGACAGCTGGGTCGGCGACGTTGTAGAGCCGGGGCTGACGACCGTGCGCTTTTATCAGAAGCAGGTGGGGGAGGAAGCTGCCCGAATGCTGCTGCAGATGCTGGAACAGGCAGAACCGAATGCCCCGGTGCGGCAGACGACCCTGGGGTATACTGTTGTAGAGCGCGGCTCGATCTGAGCCGGGAGGAAGCATGAAGCAAAAACTGATTTTTCTGGACATTGACGGCACCCTTCTGCCGCCGGGCAGTGCGCTGATCCCGGAGAGCACGCAGAACGCTCTGCGGCAGGCCAGGGCCAACGGCCACAAGCTGTTTTTGTGCACCGGCCGCAACCTGCGCATGACCCAGCCGCTGCTGGAATACGGCCTGTTTGATGGCAGCATCTGCAGTGCAGGCGGTTATGTGCTGTGCGACGGCAAGGTGTTGGTGAATATCCCGATGGAGCCGGAGCAGGCCGCAGGTGTGCGGGCTGCGCTGGAACGCCACGGCGTAGAATGCACGCTGGAAGCCCGGGACGCTACTTACGGCGGAATGCAGATGATCCGGCGCTGGCGCATTCCGCAGGCGGACGGAAAGCCGCTGAACAGTGAAGCGGAACGGTGGCGCAAGGCCATGGAAGACGGCATGACCATCAATACGCTGGAGGACTACAAGGGGGAACCGATCTATAAGATCGTGTTCATCGCAGAACAGGAGCAGGATCTGGACGAGGCCAAGCGGCTGTATGAAGATCAGTTCGTGTTCTGCGAAAGCAAGCTGGATGAACTGGGCGGCGGTATGGTGAACGGCGAACTCATCAACCGCAAATTTGATAAGGGCACGGGCATCCAGGCCATCTGCCAGTACTTGAAGAAGCCTTTGGCGGATACCATCGGCTTTGGGGACAGCGACAATGACCTGCAGATGACCAATGCGGCAGGCGTCAGTGTCTGCATGGCGAACGGCTCCGAGAGCCTGAAAAAGCTCTGCGACCGCATTGCCCCATCGGTGTACGAGGACGGCATTGCAAAAGAGTTCCGGGCACTGGGCCTGATTTAAAAGGAACACGGTTCCGCTGTTTTGCCGGATGGACCTCTCCTGGAAGGGAGAGGTTCTTGCTTTTCCGGACCATACAAAGAAAGCTCTCCCTTCGGGAGAGCTGGTATCGTGCAGCGGTGACGGAGAGGGTTGAAAAAACGCACCTGCAAAATCCATTGCAGGTGCGTTTTGTGTTCAGCGGGTCGGATCAGTAGTGCAGATCTTCTGCAGTCAGTGCTTCCAGCACAGGCAGCATCGCGGCGGCCTCTGCCTTGGCAGCGGGCAGATCCATGTCGCGGTAGTTGCCACATTCCACTTCACTGGCACCGGGGATATCCCCCTCAAATGCGGCCATGAAGCGGAAAGAATCCACGGTCAGTGCCAGCGCTTCGGCGGGGGTCAGCCCCCGGGTCAGCAGGTAAAAGCCGGTGCGGCAGCCCATGGGGCCGACATAGATCACGCCGTGCTGATAAGCGCTGTTGCGGGCATAGGTGGCAAACAGGTGCTCCAGCGTATGGGCGGCACCGGTGGTCAGGTAATCGCCCTGGTTGGGCTTCTTCATGCGGATGTCCCAGGTCAGCACATCGCCGTCCTGACGGCTCAGATACATCCCGCGTTCCAGCTTGGTGTGATCCACGCAGAAACTTGCAATGCGTTCCATCTGCGGCACCTCACTCTCAGGCCTGCAGGCGCTGCACACTGCCGTGTGCGCAGTCCACGGCGATGACCAGACCGTCACGGATGTGGCTGGTGGCACCGGCGGCACCCACAACGGTGGGCTTCTGCAGAGCCTTGCCGACGATGGCGGCGTGGCTGTTCAGGCCCGGCTCCTCGACCACCAGAGCGGCGGCATCGCGGACGAAGTCCATCAGCTCATTGTTGGTGGAAGGTACCACCAGCACCATGCCGGGCTTGAACTTGGCGCGGACCTCTTCCAGCGTGCGGCAGACACAGGCCTTGCCGGAGGCATTGCTCATATCGGCTTTTTCCGGGCCGACACCCACGCCGGTGGCCAGGCAGTTGCCCACCATATGGATCTTGATCATGTTGGTGGTGCCGGAAACGCCCACGGGCACGCCGGCGGTGACCACGGCCAGCTCGCCGTTGTGCAGGTAGCCGTTCTCCTTGGCCAGAGAGGTGGACATCTCGATCAGCTCATCGGTGCTGTGGGCCAGAGGCATCATCAGGGAAGTGATGCCCCAGCTCAGGGACAGCTGACGCTGCACCTGCTCCTTCATGACGCAGGCGATGATGGGCTGCTGCGGGCGGTACTTGCTCAGCAGGCGGGCAGTGGTGCCGGACTCGGACACAGTGACGATGGCAGCGGCGTTCACGTCCTTGGCGGTCAGGCAGGCGGCGTGTGCGGTCGCATCGCTCACGCTGATCTTGCCGTTGGTGGCCTCGGTCAGGTACTCCACGCGGGCATGGTTCTCGGTCTCGGTACGCTCGGCGATGGCGGACATGGTCTTAAGGGCCTCCACGGGGTAGGCACCGGCAGCGGTCTCACCGGACAGCATGATGGCAGAGGTGCCGTCGTAGATGGCGTTTGCCACGTCCGAGATCTCGGCGCGGGTGGGGCGGGGGTTCACCATCATGCTGTCCAGCATCTGGGTAGCGGTGACGATGGGCTTGCCGAAGGAGAAGGAACGCTCGATGATGTTCTTCTGGATGCCGGGCAGCTCGGTAAAGTCGATCTCGACGCCCAGGTCGCCGCGGGCCACCATGACGGCGTCGGCGGCAGCCAAGATGCTGTCGATGTTGTTCACACCCTCACGGTTCTCGATCTTGGCGATGATGCGGATGTTGGAGTCGTACTCGTTCAGCAGGTTGCGGATATCGTACACATCCTGTGCGGTGCGCACGAAGGAAGCAGCGATGAAATCAAAGCCCTGCTCGATGCCGAAGATGATATCGTCCTTGTCGCGCTGGCTCATATACGGCATGGACAGATGCACACCGGGCACGTTGACGCCCTTCTTGTTCTTGATCTTGCCGTTGTTCAGCACAGTGCAGACGATGTCGGTATCGTTCACGGTCTGGATCTGCAGTTTGATCAGGCCGTCATCCAGCATGATGGTGCCGCCGGGCTGCACGTCCTGGGGCAGATCCTTATAAGTGATGGAGCAGATCTCCTTGGTGCCTTCCACATCGCGGGTGGTCAAGGTGAACATCTGGCCGGCTTCCAGCATTTCGGTGCCGTTCTTGAAGTCCTTCAGGCGGATCTCAGGGCCTTTGGTGTCCAGCAGGGCAGCGACCGGCTTGCCCAGCTCTTCCCGGATGGCCTTCAGCTTTTCCAGGCGGCCCAGGTGCTCCTCGTGAGAACCGTGGGAGAAGTTGAAACGGGCTACGTTCATGCCGTTTGCAACCAGCTCGCGCAGGACGCCTTCCTTATCGGTGGAAGGACCCAGGGTGCAGATGATCTTTGTTTTTCTCATATACTTTACCTCCAGCTATTCCATTCTCTATTTTGCGGCAGACCGTCTGCTGCCATGCAGACAGCCGCGCACGACCAACGGAAAAATCCCGTACAGATGGTAAAAACCACGCGGTAAGTTTCAAATCCAAAACTTTACCACCTACTATTATAATCAGATGGATACAATAGGGCAAGAAAAAGTTTCGCCATGGAAAGAATTTTTTCGACGGCTAAGGCTTCTTTGCTGGAAAAGGACAAAAAAGAACGTGGAAACGTTTGTTTATGAGATGAACTTGTGAATAAAATGACGAACATTTTGGCGAAAATGACCAAGGATCTGCGCCCGGAGAAAGTTCTTGCATCTGCGCGCGGATTTGCTTATAATGGTAATCAGAAACAAACGGAACGCTCCGGGGATCTCCGGAAGAAAATGGAGTAAATCGCATATGGAAAAACGTGTTTTTCTGATCGTTCTGGACAGCTTTGGCATCGGCGCAGAGCCGGATGCCGCCGCATTTGGCGATGAGGGCACCAATACGCTGGGTGCCATTGCAAAGCACCCCAACTTCAACTGCCCCAACCTGCGCCGGCTGGGAATGTTCAACCTGGACGGCGTGACCGCCGGGGAAAAGACGGATGCCCCCATCGGTGCCTTTGCCCGCCTGCAGGAGCAGAGCATGGGCAAGGATACCACCATCGGTCACTGGGAGATCGCCGGCGTGGTCAGCCCCAAGCCGCTGCCCACCTTCCCGGACGGCTTCCCGGACAGTCTCATTCACGAATTTGAGGAGAAGACCGGCCACAAGGTGCTGTGCAACAAGCCCTACTCCGGCACCCAGGTGCTGAAGGACTATGGCGAGCAGGCCATGCGGGAGAATGCCCTCATTGTCTACACCAGCGCCGACAGCGTGTTCCAGGTGGCGGCCAATGAGGAGCTGGTGCCGGTGCACGAACTGTACCGTTACTGCGAAATTGCCCGCGAGATGCTCAAGGGCGAATACGGCGTGGGCCGTGTCATCGCACGCCCCTTCCTGGGCCGTACTGCGGACACCTTCTACCGCACCACCAACCGGCACGATCTGAGCCTGAAGCCGCCCCGTGCCACCATGCTGGACCTGCTGAAGGACGCGGGCAAGGACGTCATTGCGGTCGGCAAGATCTTTGATATTTTTGATGGCGAAGGCGTCACCGAAAAGATCAAGACCACCGGCAACACCAACGGCATTGCCTTCACCAAGGCGCTGCAGACCCGGGACTTCGAGGGCCTGGCCTTTGTCAACCTGGTGGACTTTGATATGCTGTACGGACACCGCCGCGATGTGGCAGGCTACGCCGCCGCCGCCACCGAGTTCGACCGGTTCCTGGCTGACTTCCTCCCCGGAATGCGGGAAGGGGACATCCTGATGGTCACCGCCGACCACGGCTGTGATCCTTCCTACACCAAGACCACCGACCATACCCGCGAGTATGTGCCGTATCTGATCTGCGGCAAGGGCATCAAGCCCGGCGTGAACCTGGGCACACACCTGTGCTTCGGCACCATTGCCCAGACCATCTGCGAGTATCTGGGCGTGGATGCTTCCAGCTTGGACGGCAAGAGTGTCTGGAACGAGATCAAGGCATAAAAAGCAAAAAAGAAAACATCTGCACCGATCTTTCGCGGACTTGAGCGATCCGGAAAGGCGGTGCAGATGTTTTTTTATATTATTATAAAAGAAGAGGGGTCACATCGAGATCCAGCCCAGTGCATTGGCCACCGAGCTGACCAGAATGATGGCCGCGAAGATGGGGCACAGGTACCGGATCATAAAGCGGAAGACCTTCCGGCGACGGAACGGCTTGCCGTTCAGGGTGACCTCTTCCTCGATCTTCTGGACGCCGATGACCCGGGACACCAACAGGCAGGTGGCAATGGCCGCGATGGGCATCATGACCGAGTTGGTCAGAAAGTCGAAGAAGTCCAGGAACTGCATCCCGAATACCGTGATGTCGGACAGGGGGCCGTAGCCCAGCGCGGACAGACTGCCCAGCACCAGCATGATGACGCCGATGAGTACGGTGCTCTTTTGGCGGCTCCAGTGCAGTTCGTCTTCGAAGGTGGACACAGCGCTCTCAGTCAGGGCAATGGAGCTGGTCACAGCGGCAAACAGCACCAGCGTGAAGAACAGGATGCCCACCACGGTGCCCAGGCCCATGCTGTCGAACACCTTGGGGATGGTGATGAACATCAGTGCCGGGCCGGCCTGCAGGGTATCCGGGCTGCCGCCGGAGAAGGAGAACACCGCCGGGATGATCATCAGACCGGCCATGATGGCAATGGCCGTGTCAAAGATCTCCACATTCTCGGTGGATTCCTCAATGGAAACATCCTTTTTCATATAGGAGCCGAAGGTGACCAGGATGCCCATGGCGATGGACAGGGAGTAGAACATCTGCCCCATGGCGGTGACCACCGTCATCCAGGAAAAATTGGAGACGTTGGGCACGAGAAAATACTTTACGCCTGCCAGGGCACCCGGCCGGGTGACGGAATAACCGGCAATGATGACCGACAGGACCACCAGAATGGGCATCATGACCTTGGAAACACGCTCCACACCGTTGCGCACACCGGCAAAGATGATGGCCAGCGTGAGCACGGTGAAGATGACAAAGCAGATCTCGGCCGAAGCGCCGCTGGAGATGAACTGCGAAAAATAGCCGTCCGCGGCCAGCTCATGACCGTGTCCGCTGATATAGTCCGCCAGATAGCGGATGACCCAGCCGCCGATGACCGAATAATAGGGCACGATCAGGATGGGGATGACGGCGTTGATCCAGCCGCCCAATGCAAGCCCGCCCTTTTTGCCAAAGGTGCCGAAAGCGCCCACCGGGCTTTTTCGGGTCATGCGGCCCAGTGCGGTCTCGGCCATGATCATCGTGTAGCCGAAGGTGACCGCCAGCAGGATATAGACGAGCAGGAAAATGCCGCCGCCGTATTTGGCCGCCAGATAGGGGAAACGCCAGATGTTGCCCAGGCCCACCGAAGCACCGGCTGCAGACAGAACAAAGCCGATCTTGCCGGAAAAGGCACTGCGCTTGGAATGTTGAGGTTCCATGATCTTCCTTCTTTCCGTAAGTTGTTCGCACAATAAAATCAGTGTATCACAGGGATCGTGCAAATTCAACGGGATTTTTGATGAAGGTGGGGAAACGTATCAAATAAATCAAACGATATGTTCGAAAAAACAGGTGCAGCGCACCGGGCACACAACAGCCGGACAGCTGCACCTGTTTTGATGTTTTCAGGAAGAACGGCTCAGTCCACCACGGGAACATCCAGACCGAATTCCAGCGGGCGGAACCGGGGGCAGACGTTTTCGGTAATGCTGATGACCGAGGCGGCCAGGCGGTTGCCGATCTCACAGGAAGCGGGCAGATTCTTGCCATAGGTCAGGCCGATGACCGTTCCGGCAAAGAATGCATCTCCGGCGCCGGTGGTGTCGATCACATCCACCTTCTTGGCGGGCACGATGCCGCTTTCGCCGCTGGCGCGGGCGTACACAGCACCCTGCCCGCCCATGGTGACCACCATGCAGGGGATGTTGGCGCTGTGCACATTCTTGGCCAGTACTTCCCGCATGGCGGAAGGGGACAGGTGGTCATAATCATCCGAGAAAAGCAGTCCGGCCTCCTGCTGGTTGCAGACGAAGCAGTCCACCTGCTGCAGAAAATCCCGGCGCTCCATGGCGATGCTCATGTTGGAGATGGCCGCGTAGACTTTTTTGTCGTACTTTTTGGCATAGCGCAGGACCTGCTTGACCGTTTCTTTTTCCAGGTCCAGTTCCAGGGCAATGCTGTCGCAGCCGCGGAAGATCTCGTCGCCCTGCTCTTCCAGCAGAGCGGTCAGGGGCGTGGTGTCCGGCCGCTTGGAGATGGAAGCGCACACGTCGCCATCGTTGTTGAACACCGCCAGCCAGGTGCCCATGCCGTCCTTTACCCGGCGGATGTACTGGGTGTTGACCTTGTGATCGGTCAGCTTGTCAATGACGTCCTGTCCCATGCCGGTATCATCTACCAGGCTGACAAACGTGGGGCGCAGTTCCACGTTGGCAATGTCCTCCACGATGTTGCGGCTCACACCGCCGTGTACCTGTTCTACACGGCCGGAATTGCGTCCGCCCGGGATATAGGTGGAGAAGGGATAGCCCTTGATGTCCACAAAAACAGCTCCGATGACTACGATTCCCATAGATGAATCCTCTCCGATTTCCAAATCCAAAATAATTTTACCTGCCGTTGACCGGTTTTTGATAAAATCATTATACCGTGTTTCCCGGAAACAGGCAACTCAAAATGCAGGAATCCCCACAAAAGACAGACTTTTGACCGCTCTGCACGAAAAAAATCCACCGGAAGAGGGGCGAACGGCCAATGCGCCAAAAACTGGGAAAAAGTTCTAAAACCTATTGACGAAATAGGAAAGTAGGAATATAATACAGCTATCACCTACAAACCTACAAGATTGATGGAAAGAAAGGAGGGCGCGAAGAATGCGGATGGATCACGGAATGTGCTGTTGTCGAATGCAGAATGTCCGGGCACGCTGTGCACAGGGCAGAGACCGGCTGCGCGCTCCTTTCCGGAACGGAAACGTTCCGGGGTGAGCCTCAGCAAGGAATTCTGTCAACGGCCCGGAAGCTGCACGTTCAGCTCCCGGGCTTTTTTGTATCAGGAAGAGAGGGGTTTGGATATGTCCATTGCAGAAAGAGCACAGGCCGAGCAGGAATATCTCGTGGCACTGCGCCGCGATTTTCACGCACATCCGGAGATCAGTATGCAGGAGTTCCGCACGGCACAGCGCATTGAAGAAGAACTGGATAAGCTGGGCATCCCGCATCAGCGCAGCGGGGCGACCGGTGTGTATGCGGAGATCAAAGGCGCAAAGCCCGGGACTGGTGTCATTGCCCTGCGGGCGGACATCGATGCCCTGGCCATTACAGAAACGCACGAAGTGCCGTATAAGTCCCAGACACCGGGCGTGATGCACGCCTGCGGCCACGATTCCCATGCGGCGGCGCTGCTGGGGGCGGCGAAGATTCTGGAAGCGGAACGGCAGAACTTCGGCGGCACGATCCGGCTGTTTTTCCAGCCGGGAGAAGAGATCGGCAAGGGCGCGAAGGAGTTCATCCGGGACGGCCATCTGGACGGCGTTCAGCGGGTGTTCGGCCTGCACGCGGCCTCTGATCTGCCGGTGGGCACCATCGGTGTGACCCCTGGCTCCAACAATGCTGCGGTGGACGGCTTCCGGATCATCGTCCACGGCGTCAATGCACACGTGTCCACGCCGCAGCTGGGCGCAGATGCTCTGTACATCGCCAGCCAGATCGTGGTGGCCGCGCAGGCGCTGACCACCCGCCGTCATGCTCCTACGGAACCCATGGTGATCGGCATCGGCACGCTGCAGGCTGGCACGGCTTATAACATCGTGGCCGGGCACGTTGAGCTGGAAGGCACCACCCGCACCCTGACCCCGGAGACCCGGGCGGCAGTGCGGCAGCAGCTGGATGCGCTGGCAAAGCAGACCGCCGCCCTCTACGGTGCCGAGGCAGAGGTGGAGTGGACAGACATCACCCCCGCTCTCATCAACCCGGCAGCGTTCAGTGCACAGGTGGCCGCCCAGGCCGGAAAGCTGGACGGCGTCACCGTCATCACCAACCGCCCGGTGTCGCTGGGCGGCGACAATTTTGCGGAGTATCAGCAGAAGGTGCCGGGCGTATACGCCTATCTGGGCACCCGGGACCCGGAAAACCCCAACACCGCCCTTGCCCACCACAACGATGGCTTTGACATCGGCGAAAAAGCACTGCCCTACGGTGCAGCGCTGTATGCACAGGTCGCTTTGTGGTGGCTGCAGGAAGGAGCAGAACAGGCATGATCGAATTTTCCCATCTGAATAAGACATTCGTCAGCCGTGCGGGCCGGGTGGAAGCGCTGAAGGATGTGAGCCTGACCGTGGAAGACGGCGACATCTTTGGTGTCATCGGCTTTTCCGGTGCGGGCAAGTCGACCCTCATCCGCATGGCAAACCTGCTGGAGCGGCCGGACAGCGGCAGCATCCGGGTGGACGGCGTGGAACTGACCGGTCAGACCGAGACCCAGCTGATCCCGGTGCGGCGGAAGATCGGCATGGTGTTCCAGCAGTTCAACCTGCTGGAATCCCGCACGGTGGCGCAGAACATCGAGATCCCCCTGAAACTGGCGGGCGTCGCGCCGGACAAGCGCCGCGCCCGGGCAGCAGAGCTGCTGCAGTTCGTGGAACTGAGCGACAAGGCGGATACCTACGTCAGCCGCCTGTCCGGCGGACAGAAGCAGCGGGTAGGCATCGCCCGGGCATTGGCGCTGTCGCCCTCCATCCTGCTGTGTGACGAAGCCACCAGCGCGCTGGATCCCCAGACGACCGAATCCATCCTGGCACTGCTGAAAAAAGTCAACCGGGAACTGGGCGTCACCATCCTGCTCATCACCCATCAGATGCAGGTGGTGCAGCGCATCTGCAATAAGGTGGCCGTTATGGAAAGCGGCCGCATCGTGGAGCAGGGTACGGTGCTGGAGGTGTTTGGCAGCCCGAAGCAGGAGATCACCCGCAGTTTTGTACGCGCCATCATCCAGGACGAGGTGCCGCCCAGCATCCGGAAGATCGTCCGGGCAGACGGCAAGGGCGGGAAGATCGAAAAGCTCAAATTCGTGGGCAGCACGGTCAATGAGCCGGTCATTGCAGAGATCTGCCGGCAGAACGGCGTGGAGGTGAACATCCTCTGCGCAAGTGTGCAGGAAATGCAGGACAGCGTGATGTGCGTGTTCCTGCTGCGGCTGCTGGGCGGGGAAAGCGCCATTGCCGCGGCGGAAGCCTTTATTGATCGGACGGGAGTTCTGCGGGAGGAGGTCGTACTGCAATGAAACAGAAAATTTTCGGCGTTACAGCTGCCAAACTGACCGCCAGTTTCGGCCAGACCATTTATATGGTGGGGCTGTCCCTTTTCTTCGGTGCCATTCTGGGCATCCTGCTGGCACTGGTGCTGGTGCTGTGCCGGAAAGGCGGCCTGAAGGAAAACCGCATCCTGTACGGCATCGTCAGCACCTTCGTGAACATCGTGCGCAGCGTGCCCTTCGTCATCCTGCTGGTCACCATCATGCCGCTGACCCGCGCCATCGTGGGTACGACCATCGGCAGCACGGCAGCGCTGGTACCGCTGATCTTCTACATCAGCCCCTATATGGCGCGCCTGGTGGAGAACAGCCTGCTGGAAGTCAACAGCGGCATCGTGGAAGCAGCGCGTGCCATGGGGGCAACAACGTTTCAGACCATCTGGAACTTCCTGCTGCCGGAGGCGCTTGGTTCCATCGTACTGGCATTGACCACCGGTACCATCGGTCTGCTGGGCGCGTCTGCCATGGCTGGCTATGTGGGCGGCGGCGGCATCGGCGACCTGGCGCTGACTTATGGTTACCAGAAGTTCAACACGCCGCTGATGATCTTCACCGTCATCATCCTGATCATCGTGGTACAGCTTTTGCAGGCACTGGGCAATGCACTTTCCCGCCGCCTGCGGGAGCACAACTGAGCAGAAAGTCCGATCCGCAAAGAAGCGGAGGACTTGCAGAACATAAAATAAAGAGGGGAATTCTTATGAATATCGAACGTAAAATCAGCCGCAGCGCATTTCTGAAACTCACTGCTGCAGGCTTTGCCGCCGCTGCGCTGGCCGCCTGCTCTTCCGGCGGCAGTGCATCTTCCGCCGCTTCCGCTGCCTCCAGCACCGCCGCCTCCGCCGGCACGGCTTCTGCCGGCGCGGCAGGCACCATCCGTTACGGCAAGTCGCAGGGACCGTACACGGAGCTGTTTGAAGCGGCCATCGTACCCATTCTGGAAAAGGAAGGCTACACGGTGGAGGGTACCGACTTCTCCGAGCTGCTGACGGCGGACATTGCCCTGAATGACGGGGATGTGGATGTGAACGTGGAGCAGCACACGGCCTACGCAGAAAACTTCAATGCCAGCTACAATGGCGACCTGACCCCTATCTGCCCCATCCCCACCGTGCCGGCAGGCATCTTCTCGGCGACCCACACCAGTCTGGACGAGATCACAGACGGGGCAAAGGTGGCAGTGCCCAACGATGCCTCCAATACGGCCCGCGCCTATGTGCTGCTGCAGAAAGCCGGCTGGATCACTCTGGACAGCAGCGTGGATCTGGCTGTGGTCACCCAGGATGACATCACCGAGAACCCCCACAACATCGAGTTTACCGAGATGGCGAGCCTGAACATCCCCAGCGCACTGCAGGATTTTGACTTCGCGGTCATCACCGGCAGCATTGTGTACAATGCGGGCATCGATGCCTCCACCGCACTGCTCACGGAGGACGTACTGCCCCAGCTGATCCTGCAGGTGGTGGTCAAGAAGGACAACGCCGACACCGATTGGGCCAAGGCCATCGCGGCGGCTTACCACTCCGACGAGTTCAAGGAGTACATGGACAAGAACAACAACGGTCTGTGGTACATCCCGGACGAGCTGAAGTAAAACGCTTTTTCCGAACAAACAGAACAAAACAGCAGGGACTGTCCGTGACAGCCCCTGCTGTTTGCGTTATGGTGCGGTGTTCGCGGTGCGCACCAGATAGTCCATGGCCTGCACCGGATACTGCCCGGCAGCGGTCTCGCCGGTGAGCATCAGGCTGGATGCACCGTCCAGCACGGCGTTGTAGATGTCGCTTACCTCCGCCCGGGTGGGGACGGCACGGGTGCACATACTGTCCAGCATCTGGGTCACCACCATAAAGGGCACCCCGGCGGCACGGCAGGCGGCGGAAAGCTGCTTCTGGCAGCGGGGCAGTTCCCACAGCGGCATGGCGTTGCCCAGGTCGCCCCGGGCAATGACCACCTCGTCCACCAGGGGCAGAAATTCCGGCAGTGCCTGCACACCGGCGAGGTTTTCGATCTTGGCAAAAATGCGGATGTGCGCCGCACCGGCGTCTTCCAGTGCCTGCCGCAAGGTCAGGATGTCCTGCTTCCCGCGCACAAAGGGCAGCATGACGCCGGTCACGCCGCAGTCAGCCGCGATGCGCAGATTCTGCAGATCTTCTTCGGTCAGAGTGGGCATCTCCACGGTCAGTCCCGGCGCGGCAGCGCTCTTGCGGCTCTGCAGCACACCGCCCCGCAGGACGATGCAGCGCAGGGCGTCCGGCGTGGTGTCGGTGACCTGCAGCAGAAGTTTTCCGTCGTCCAATAAAAGCTGCTGCCCGGGCCGGGCGGCGGTTACCAGCGGCAGGGGGCAGGGAATGCCGCCTGCGCCCAGGCAGACGGTGCTGCCCTCGGTCAGCGTGACCGGCTGGGGCAGACGCCCGATGCGCAGTTCCGGCCCCTGCAGGTCGATGAGCAGATCCCGGATGCCGGCCGCACGGATCCGTGCGAGCCAGTCGGCGTGCTCACACAGTGCCCCATGGGAAAGATTCATCCGGATGCCGGTCATCCCGGCATGGACCATGCTCTGCAGCGTTCCGGCTTCCGCGCAGGCCGGGCCGATGGTTCCATAAAAATGCATAACAGCGTCTCCTTTTCTGGTAAGTTCCGTACAGACTGTCTGAGGGTATTATAGCCTGTTTGCGGAGACTTGTAAATGCAGGCTGCAAAAGCAAAAACGATGGGGCCTGCCGGTTGGACAGGCCCCATCGTTCTGGTTCAGTTTTTGGAAATGCCGATGCACTTCTTGAAGCGCTCCCACAGAGCAACGACCCGTACACGGGGCAGGAAGTAGTTCACCAGCCAGGCCGCAATCACGCCGATGGCGGTATCCAGGATGCGGTTGAGCGCGTAGCTGACGTAGGTCTCCACCGGCGTGCTGAACAGCACGATGCACAGCACCACGCCGCCGGGCTGCACGCCGCCCGGCCAGAAGTACTGGCACAGCACGATCAGCACCACGGTGGCCGCCCCCAGCAGCACCGCCAGCAGCATACTGTGGCCGCCCTGCGGATAAAAACGCAGGTAAATCCAGAACACCACGATGGACAGCAGACCGCCGATCAGGGTGCCGAACAGACGGTTGCCGCCGTTCTTGATGGAATCCGGGATGTCCATGCCCATGCCAAAAATGACGCCGATGCAGGCAAAGGCCGGGTTGCGGTCCAGCAGGCAGTACACCATGGCCACCAGCATGGTGGTGACCGCCGTCTTGATGGTGCGCCAGCCGACGTGCAGCCGGAAATCGGAACGCGGAAATTCAGGCATAACAGCTTCCTCCTCCAGAAAAGCAACGATGAATGACTTCCTTGTATACAATAACATACCCGCCGTCTGCCTGCAAGAGAAAGCGCGTAAGTAGAAAAAATAACGAAGAAGTTGGCGAAACCCACAAAATTCCGCTTCCCTCCTGTCGAAACGCAGAAAAGCGTGGTATACTGGCATAAAGATGGGAAATGCCGGGCATAGGGTACCGGCGGAAAGAGGAGGGATCACTGTGGATGAAAGAACACCGATCCGGGTCTTTGTGAGCTATGGGCATCCGGAAAGTGAGGTCTGCCGGGAAATCCTGGAAGCCATCCGGGCGCGGGAAACGCCCCGGTATGAGCCGTGGTTCGATGAGAGCGATATTCGTACCGGGGACAACTGGCGGCGCAGCATTCAGGAGGGCATCAAGAACAGTCAGCAGGTGGTGGCCTGCCTGTCGCCCCACTCCACCCGGGAGGGCGGCGTCTGCCTGGACGAGCTGGCCATTGCGGTGGGCGTGCAGGGCGAATACGGCGGCAAGGTGCACAGCATCCTGCTGGGGCCGGAAAAAGAGGTAAAGCCGCCGGCCACCGTGGGCCAGAACCAGTGGCTGGATATGTCCGACTGGCGTGAAAAGAAAGCGCAGGGGCCGGACGTGTATGCGCTGTGGTTCCGGGCAAAGATGCAGGAACTGTTCCGGGTGCTGGAAAGCCGGGAGAATGTGACCTTCAACGGCGAGATCCAGGAGCTGCGGCAGCGGCTGAATGTCTATTCCGACACCAGCACCCAGTATGCCCTGCTGAAAAAGCCTTATGTGGGGCGCAAATGGCTGGAAGAAGAGGTGGAACAATGGCTGGATGACCCGCACGGCAAAAAGATCTGCCTGCTCAGCGGCGTGCCGGCGGTGGGCAAGAGTGCCTTTGCGGTGCATTATACCCACTACAACTGGCGCGTGGCGGCCAATCTGTTCTGCCGCAGCAACATGAACACCTTCAACGACCCCTCCATGGTGCTGCAGACGCTGGCGTTCCAGCTGGCCTGCCATCTGCCGGACTACCGGAAGAATCTTCTGCGCACCCTGCCGGAGAACAAGGCTGCGCTGGAAAAGCTGACCGAAGATGAACTGTTCGAGACCCTGCTGGGGCCGAACATTGCCAACACCGTGGACGGCGGGCAGGAGACCATGGCCATCGTGGTGGATGGTCTGGATGAGTGCGGCACGCCGGAGCGGAACGCGCTGGCCAGGCTGCTGGCAAAGCGTGCGCCCGGCCTGCCCCGCTGGCTTCGGGTGCTGGTGCTGGCGCGCAGGACCCCGGCGGTGCTGCAGTCCATGAGCAGCGCCGCCCGGATCGAGCTGGACAGCCGTGCTCCGCAGAACCGTGCGGACATCCGGGCGTATTTTGTCCAGCGCCTGGAGCCGCGGTTCGGACAAGACCCCCAATGGAACGCTTCGCTGGACGCCCTGACCGACCGCAGTGAGGGCGTGTTCCTCTATGCCGAAATGATGAGCGAAATGCTGCTGGAAAAGGGTGCACTGGAAGCTGCCGAGGAGTACCCCGCCGGCCTGAACGAAGCCTTTGCCCGGTGGTTCGACTACTTCTTCCGGACAGAGGAGGAGTATAAGGCACTCTGGCGCAGGCCCATCGGCTGCCTGCTGGCAGCACCGGAACCTCTGCCGAAGTCTGCTCTGCGCAAGGTCATGGGGTGGAGCCGTGACCAGCTCAACGATTTTTACCGCCGCATCAACGTGCTTCTGCGCACGGATAAAAATATTTTTGGGGACGAAACGCTGGAGATCCCGCACGCTTATGTCCGTGCATGGCTGAGTCAGGAGGATAACCCCTACAGTGCCTCCGCCGAAGACGGCGCAGAAGCGCTGGCAGAGAGCTTCTATGCCCAGTTCAAAGAGGATGCCGAAGAACTGAGCTTTTATGAAGCCATCCATCTGCCGGAGCTGCTCGAACGCGCCGGACGCAAAAAGGCCCGCCGGGAGGTGGAGGAAAACCACGATTGGTTTTGGAGGGGGCTGGATGCGGGAGATGTATACAGAACATGGGGCAAGCTGGACGAAGCGTTGGAGCTGTACCAACGGTGCAGGGGCATTGCCGAAGATCTTGTACAGGTACGCAGCACGCCGGAAGGTCAACGAAATTTGCTTGCAAGTTATGAGAGAGTAGGCGATATTTACGAAGCGCAGGGCAAAATGGAAAAGGCTCTGGAACTGTATCGGCAGGGACTTGAAATCGCAGAAGAACTTGTGCAGACACGCGGCACACCGGAAGACAGGTGCGATTTATCTGTGAGCTACGAGAAAATGGCTGACATTTATAAAGCGCAGGGCAGAATGAAAGAAGCTCTGAAGCTGTATCAGAAAGACCTTGCAATTACAGAAGAACTTGTACAAACACGCGGCACGCCGGAAGATCGGAGCGATTTGTCAGTGAGCTATAATAAATTGGCTGGTATTTATGAAGCACAAGGCAAATTAGAAGAAGCACTGGAACTGTACCAGAAAAGCTTTGCAATCGTAGAAGAACTTGCCAGGGTACGCGGTACGCCGGAAAATCGGCGTAATTTGGCTGTTAGTTATGGATCCGTAGCTGCTATTTATAAAGCGCAAGGTAAAATGGACGAGGCATTAGGTTTATACCAGAAAGGTCTCACAACATTTGAAGAATTTGTTAGAGTATACGGAAGACCGAAAGACAAGCGGAGTCTGTCATTTACATATAGTAAGATAGCAGAAATTTACGAGAAAAAGGCCCAAATAAAGAAGGCATTGGAATTATTTCAAAAAAGTCTTGCAATTGAAAAAGAACTCGTAAAAAAACGTGGATCAGCAGTAGATCTGCGGGATTTATCAGTAGCCTATGAGAAAGTAGCTGGCATATATGAGTGGGAAGGCAATTTAAGTGATGCATTAGATTTATACCAGAAAAGTCTTGCGATCACAGAAAAACTAGTAGTGGAGCGAGGGACATTGAGGGATAAATATGATTTGATCGGATGCTATGGCAATGTTGCCTATATTTATAAAAGGAGCGGAGAGTTAAGCAGAGCATTAGAGCTATATCAGAAAAGCCTCACGATTACAGAAGAACTTGTGCAGGAATATGAAACATTAGAGGATAAGCGGAGGCTAGCGATATGTTATGGAAACATTGCAGACGTTTATGAGAGGCAGGATGAATGGATAATGGCGGCAGATGCAAATCAAAGTTCGCTATGGATGGCGGAAGAGGTGGCAAAAAAAAGAGGATTGCCGAAGGATTTAAGATATCTATCTGGACGGCGTGAAGAAATGAAAAAAATATACAAAAAATTTGGGCTAGAATTTGGCTGATATTTCGTAAAGAAATGAAAATTTGAAAAAGGGGAGAACAACACCCCCGCACCGGATAGTTTCATCCAGTGCGGGGGTGTTGTTCTCTTATGAAAAAAGCTTTACCCTTCCGAAGCAAAGAATTCCCTGGTCAGTTTGACCACAGTGCCGGAGAGCAGCAGCAGTGCGATGAGGTTCGGGATGCTCATCAGGCCGTTGAAGGTATCGGCGATGCTCCACAGCAGGCCCAGATCTACGGTCGCGCCCAGAATGGACACGAAGGAGTACACCACAAAGAAGGGGCGGGCCACCTTGTCGGTGCGGCACAGGAACACGATGAAGCGGGAACCGTACAGGCCCCAGCCGATGATGGTGGAGAAGGCAAAGCAGCACAGCGCCACGGCGGTAAAGATGGATGCCCAGCCGCCGTAGGTGGCGGTGAAGCCGGAGATGGTCAGCTCGGCACCGGCAGCCGCACCGTAGGTCACCGGGGTGCCGCTGCACAGGATGACCATGGCGGTCAGGGTGCAGATGACGATGGTGTCGGCGAACACTTCAAAAATGCCGAACATACCCTGCTTCACCGGCTTTTTGGTGTCGGCGCAGGCATGGGCGATGGAGCCGGTGCCCAGACCGGCTTCGTTGGAGAAGATGCCGCGGGAAACGCCCTTCTGCATACTGATGAACAGACTGCCGATGGCGCCGCCGGTGAAGGCGGTGGGGTTGAACGCGCCCGCAAAGATGGATTCCAGCACATACGGCAGGCGCTCCACGTTCAGGACCACCACGCCCACGGCCAGCACGATGTAGAACAGCGCCATGAAGGGCACCAGCTTCTCGCTGACGCTGCCGATGCGTTTGATGCCGCCCAGCAGCACCATGGCCACCAGCATGGCCACCAGGATGCCCACCACGAGGTTCAGGGTAGAAAGGAAGCCGCTGCCCACCACGCCGTATTCCAGCAGGGCGGTGTCCACCGCCGCCACGATGGTGTTCACCTGGGTGGCATTGCCGGTACCGAAGACGGTCAGCACGCCGAACAGGGAGTACAGCACAGCCAGAAACTGCCAGTTTTTGCTCAGGCCGTTTTTAATGTAATACATGGGGCCGCCCACCCATTCGCCGGTCTCACTGCGCTCCCGGAAATGCACGGCCAGGGTGACCTCGGCAAACTTGGTGCACATCCCCAGCAGGGCAGAGCACCACATCCAGAACACCGCACCCGGGCCGCCGATGGCGATGGCACCCGCTACGCCCGCGATGTTGCCGGTGCCCACGGTGCCGGCCAGCGCCGTGCACACGGCCTGGAAGGGGGTCATGGCACCATCGGAAGCGTCCTTTTTGCGAAACATCCGGCCAATGGTGGTCTTGATGGTGTACGGGAATTTGCGGATCTGCAAAAAGCCCGTGCGCACGCTGAGCAGCAGACCCACGCCGATGATGCACACCATGGCGGGCACGCCCCAGATAAAGTTGTTGACCGCCTGATTGACGGCGGCAATGGTTTCGATCATAATTCGTCCCACATCCTCTGTAAAATCTCGCAGTCTGGCACATTCTGCCAGAAACACACAAAATTTATTGTACCGTATTTTGGGCGAAGTGTCAAACAAAACTTTCAGACGAGGGGGAACGCGGCGCAGGGGACAACAAACAAAAACAGGAGGGTCCATACGAACCCTCCTGTTTGGGAACCAGGTTACTTCACTTTGCCTTCGCCGTCCAGGGCTTCTTCCAGCGTGTGCCAGGCCAGCACGGCGCACTTGACCCGGGCAGGCACATGGGCAATGCCCTGCAGAGCGGCGGCATCTTCCAGATCGTCCAGCTGTTCCGGGGTGATCTTGCCCTTGATCATGTCAAAGTACAGCCCGATGAGCCGCCGGGCGTCCTCCACGGTGCGGCCCTTGACCAGGTCGATCATCAGGGAGGCCGACGCCTGGCTGATGGCACAGCCGCTGCCGATGAAGCCGGCGTCCTCGATCTGGCCGTCCTTTACCCGCAGCTGCAGGGTGATGTCATCGCCGCAGCTGGGGTTGACCCCTTCCAGACTGTGGGTAGCCCCCTCCACGGGGTGGCGGTTCTCCTTGCTGCGGCTGTTCTCGGTGATCACCTGCGTATACAATTCATTCAGGTTCATAACCCCATCACCTTTCGTACATTTTCCAGATTGTTCAGCAGGGCGTCCACGTCCTCTTCGGTGTTGTAGACGGCCACGCTGGCACGGCAGCAGGAGCCAATGCCCAGAAATTCCATCAGGGGCTGGGCGCAGTGATGGCCCGCCCGCACGGCCACGCCGCCGGCATCCAGAATGGTGGCCACGTCGTGGGGGTGCACGTCCTGCACGTTGAAGGACACCACGCCAAAGCGGTGCTCGGCGGTGGGGTCGCCGTAGATGGTGAGCCACGGCATCTGCGCCATGCCCTTGAGCATCCGATCCAGCAGGGCGTGTTCATGCTGCATCATGGTATCCCAGCCAATGGCGTCCATGTAGTCCAGCGCGGCGGCAAAGCCTACCTCGCCGCCCACGTTGCGGGTGCCCGCCTCAAACTTGCGGGGACCCTCCGCCCAGGTGGCGCTGTGCTCGTGCACGGAGCCGATCATGTCGCCGCCGCTCAAAAAGGGCGGCATCTTGTCCAGCAGCTCAGCCCGGGCGTACAGGGCACCCATGCCCATGGGGGCATACAGCTTGTGGGCGGAGCAGGCCGCAAAGTCCACGTTCAGCTTCTTCACGTCCACGGGCATATGGGGTGCGCTCTGGGCGCAGTCCAGCACCACCACGGCCCCTACGGCGTGTGCCCGGGCCACGATGGCTTCCACGGGGGCGCGCAGGCCCAGCACGTTGGACACCATGCCCACAGCCACCAGCTTGCTCTTGGAGGTGATCTTCTTGTCCAGCTCCTCCTCGGTCAGGCAGCCTGCGGCGTCCGGGTACATATAAACCAGTTTGGCTCCGGTGGCCTGCGCCACCCGCTGCCAGGGCACCAGGTTCGAGTGGTGCTCCGCCACGGAAATTACAATTTCGTCGCCCTCATGCAGAAAATGCATCCCGTAGCTGTAGGCCACAAGGTTCAGGGACTCGGTGGTGTTCTGGGTGAACACGATCTCGTCATCTTCCGCATGGAAGAACCGCGCCACACGGTGGCGGGCCCCCTCGTGGGCGTCGGTGGCACGCATGGCCAGTTCGTACACGCCCCGGTGGGGATTGGCGTTGTCGTTTTTGTAGTAATTGGTCACGGCGTCCAGCACCTGGGTGGGATGCTGGGTGGTGGCGGCGCTGTCCAGATAGACCAGGCGCCGGCCGTTTTCGTCGGCGGCCAGAATCGGGAAATCCTTGACCCAGGGGTTATTCTGCATCATCGTCCAGCCTCCTTGCGGTCTCTGCGGCAACTTCAGCCCGCAGCTCGGGCAGCGGAATTTGATCCAGTGCCGGGGCAAAGCGGGCGTCCACCATCAGGCGGCGGGCCTGGGCCTCGCTCAGGCCGCGGGAGCGCAGATAGTAGAGCTTTTCTTCGTCCAGACGGCCAATGGAAGCGGCGTGCTGGCCCTCCACTTCTTCTTCCCCGCACAGGATGAGCGGGGCGGTGCGGTTGCGGGCGTCCGGGCTGAACAGCAGCACGTCCTCGCTCTCGTGGCCCACGCCCCGCTTGGCGCCCCGGCGGAAGTCGATGGTGCCCCGCAGGATCTTGCTGGCATGGCCGGTCAGCACACCGGCGGTGTGCATCTCGCACAGGGTGTCCTTGGCGGTGTGGATGGACACGTCGTTGTAGTCCAGCACGGCTTCCTTGCCGCCGTAATACACGGCGTCCAGATCATACTCGGCTTTGGCGTGGTCCAGCACGGCCCGGGTGCCGCAGGCGGACAGGCTGCCGCCCAGCTCCACACGCACCTGCTCCACACGGGCAGATGCGGCTTCCTCCACGGCCACGGCGTTCCAGCGACGGGCATGGCTGCCCAGCAGTTGCACCTGCACCAGCTTGACGTGAGCGTTCTTCCCGGCACGGATGCGCACAAGGTTTGCCGCCACGCCGCTGTCGGCGTCGCCCCGCAGCACCTGCACAAGGGTGACGCTGCTGTCTGCCCGGGCGTCCACGTCCAGCACGCTCAGAGCGTTCGGGTGGGCGGCGTCCAGCGTGAATTCAAACACGGCGGGCTCCGTCACAGTGACACCCTCCGCCACCGTAAGGGCGTGGCGCACCGTGGCGTTCTGCAGCACAAAGGCGTCCAGCTCTGCGCCCATGCTGCTCTCGGCAAAGGCGGTAAATTCTTCTTCGCTCTCGCCGACTCCGGCGGGCAGGGTGACGGCAAACTCCGCTTCGCCCCAGTCGCCGGGGTTTTCCGGCAGGGCGGCGGCAGCGGGTGCCGTGTTCACGCCGCACTGGTTCCAGGTGGGCACCGGCAGGCGGTTCAGATTCGTTTCGTTCATCAAAAATGCCCCCTCTCAGCCAATGCTGCCTTTCATTTCCAGATGAATCAGGTTGTTCATCTCCACGGCGTACTCCACGGGCAGCTCCTTGGCGATGGGCTCGGCAAAGCCGCCCACGATGAGGGCCCGGGCGTCCTCTTCGCTCAGGCCCCGGCTCATGAGGTAGAACACGGCTTCCTCACTGATGCGTCCGATCTTGGCTTCATGGCCCACGTCCACGGCGTCGCAGCGGATGTCCATTTCGGGGATGGTGTCGGAGCGGGAGCGGTCGTCCAGCATCAGGCTCTCGCAGGAGACGGCGGACTTGCTGTTCTTCGCGCTCGGCAGCACGGTGACCGAGCTGCGGAAGTTGGAGATGCCGCCGTCCCGGGCGATGGACTTGGTGGTGATGTGGGAGCTGGTGTTGGGGGCCGCGTGCACCACCTTGGCACCGGTGTCCAGGTCCTGCCCGGCCCCGGCAAAGGTGATGCCGGTAAACTCCATGCGTGCCCCCTCCCCGGCCAGAATGCTCATGGGGTACAGGCAGGAGGTGTGGGAGCCAAAGGAGCCGGACACCCACTCAATGGTGCCGCCCTTTTCCACTTTGGCCCGCTTGGTGTTCAGGTTGTACATATTCTTGGACCAGTTCTCGATGGTGGAGTAGCGCACCCGGGCATTCTCGCCGACGTAAATTTCCACACAGCCGGCGTGGAGGTTGGCCACGTTGTACTTAGGGGCCGAGCAGCCCTCGATGAAGTGCAGGTAGGCCCCCTTGTCCACGATGATAAGGGTGTGCTCAAACTGGCCCGCGCCCGGGGCGTTGAGCCGGAAGTAGGACTGCAGCGGGATTTCCACGTGCACCCCGGCGGGCACATACACAAAGGAGCCGCCGCTCCATACGGCCCCGTGCAGGGCCGCGAACTTGTGGTCGGTGGGGGGCACCAGCTTCATGAAGTGCTTGCGTACCATCTCGGCGTAGGGGCCGGTGAGGGCGCTTTCCATGTCGGTGTACACCACGCCCTGAGCGGCCACCTCGGCCTTGACGTTGTGATACACCACCTCGGAGTCGTACTGGGCGCCCACGCCCGCCAGCGATGCCCGCTCGGCCTTGGGGATGCCCAGCCGCTCAAAGGTGTTCTTGATGTCCTCGGGCACGTCGCTCCACTTGCCGCGCATTTCGGTGTTGGGGCGCACGTAGGTCACGATGTTGTTCATGTCCAGCCCTTCGATGGACGGACCCCACTTCTGCACCGGCATCCTGTTGTAGGTTTCCAGCGCTTTCAGGCGGAAGATGCGCATCCACTCGGGGTCGTGCTTTTCCTCGGAAATTTTTTCCACGATCTCGCTGGTCAGGCCGGAGTTCACCTCAAAGGCGGCGTTGTTGCCGTCCTTGATGTCGTAAATGCTGCGGTCCACCTCGGCGACATCGGTCTTTTCGGTTTCAAAGGCTCTCATTGTGCATCGTCCTCCTTCACCGCATGGAAGCCCTCCTCGATGATTTCGTTCACCAGCTCGCCGCCGCCGGTGCGCACGATGCGGGCGTCGTCCAGCACGTGGACATAGTCCACCTGCAGGCCTTCCAGGATTTTGGCGTTGTGGGTGATGATGATGAGGGCGTTGTCCTTATTGTGGTAGGCCTTCACGCCCTGGGCTACGGTCTTGACGGCGTCCACGTCCAGGCCGGAGTCGGTCTCGTCCAGCAGGGCCAGCTTGGGTTTGAGCATGAGCAATTGCAAAATCTCGCTCTTTTTCTTCTCGCCGCCGGAGAAGCCCACGTTCAGGTAACGGTCCGCGTAGGCGGCATCCATGCCCAGGGCCTCCATCTGCTTTGCCAGCTCCTTGCGGAAGGCGAACACCTTCACCGGCTTGCCCGTCACCGCGCCCTCGGCGGTGCGCAGAAAGTTTTCCAGCGTGATGCCGGGAATTTCTTCCGGCGTCTGGAAGGACAGGAACATCCCCGCCCGGGCGCGCACGTCGGCGGGTTCGTGGGTCACGTCCTGCCCACGGAACAGGATCTGGCCCCGGGTGACGGTGTAGCGGGGGTCGCCCATCAGGGCGCTCATCAGGGTGGATTTGCCGGCACCGTTGTGGCCCATGAGGACATGGGTCTCGCCGGGGTATACGGTCAGGTTGACACCGTCCAGCAGAACTTTTTGTTCCTCGCCCACGGTGACCTGCAGATCTTTGACTTCCAGCAGCGGACTGCTCATAAAACGTACCTCCTAATTGCAAAACCGGGCACTCACTCAATTCCGAGCGGGATACTAGGATAACTCTCTGCCTGTATCCTATACCATTTTTGTAGGAATTGCAAGAGGGGGTCATAAAGTGTTCATACACTTTGGCGGTTTGTACAAACAATTCCGACTGTTTTACTGGGGTTTTGTGCAGGAGAAAAAGGCTATGTTTATTGTAGGGAACGCATGGATGCGTTCCGCTGGTTCCCGGCAGATGCAGGTTTCCGGAGGAACGGATAAATCCGTTCCCTACACAATGACGGAAAGCTTCCAACGAAGGGGTTCTCTTGTGGACGCTGACCCGAAGGAAAGGCTTGATTGGCAAAACCGTAAGATGCAAAAAAGCTCTCCCTTTCGGGAGAGCTGGCATCGCGCAGCGATGACTGAGAGGGTTAAAAAGTTACCGTTTGGAAACTGTCTTATGATAAATGGGGTAGGCCACCAATGCAGACAGCACTTCGGTGATCCAGAACGCGTGCCACACGCCGTCCGGGCCGAGGGCACGGCAGAGCACCCAGGCCAGCGGCATGATGAAAATGACGTAGCGGCACAGGGAAATGACCAGCGATTCCACGCCTTTGCCCAGACCTTCCAGCGCACCGGACGAGGTGGTGGATACGGCGGACACGATGAAGCCGATGCTGATGATGCGCAGGGCGGTCTGACCGGCGGCGATGGTCTCCGGATTGGAGGAGAACAGGCCGATGAGCTGTCCGGATGCCAGCAGGCAGAGCACAGTGCCCAGTGCCATGATGGCGGCGCTCATGAGGAGGGTCAGCTCGTACAGCTTCCTGACGCGGGTGTGCTCTTTTGCGCCGTAGTTGTAACCGATGAGCGGGCGCATCCCTTGCACGATGCCGTTGGCGGGCAGGTACAGGAAGGTCTGCAGCTTGTAGTAGATGCCCAGCACCACCACATAACTCTGGGAGAACGCCGCCAGCAGGCTGTTCAGGAAGGTGACCAGCAGGGAGGGCAGGGCCAGATTCAGGATGGCCGGAATGCCGATGGCATACAGTCGGCCGTCCAGCGCCAGGTCCGGCCGGATGAAGCTGCGGCGCAGGCGGATGGGCAGTTCGGTGCGGGCGTAGACCACCAGATAGACGCACAGGCTCAGCAGCTGACCGATGCCGGTGGCCAGAGCGGCACCCGCGATGCCCAGCGCCGGCACCGGGCCAAGGCCGAAGATGAGGATGGGGTCCAGCAGGATGTTGCACACACAGCCGAAGATCAGCGCGGCCATGGTCACCTTCATGCGGCCCACCGCCTGGAACATCTTTTCAAAGGCCAGCGCCGCCATGTTGATGGTGGCGAACAGGAAGACGATGGTGGAATAGGTGATGCCGGACGCGATCAGGGTTTCGTCACTGGTGAAGCCGCGGAGAAAGCGGGGCATGATGGCAATGCTGATGATGGTGATGAGGACGCCGTGCACCAGGCTCAGCACCATGCCGTGGGTGGCGGCGGTCTCGGCTTTTTTGTGGTCGCCTGCGCCCAGGTACAGGGCGATCATGGCGTTGATGCCGATGCCAAAGCCGATGGCAATGGCGTTGGCAAAGTTCTGGATGGGGTATACCAGACTGAGGGCGGTCATGGCGTCCTCACTGATGCGGGCCACAAACAGACTGTCCACGATGTTGTACAGAGAATTGACCAGCATCGAAAGGACGTTGGGCAGTGCCATGGACAGCAGCAGCGGCAGCACGGGCTTTTCTTTCATAAAGGTTTCATTCATGGGTCGTTTTGCTCCTGAAAATAAGATGAAAATAGACTGCGGAAAATGCGCAGGGCAGATTTTTGCACACAAAAAAGCCACACAATGGCCGGGAAAGACCATTGTGTGGCGAAAAGTAGCAGTCTGCTGTAAAAATCCACACGATTTTTATTGGTTTCAAAATACCATACCCGGGCCGTCTTGTCAAGAGGGTTCGCAAGAAAAGTATGACTTTTATAAGGATTGACCCCGGGCAGCCCCTGCGGTACTATAGGATCATCCCAAACAAAAAGGAGAACCTGCCATGAAATGGATGATCGCATCCGACCTGCACGGGTCGGCGTATTACTGCCGCCAGATGATCGAAGCCTTCCAGCGGGAAGGGGCCGACCGGCTGCTTCTGTTGGGGGATCTGCTGTATCACGGCCCCCGCAACGATCTGCCCCGGGACTATGCCCCCAAGGAGGTCATTCCGCTGCTGAACGGGATGAAGCAGAAGCTGCTCTGCGTGCGGGGCAACTGCGATGCTGAGGTGGATCAGATGGTGCTGGAATTTCCGGTGCTGGCGGATTATGCCGTGCTGCCGGTGGGCCAGCGGCTCGTATATGCTACCCACGGGCACATTTATAATCAAAAGAACCTGCCGCCGCTGGCACCCGGGGATATCCTGCTCCACGGGCATACCCATGTCCCGGCCTGGACCGTGTTCGGGGAGGAAAATCTATACCTGAACCCCGGGTCGCTGAGCATCCCCAAGGAGAACAGCCCGCACAGCTACATGACGCTGGAAGGGGAGCATTTCCAGTGGAAAACGCTGGAGGGCGAGGTTTACCACGAGTGGCGCCTGCCGGAGCACGCCTGAGATGAAGCGCAACAAAAGAGCAACGAAAATGTAACAAAAAATGACGGAATCCTCTTTTCGGTTGTCCGGGAGTTCGATATAATAAGGACGAAGGCCCAGGTCTGCACCGGGCCGCAGGCTGAAAATCGAGCTTTGGAGTGTGGAAAACGTCATGAAAACAATGGAAGAGATCCAGCAGCTGATGAAGAGTTTCAAGGAACTCTATACGGACGTCCGGCTTCTGGCCTGGCTATGCCCATCAGCATCGGCGGCGTGATGCAGACCATCACTGATTCCATCGAACGGGCAGTCCGGCAGGCGGACCGGATGATGTATCAGGCCAAGAACCGCAAAAACACGGTGGCAGTGGCCGGCCCGGATCGGGAAAACGTGAAAAATGGAACGCAGGAAGCACCGCAGCAGGCGCGGCAGCAGATCCTGATCATTGACGATTCGGAGATGAACCGTGCGATCCTGGCAGCGATCCTGCGGCAGGATTACCGCATTCTGGAAGCGGCCAATGGAGAAGAGGGCGTGGAGATGATCAATCAGCACGACGGAGACATTGCGCTGGTGCTGCTGGATCTGATCATGCCGGTCATGGACGGCTTTGACGTGCTGGATTACATGACCCGCAACCATACCATCGAGGACACGCCGGTCATCATGATCTCCAGCGAGGACTCGGAGGATTCCATCCGCCGTGCCTATGAAATGGGCGCTTCCGATTATGTCAACCGCCCGTTCAATTCCAAAGTCGTGTACCGGCGGGTGTATAATACCATCAAACTGTATGCCAAACAGCGGCGGCTGGTGTCTATGGTGTCGGATCAGATCCGGAAGCAGGAAAAGAACACGTCCATGCTGGTGGGCGTGCTGAGCCAGATCGTGGAGTTCCGCAACGGCGAAAGCGGCCTGCACGTACAGAACATCCGGATGTTCACCGAGATGCTGCTGGAACGGCTGCTGGAAAAGACGCGGGTTTACCACATTCTGCCGGAAGAACAGGACAACATTCCGCTGGCTTCGGCACTGCACGACATCGGAAAGATCGCCATTGATGAAACGATCCTGAACAAGCCGGGCCGCCTGACGCCGGAAGAATTCGAGATCATCAAAACGCACAGTATGCAGGGCGCAAATATGCTGCGCAAACTGGAAAACTTTGCGGAGGAACCGCTCCTGCAGACCGCGTATCAGATCGCCCGCTGGCACCATGAACGCTGGGATGGCCGCGGGTATCCGGATGGACTGAAAGGCGATGAGATCCCCATTGCAGCGCAGATCGTATCCCTGGCGGATGTGTACGATGTGCTGACCAGTGAGCGCTGCTACAAAAAGGCATACTCTCACGAAGAAGCGATCCGGATGATCCGGAACGGAGAATGCGGCGCGTTCAATCCGCTGCTGCTGGAATGCCTGACCGATCTTCAGGAAGAACTGCGCAGCAGCCTGCACAAAAACCGCGCTGTCTGAGCGGTGCGGCAGAGGCGGCCATCCATGCGGCCCGGTCGGCCTGCGAAGCATGGCAGACCACGAAAAGATGCTCAGCCAAGGGATATTGTAGCAGAGCAAGCATACGAGATCAGCAGGCTGAAAATGGAAAATGAATTGCTGCGGGATTTTATGCGATCCATGGAAAGGAAGTGAAACCGAATTTCAAATACGCAGTAATCCACCGGAACCAATACAAAGTATACCGTAAAAGCTTTGTGCGAATCCTCAAAACTGAGTGTATCTACCGGCACAAACCAGAAACTTTTGAGGAAGCAAATAAGATGATCGACGATTACATTTATTTTTACAACCACGAACGCATCCAACTAAAAACAGGACTGTCTCCGCTTTCGCTTCGTCAGTCCTGTTAATGCCTACCCTAAATGGGGCGCTTTTTATTCATGTCTACTAATTCCGGGGCTGTTCACTTCGGTCAGCACTGCGTCTTGCGCCACACTGAAATAAAAACTCTTGACGAACGAACATTCGTTAGCTATACTATAGTCGTTGCCATGCTGGTTGTCAAGAGTTCCTCTGCATCTTACCGCAAGAGTCGTATTTCATACCATTGCTTCTCTTGACCGCCGGAAATTATTCTCATGGCATAGTGCCAGACGCTCAGACGCAGTGCAAACCGAACATCGGTTTTGTGCTGCGTTTTTTGTTTTACAGGAGAAAACCATGCTGGAATCTGCCGATTGGCAGTTCAATTGATATCTTTTACATCGTTTATTCAAGGAGGTTGTCAATGATGGATCATATCTTGAAAAATGCAGTCCCGGTGCTCTGCATTGCCCTTGCCGCACCGCTTGTTCTTTCTTCTTGCTGCCGGGTGGCAAGTTCTTCCGCACCAACTGCTCCTGCAAGCAGTGTGGTACAGGAGCAAGCACCTTCTGCCGGGCCGGAAGATCTGGCAGAAAGTGCTGCTTTTTCGGATGAAAGCTGGAAAGTCGATTTTGAAAAGAGCCTTTGGGAAAATTACGGCGTTGTCCCGGAATTCTACGAAGACCTCGGCGATGGCGTCTATCAGGTCTACGTCAAAATTGAGGGCAGGGCAGTGCCCTATGTTGCCGTGGATTCTGCCACAGGGGACTACCACGGTTGAAATTTTGCTTGACAACGGAAACTTTTTTGCTTATAGTGGAACGAACAAATATTAGTTCGTAAAGGGCGGATGAAAATGGAAGACACCAAGCAGCGTATTCTGGAAAAATCTCTGGAACTGTTTTCGACCAAAGGGTATGATTCCGTCAGTGTTGGCGAGATCGCAAAAGCGGTCGGCATCAAGGCACCCTCGCTTTACAATCATTTTCCCAGCAAACAGGCCATTTTTGATGCGATTTTGGAGACAACTTCGGCGCATTACCAGAAAGACACCGCTGAGATCTCGGTCCATGTACAGGATTCCCAAAAGGATGTCCCGGTGTTCTCCCACATTTCGGAAGAACTTCTGGTAGAAAAAGTCCGGCAGATCTTCCTTTATTCACTGCACGACAAAACCATCAGCCAGTTCCGCCGGATGATGACGCTGGAACAGTTCCGCTCCCCCCAATTAGCCGAACTGCTTTCCAAACGCTATGTGGATTGGATGATCTCCTATCATGCAGGCATCTTCCGTGCGCTGGCTGCAAACGGCGAACTGCGAAACGAAGACCCGGATACGCTGGCGTGGATGTATGTTTCGCCCATCATCGTCCTGCTGAGCGTCTGCGACCGTCAGCCGGAACGGGAAGCTGAAAGCCTTGAAAAGCTGGACGCTCATGTAAGGCTGTTCTTTCGTACCTTTAACATGGAACGAGGTGAAAAATGAAACCAACCGATGAACAATGGATCCGATGTCCTATTTGCGGAGCAAAGACACGCGCACGCTTGCTCCCGGACACGGTACTGCGCAACTTTCCGTTGTTCTGCCCCAAATGCAGGCAGGAAAGCATTATCAATGCGCAGAATTATCATGTGATAAAAATAAAAGTTCAGCCAGACGCAGAGACGCAGTGCTGACCACAAGAGTTTTTGTGGCCAGCACTGCGTCTTTTTAGAGAAAAAATGGCCGCTCGGATGGGCGGTGATGGCCGGATGCGGCAATGAGAATGTGAAGCTGGCTGCTGACAAAACAGAACTGCAATCTCACGGCGCTGTCGGAGCCGCATCCGGCAGCGTTTTTACAGCTTACCCCCTGATTTTTGCAGCTTACTGCCTCAATCATGGTGCATCCGGGCTTTCTATGCTATATTGCAAGCAGGAAAAGGAGTGAGTACATGAAAAAAGAAAACGACATCCTGGAGTCTGCCCTGTCCATTGCCGAGCATGGTTATGCCAAAGCCTATCGCTTCTTGCGGGATGCCTATGAGCAAGCACCCCAAATTTATGGGCCGCAGACACTGTATTTCCTTGCCTGTCTGGCAGGCGGAACCAATCGGCCTGTGGAAGCCTTGGACTGGCTGCGGAAAGCCATCGCAGAAAATGCGTGGTGGTATCGCCCGGAAGTGCTGGAAGATGATGACCTTGCACGGCTGCGGGACAATGCCGAGTTTATCTCCCGGAAAGCTGTTTCAGACGCACGCTATGCGGATGCCGCTTCCAAATCGAAAGCGGTGTTTTCGTGGGAGAAGAAAACGGCCGATGATTTGTTTCTGGCCGTTCACGGAAACACGCAGAATGGACAGATGGCACGGCAAGAGTGGCAGCCGATCTTGCAGGGAAGCGGCTCCTGGCAGCTGGAAACCATCCAGAGTGCTGAACCAGACGGGTATGGAACCTATCGGTGGAGCTATGACGGTGTTTCCTATCTGCCTGTGGCAAATGCAATCGAAGCCGTACAGAACAAAGGCTATCGAAAAATCGTGTGCGGCGGCTTTTCTGCCGGGTGCGATATGTTTCTGCGTGCCATGCTGATTCCCACTGTGCGCTGTGATCAGCTGGTCTTGCAAAGCCCATGGATCCCTGTGTTGGAGGATCATGCAGACGCTTTGGTCTGTGCGCTTCGGCAGAAAAATATTGCGCTGCAGATCTTCTGCGGCTCCGAGGATGCGGACTGCCTTCCCATGGCAAAGCAGTTGGATGCACTTGCACAGCAGGAAGGTCTTGCTGTGACCCTTACGATCCAGGAAAAAACTCAGCATCAATTTCCGGCGGAGCGATACACATTTTAACTATGCCTTTTACAGCTTACCGCTCCCATCATGGTACATCCGGGTGTTCTATGTTATAGTATTTTCAGAGGGAGGAGGGACGACATGAAATTAACCGTGGAACAGGTCACAGTGGAAACGCCAGAAGAAGTGCTGATCCGCTGCCACGACCCTGAAGAACCGTGGGTGGGTGAAATGCAGAATATTGCAGCTGGGCAGATCACCGTGAATGGCGTTCTGGATGGAAAGATGTGCCGCTTGAAGCTCGGGGACATCTACTATTTTGAAGTGGTCGATGGGAACTCGTTTTTCTACTGCCAGAAAGAAGTGTTCTCCTGCAAACAGAAGCTCTACGAATTTGAAGCGCTGTGCATTGGCACGATGTTGTTCCGATGCAGCAAATCCATGATTCTGAACGCCGAAAAAATTGATTATGTTCTCCCATCTCTTTCCGGCCGCTTTGAAGCTGTACTGGACAACGGCGAAAAGGTCATGATTTCCCGGCAATATGTCAAAACCCTGAAACGGCTTCTGGGGCGATAAGGAGGAGCGTATGAAAAAAATTGAATTCTGGCTGCATCGGTTTGTGTTTGTCTACGGCCTTGTCATGCTTAGCACCTTTTTCATGTGCCTGCTGTTCAATCCCACCAGTGAGCTTCCTGTTGTCAGCTTTTTCGGACGCTGCATCCTGCTGACGCTGGTGAGCATGGGAACACTGATCGTTTATGCTTCCAATGAGGAACTGACAAACCGGGCATGGTGGTTCCGTACCATCCTGCACGCGGCTCTACTGGAAGTGATATTGCTTCCACTCGCCCATAGCTGGGGCTTCTGGTACAATGCGCTGGATGGTGTGATCTACGGCTCATTTATTCTGGCTGCAAAAATTCTGTGGCATCTGATCGACTTCGGGCAGAGCTTCTACACCGCCACACAGCTGAATGAACAGATCCGGCAGAGAAAGCTGGAAGGACTTAAAAAGGAGAATGGCGCAAATGGCTAAAACAGATTGGATACACTGCCCGAAGTGCGGCAGCAAAACGCGCACGATGATTCGGGAACATACCGTGCTGGAAGATTTTCCGCTGTTCTGCCCCAAATGCAAATACACCTGTGTGATTCGCTTCAAGGACGGAAAAATGGAAGAAACTATGCCGGAAAAGGCATAATGATACAGGAGGACACTTCGATGGAGTATATCCGAATCACATGGGTGCCGAAAGTGCAGGAAACAGCGCAGGCACACAACATTCCGCTCAAAGTGGTTCATATCACCGACAAAGAAACTGCGCAGGGCTTGCCTGCACCTGTCACCACCTATGCACTGTTCCGGGATGGAAAATTTGTGACACAGGGCATCCAGTCGGACAAAAAGTTTATAAAATTGGCAGCAGAATAGTGGGATCAAGCAAAACGCCAGACGCTTAGACGCAGAGCAGAACTTGTGGAAATCAAGCTGCCCTGCGTCTTTTGCTTTGAGAAAGGATACCCTTATGAACCTTTTGAAATCTCTTTTTCAGAAAAGAAAAAGGTGGATCGAATTTGACACCTTATATTCCATCGAACGGTTGGAGCGGCTGCGCTTCTTCATGGTGGAGAACCATATTCCGTATAAAGTGCGGGCCGCACTGCTCCCGGTGCCGTTGAATATGCCGATGCCTTCCTGTGCAGCATCACGTTCCCTGTGGTATGTTTCTGTTCATCCAGAGGATGTGCATCAGGTAGAATATTATCTTCATACCGAAAAGGGCTTCTGAACAGGAAGAATTTATCCGTGCGGATGTTGTTGGCAGCGGTGGGCGTGACCTCCCGATTCGCTGCAAGGTCTTTTATGGTTTTTCCAAAGAGCATGAAGCCCTGCTGTGCGCTGTTCAGACAGGCATTTCCAGCGAACTGACCGCTGGCGAGCGGCTCCGCGCCAAACTGATAGCTCATGAAGAAAACGCCGCATCGTACAAAACGATGCGGTGGAACGGCAGTCTCCCCGGTAGACATTCCGATTGGTTGGGACCCGCGCACGAGCCAACAGCCCACTGGGCTGTTGACTGCTCTGCCTACGGCAGTGCCGTGCCGGAGCTGATGGACGAAGAACTGGATGCGCTGCCCATTTCTGCTGTAATGGACGGAAAGGTGCAGACCTTCTCAGATGCCGCTGCCTTGGATGAAGCCCTGAATGCTGAACCTACGCCAGAGCCTGCCGGGAACTTCCACATCACGGACGAGCATTTGGGCGAGGGCGGTGCAAAGCAGAAATATGCTCGGAACATTGAAGCCATCTGCACCCTGTTTAAGCTGGAACAGGAGCACCGGGGTGCCACCGCCGAGGAACAGCAGGTACTTTCGCAATGTGTGGGCTGGGGCGGTCTGGCAGATGCCTTTGAACCCAATAAGGGCGGCTGGGCAAAAGAGTACGCCGAACTGAAAGGGCTGCTTTCCGAGGATGAGTACGCTGCTGCCCGTTCCAGCACCCTAAACGCCCACTACACCAGCCCCACCGTCATCCGTGGTATCTACGATGCGGTGGAGCGCATGGGCTTCCAGTCTGGCAACATTCTGGAGCCGTCCATGGGCGTGGGCAATTTCTTTGGAATGCTGTCCACCAACATGGCAGACAGCCGGCTGTACGGCGTGGAACTGGACAGCATCACCGGGCGCATTGCGAAAAAACTGTACTCGCAGGCCGACATTACCGTGGCTGGCTTTGAGACCACCGACCGCCGTGATTTCTACGATTTGGCGGTGGGCAACGTGCCTTTCAGTCAGTACAAGGTCAACGACAAAGCGTACAACAAGCTGGGATTCTCCATCCACAATTATTTCTTTGCGAAAGCCATAGACGAAAACATTGCTTGCTGGGTCACTTTTCGTCCGGGGCGCTGTCGCTGCCGGAGTTCAGGATCGCCACGAACTGCTGCAGCTGCTTGAGGGAGCTGACACCCAGTTTGTCGTAGATGTTCTTGTTGTGGAAGCGCAGGGTGCTGTCCTTGATGTCCAGTTGCTGCACGATTTCCCGGGTGCGTAGCCCGGCGGCGTAGCCGTCAAAGATGCGGCGTTCGGTCTTGGTCAGGGTGGGGATGCCCGCCACAAAGGTCTGGAAGGCATCGGGCACCGACTCGTTGCGGCACACGTCCGCCAGCCGGGACAGCTCCGTCTGCATCTGCTGGCGTTCCAGCTGCAGCTCGTCCATCCGCCGCCGGGACTCCCGCCGGTCCTCCTCGAACTGCCGGAACGCCGGCGAGAGGATGTGCCGGTGGAAGTTCATGCAGCAGAACACCACGAAAAAGGCGATGAACAGGCCGATGAGCAGCATCTGCAGATTGCCGGAAAAGACCAGACTCCGGTAGTCTGCCATGGGGATGCACACCGCCAGCCGGTAGGACTGGCTCTCGCTCAGGCGGCACAGCTGGGAGATGCCCGCATAGTCACTGTCGGGGCCGGTCAACTGGGTCAGCCCGTCGCCCATGCTCCGCAGCACCAGTGTGTTCCGGGGGGCATGGTAGTAGCCGCTGGTGGTGCCGCTGCTGAGGGCGGCATCGGCGGCAAGGCCGTCTCCCGCCGGGGCGAGCAGGCAGCTCAGCCGGTCAAAGCCGGTGGGCTGGGCAAAGTTCTGCTTGAAATAGCTTTCGCTGATCTCAAAGCCGCACAGCCCGTACATCGTGCCGTCCTGCCCCCGCAGGGGCAGCAAAAACAGCTGCACCCTCTCCGAGGTGCCGGGCAGCGCGAACCGCTCGGTCAGCGTGTAAGACTGGTACAGCGGGGCGCTGCCGGGGGTCATACAGCGGTCGTAGTCCGGAAACTGGTCGGTCTGGAACTCCATGCGCCACTTGCGGTGGGGCATCACGCTGTGGGCCTTGCCCACCTCCGCACTGCC
>CAKSZS010000011.1 GCA_934525845.1 uncultured Faecalibacterium sp. | reverse complement strand
GACCCTTAAGTCCAAAAGGAGGTGCTACAAAATGGCAAAGTACGAAACCATGCTGATTACCAGCGCCGCTCTCGACGAGGAGGCTACCGCCGCTCTGGTGGGTAAGTTCAAGTCCCTGATCGAGGCTAACGGTACGATCGATTCCATCGACGAGTGGGGCAAGCGCCGTCTGGCCTACCCCATCAACGACGAGGAGGAAGGCGTCTACACCGTGATCAACTTCACCAGCGAGCCCAGCTTCCCCGCTGAGCTGGACCGTGTGTACAAGATCACTGAAGGCGTTATGCGCAGCCTGATCATTGCTCACGAGGAGTAATCCATCTGTGAGGGAAAAGGAGTCCGTAGTATGTTGAATGTTGTTGCCATCATGGGCCGCCTTGTGGCGGACCCGGAACTGCGTACCACGCCCCAGGGCATCAATGTGTGCAGCTTCCGCATTGCCTGCGACCGCAACTATGCGCGTCAGGGCGAGCAGCGTCAGGCCGATTTCATTGACATCGTTGCCTGGCGTTCGCAGGCCGATTTTGTCTGCAAGTATTTCCAGAAGGGCAGTCTGATCGCCATCGACGGCAGCATCCAGACCCGCCAGTATCAGGATAAGAACGGCAACAACCGCACGGCGTTCGAGATCGTGGCCAACAACATCAACTTCGCCGGCTCCCGGAACAGCAATGCAGGCGGAGCGAATTATCAGAATTCTGCTCCGTCCTACCAGAACGCAGCGCCTGCCCGCCCGGCCGCTGTGGAGGCAGCTCCCAGCTACTCCGCCGGCAGCGCAGACGATTTCGCCGTCATCGACGACAGCGACGATCTGCCGTTCTGATCGAATCAACGGAATCCCGTTTCAAAAATCCAACAGGAGGTAATAAGCAATGGCTTTTGAAAGAACCGAAGGCTCTCGCCCCGCACGCCCCATGCGTCGCGGCCGCAAGAAGGTTTGCAGCTTCTGTGTCGATCGCATCGACACCATCGATTACAAGGACGTGCCCCGTCTGCGTAAGTACGTCTCTGAGCGTGCTAAGATCATTCCCCGCCGTGTGACCGGCACCTGCGCTTACCATCAGCGCGCACTGACCATCGCCATCAAGCGTGCTCGTCACGTTGCTCTGATGCCCTACGTCAGCGACTAATCTTTAAAACATCAACCCAATCAGAATAATCAGCAATCAGCAAAGTGCCCGCACCGATGACAAGGTGCGGGCACTTTTTGTTCTGTCGGAACGGGCGGCGCACAAAAAAGCTCTCCCCCAGCGGGGGAGAGCCGGATGGATGCAGGGGACCGCGTTACAGCGTCTTGCAGAACTCCTTCAGGTAGGCGCGGAAGGCCTCGCCGATCTCCGGGTGCTGCAGCGCCAGCTCCACCTGCGCTTCCACGACCTTGAGCTTGTTGCCCATGTCGTAGTGCTTGCCGGTGAACTCCACCGCCGTCATGCCGCCGTGGTGGCGGGCATACTCGGCCATGGCGTCGGTGAGCTGGATCTCGCCGCCGGCACCGGGCCTGGTGTTGGCCAGGATGTCGTAGATCTCCGGGGTCAGCAGCACGCGGCCCAGGATGGAGTAGTTGCTGAACTCCTGGCCTTTTTTGGGCTTCTCGATCATGTCATCCACAAAGAAGTAGTTGTCGTGGATGGGGGTGGTCTTCAGGCTGCAGTAGCGGCTCACATCGGCCCAGGGCACGGCGGACACGCCGGCCACCGGACGGCCGAACTCCTCGTAGGCGCGGATGAGCTGGGCGCAGACCGGGTCTTCGCCCCAGATCACGTCATCGCCGTAGAGCACGACGAAGGGGTCGTCGGCGGTAAAGGCCCGGGCCATGCTCACGGCATGACCCAGCCCCAGGGTCTGGTGCTGGCGCACGAAGAAGATGTTGGCCAGGTTGGAGATGCCCAGGCACTCCTCCAGCATTTTCTCCTTGCCGGGGCGGGCCAGCTTTTCTTCCAGCTCAGGGTTCCGGTCAAAATGATCCTGAATGATGTCCTGGTTGCGGCTGACGATGATCAGGATATCCGTGATGCCGGAACGCACCGCCTCTTCCACCAGATACTGGATGGCGGGCTTGTCCACGATGGGCAGCATCCCCTTGGGCATGGCCTTGGTGGCGGGCAGCACACGGGTGCCCAGACCGGCAGCGGGAATGACCGCTTTGGTGATCTTTTTCATGATGCATCTCCTCTGTAGTTTGATGGCTGTCCCCTCAGGACAGCGCGCTGACCACGGCGCTCAAATCCGGCCCCAGCAGCATACTGCACAGGCCGCCCACCACCATCAGCAGCACAAAAGCGCCGAAGACGGCGGCAATGCTCACGCCGCCCTGGGCGTTCAGCACGGCACGGCGCTGCTCGGCGTCCGGGAACTCCTTCCGGATGCGGCGGATCTGCGCGGCGGCGCTTTTGCGGTAGAACCACTTGGCAAACAGCCCGCGCACCAGCATGAGCACGAAGCTCAGCAGGGACATGATGCGGGCCAGCACCAGCAGGGCACCGCTGCTCAGGCCGGGGGCGTAGGCGCTGCCGGACAGCTGCATCAGCTGGATGAGCGACGGGACGAACAGCACCAGCTCGGCCGCCAGAAAGCCGAAGGCCGGCTTCCAGGCCTTGCGGTAGAAGAAGTAGAACGGGCCGAACAACAGCGCCGAGAAGCTCAGCGAGAGCCTGGTGTGGCGCAGCTGCATCTGGGAGTAATCGTTCAGGTAGACGGGCGCGGCAGAGCCGATGTAATCCACCCAGTCCTGGTAGGGGATGCCGTCGATCAGCTCGTCCTTGCCGAAGGCGGCGCGGACATTGCGGTGCACCGGATCCACGATCTGCTCGTTGTAGCGGCGCTCCATCTCATCGCGGTACAGCTCGTTGTAGTCGAAGCTGCCGCGCTGTTCGGTCTCGGCGGCCTTGCGGTCGTTGGGCTGCTCGGCGCCTTCCGGCGGCAGCGCCTTGCCGCAGCAGCGGCAGACGGATTCTCCGCGCAGGGTGCGCTCCCCGCAGGCGGGGCAGGTGCGCAGGTCGGCGTCCTGGTAGGGGAACTTCCATTCATACCCGGACGCGTGGGCCGGGCTGTGGATGCAGCGTCCCAGCTTTTCGTAACAGACACGGTGGTAGGGGGCGCCGCAGTCCGGGCAGACCACGATATCGTCCTGCAGGGTCAGCGGTTTGCCGCAGCCCTCGCAGGGACAGCCATAGTATTTCGGCATGATTTCCTCCTGTGATACAGTTCATATTGCTATTATACTCCCCCGGCGGGCAAAAGAAAAGGTGAAAATCTTCAAATTTCCAGCCTGATGGTGCTTTTTCCTCTTTACTTTACCACGGATTCCCGGTATACTAATGAAGTATCTGTGTATAAATTGTATCTTTTGGAATCGGAAGAACCCTCTCAGCCTCACTGCGTTCGGCAGATTCCCCACTCTGTCGCTGGCACGGCGTGCGCCGTGCCGGAGAGGGTTCGCTTCCGTAAGATTTTTTGCAACCCGGAACGAGAGGAACAAGAGAATGATCACCATTGACGAACTGAAAGTGCAGCTGGCCGACTACGGCAAGGCGGTCAAGGACCTGGAAGAGGCGCTGGCCATCGAGGCTTCCCGCAAGCGCGTGCAGGAGCTGGAGCACACCATGAGCCGCCCCGGCTTCTACGATGACGCCGAGCTGAGCAAGAAGGTGTTTGACGAAGTGGGCGACCTGAAAGGCAAGCTGACCCGCTTTGAAAAGCTGCAGGGCCTGTACGACGACGCCGAGACCATGCTGGAAATGCTGGACGAGGAGTATGACCCTGCCATGATCCCCGAAGCCGAAGAGGCTGTGAACGCCGTGGGCAAGGCGGTGGACGAGCTGCAGCTCATGACCATGCTGAACGGCGAGTACGACCACAGCAACGCCATCCTGACCTTCCACGCCGGCACCGGCGGCACCGAGGCACAGGACTGGGCCGAGATGCTGTACCGGATGTACAACAAGTGGGCCGTGGCCCACGGCATGACCGTGGAGGTGCTGGACTATCAGGACGGCGACGAAGCCGGCCTGAAGAGCGCTTCCATGATGGTCAAGGGTGCCAACGCCTACGGCCTGCTCAAGAGCGAGAACGGCGTGCACCGCCTGGTGCGCGTGTCGCCCTTTGACGCCAACGCCCGCCGCCAGACCAGCTTTGCTTCGCTGGAAGTCATGCCCGAGCTGGACAACACCATCCAGGTGGACATCCGCCCCGAGGACATCGAGATGCAGGTGTACCGTTCTTCCGGTGCCGGCGGCCAGCACATCAACAAGACCTCTTCCGCCGTGCGTCTGATCCACAAGCCCACCGGCATCGTGGTCAGCTGCCAGACCCAGCGCAGCCAGTTCCAGAACCGTGACTACGCCATGGAAATGCTGAAGGCCAAGCTGTACCAGATCGCCAAGCAGCAGCACATGGACAAGATCGACGACATCAAGGGCGTGCAGAACGAGATCGCCTGGGGCCACCAGATCCGCAGCTATGTGTTCATGCCCTACACCATGGTCAAGGATCACCGCACCAACTACGAGACCGGCAACGTGGACGCCGTGATGGACGGCGACCTGGACGGCTTCATCTTTGCCTACCTGAAAGCCGCCAGCCGCGGCGAGCTGCAGGATACCTGATCGGAAAATGCCGCATACAGAGACCGTGCACCGCCTGGGTGTGCGGTCTTTTTTTGCGCGAAACCGGAAGCTTCCTGCCGGTGGAACCCTCTCAGTCTGCTCCCCCCTCGGGGGAGCTGGCAAACCCGACAGGGTTTGACGGAGAGGGTCTCACGCCCGCTTCCGTTTCAGCCGTTTCAGGGAAGCGTCCAGCGGGACGGCCTGCAGCCAGTCGGTGCCGCCGGGGCCGGTGCGGTCGACCCGCAGTCCCTTCGACCGGCTCCCGCCGATGGGGCACAGCTGCCGGTATTCCTCCGCCGTCCGGCACTCCAGCTTTTCCGCTTCGGCCAGGGCTTTGGCCGCATAGGCCCAGCTGTGTCCGCCCAGCCGGGCGCATTTGTCCAGCACTGCCGACACCACGGCGTCCCCCAGCCGGTCGGCATACCCCGCAAGCTCCTTCCGGGCAGTGGCGTTCAGCCTGCCGATGTTGGCTTCGTACTCTTCAAAAATCAAAGAATGCGGATTCGTCGGCGTCTGCTCAGCCCCCGCAGGGGAGGAGGATGATGGTAGTTCTGGTTCTGATGGTATTGATGGTAGAGTTGTGGTTGATGGCTGGTTATCTGCTGGTTGATTGCTGGTTGGCAGCTGGTTGCTCAGCTGGGGGATGCCGGTGATCTGTGCATAGTTTATCAACGTAAGGATGCTGTATTTCGGCCCGGTCTGGATGGTGAGATAGCCGGTGGCTTTCAGATGATCCAGCGCCGTGCGCACCTGCTGCTCCGACAGCCCCAGCCGCTGGGCCAGATGGGCACGGCTGGTCACCAGCTGGCCGGGCTGGATGGTGATGCCCTGCCACTGCTTGCGGCTCCAGTTGGCGCTGAGCAGCAGGTGAAAGTACACCCGGGCGGTGTTGGCGTCGGTGTACCACTCCCAGTCGGTCAGCCCCCGGGGAAAGGCCACAAAGCCCCGGCTCAGTTCCAGTTCCATGAAAAAATGCTCCTTTTCCGGTCAGAATCGTTTCTCACAGGATAGCACGGCGCAGGGAGCAAGACCAGTGTGTCCTTTTTTTCCGAACAAAACCGCGCCTGCCCGGGCATCGTCTGCGGACAAACAAAAGCAAAGCCTGCCTGCGTTTTTTTTGCGCAGACAGGCTTCTTTTTTGCGGCAGCGCCGGAGCATCGGGGAAGAAACGAAAAGTCGTACTTTTCCGGAAAAGGGCGGGAAAAGGAGCGGATTCCTGCGGAAAATGCCGGCAGACGCAGGCATCCCGGGGGCGTTCAGGCCAGATCCGGCAGGATGTCCGCCCAGAGCGCCTGCTCCTGCCGCAGGGCATCGAAGCAGCAGTCCAGGTACATCTTGTTGGCTGCAGCCAGAATGGTGCTGCGGAGCAGCAGCTTTTCGTCGGTGGCGTCCGGGGCGGGGTCGGGCACCGTGCCGGTGCAGCCGAACACCGCCGGAAGACACTGCTCCAGCTCCTCGCAGAAGGAGTCGTAGGCGGCTTCGGAGGTGCAGACCGCCCGCTGCATCTTGAACAGGGTGTCGATGTTTTCCATGGACAGGACGGTCTTGGAGATCACGATGTACAGCAGGCAGGCGATCTGCTCCCGGGAATACTTTTTCCGGACCGGGTGGCTCAGGATGCCCTTTTTGACGTAGTTGCTCACCATGGAAGAGGTCAGCTCCACCCCGCAGAAGGTGCGGAAGCAGCCGTTGACGTACTGCACCGTCTGGTCCAGATACAGCCCTACGGTGGGGAGATCGCGGTAGCGGGGCAGGGCAAACCCGGCAGCGCAGGCCGCAACGCGGCGTTTGGTTTCAGATTTCATCGTCATAGCGTTCCTTGCTGATCCAGAGAAAAATGCGGCGCGGCAGCGGCCGGCCGGGCGGAGGATCTTGTCTGGGAATATTATACAGCAGGCCGGGGGCCGGGTCAACGGGAAAATAAAATCCCATAAAAGAATTTGCGAAAACAGTTGACAGGTTTTTCAAAAACTGCTATGATGTCCACGAGAACCTGAACAGCCGCCCGGCGGAACTGCGCCGTACAAAGATAATATGGAGAGACCTGCTATGAAGACCAAGATCGTTGTGGATTCGTCCGCCAACCTGTACGCCCTGCCCGGCGTGGACTTTGCCTGTGTGCCGCTGAAGATCGTCACCGAGGACGGGGAGTATGCCGACACCGCAGAGCTGGATGCCGCCGCCATGGCCGAGACCCTGCGCACCTATAAGGGCAAGACCAGCACCTCCTGCCCCAACGTGGCGGACTGGCTGGCCGCCTATGAGGGCGCGGACACGGTGTACGTCATCACCATCACGGGCACCCTGTCCGGCGCGTACAACGCCGCCCAGCTGGCCGCAGAGGAGTACCGGCAGGCGCACGCCGGGGCGCAGGTGTTCGTGCTGGACAGCCTGTCCGCCGGGCCGGAGTGCCGCCTGCTGGCGGAGCGTCTGGCCGCGCTGGTGCAGGCGGGGCTGGACTTTGATGCCGTGGCCGAGGCGCTGCTGGCCTACCACCGGCACACCCACCTGCTGTTCTCGCTGGAATCGCTGGCAAACCTGGCCCGCAACGGCCGGGTGAAGCCTGCGGTGGCCGCTGTGGCGCGGATGCTGGGCATCCGGGTCATCGGGCAGGCCAGCGAGGCCGGGGAGCTGGACGTGCTCTGCAAGACCCGCGGCGAGCACGGCGCCCTGGAGCGCATCGTGCTGGAGCTGAAAGACCACGGCTTCACGGATGGCCGGGTGCACATTGCCCACTGCGGCAACCCCGCTGCCGCCGCCCGCCTGAAAAAGATGATCCACGCAGTGTTCCCCGCTGCACAGGTGGATGTGGGCCTCTGCGGCGGCCTGTGCAGCTACTACGCCGAGCTGGGCGGCCTGATGGTGGGCTACGAAGATGGAGAAGCACCGGTAATTGAGAAATAATGGAATAAACCCTCTCAGTCTCGCATTCGCTCGCCAGATTCCCCTTTTTGTCGCTTGCGCGACATCTTCCCCCGACCGGGGGAAGTCTTTCCCCTTTTGTCGCTTGCGCGACATCTTCCCCCGACCGGGGGAAGTCTTTCCTCAAAGGGGGAGCTTTTTGGAATAGAGAACATCTCCCGGCAAAGCTGTTTCTTATACTACCGTGCACCCGCCCGTTCAAAGCCCCTTGTTCATCTTTTCCAAACCTTGCAAATCCGCCCCGACCGCGCTATACTGACATCATATTATAAGGTCTGATCCGGTGCAGGCGGGGGAGGGGTTTCATGTTCAGACTGCCGATCGTCAAATTCTTCAGCCGGGTGCTCAACCGGGTCACCATCACGGTGGTGCTGGTGGCCCTGCAGGTGGCGTGGCTGCTGTGGGCGTTCACCATGCTCACCACTGGCCGGGTCTGGGTCAACGCCGGCCTGCGGGTGCTCAGCGTGCTCATCGTGCTGTATCTGGTGCGCAAGGACGGGGACAGCGCCTTCAAGGTGGGCTGGATCGTGCTCATCGGGGTGCTGCCGCTGCTGGGCGGGGCGCTGTATCTGGCGTTCGGCAACAAGCGCCCGGCCAAGCGCCTGCGGGTGAAGCTGCAGGCCGTGGAGGATGCCCACCGCGCCGATCTGGTGCAGGACCCCGCCCAGACGGAGGGGCTGGACACCGGCGGCATCGGCATGAGCGGCTATGTGGCAAAGTACGGCCCCTACCCGGCCTGGCAGAACACCGCCGCCTGCTATTTTGCCTGCGGCGAGGCGATGTATCCCCGGCTGCTGGCCGATCTGGAGCGCGCCGAGCACACCATCTTTCTGGAATTTTTCATCGTGCATACGGGCAAAATGTGGGACGGCGTGGAGAAAGTCCTCCGGCGCAAGGCCGCGCAGGGGGTGGATGTGCGCCTGATCTACGATGACTTCGGCAGTCTGCTGGGTCTGCCCACCGACTTCGTGGTGCGCATGGAGCGGGCACACATCCGGTGCATCCCCTTCAACCCGGTGGTGCCGGTGCTGTCCCTCGTGATGAACCACCGCGACCACCGCAAGATCGTGGTCATCGACGGCACCGTGGCCTACACCGGCGGCGTGAATCTGGCGGATGAATACATCAACGCCGAAACGCGCTTCGGCTACTGGAAGGACGCCGCCCTGCGCATCGAGGGCGATGCCGCGTGGAATTTTACCGTGATGTTCCTGAACCAGTGGAACGCCTTCCGCCCCAGTGAGACGGACTACAGCGCCTTCCGCCCGGTGCACCGCCCGGCGGTGCAGACGGACGGGGTGGTGCAGCCCTATGCGGACAGCCCGCTGGACGAGGAGCCGGTGGCCGAGACGGTCTACCTGAACATCCTGGCGCAGGCGCACCATTATGTATATATCTATACGCCCTACCTGGCCGTGGGCGAGGAGATGCTGGACGCCCTGAAAAACGCCGCCAAGCGCGGGGTGGATGTGCGGCTGGTGCTGCCGGGCGTCCCGGACAAGAAGATCGTGTTCCGGCTCAGCCGGTCGTACTATCTGCCGCTGCTGCGGGCGGGGGTGCGCATCTATGAGTACACGCCGGGCTTTCTGCACGCCAAGTGCTTCGTCAGCGACGACCGGGTGGCGGTGGTGGGCAGCATCAACATGGATTACCGCAGCCTGTTCCTCCACTTTGAGTGCGGCGTGCTGCTGCAGCACAACAGCCAGGTGCTGGCCCTGCGGGACGATGTGCGCCGCACCCTGCCGCAGTGCCGGGAGATCCAGCGCTCGGACTGCCGCACCAACATCCCCGGCACCCTGCTGGACAGCGTCCTGCGCCTGCTGAGTCCACTTATGTAAGTGTGCAATAAACATGGCCTTTTGGGGCATACTACTCCCAACCGAACGGAAAGGGAGCGTATGTGATACCATGAAACGAATCGTTTGCATCATCCTGAGCGGTGCCCTGGCCGCGGCGCTGGCGCTGACCGGCTGCAGCCGGCCGGATGCCGGCTCCGGGAGCAGCAGTATGGGCGGCAGCACGTCCATGTCCGGGTCTTCCGGCAGTCAGACGGCCGCATGGCGCACCGGCCTGGGGGTGGTCACCGGGACCGCCGGGGAAGACCGCGCCGGAAAGATCACCGCCGCGGCCGCAGCCGTTCTGCTGGATGAGAACGGGAAGCTGGCCGGGGTGAAGCTGGACGAAGCAGAGTTCAGCGTCTCCGCCGACGGCAGCGGGGAAGTGACCCTGCCCGAAGACACCCGCACCAAGCGCCAGAAGGGTGCGGACTACCCGCTGGCCGCCGCGTCCGGCATCGGCAAGGGCTGGGCGGAGCAGGCGGACTTCTTTGGGGAGTATCTGGTGGGCAGGACCCCGGAGCAGGTGGAACAGCTGGCCGTGGACGAAAACGGCAAGCCCAAGGACGCCGACCTGCTGTCCGGCTGCACCATCGCGGTGGAGCGCTATCGGGACGCCGTGGTGCGTGCCTGTGAAAGCGCCGCAGTGCTGGGCGCGGCCAAAGGCGATGCGGTGTCGCTGGGCATGGAGCTGCAAGGCTCTGCCAGCGGGAACCCCGCCGACGATGACCACGACCTGACCGCCCGGGCGGACATCACCCTTGCCGCCCTGACGCTGGACGCCGGAGGGCACATCACCAGTGCCATCGGGGACATGGCGGAACCTGCCCTGACCGTCAGCGCAGACGGCACCGTGTCCGCGCCGGACAAGGCCGTGCGCACCAAGCGGGAGCAGGGCGAGGACTACGGGATGCGCAAGGCCAGCGCGCTGGACAAGGAATGGTACCAGCACAGCGAGGGCTACTGCAGCTACCTGAAGGGCAGGACCCGCATCGAGGTGCTGGCCATCCCCACCGACGGCTCCGACGCCGACCTCGCCGCCCTGTGCACCATCTCGGTCACCGACCTGCAGAAGGCCGTGCTGGACGCCCTGAACAACGCCGGCTGACCCCGGACGAAAGCTCTCCTGGACCGGAGGGCTTTTTTTGTGTACCGCCCTTTGGAGACTTCTCCAAAAACACCGCGCAAAACACCGCACAAAAAGGCAAAGTGCAAAAATTTGCGTTTTCCTCTTGCCAAACCGCGCCAAATGCGTTATTCTATAGCCACAGTTTACCGCTTTAGCACGGCAAAGCGGTAAAACGAGAGGGAAAGTTTTTTGGAACATCTGAGGGAGGAACCTGTTATGAAACTGAAACGTTTTGCTTCTGCAGTCCTGGCCGGTGCCCTGGCTCTGAGCCTGGCCGCCTGCGGCGGTGCCGCATCCACGTCCACCGCCGCTTCCGCGTCTTCTGCGGCGGGCAGCGCATCCGCTTCGGCTGCCGCCGACGGCAGCGATCTGGATTACATCAAGGGCAAGGGCAAGCTGGTCATCGGCTACACCGTCTATGAGCCGATGAACTACACCGACGCCGACGGCAACTTCACCGGCTTTGACACCGAGCTGGCCACCGCCGTGGCGGAGAAGCTGGGCGTGGAGCCGGAGTTCGTGGAGATCAACTGGGACACCAAGATCGTGGAGCTGGACGCCAAGAGCATCGACTGCATCTGGAACGGCATGACCCTCACCGATGACATCATGGCCAACACCGCCACCACCAAGGCCTACGCCAAGAACGCACAGGTCGTGGTGGTGAAGGACGGCACCGACTACACCTCCACCGCAGACCTGGTGGGCAAGACCGTGGTGGCCGAGGCCGGTTCCGCCGGTGAGACCGCCATTGCCGAGGACGAGAACCTGGCCCAGGCCGATTACGTCTCCAAGGGCGTGCAGACCGACTGCCTGCTGGAAGTGGCCGCCGGCACCGCCGACGCCGCTGTGCTGGACCTGACCCTGGCCAACGCCATGATCGGGGAGGGCACCGACTACGCCAGCCTGAAGATCGTGGACGAGCTGAACGCCGAGGAGTACGGCGTGGCCTTCCGCAAGGGCAGCGACGCTGCCGCCGCCGTGGATGCCGCCTTTGACGAGCTGAAGGCGGACGGCACCATGCAGGCTCTGGCCGACAAGTACGATCTGGCTCTGGCCGACTGAGCATTCCAAAACCAACGGGAAGACCGGAAACGCCCCGCACAGGGGCGTTTCTTCCGCCGAAGAACAAATTGAAACGAATGGGTGTGTTGTTGTGTCTGTGATTCTGGGGCGTCTGTCCGGCGCGTTCCTGCTCAACTGTGAGCTGTTTGCCCTCACGCTGCTGTTTGCCCTGCCGCTGGGTCTGGTGGTGGCCTTTGGCTCCATGAGCCGCTGCAAGCCGCTGGCCGGGGCCGTCAAGACCTTTGTGTGGGTCATCCGCGGCACGCCGCTCATGCTGCAGATCATCGTCATTTATCTCGGCCCCGGCCTGCTGGGGATGAACAACCCCTGGCCTGCCGGTTCCGGCGGACGCATGGTGGCGGCGGTGGTGGCCTTTGCCATCAACTACGCCTGCTACTTCTCGGAGATCTACCGCGGCGGCATCGAGGCCGTGCCCAAGGGCCAGACCGAAGCCGGGCAGGTGCTGGGTATGACCAAACCCCAGATCTTCTTCAAGGTCACCCTGCTGCAGGTGGTCAAGCGCATCCTGGCCCCCATGGGCAACGAGATCATCACGCTGGTCAAGGACACCTCGCTGGCCAACACCATCGCCAACAAGGAGATCATCATGATGGCCAAGGAGTACAGCGCAAAGGGCCTGATCTGGCCGCTGTTCTCCACCGCCATCTTCTTCCTGGTGTTCGTGGGGGCGCTCACCCTGCTGTTCGGCTGGCTGGAAAAGAAGCTGGATTATTTCCGCTGCTAAGGAGGTTTTGAATCATGGCATTACTGGAAGCCTCCGGCATCGGTAAGAATTTCGGAGAGACCAAAGTTTTAAAGGACATTTCCCTGACCCTGGAGCAGGGCGAAGCGCTGGCCATCATCGGCTCGTCCGGTTCCGGCAAGACCACCCTGCTGCGCTGCCTGAACTTTCTGGAGCGGCCGGACACCGGTGTCATCCGGGTGAACGGCGAGACCATGTGGGACGCCGCCGACCCCGCCACCCAGCGGGAGAGCGAGGTGCGCAAAAAGCGCCTGCACTTCGGCCTGGTGTTCCAGAACTTCAACCTGTTCCCGCAGTACACCGCCCTGCAGAACGTGATGCTGGCCGGGGAGCTGCTGGCCAAGGAGCGCCCGGACTACAAGGCCAACAAAAAGGCCATTCACGCCGAGCTGGAACAGCAGGCGAAAGAGCTGCTGGCCCAGATGGGCCTGTCCGAGCGGGCGAACCACTACCCGCACCAGCTGTCCGGCGGTCAGCAGCAGCGGGTGGCCATCGCCCGCGCCCTGGCCCTGCACCCGGACATCCTCTGCTTCGACGAGCCGACCTCGGCTCTGGACCCGGAGCTGACCGGTGAGGTGCTGCGGGTCCTGCGGGACCTGGCCGACCGCAAAACCACCATGATCATCGTCACCCACGAGATGGGCTTTGCCCGCGATGTGGCCGACCGCATCCTGTTCATGGACGGCGGCGTGGTGGTGGAAGAAGGCCCCGCCCGCCAGCTCATCGAGCACCCGCAGGAGGAGCGCACCCGCCAGTTCCTCGCGCATTATTCGGAATGAGCAAAATGCCCAATTCTTCCGGCAAAAAACTGGAAATGTTGATGCAATGCAAATCTTGTAAAATGTCCGCGCCTCCGCTATAATACGTTTCATGAATGTACACAACGTCCTGCCCTTTTCCGGCAGGGCGTTTTTCACGGCAAAAAATACGCAGACACACCTGTTTCCCGATGGGTAGGAGGAGATTTTCATGACAAAGGACATGACGCAGGGCAGCCCGCTGAAGCTGATCCTTGCCTTCGCGGTGCCGCTGATGCTGGGCAGCCTGTTCCAGCAGTTCTACAATCTGGCGGATACCATCATCGTGGGCCGCTTTGTGGGCGTGGAAGCGCTGGCGGCGGTGGGCAGCGTGGGCGGACTGAACTATCTGGTGCTGGGCTTCGTCAACGGCATCGCCTGCGGCTTCTCCATCCCCATCTCCTGGACCTTCGGCGCCAAGGACTACAGGGAGATGCGCCGCTATACCGCCAATACGGTCTGGCTGTCCCTCGGGTTTGCGCTGGTGCTCACGGTGGTCACGGTGGCCCTCACCCGGTCGGTGCTGGTGTGGACCAACACCCCGGAAAACATCATCGACATCGCGGACATCTACATCCGCACCATCTTCTGGGGCATCCCCTTCACCCTCCTTTATAATGTGACCAGCGCCCTGATGCGCGCCCTGGGCGACAGCAAGCGCCCGCTGTACTTTTTGCTGGTGGCCAGTGCGCTGAACATCGGGCTGGACCTGCTGTGCATCATCGTGTTCCGGATGGGGGCCTTTGGTGCGGCCTTTGCCACCGTGTTCAGCCAGGCGGTGGCCGGCATCGGCAGTCTGCTGTACATTCTGCGCCACTACCACGAGCTGCGCTGGAGCAAAGACGAGGGCGCTTTCAGCCTGACCCATTGTGCCAAGCTGTGCAGCATGGGCATCCCCATGGGCCTGCAGTGCAGCATCACTGCCATTGGCAGCGTGGTGCTGCAGGGGGCCGTCAACGGTCTGGGCAGCGACATCGTGGCAGCCCAGACTGCCGGCAGCAAGGCGGCCCAGTTCCTCTGCGTGCCCCTGGAAAGCATCGGCACTGCCATGACCACCTACGCCAGCCAGAATATGGGTGCCAAGGACCTGGACCGTGTGGACCGGGGCGTGCACACCGCCCTGGGCATTGGCTGTGTGTACAGTGTGGCTTCCTTTTTGATCCTCCGGGTGCTGGATAAGCCGCTGATCGGCCTGTTCCTGGACGCCGGCGAGACCACCATCATGGCCAACGCCCAGGACTTCCTGTTCTGGAACAGCGTGTTCTACATCCCGCTGGCGGTGCTCATCATCTACCGCTACACCATTCAGGGCCTGGGGTATTCGGGCCTTGCCATGTTTGCGGGCGTGGCCGAGATGGTCGCCCGCGCCATGGTGGGCTTCTGGTTCGTGCCGCTGTGGGGCTACTTTGCGGCCTGCATCGCAAACCCGGTGGCCTGGTTCTTCGCCTGCTTCTTCCTGATCCCAGCCTACTTTGTGGTGCGCGGCCGTCTGCAGAAGGAAAAGGATGCCGAAAACGTGCACGCCGCGCAGGCAGGGTGATTCGAGATCGTCTCCATCTGGCGCGGCCAGGGGCAGCGGGACGATCCTGTTATGTTGTTATGTCTGAGAATCGGAAAGGTCTGCGGATCTTTCCGATTCTCTTTTTTACAGAAACGGGAAGCGGCATCTGCCGGGGTCGGGGGGCGGCTTCCTGTACAGAGCGTGGTCGCGTGGGGAAGGTTCGATGGCTTTTGCAAACTGCATCTCCGCCGGGGACGCTCCGCTGGGCCAGAGGACAAGAGGGGCGTTTCGACGCGCCCCTCTCATCCTCTGGACTCCACTTACCCCTGACGAGAAAGAGGCTGCTCGCCCCTTTCAGACCCCAAAGAAGAAGTCGAACCGGAAAAAAGCTAGCGCTTCGCTTCACGCTTTTTTCTCGTTTCTCCAATTTGAAAAAAGCTCCCCCTTTGACGGAGAGGGTTCTTTTATTTACAAATCCCGCCAAAAAGACTATACTATATCCATCTATGCATCTGAGAAAAAGGAGGGGGAGCGCATGGCAGAGCCGGAAACCGGACTGGAACAGCTCGAGGGCACGGTGGAGGACATCATTTACGAAAATCCGGACAACGGCTACACCGTGTTCGAGGTGTCCGGCGGCGGCGCGCTCACGGTGGTGTGCGGCGTCGTGGGGGAGCTGCACGCGGGCGAAAGCGTTATCTGCCGGGGAAAGTTCGAGAACCACGCCACCTACGGGCGGCAGTTCCACGCCCGGGAGTGCGAGACCGATATGCCCAAGGACCTGGAAGCGGTGTACGCCTTTCTGGCCAGCGGGTCGCTGCCCTACATCGGGGCCAAGACCGCCAACAAGCTGCTGGACAAGTTCGGCGCGGCGGCGCTGGACGTCATCGCCAACGACCCCGCCCGCCTGACCGAGATCCCCGGCATCTCGCCGGACAAGGCCGACCGCATCCAGCAGGAGTTCAAACGGATGTTCGGGATGCGGGAACTCATCGCCTATCTGGCGCAGTTCGAGATCAGCCCGCGCCGCGCCATGGAGGTGTTCCGGGTGTTCGGCCCCGGGGCGATGCAGGCCATTTCGGCCAACCCCTATCTGCTCTGCGGGGAGCCGCTGCAGCTGGACTTCCGCCACGCGGACAGCATTGCCCAGTATTATCACATGGAAGGGGACTGCGCCCAGCGGCTGGAAGCCGCCCTTCTGCGCACCCTGCGCCACAACGCGGGCAACGGCCACACCTGCCTGCCCCGGGCGCAGCTGCTGGAAACGGCCTCCAACTTCATCCATCAGCCGCCGGAAAAGCTGGCCCGGGCGCTGGACCAGTGCATCGGGGCGGAGGTGCTCTGCGTCAAGATGTTTGACGGGACGCCCTATATTTACCTGCCGGATCTGCTGGCGGCGGAGCAGGACATCGCCCACCGGCTGGGCATCCTGGCCCAGCGGGGCAAAAACACCGCGCGGGATCTGGACCGGAACCTGCAGGTGCTGGAGCTGACCCAGGGCTTTGCCTACGCCCCCCTGCAGAAGGAGGCCATCCGCAAGGCCATGACCGAGAACTGTCTGGTGCTCACCGGCGGCCCCGGCACCGGCAAGACCACCACGGTCAACGCGATCTTGCAGCTGCTGGAAAACCAGGCCGAGCGGGTGGCGCTGTGTGCGCCCACCGGCCGCGCCGCCAAGCGCCTGAGCGAGCTGACCGGCCGCAAGGCCAGCACCATCCACCGCCTGCTGGAGGTGGACTACACCGGCGGCGTGGTCAGCTTCATCCACAACGATAAGAACCTGCTCAAGTGCGATGTGGTCATTCTGGATGAGATGAGCATGGTGGACGTGAAGCTGTTCCAGGCGCTGGTGACGGCCCTGCGCTACAGCTGCCGCATCATCATGGTGGGCGACGCCGACCAGCTGCCCAGCGTCGGCCCCGGCAACCTGCTGGGGGAGATCATCCGGTCGGGGTGCGTGCCCACCGTCTGCCTGAACGAAATTTTCCGCCAGGCGGCGCAGAGCCTCATCGTGGAGAACGCCCACCGCATCATCGCCGGCGAGCCGCTGAAAAAGGGCGGCCGTGCGGATGATTTCTTCTTTCTGGAAACGGACGGCGAGGCTGCGCAGAAGCTGGTGTGCGACCTGGTCACCACCCGTCTGCCCCGCAGCTACGGCTTCGACCCCATCCGGGACATCCAGGTGCTCTGCCCCACCAAGCTCGGCCCCACCGGCACCCAGGCTTTGAATGTAGAACTGCAGAACCTGCTCAACCCGGAGCGGAGGGGCAAGCCCCAGCTGCAGAGCGCGTCCCGGGTGTTCCGGGTGGGGGACAAGGTAATGCAGGTGCGCAACAACTACGAGATCGTCTGGAACCGCATCGGCGGGGAGCAGGGGGTGGGCGCCTACAACGGCGACATCGGCATCGTGGAGAGCATCGACCCGCGCACCCGCTCCATGGTGGTGCGCATGGATGACCGCCGCCTGCTGTATCAGGCGGAGAACCTGAGCGAGCTGGAGATCGCCTACGCCATCACGGTGCACAAGAGCCAGGGCAGCGAGTTCCCGGCGGTGATCCTGCCGGTGGCGCAGGTGCCGCCCCGGCTGTGCTACCGCAACCTGTTCTACACCGGCGTCACCCGCGCCCGGAAGCTGTGCATCGTGGCCGGGCGGCGGGACGTGGTGAACCGCATGATGGGCAATGTGCGCCAGAACCTGCGCTACAGCGGCCTGCGCCAGCTGCTTCAGGCGGAGGTGCCGCCGGTGCAGACAGAGGTGGAGTGAGTGTTGGTGTACAAAACTGGTATACATTTCCCCGCAACTATGTTATACTGTATTCTGGTAACGATTGGCCTCGGTCTGCCCGGGGCCTGCTGTCATAGATAGAGGAACGAGAGAAAGGAACGAGAAACTTTATGGCTCAGAACGACATCGGCATCGACCTCGGTACGACCACCATCATCATCGCGCAGGAGGGCAAGGGCGTTGTGCTCAACCAGCCCAGCGTGGTGGCCATGGATACCCGCAAGAACTCCGTGCTGGAGGCCGGCGACAAGGCGCTGGCCATGGTCGGCCGCACGCCCAACTATATTTCCGCCATCTTCCCGCTGAAGGACGGCGTCATCAGCGACCACACCATGACCCGGGAGCTGATCTGCCGCTTCGTCAAGCAGGTGTACAGCTCCCACATGGTCAAGCCCCGGGTGGCGGTCTGTGTGCCCGCCGCCATCACCGGCATCGAGAGCGACGCCGTGGTGGAGGCCGTGGTGGCCGCCGGCGCCCGTCAGGTCTACCTGATCGACGAGCCGATCGCAGCGGCGCTGGGTTCCGGCATCGACATCACCCAGCCGGACGGCCGCATGATCATCGACATCGGCGGCGGCACCACCGACATCGCCGTGCTTTCTCTGGGCGGCAAGGTCAAGGCCACCAGCGTGCGGGTGGCCGGCAACCATTACGATGACGAGATCCTCAAGCATGTGCGCAACAAGTTCAGCATCGCCATCGGCCAGCGCACCGCCGAGGAACTGAAGAAGAACGTGGCCTGCTGCCCGCAAAAGACCGATTTCCACGAGACCATGGAGATCAAGGGCCGCAGCCTGCTCACCGGCCTGCCGGTGCGCGTCAACGTCTCCACCGACGACCTGTACGAGCCGGTCATGATGCTGAGCGAGCAGATCGGCACCGCCGCCCATCAGGTGCTGGAAAAGACCCCTCCGGAGCTGGCCGGTGACATCTACCGCAACGGCGTCATGCTCACCGGCGGCGGTGCCCAGCTGCACGGCCTGACCGAGTATCTGGCCCAGGAGCTGAAGGTGGAAGTGACCGTCTCGCCCGACCCCGTCAACTGCGTGGCCCTGGGCACGGCCATGAGCCTTGGCATCGGCGACAAGCTGGAGACCGGCTTCATGGATGCAACGCCCCGCATGGGCCGCCGCTGAGCACCGCCCCCGGCCGGGAAAATTTGTGCAGATTCCATATAGAAATTTAAAGAACGATATGGATTTTGGATACCGGCCTGTGAAAAATCAGTCGAAGCATCGCGAGATAGCGGGACATGGCGACATTCCCAAATAATCTTGCAAAATCTTGGAAAATAAGGTATAATATTCCCAAATTGTTTTGCAGTCGGCGCTGTGCCGCCCGCATTTTTAGAACAGGAGGATTACCATGAATTTAGGTTCCGATGTGGTCATTACCATAACCGGTATCGTGCTGGTGTTCTTGATCCTTGTGCTGCTGATGGCCATTATCACGCTGGAGGGCAAGGTCTTTGACTCCCTCAACGCGAAGAAAAAGGCCGCGAAGGAAGCTGCCAAGGCTCCCGCTGCCAAGCCCGCTGCCCCGGTGCAGCCTGCTGCTGCCGCCGCTCCGGCTCCGCAGGTGGAAGAGGGCATCCCCGGTGATGTGGTGGCCGCGATCATGGCAGCCATCCATGCAATGGGCAACGGCAAGTACACCCTCAGGGCGGTACGCCGCGGCACCAATGGCTGGGGCAAGGCCGGTGTCAACGACACCACGGCCCCGTTTTAACACAGGAGGAAGAGCATGACACAGTTTATTGATACTCTGGTGGGTATTTTCCAGAGTTCCGGCTTTGCACGGTTCGGTGAGCCCGGCGGCTGGCTGTATGCCGTGATGATCTGCGTGGGCTGCTTTTTGCTGTACCTCGCCATCGTCAAGGAGTTTGAGCCGCTGATCCTGCTGCCCATGGCATTCGGCATGATCCTGGCCAACCTGCCCGGCAGCGGCATCATCCATATGCAGTATTTCGTGGGCGACGGCCTCGAGCACCCCATGTGGGTGGAGATCCTGAACAACGGCGGTCTGGCCGATATGCTCTACATGGGCGTCAAGCTGGGCATCTACCCGCCGCTGATCTTCCTGGGCATCGGCACCATGACCGACTTTGCTCCGCTGATCTCCAACCCCAAGAGCCTGCTGCTGGGCGCTGCCGCACAGTTCGGCATCTTTGGTACTTACATGGGTGCCCGTCTGCTGGCCGCTACCGGCCTGGTGGACTTCACCCAGAAGCAGTCCGCTGCCATCGCCATCATCGGCGGTGCCGACGGCCCTACCGCTATTTTCGTGACCTCCCGTCTGGCACCTGAGCTGCTGGGCTCCATCGCTGTGGCAGCTTACAGCTACATGGCTCTGGTGCCCGTCATCCAGCCGCCCATCATGAAGGCCCTGACCACCAAGAAAGAGCGTACCGTCGTGATGAAGCAGCTGCGCACCGTGTCCAAGACCGAGAGGATCATCTTCCCCATCATGGTCACCATCATCGTGTCCCTCATCGTGCCCGATGCCGCCGTTCTGGTGGGTATGCTGATGCTGGGCAACCTGATGAAGGAGTGCGGCGTGGTGGATCGCATCCAGAAGACTGCCGGCAATGAGCTGATGAACATCATCACCATCTTCCTGGCCCTGTCTGTGGGCTGCACCACCAGTGCAAACACCTTCCTGAACACCCGCACCCTGTTCATCATCGTGCTGGGTCTGATCGCCTTCTCCTTCGGCACCGCAGCCGGTGTGCTGTGCGGCAAGGTGATGTACGCCGTCACCGGCGGCCAGGTCAACCCGCTGATCGGTTCCGCCGGCGTGTCTGCCGTTCCCATGGCAGCCCGCGTGTCCCAGAAGGTGGGCCAGAGCGAGAACCCGCAGAACTTCCTGCTGATGCACGCCATGGGCCCCAACGTGGCCGGCGTCATCGGTTCCGCCGTTGCTGCTGGTATCCTCATCAACATCTTCGGCTGAGCATTTCCTGAAAAGCAGTTTTCCCGCCCGACGGTTCTCCGGAGCCGCCGGGCGGTTTTTGTGTGTTCATTCTTTATGTACAACTTTTTTGAAATGTGGTATACTGTACTTTGACAATACAAGGAGACAGGGAGAACCATGGCGACAGATCTGACACAAGAATTTTGCGCACTGCGCGATACCTACATTGAAAAACAGTTCGGCCGGCTGAACGAGATGCAGCGCAGGGCGGTGTTTACCACCGATGGCCCGCTGCTCATTCTGGCCGGTGCCGGTTCCGGCAAGACCACCGTGCTGGTCAACCGCATTGCCAACCTCATCCGGTTCGGTTCGGCCCACGGGTCCAGGCAGACGCCCCGCCCTGCAACGGAAGAGGATCTCAAGGCCCTGCGCACGGCCATCATGACCGGCACGGACGCGCCCTTCTGGCTGGACGGGATGCTCCGCCAGAACGCGGTGCGCAGCTGGAACGTGATGGCCATCACCTTCACCAACAAGGCGGCCGGGGAGCTGAAGGAGCGCCTGCGCCGGATGCTGGGCGGCGAGGAAGGGGACGAGGTGTTTGCCTCCACCTTCCACTCGGCCTGCGTACGCATCCTGCGCCGCTGGGCGGAGGAGATCGGCTATCCCCGCAGTTTCACCATCTACGACACGGACGACTCCCAGCGGGTCATGAAGGCGGTCTACAAGGAACTGAACGTGGATGACAAGTTCCTGCCCATCAAGAGCGCCATCAACCAGATGAGCCGCTGGAAGGATCAGCTGGTCAGCCCGCAGCAGGCGCTGTCCACCCCCGCCCGGGACACCAAGGGTGCGTTGACGGCCAAGATCTACGCCGCCTACGAAAAAAAGCTGAAAGAGGCCGGTGCCTTTGACTTTGACGACCTGATCTACCAGACCGTTCAGCTGCTGGCCGACCACCCGGACGTGCGGGAGTTCTACCAGAACAAGTACCGCTATCTGCTGGTGGACGAGTATCAGGACACCAGCGTGGCGCAGTTCCGGCTGGTCAGCCTGCTCACCGGCCCGGAGCGCAACATCTGCGTGGTGGGCGACGATGACCAGAGCATCTACCGCTTCCGCGGGGCCACCATCGAGAACATCCTCAACTTTGAAAAGTTCTACCCCGGCACCAAAACCATCCGTCTGGAGCAGAACTACCGTTCCACCTCCAACATTCTGGACGCCGCCAACTGCGTCATCCAGCACAACACGGAGCGCAAGGGCAAGACCCTGTGGACGGACAACGGCACCGGCGACAAGGTGCAGGTGTACACCGCCGAGAACGAGCAGGACGAGGCCAGCCACATCGCGGACATCATCGGCCAGCACCTGAAGGAGGGCGGGCACCTGTCCGACCACGCCATCCTCTACCGCATGAACGCCCAGTCGGCCCCCGTGGAAAGCTACTTCACCCGCGCCGGCATCCCCCACAAGATCGTGGGCGGCCAGCGCTTCAACGACCGCAAAGAGGTCAAGGACATCCATTCGTATATGTCCATCGTGGCCAACCCCCGGGACGATGTGCGCCTGCGCCGCATCATCAACGAGCCGGCCCGCAAGATCGGCAATACCACCGTGGAGGTCATTGCGGATCTGGCCGCGCAGGAGGGCGTGAGTATGCTGGACATCATCAGCCACGCCGACCAGTACGCCAAGCTCAGCCGTGCGGTCATGCCGCTGCTGAAGTTCTGGCAGATCTACTGCGGCCTGCAGGATTCGTTGGAGACCAAAACGCTGGATGCCTTTGCCGCCGACGTCATCGAGCTGACCGGCTACAAGGCCATGCTGGAAGCAGACGCCGCCAAGGGTCACGAGGACGCCGCCGACCGCCTGCAGAACCTGGGCCAGTTGGTCAACAACGTGAAAAACTACTGCGACCAGCACGGCGAGGACGCTACGCTGGAGGGCTATCTGGAAGACATCGCCCTCATCAGCGACATCGACAGCTACAACGAGAGCGCCGACCAGGTGGTGCTGATGACCATCCACTCCGCCAAGGGGCTGGAGTTCCCCTATGTGTTCCTCATCGGCATGGAAGAGGGGGTATTCCCCAGCGAGATGAGCAAGTACTCCGAAGCCGATCTGGAAGAGGAACGCCGCCTGGCCTATGTGGGCATCACCCGCGCCAAAAAGGAATTGTACATCTCCAACAGCGTCACCCGAATGCTGTATGGCCGCACCCAGCGCAACGAGCCGAGCCGCTTTTTGCGGGAGATCGAGCCGGAGTACATCGAGGAGACCCGCAGCCCGGCGCTGGAACAGCGTTCCCGTCTGGGCGGCTGGGGCAGCAGCTACAGCGACACCGTGCCCGGCGGCGCGTCCGGTTATTCCGGCCCCTCCGGCTGGGGGCGCAGTGCCGGCGGCTATGGGGCCGGTTACGGCTCCCGTTCCAGCGGCTACCTGAACCGGGAGTACAACGCCGGGGAGCGCAAAGGCTTCGGGGCGGACTACGCCGGGCGGGGCGCGTCTTCGTCCGGGTTCGGTGCCGGCTATGGCCGTCCGTCCGGGGCAGGCAGCTTCGGCGCCGGCTATTCCGGTGCGGCTTCCAGACCGGCTGCCGCGGCAGGGTTCACCCCGGCGTCTGCGCCGCGGCCCGTCTCCAACGGCCCCAAACACTACGAGCCGGGCGACATCGTGGAGCACAAGGTCTTCGGCCGGGGCAAGGTGCTCCGGGTCAAGCCCGCCGCCGGTGACCAGATCGTGGAGATCGATTTTGAAAAGGTCGGCATCAAAAAGACCATGGCGAACTACGCCCCGCTGACCAAACTTACGGAGGAATGAAAACTATGATGACGGTTCGTTTGATCGCCCATACCCCGGAGCCGGAAAAGGTCGTGGCGGCGGCGGCAAAGCTGTGCTATTCCGACGCCCACATCGAAGATCTGCTGGACGGCCTGACCGAGGAAAAAACGGCGAAATTCCTGACCATGCTCAGCGACCTGGGCCACGCCAGCCCCATCGAGCACGCCAGCTTCACCTTTGGCATCGAGGGGGTCAGCCGCACGCTGCTGGCCCAGATCACCCGCCACCGCATCGCATCCTTCAGCGTCCAGAGCCAGCGCTACGTCCGGCTGGACGATTTCCGCTATGTGGTGCCGCCGGAGATCGAAGCCATCCCGGAGGCAAAGGCCGCGTTCCTGGCCAGCATGGAAGAGGACGCCAGGCGCTATCTGGATCTGGCCCACAAGCTGGAAGAGGGCCACACCGCCCGCCTGATGGCCGAGGGAATGCCGGAAAAGCAGGCCCGCGCCAAAGCCGGCAAGCAGGCCAACGAGGACGCCCGCTTTGTGCTGCCCAACGCCTGCGAGACGAAAATGGTAGTTACCATGAACGCCCGCAGCCTGCAGAACTTCTTCCACCTGCGCTGCTGCAGCCGCGCCCAGTGGGAGATTCGCCAGCTGGCCGAGGAGATGTTCCGGCTGGTGTACCCGGTGGCACCCCACATTTTTGCCAAGTCCGGCCCGGCCTGCGTCAGCGGCCCCTGCCCGGAGGGCAAGATGTGCTGCGGAAAAACCGCGGAAGTGCGTGCAAAGTATGCCGCGTACAAAGAGGAGGCGGGCGTATGAGCCGGGGCAGGCTGATCGTCATTGAGGGGCTGGACGGCAGCGGCAAGGCCACCCAGGCCAAACTGCTGGCCAAGCACCTGACCGAACAGGGGCTTGCGGTGCGGGAAGTGACCTTCCCGGATTACGCCAGCGATTCCAGCGCCCTGGTCAAAATGTATCTGGCCGGGCAGTTCGGCGGCAAGCCGGACGATGTGAACGCCTATGCGGCGTCCAGCTTCTACGCGGTGGACCGCTACGCCAGCTACAAAACGGATTGGGGCAGCTTCTACGAGAACGGCGGCATCGTCATCGCGGACCGGTACACCACCTCCAACGCGGTGCATCAGTGCTCCAAGCTGCCGCCGGAGCAATGGGACAGCTTCCTGCACTGGCTTTTCGATTATGAATTCCATCTGCTGGGCCTGCCCGCCCCGGATGCAGTGATCTACCTGCAGGTGGACCCGGCGGTGAGCCAGAAGCTCATGACCGAGCGCTACCACGGCGACGAGAGCAAAAAGGACGTGCACGAAAAGGATACCGAGTATCTGGCCCGCAGCCGCCGCGCCGCCGAGTACTGCGCCGCCCACCTGGGCTGGCACACCGTGCACTGCACGAAAGACGGCACCATGCGTACCATCGATGAAATTCAGAATGAGGTGCAGGGAATCGTGCTGGAAAATTTGAAAAAATAACCGGTTAGCGATGGTCGGTATATTGGGAGCTTTCTCTTCGGACACGAAAGACGGGTTGCGGCACCCAGCATCCGCTTCGCTGTCACTTTCGTCTTGCTGGCCGCTGCCCCAACAGCTTCTTCCTGTTTCCGCCACTGGCGGCGGTCGTCGCTGTTGCAGGCCATTCCATCGCCCGCCCTATTGCCCTACGGGCAACAGGGTCCCACCCCAGCGGACGGTCCTCAGAGAAACTCTCAATACACCGACCGGATAACTGCATTTTTGCTATAAATCCGAGAAGAGGAGGAATCCTAGCTCATGTATCGTTTGATGCAGCCGTCCGACCGGGCGGCCGTGCTGGCCTTATGGCAGAGCCAGCGCAGGGAAACGGAAGAATTTGCCCAGAAGGCCATCGAGCAGTTTGCCGGAGAGCAGAATGTCTATGTGGCCGAGGAAAACGATGCGGTCGCCGCCGCCGCGCTGGCGGTGCCGGTCACGCTGCAGGGCCGCACCGGCACCTACCTGTATGGTCTGTGCGGGGAGGGCAGGCTGATCCTGGCCGGCCTGCTGGACTACCTGTGCGCCCAGCAGAAACTGCGCGGCGCAGGCTTTACCGTGGCGGTGCCCGGCAGCGCCGCCGAGACCGCCCTCCTGCAGGAAAAGGGCTTTGCCCGCGCCTTTGCCCTGCGGTGCCTGCCCCGTGAGGTGAAGCGCAACCTGTGGAGCCAGGCGGAGTTTGACTCGGTCACCGCCAAAAAGCTCTGCGAACTGCGGGAAAAATTCTGGCCGGACACCGTGCAGCTCAGCCCGGACCGGATGGCCGTGGTGCTGGGGGATTTGTACTCCCGGGGCGCGACCATCGTGTCCAGTGAGCGCGGCTACGGCATCTATTTCCGGGAAGAGGACACCCTCTTCTTCGTAGAGCTTCTGGCCGACGATGACCGCGCCGCCGAAGAGCTGATGGAAGCCGCCCGGGAAAAGGAAGTCATCGTGGAAAAGGCCGTCATTACGGTGGGCGCGATGCAGAACCTGTTCCTGGGCGAGGGCACCCGGCAGGAGTACGGCATGATCCGGTTTGACGGGGAGCCGTTTGATGTATCGGAAAGCTATATGCGCCTGATGCTGGAACGCTGACGGCCAAAAGGAAGGTGTCTATGGCAAAGAAGGAAAGCCATGCCGCCCCGAAAAAGGGCGGCGTCTGGAAAAAGATCCTGCTGGTGGTGCTGCTGGTGCTGGTGCTGGCGGCGGGAGGAACGGCGCTGTTTGCCTACAATGAGATCAACGGAAATGGCAAGCCCGGTGCCGAAGTGACCGTCAGCATCCCGCAGGGCAGCGGCGTCGCCGCCATTGCAAACCGGCTCAAACAGGCCGGGGTCATCCGGTCATCCTATCTGTTCCGCTGGTATGTGGGATACAAGGGCGCGGCGGGAAAACTGCAATATGGAGACTTTACGCTGCAAACCGGTGCATATTCCTACGATGCACTGATCGAGACGCTTTCGCAGTACGCCAAGGCGGATACGGTGCGCCTGACCTTCCCGGAGGGCACCACGGCCCTTTCCATCGCGCAGAAGATGGAGGACGCCGGGCTGTGCAGCGCCGAGGACTTCCTCAGGGAAGCCAACGAGGGGGACTTCAGCGCCTACAAATTCTGGCAGTACGTCCCGGAGGACAAGGACGCCCCGGACCGCTTCATGAAGTGCGAGGGCTACCTGTTCCCGGAGACCTACGAATTTTTGAAGGGGGACACGGTGCACAACTATGTAGCCACCTTCTACGCGCAGTTCGACGCCCAGATCACCGAGGAAATGTACCAGAAGCTGGAGGAGCAGGGCATGACCCTGAACGAACTGGTCACGCTGGCCTCCTTCGTGCAGGAAGAAGCCGGCAACAGCCAGGACTCCAACGTGGCGCAGGTGTTCCGCAACCGGCTGGCCGAAGGCTCGCCCTACCCCTGGCTGCAGAGCAACACCTCCAGCTACATCCAGAGCGATGCCGACAACAACTACCTGTGGAACTGGGTGGCACCCTACTACGGCGGCTGGGACAACATCCCGGAAAACATCCTGGAAGCGTACAATACCTACACCCACAAGGGGCTGACGCCCGGTGCCATCTCCAACCCCGGCCTTGCTGCCATCCGGGCGGCGCTGAGCCCGGAGCCGGACGAGGAAGCAAAGGACGCCTATTTCTTTGTCACCGACCTCAAGGGCCATTATTACTATGCCCATACCCTGTCGGAGCACAACGCCAACTGCCAGACGGCAGCGGCGGTGAATAAAACTGTGAACAGCTGAAATATAATGCTGTGATTAAGAGAGGAAATTTGAAAATGCTACAGATCCCGGAACTGCTCGCCCCGGCGGGCGACCTGGAACGGATGCGCTATGCCATCAACTACGGTGCCGATGCCGTGTACTGCGGCCTGCCGGAGTTCGGGATGCGCTCCGCCCCGGCCAACTTTACCCCGGAACAGCTGGCAGAGGGCGTCATCTACGCCCACGCCCGCGGCCGCAAGGTCTACCTGACCATGAACACCCTGCCCACCAACGAGGAAGCTGACCGCCTGCCCGAAGCCATCCGACAGGCCGCGCAGGCCGGTGTGGATGCCTTCATCGTGGCGGACCTGGGCGTGCTGGAAGCCTGCAAGACCTTTGCCCCGGACATCGATGTGCATATGTCCACCCAGACCGGCATCACAAACTGGGCGTCCGCCCGCGCCGCCTACAACCTGGGCGCCAAGCGTGTGGTGCTTGCCCGGGAAATGACCCTGCAGGACATTGCCATCCTGCGCGATAAGACCCCGCCGGAACTGGAGATCGAAGCCTTTGTGCACGGTGCCATGTGCATGAGCGTGTCCGGCCGGTGCCTGCTGTCCAACTACATGGCCGGCCGCGACGCCAACCGGGGCCAGTGCGCCCAGCCCTGCCGCTGGAAGTACTACCTGAGCGAGGAGACCCGCCCGGGTCAGCTGTATGAGATCGGCGAGAACGAAAACGGCAGCTACATCCTCAACGCCAACGATCTGTGCACTGCGCCGTTCCTGGACCTGATCTGCAAGGCGGGCGTGGACAGCCTGAAGATCGAGGGCCGGGCCAAGACCTTCTATTATGTGGCCAGCGTCACCGCCGCTTACCGCAAGGCGCTGGACGCTTACCTGGCCGACCCCCTCAGCGACAACTTTGAGCTGCCGCCGGAGGTCTACGAGGAGCTGACCCGCACCAGCCACCGCCACTATTCGCCGGGCTTCTACTTTGGCCGCGAGCAGGCCAAACAGGCCACCGACAGCGCCACCTACATCCGTGAATGGGAGTTTGTGGGCACGGTGGACCGCTGGGAAAATGGTGTGGCCCACTGCCAGCAGCGCGGCAAATGGACCCTGGGGGATACGCTGGAAGCCCTCTGCCCGGATGGCCGCAGCATCCCGCTGACCCCGGAGTGGATCGAAAACGAGGCCGGGGAACGGGTGGACAGCACCCCGCACGCCATGGAAAAATACACCATGCCCACCCCGGAGCTGCCGCCCATGAGCCTGCTGCGCCGCAAAACGGTGTAAAGGAATATGCAAAAGGAGCGTTCTTCCGTTCGGAAGAACGCTCCTTTTTTTGGCCGCTGAAACGCGGTTTTTACTGCAGCCCGTCCAGCACGGTGCGTGCCGCCCGGATGGCGTCTTCGCTGGTCTGCCACAGGTCGAACTCCGAAAAGCCCGGCAGACCCATGGGCACGCCCTCCCGGCGGAAGACCATGCGGCTGTCCAGCACCTGCTTGCCGGAGAGGTGGAACGCCCGGGCACCGGTCTGCGCGGCCAACTGCGGCAGATTTGCTGCAGTGACGCCGGCGCCCACCAGAATTTCGAGGTCCTCCCCGGCGGCTTCCACCAGCCGGTGGAGCAGGGAAGCCCCCGCCGGGGCACTGGCGGCCTGCCCGCTGGTCAGGATGGTGGCAAGGCCCAGCGCCTTGGCGGCGTCCAGCGCGGCGAAGGCGTCCCGGCTGACGTCAAAAGCCCGGTGCAGGGTGCAGGCCACCGGACGGCCTGCCGCATCGGCTGCCTGCCGCGCGGCGGCGTAGATGGGGCGCAGGGCGTCCGCGTCCAGGTCGCCCTCCGGGGTCAGTGCGCCGGTGACGATGCCGTCCGCGCCGGCTTCCACCAGTGCGGCGGCGGTCTCCGCCATCTGCGCCAGCTCGTAGCGGTCATAGCAGAAATCGCCGAACCGGGGGCGGAGAAGTGCCCGCACCGGCAGGCCGGTCTCCGCCTTGACCTGCCGCACCAGCGCCAGACTGGGGGTGGTGCCGCCGATGACCAGATCGGCGCAGAGTTCCAGCCGGTCGGCACCGCCGCGCTTGGCCGCCAGCGCACTGGCGGTGCTGTCCACACAGACTTCCAGAGTGTAATGCATAAAATGTCTCCTGTAATATGGCAAACAAGCCGGTAGTTTCTCCGAGGACCGTCCACTGGGGTGGGACCCTGTTGCCCGCAGGGCAATAGGGCGGGCGATGGAATGGCCTGCAACAGCGACGACCGCCGCCAGTGGCGGAAACAGGAAGGAGCTGTTGGGGCCGCGGCCAGCAAGATGCAAGCGTGAGCGAAGCGGATGCTGGGAGCCGCAACCCGTTTTTCGTGTCCGAGGAGAAAGCTACCGGCTTGTTGGTTGAATATTGTTACTTCACGCTCTCGAGGAACCGCACAAAGCCTGCGCGGCCAGCCTCGTCCAGCTTGTAGACGCCGGCATCGGCCAGCACCTGTGCAAACACCTGACCCACCTCATCCTGCAGGATCAGGTGCACGGTGTCGGCATTCAGCTCCGGGTGGCGGGCCAGGATGTCCTCGGCCCACGCGGCGTGCTTCTGCAGGTTCTCGGGGTAGTCGGCCACGGGGGTATGAGCCACCAGCGCGTCTGCCAGGTCAAACAGCTCCTGCTTCAGGCGGCTGGGCAGAACGGCCAGACCCATGACCTCGATGAGGCCGATGTTTTCCTTTTTGATGTGGTGCAGGTTGGCATGGGGGTGGAACACGCCCAGCGGATGTTCCGGCGTGGTGATGTTGTTGCGCAGCACCAGATCCAGCTGATACCTGCTGTCCCGCATCCGGGCGATGGGGGTGATGGTATTGTGGAGTTCGCCGTCGGTCTCGGCAAAAATGAAGCAGCTTTCGTCGGAGTAGCCGCGCCATGCCGTCAGGATCTTGTCGGCCAGCTCCACCAGACGCGCGTCGTTCTCGCTCGTCAGGCGGATGCAGCTCATGGGCCAGTGCACGATGCCGGCTTCCACATCCTCAAAGCCGGGGAACACCCAGCTCTTCTCAATGGGGGCCTTGGCCATGGCGAATTCGTAGTGGCCGCCCTGGAAGTGGTCGTGGCTCAGGATGCTGCCGCCCACGATGGGCAGGTCGGCGTTGCTGCCCACGAAGTAGTGGGGGAACAGGCCCACAAAGTCCAGCAGCTTGCGGAAGGTGGCCCGCTCGATCTTCATGGGGGTGTGCTGGTTATTGAAGACGATGCAGTGCTCGTTGTAGTAGACGTAGGGGCTGTACTGCAGGTTCCACGCGCTGTCGTTGATGGTCAGCGGGATGATGCGGTGATTCTCGCGGGCGGGGTGGTTCATGCGCCCGGCATAGCCCTCGTTCTCGGCGCAGAGCTGGCACTTGGGGTAGGCGCTCTGGGGGGCCAGCTTGGCAGCGGCAATGGCCTTGGGATCCTTTTCCGGCTTGGACAGGTTGATGGTGATGTCCAGATCGCCGTAGGGAGTCCTGGTCACCCACTTCAGGTCCCGCTTGATGCGGTAGCGGCGGATGTAATCGGTGTCCTGGCTGAACTTGTAGAACCAGTCGGTGGCGGCCTGCGGGCCTTCGTTCTCATAGCGCTCCTCAAAGTTGGCGCGCACGATGCTGGGGCGCGGGGTCAGCACGCCCATGAGCTTGGTGTCGAACAGGTCGCGGGCGGTGGAGTTGTCCTCGCACACGCCCCGGGCCACGGCATCGTCCACCAGCACCTTCAGGATGCTTTCCAGATCGGTGTAGCAGACTTCCCCCTCCGGGGCAGTGAAGTCGTCCAGCTGCATGGTCATGAGCAGCTGGTTGCGGATGTAGATCTCGTCATCGGGCAGGATCAGCCCGGTGTCCAGCCCGTAGTTCACGAGCTGCTGGATGGCAGTGGAGATCACAGCACAGCGCCTCCTTCCGGACGGATGCTGAGCACATGGCAGCGGCCAGCACCCAGGATTTTTTCCATGTTGGTCTTGAAGTCGTCCAGCTGCTCCACCGGCACAAAGGCCTGCACCGTGCCGGCAAAGCCGCCGCCGTGCACGCGCACCGCGCCCTTGCCCTGCAGGAAGTGCTTGGCGGCGGCGATGGTCACGGCCACCTCCTGGTGCTCCTTGTATCCGGCGGGGATGACGTTCTGCAGGTACTCCCAGCTGCTGTCGCCGGATTCGGTGACCAGCTGCAGGAAGGCGGCAAAATCGCCGCCGCGCAGAGCGGCCACCTGCCGGGCCACCCGGTCGTTGTCGGCGTAAACGTGGAAGGCGCGCAGAACGGCGCGGTCACCGCACTGTCTGCGGCACTCCGGCAGCTTTTCGAGGAAGGTGTCAAAGGGCACGTCCCGCAGCACCTCGCCGCCGCAGATCTTTGCCACGGCACGGCACTCGTTGGGGATGGCGGCGTACTCGTCGGTCAGGTCGGCGTGGTCGGCACCGGAATCCAGGATGCACAGCGCCAGACCGGCCTGGGAAAAGTCCACGTGCACCGGCTCCACGTCGGGGTGTGCCGGGTCGGCAAAGTCAATGGTGATGATGTTGCCCACGCTGGACGCCATCTGATCCATCAGGCCGCAGGGCTTGCCAAAGTAGACGTTCTCCGCCCACTGGCCGATCTGTGCGATCTCAATGGGGGAGACCTTCTCGGTCAGGAAGCAGTCGTTCAGGATCACGCCGATCAGCACCTCAAAGGCTGCCGAGGACGAAACGCCGCTGCCCTTGGGCACGTTGGAGGAAATGTACACATCCAGGCCGGACAGCCTGGCCCCGCGCTGGCGGAAGGCTTCGCACTCGCCGCGCAGCAGGGACATGGTGGTGTTTTCCTCTTCCTTGCGGGCGGTCAGGTCGGCCAGGTCGATGACGCACAGGTCGTAGCCTTCGCTCTGCACCCGGAGCTGGTTCAGGCTGTTGGGGGCGGCGGCGGCGATCATGTCGATGTTCACGCTGCCGGCCAGCACCCGGCCATGCTGATGGTCGGTGTGGTTGCCGCCGATCTCGGTGCGACCGGGGGCGCTGTACAGCCCGGCCTCAGTATGGGCACCAAAGGCGGCGTCCAGCCCGTTCAGCACCGCAGTGTAGCGGGCAGCCTGTGCGGGGGTGTCCGCCGGGGTGCAGCAGTACAGGGAAGCCAGCCGGGCAGCATGGGTGCCGTCCGCCAGTTCCTGCTTCCAGACAGAAATGGGTTTCATCATAGGAAAAATCCTCCTCTTGCGATGGACGTGAACCGTGGGGGTGCCGCCGGTCTTTCCGCGCGGGACCCCTGCCTGTCTTTATCATAGAATATTCCGTGCAAAAAAACCATGTGTTTTTGTTGCATTGCAATGAAAAGTTGCAAAAAGAGGTGCCCGGCTGGCCCGGGGCTGGCTGGACATATAAAATAAAAAAATGGAGGGAACGGGGAAATGCTTGGCAAATCTGCCCACAATCCGCCCAAAAGCGGGCGGATGCCCCGGCGCTGTCCGGATGGAGATTTGCGCCCGCCGGCGGAGTGGGAAACCAAAAAAGCGGCCCCGGCCGCGCGCTCCGGGCAGAAGGGGCCGGAGGGGGCGGCTGGGGCCGCAACGGATGCACCCGGGGCGCGGGGAACGCGTCCCGCAGGTGCGGTGCTTCCGGAAAAAAGCGTCCGGGGGACCGCGCGGCGTTTACCGGGCGCACAGCTCCCGGCGGGTGCGGGCCAGACCTTCCAGCAGCTCCACAAAGCTGAGGGCGAACGGCGCAAAGTTGTCCTGTTCCAGCAGGTTGAGCAGATTTTCGATCAGTGCATCCACGAACATCAATTGAAGCGTTTTCATCACAGAGTCCTCCCTGAAATATACAAGATGCGGTGTACGGACTGGTCTTGCAAGAACCTTTTTACAATGCTATTATATAACCGGAACAGCGGAACTGTTAGGACAAAATCCGTAAATGAATAGGAGAAAATCGCCATGTTGGACGAAAACAGCGTATGGAAAACGACCATCGCGCCGGATGGCCGGGAGCTGGTGACCATCGGTACGCCGGACTTTCCCGCCCAGCTGTGGGGCACCTGGGAGGGCCTGTCCGGCCGAAAATGCACCCAGGTGCCCTGGCACTGGCACAATGAGCTGGAACTGAACCTTGTCACCCGGGACCGGGAGCTGGTCACGGCGGACGGAAAGCGGTTCTGCCTGGAGACCGGGCAGGGCATCTTTGTCAATCGAGGGGTGCTGCACGGCTCCGAGACCGCGCCGGGCTGTGACGGCATCTACCACGATTCGCTGGTGTTTGACAGCTCCATCGTGGGCGGTGCGCCCGGCAGCGTGTTCTGGCAGAAGTACCTCGGCCCGGTGCTCAATGCGCCGGAATGCCGCTGCGTGGCCCTGCGGGGGGATACCGACTGGGAGCGGCAGGCGCTGGCCGAACTGCGGCGTATTTCGGCGGTCTGGAAAGAGCACCGCCCGGGCTTCGAGTTCGAGGTGCGCACGAGCCTGTCCCGCATCCTGCTGCTGCTGAAGGAGCACTGCGCCCAGCACGCACAGGCACCTTCGGAGCAGGAACTGCGGGACGCCGAGCGCATCAAGCAGATGGTGGACTTTATCCGGTTCCACCAGGCGGAGCCGCTCACCACCGCGCAGATCGCGGCCAGCGCGGCCATCAGCGTCAGCGAGTGCCTGCGGTGCTTCCGCCGCGTGATGGACCGGACGCCCAAGGAGTACCTGCGGCAGCACCGCATCCGTCACGCCGTCAGCCTGCTGGAGCAGACCGACCAGAGCATTGCCCGGATCGGTGCCGCCTGCGGCTTTGATGATATGAGCTATTTTGCCCGGATCTTCCGCGCCGAGCGGGGCTGCACCCCCTCGGAGTACCGGGAAAAACTCCGGAAATGACCAAAAGACCCGCAGGCCGTGCCCTCAAAGGGGAACACAGCCTGCGGGTCTCTTTTGGTGCGGAAGGGCTTCCGGGCTTACTGGATGCCGGTCACCTTGTAATCCTGGTCCTCGACGGCCTTCTTCAGCACGTCGTCGGCAACGTCGGCGTTCAGGGTCACGACGGCGGTGCCGGCCTCGTGGCTGACCACGGCCTCGGCCACCTCGGGCAGGGCTTCCAGAGCCTTCTTCACGCGGGCCTCACAGTGGCCGCACATCATGCCTTCTACGTTCAGGGTCTTCTTCATGGTTGGATCCTCCTTGACATCGGATGCAGTTGTATGTTCCTCCGCGGCGGGCTGCGTCAGGGCAGCGGGCAGCGTTACGGCATTTTTGGTCTTGTGGTCGTGCCTGGTGCTGTGCAGATCAAACAGGTTCAGGCGCAGGGCGTTGCTGACCACGCAGAAGCTGGACAGGCTCATGGCCGCGGCACCGAACATGGGGTTCAGGGTCAGGCCGAAGGGGATGAACACACCGGCGGCCAGCGGGATGCCGATGGTGTTGTAGAGGAGCGCCCAGAACAGGTTCTCGTGGATGTTGCGCAGGGTGGCGCGGCTCAGGCGGATGGCGGCGGGCACGTCCGACAGCCTGGAGTTCATCAGCACCACGTCGGCGGCGTCGATGGCCACATCGGTGCCGGCACCGATGGCGATGCCGGTGTCCGCGCGGGTCAGGGCGGGGGCATCGTTGATGCCGTCGCCCACCATGGCCACCTTGCCGGAGGCTTGCAGCTGCCGGATGACGGCTTCCTTGCCGTTGGGCAGGACGCCTGCGATGACGGCGTCCACACCGGCCTGCCTGCCGATGGCGTCGGCGGTGCGCTGGTTGTCACCGGTCAGCATGACCACCTGGATGCCCATCTCCTGCAGCTCCCGGATGGCCTGCGGGCTGTCCTCCTTGATGGTGTCCGCCACAGCGATGACGCCCAGCAGACGGCCCGCCCCGCCGAAGAACAGCGGGGTCTTGCCCTGGGCAGAGAGTTTTTCGGCTTCCGCGCGCAGGGCGTCCGGCACGGAAAGCTTGGTCTGGATGAAGGATGCATTGCCGGCAAAGATGCTCTGTCCGCCCAGCTTGGCGCTCAGGCCGTTGCCCGGCAGAGCGGCAAAGTCGGTGACCTCCGGGACGTCCAGATCCTGCGTGTCGACGTAAGCCCGCACCGCCTTGGCCAGCGGGTGTTCGCTCTTGCGCTCCAGCGCGGCGGCCAGGGTCAGCAGTTCGGCCTCGGTCACGCCCTCGGCGGGCAGCAGGTCGGTGACGGTGGGTTCGCCCTTGGTGATGGTGCCGGTCTTATCCAGCGCCACGATCTGGGTGCGGCCTGCGGCTTCCAGCGAAGCGGCGGTCTTGAACAGGATGCCGTTTTTGGCACCCATGCCATTGCCCACCATGATGGCCACGGGGGTCGCCAGACCCAGCGCGCAGGGGCAGCTGATGACCAGCACCGAGATGCCGCGGGCCAATGCATAGCCCAGCTCCCGGCCCAGCAGCAGCCAGACGATGGTGGTGACCACCGCAATGGTGATGACCACCGGGACAAAGAAGCCGGACACGGTGTCGGCAATCTTGGCGATGGGGGCCTTGGTGGCGGCGGCATCGCTGACCATCCGGATGATCTGGGACAGCGTGGTGTCCTCGCCCACGCGGGTAGCCTGACACCGCAGGAAGCCGGACTGGTTCGTGGTGGCGGCGGAGACCTTGTCGCCCTCGGCCTTGTCCACGGGGATGCTCTCGCCGGTCAGGGCGCTCTCGTTCACGGCGCTGGAACCTTCCAGCACGATGCCGTCCACCGGGATGTTCTCACCGGGACGCACCACGAAAACGTCGCCCTTCTGCACCTGCTCGATGGGTACAGTCACCTCGGCACCGTCCCGCAGCAGGGTGGCGGTCTTGGGGGCCAGCTTCATCAGGCTCTTGAGGGCATCGGTGGTCTTGCCCTTGGAACGGGCTTCCAGCATCTTGCCCACCGTGATGAGGGTCAGGATCATGGCGGCAGACTCGAAGTAGAACTCCATCATATAGTGCATGACCATCTCGTCGTTGCCGTCCACCTGGGCGCGGGTCATGGCGAACAGGGCGTAGGTGCTCCACACGAAGCTTGCCATGGAACCCATGGCCACCAGGGTGTCCATGTTGGGCGCGCCGTGGAGCAGTCCCTTGAAGCCGTTGATGAAGAACTTCTGGTTGATGACCATCACGATGCCGGCCAGCAGCAGCTGCACCAGACCCATGGCGACGTGGTTGCCGTCAAACCAGTGCGGCAGCGGCCAGCCCCACATCATGTGGCCCATGGAGAAATACATCAGCACCAGCAAAAAGCCCACCGATGCAATGAGACGCCGCTTCAGCTTGGGGGTCTCGTGGTCGGCCAGGGCGTCCAGGTCGGCGCTGGTGCTGCTGGCGGCGGCAGTCCCAGCGGACTTGGGGCTGGCCCCGTAGCCGGCTTCCTGCACGGCCTGAATGATGGCGGACGCCGAGGCGGTGCCCTCCACGCCCATGGAGTTGGTCAGCAGGCTCACCGAGCAGCTGGTCACGCCCGGCACTTTGCGCACGGCCTTTTCCACCCGGGCAGAGCAGGCCGCACAGCTCATGCCGGTCACATTGAATTGTTCCATTGTTCACACTCCTCTGAAAACTAGAATGCCCACGCGAGGTCATTTCATGAGTTTGGGCAGAAGCTTGATCAGCTCATCCAGCTTTTCATTGCTGCCGGAACGCAGATCCTCGGCCACGCAGGTGCCGATGTGCTGGGCCAGCAGCTCTTTGGAAAAGCTGTTCAGCGCTGAGTTGGCCGCCGCCACCTGCACCAGAATGTCCACGCAGTAGGCGTCCTTTTCCAGCATCCCGCGGATGCCGCGCACCTGGCCTTCGATGCGGCTCAGGCGGTTCAGCAGTGCTTTGTGCTCGGCGGGCGTGCGGTCCTTGTGGCGGCAGCAGCACCCGGAAGGTTCCTCCGCCGGTTCCTCAACAGGAACGGCAGGGGAAACAGCTTCCTCGGGCTGTGCGGCAGTGCCGCAGCAACAGCAGGCGGGCTTTTCAGTGGGTTCCATACGCAAACTCCTTTCAAACACCCCTGGGGGGTATGCTTTGTTTCCAGCAAGAGTATAGCACATCATTCCCGACAAATCAAGTAGGGATTCGAAATTTTCACAAATAGGGGATGGGGGTATGCAAGAACGCCAAAAGAACCCTCTCAGGTTCGCTTACGCTCACCAGCTCCCCCGAGGGGAGAGCTGGCACGGCGTAAGCCGTGACGGAGAGGGCGAGGCCGTTCCTCTAAAGCAGATAACAAAAAAGAGGAAGCTTCCGCTCGGACGCTTCCTCTTTGCATAGGTGAAACTTACTTTACTTCCAGCATCCGGGGGGCGAACAGATTCCACATCTTGCCCCACCAGTACCAGTCGTGGGAGACATCGCTGCCCCAGACTTCCAGATGGGCGGGCAGGCCCTGCGCCTTCAGCAGGTCGGCCAGTGCCTGGGTGTCCGCCCGGGCATCGTCCTCATAGGCACCCTGACCGGCGCAGAGGATCAGGCAGTTCTCCTCGGCCTTGGCCAGTGCCAGCTTGTTGGCGATGCCGTTCTCCTGCAGGTAGAGCAGGAGGCTGCTGCGCAGCGCCAGATCATCGGTCTCGCTGCCCCAGAAGCGGCTCAGATCGTAGATGCCGCCCATGCCCACGGCACCGGCAAACTGGTTCGGGCGGCGCAGGCGGCAGTTCACGGCCTGATACGCGCCCAGGTCCACACCGGCGCACCAGATCCCGGTGCCCTTCTCGGCACCGTTCAGGGCCAGGATGCGGGGAGCCAGCTCGGCGGTCAGGTAGACGAAATACTTTTCCTGGGCGGCGGCACGGTCCCGCAGGGCGGCGTCTCCGTTCAGAACGGCTTCGCCGTCGATGCTGTCCGCGCAGAACAGCTGAACCTTGCCCTCATTCAGCAGCTGGGCGATGGCATCGGGCATTCCGTTGTTCTCCCAATCGTAGAAGCGGCCGCCGCGTGCCGGCAGCGCCAGCACCGGCACACCGGCGGTGCCGTACACCTTGAACTCCATGTCGCGTTTGAGCACGCTGCTCCATTCCTTATAATAGGTACCCTGCATCATAATCAATCAGCACTCCTTTGAATTTGAAATTCCGCGCCGTGCCCTGTCGCAGTGCCCGGGGCGGGGAAGGGATCGCTTCAGATAAACTGGTTGCGCTGGGGGTCGTATTCGTAGCCCGCAGCCTTCAGCTTTGCGCACAGATCGGCCTTGTCGGCGTCCAGATCTTCGCACAGTGCATCGAGGTTTTTGTAAAAGTCCCGAAGTTTCAGGTTCACCACGCTCAGCAGCATGATGGGATCGGCGGGAAGAGCCATGTGTTTCATCTCCTTACGGCAACAAAAAAAGCCGGCCACTCGACAAAGTGACCGGCCACACACACCAAATCAGACAGCGCGGGTGACTTTGCCAGCGCGCAGGCAGCGGGAGCATGCGTAGACATACTTGGGAGAGCCATCCACGACCGCCTTGACACGACGGACATTCGGCTTCCAGGTACGGTTGGAACGGCGATGGGAGTGAGAAACCTTAATACCAAAGGTAACGCCCTTGCCGCAGCATTCACATTTAGCCATGGTACTTGCACCTCCTGAAGTGAAGTAGGGAATCAAAATAATCAGCTTGACTATTCTACCAGAGATTGCAGAAAAATGCAAGGGCTTTTTCAAAATTTTCTGCACCTTTTTTCCTTCTTTCGCCGGAATACTTGCCCTTGCCGCAAAAAGATAGTATGATAAGAGAAAAACATTCATCGCAGGAGAAGCTTATGACACGGGCAACCTATTATCTCATCCGCGCGCTGGTGGCACTGGTGGCCATCCCCTTCCACGAAGCCGGCCATGCGCTGGCCGCCTGGCTGCTGGGCGACCCCACTGCCAAGCGGGAGGGGCGTCTGTCCCTGAACCCCTTCGCCCATTTTGACCTGCTGGGCACGCTGTGCATGGTGTTCGCCGGGGTGGGCTGGGCCAAGCCCGTCAACACGAACCCCCGCAACTTCAAAAACCCCAAGTGGGGCATGGCCCTCACCGCGCTGGCCGGCCCGGCGGCAAACCTTGTGCTGGCCTATCTGGCCATGGTGGTGTGGAAACTGATGTACTACTGGGCGCCGGTGAATCAGGCCACCATTTACATCGCATCCTTTTTGCAGTATCTGGTGCTGATGAACGTGAGCCTGGCCGTGTTCAACTTCATCCCGGTGCCGCCGCTGGACGGCAGCCGCATTCTGCTGGTGGTGCTGCCCCAGCGCATCTACTTCGGCCTGATGAAGTACGAGCGCTATATTATGGTCGCCCTGCTGGCGGCGGTGTGGATGGGCCTGCTGGATACCCCGCTGTACTACCTGAACAACGTCGTGTGGGGCCTGCTGAGTGCCGGCACCGGCTACATTGACAAGATCGCCTATTCCATTTATTACGCCGGCCTGGGAACGGTGGTGTGAGCCGTGGCGGAAGAATTGACCTTCCATCTGGAAGATTTTGATGGGCCGCTGGAATTATTGCTGGCGCTTGTGGCCAAACATAAGATGGATCTGCACAACATCCCCATCCTGGAGCTGATCGACCAGTACACCCGCACGGTGGAGCAGGACGAGCAGGCCGACCCGGAGCGGGCAAGTGCCTTCATCGAGATGGCGGCGCATCTGGTGGAGATGAAAAGCTATCTGCTGCTGCCCCGCAGTGAAGCGGGCGAGCGGATGAAGCAGGAATTCACCGGCCAGCTGATCGAATACGACCAGTGCCGCCGCCTGGCCGCGCTTCTGCGGGAAAAGGCGGCGCAGGACCCGGCCTTCGTGCGCCCGCCCATGGCGGTGGAGTGGGAGCACCCCTACGATCTGCACCACGCGCCGCAGGTGCTGGCCGATACCTGGAACGCCCTCAGCGGCCGCACGAAACTGCGCCGGGAACCCACCCAGCAGCAGTTTGAGCCGCTGGTCACTGCGCCGGTGGTGTCGGTGACCAGCCGGGTGGTGCACATCCTGCGGCAGCTGATGAGCGGCACCGCCGCCCGCATGAGCCAGCTGTTTTCTCGCCGCCAGAGCCGCAGCACCAACGTCGCCACCTTTCTGGCCCTGCTGGAGCTGATCCGCGGCGGGCGGGTGACGCTGGACGAACAGGGCGGCATGACCATGCACCGCACCGCCCGCCGGAAGGAGGAACCATGAACCAGAAACAGATCCGTGCCGCCGTGGAGGCCATGCTGTTTGCCAGCGGCGACCCCGTTGCCGCCGACAAGCTGGCCCAGGCGGTGCAGCTGCCGCAGGCCAGTGTGGAGACCGCGCTGGAAGAACTGCGGGAGCGCTATGCCCGGGAGGACAGCGGCCTGTGCCTGCTGCATCTGAACACCCGCTGGCAGCTGGCCGCCAAGACCCAGTGGGCGGGGTGTGTGCGCCGCCTGCTGGACAGCCGCCGTTCGGTGCCGCTGGGGCAGGCCGCGCTGGAGACCCTGACCGTCATCGCCTACAATCAGCCGGTGTCCCGCGCGTTCATCGAGCAGGTGCGCGGCGTGGACTCTTCGTCCAGCGTGTCCGGCCTGCTGGAAAAGGGCCTCATCGAGGAAGCCGGGCGTCTGGACCTGCCGGGCCGTCCGGTGAGCTTCCGCACGACGGACGCCTTTCTCCGGGTGTTCGGCCTGTCCAGCCTGGCGGACCTGCCGCCGGTGCACGCGGCATCCGCCGCAGAAGGGGAGGGCTGAGCCATGGGTGCATTCTTTGCCGCACTGGGCGCGGTGCTCCTGTTCCTGCTGAAGCTGCTCGGCATCCTGTTGCTGGTGGTGCTGGTCCTGGCGCTGCTGTTGCTGCTGATCCCGTTCTGTGCGGACATCTCCTGGGAAAAGGACGTGCTGACGGTAAAAGCCGGCGCGCTGGGCCTGACCTTCCCGGTGTTCCGGTACCCGAAGCCCGAACCGCCGGAGACGGCCGGGGAGCCGAAAGACTTCTGGGCAAAGTGGAAGGCTCGGCGGGCCGAGCGCAAACGGAAAAAGGCCGCGCAGAAGCCCAAGCAGCCGCCAAAGGAAAAGAAGCCGGCTGCGCCGCGCAAAAAAGCAAAGCTGACCCTGCACATCCTCTGCACCATCCTGCGGGGGGCAGGTGCACTGATGAAGGCGGTGTTCGGCGCTCTGCGCATCACCCACATCCGGGTGTGTCTGGGCGTGCGGGGCAGCGACCCCGCCGATGCCGCCCGCAGCTACGGAAAACTGCAGGCCGGGCTGTATCCGGCACTGGGCTTCCTGGATCGGTTCCTCTATTTGCAGTTCGACGAACTGCGCATCCTGCCGGACTTCGGCAGCGAGCAGCCCACGGTGGAGGACCGGGTGTCCCTGCGCATCTCGGCGCAGGCGCTGTTCATCGTCATCGCCGCGGTGCGGGTGCTGGTGGAGTTCTGGCGCGAAAAGGTGCTGGACGTGTTCCTGTGAATGTGGTACACTATATAAAATATCCCATGCTTTGACGGCGCTGTCCGTTCCCGCAGCGGGAACGGGGACCTGCCGGAGAATAACGATCAAAGGAGATTTGCATTATGGCTGAGCATCCGATTCAGGGCATCATGAACGTTACCATGGATAAGATCCGCCAGATGGTGGACGCCAATACCATCATCGGCAAACCCATCACCACCGAGGACGGCACCACCATCCTGCCGGTGTCCAAGCTGAGCTTCGGCTTTGCTTCCGGCGGCACAGACTTTGACGGCAAGAACGCCGCCAACAAGGATCTGTTCGGCGGCGGCTCCGGCGCAGGCGTCAACATCCAGCCGGTGGCTTTTCTGGTCATCAAGGATGGCTGTGTGCGCACCATCCAGCTCTCCGACAGCTCCAACAGCATCGACCGCGCCCTGACCATGCTGCCGGAACTGGTGGAAAAGGTGAGCGCACTGGTCAAGGATAAGCAGGCCGATAAGGCCCCCGCCGAACCCAAGGCGGAGTAACCAGTTGGCAGGTAAGCCGGAGGGGCGGGGGTTTCTCTGAGGACCGTCCGGGTCATTTGCTTCGGAAACTTCCTGCCGTCCTGCCGACACAATATCCAAGCCGCAACTGCGGACTTCCAACCCGCAGTTTGAGATACAGCACGCAGATGCGTGCGTTTTGAGCGCCGGGAGGCGCACAAGGAGTTTTATTATGGCAGAAGAACGTATTCAGAAGATCATGGCCGAGCAGGGACTGTGCTCCCGCCGCGCCGCCGAGCAGATCATTGCCGAGGGCCGCGTGAAGGTCAACGGCCACCCGGTCAAGGTGGGCGACAAGATGGACCCCCACCGGGACGTGCTGCACGTGGATGACGAGCGCATCTACATCCAGAAGGATCAGCAGCTGTACTATCTGGCACTGTACAAGCCCCGCGGCTATGTGACCACCGCCAGCGATGAGCTGGGCCGCAAAACAGTCATGGATCTGGTCAGCGACATCCCCGCCCGGCTGTATCCGGTGGGCCGTCTGGACAAGGACAGCGAGGGCCTGCTGCTGATGACCAACGACGGCGCCTTTGCGCAGGCGGTCACCCATCCGTCGGGCGGCATCTCCAAGCTGTACCGCGTCACCGTGCAGCCCCGCGCCGAGGAAGCCCAGATCATCAAGATGAGCAGCGGCGTCGTGCTGGAGGACGGCACCAAGACCCTGCCCTGCGCCATCAACGTCGTGGTGGACGAGCCGGGCCGCACCGTGCTGGAAATGACCCTGAAAGAGGGCAAGAACCGCGAGATCCGCCGGATGTGCGAGAGCGTGGGTCTGGAAGTGGTGCGCCTGAAGCGCAATGCCGAGGGCGTGGTCAAGCTGGGAATGCTCAAGCCCGGCACCTACCGCGAGCTGACCAAGGCGGAGATCAACGGCCTGCGTGCCGCTGCCGCCAAGGGCCGTGCTCAGACCCGCAGCGCTGCCCTGCAGTCCAAGGCGGCTGCACGCCGTCCCCGCGGCCCCGTGGGTAAGAGCGCCCCGAAAAAGCACCGCTGAGCAAGCGGCCAGAAGACCGGAACGAGGAGAAGCCTGCGGGTTTCTCCTCTTTTTTGTGCCCGGCGGCAAAGGTGAAGAACTATCATATTTGTGCCTGAAATCTGAACAAAATTGCATTGAAGTCGTACTTTGCCAAAAACGAACGAAAAACCGATAAAAAACAGGAGCCGGAGCAAAACGGCGGCCGGATGGAGCGCAGATCCTGCTTTTGACATCAAAAGTGCAGACCAAAACGAATTGTGCTATAATACAAAAGCGATGCTCCGCCCGCCTAGGCGGAGACACCATTGGAATACAAGGAGTTTAGGAATCATGGAACGAGAGACCCTGAAGTCCCGGCTGGGCTTCATCCTGCTTTCCGCCGGCTGTGCCATCGGCATCGGCAACGTGTGGAAATTCCCCTATGTGGCAGGCCAGGGCGGCGGCGGCGCATTTGTGCTGTTCTACCTGCTGTTTCTGGTCATTCTGGGCCTGCCCATCATGACCATGGAGTTTGCGGTGGGCCGTGCCAGCCACAAAAGCCCGGTGCGTGCGTATCAGGCGCTGGAAAAGCCGGGCCAGAAGTGGCACATCCACGGCTACTTCACCCTCATCGGCTGCTACCTGCTGATGATGTTCTACACCACCGTGGCCGGCTGGATGCTGCACTATTTCTACATGACCGCCACCGGCAGGCTGGTGGGCCTGAACGCCGACCAGGTGGCCGGAAAGTTCACCGAAATGCTGGCCAGCCCCGGCGTCATGACCTTCTGGATGGTCTTCGTGGTCGTGCTGGGCATCCTGGTCTGCGGCAAGGGCCTGCAGAACGGTCTGGAGCGGGTGACCAAGGTCATGATGATCGCCCTGCTCGTCATCATGGTCATCCTGGCCGTCAACAGCCTGTTCATGGACGGCGCCAAAGAGGGTCTGTCCTTCTTCCTGATCCCGGACTTTGCGCGCATGAAGGAAGTCGGCGTGGTCAAAACGCTGGTCACCGCCATGAACCAGGCCTTCTTCACCCTGAGCCTGGGCATCGGTGCCATGGCCATCTTCGGCAGCTACATCGGCAAGGAGCACTCCCTGCTGGGCGAGTCGGTGCAGGTGGTCATTCTGGACACCTTCGTGGCCATCACCGCCGGCCTCATCATCTTCCCGGCCTGCTTCACCTACCATGTGGACCAGACCAGCGGCCCCAGCCTGATCTTCATCACCCTGCCCAACATCTTCGCCAACATGGCGCTGGGCCGGCTGTGGGGCAGCCTGTTCTTCCTGTTCATGGCATTCGCGGCCCTGTCCACCGTGCTGGCCGTGTTTGAAAACATCATCTGCTGCGGCATGGAGCTGACCGGCTGCACCCGCAAAAAGTCCAGCCTGGTGAACCTGGTGCTCATCATCCTGCTGTCCATGCCCTGTGTGCTGGGCTACAACGTCTGGGCCTGGGATGGCTTTGCCGTCTTCGGCGGCGCGGTGCTGGACCTTGAAGACTTCCTGGTCAGCAACCTGTTCCTGCCGCTTGGCTCGCTGGTGTACCTGCTGTTCTGCGTCAGCCGTTACGGCTGGGGCTGGGACAAGTACAAAAAGGAGGTCAACACCGGCGAAGGCCTCAAGATGCAGGACTGGATGCGCGGCTACCTGACCTACGGCCTGCCGCTCATCGTGCTGTTCATCTTCGTGTTCGGCCTCTACGATAAATTCTTTGCGTGATCCGCCGGACCTGCGCATTCCAAGGCTCCTCTCAACAGAGGAGCCTTTCTCGATACAAAAGGAGAACGCCATGCGTATTCTGATCTGTGATGACGATGCCGCTTTCGGGGCTAAGGTGGCGCAGTATGCAGCCGCTTACTTCGAGGAGCGGGCGATCCCGGTGCAGAGCACCCTCTGCTCCAGCCCCCGGGAGGTCCTCGGGCTTCCGGAGCTGGAACAGTACCAGATCGCGTTTCTGGACGTGAGTATGCCGGAACTCAACGGCATCGCGCTGGGCGGGCTGCTCAAGCAGCACAACCCGGAGATCCGGCTGGTGTATGTGTCGGCGTATCTGGATTTTGCCATCGACGGCTACAAGGTCAGCGCCTACCGCTACATCCTGAAGCAGGATGCCGCCCGGCAGCTGTCCGGCTGTCTGGAGGACCTGTACGCCGAGATGACCCGGCACTGCCGGTTCCTCACCCTGCACTGCAACCGGGAAGCGGTGCAGGTCCCGCTGGAGCAGATCTATTATCTGGAAAGCGGCGGGCGCAAGCTGTATGTGTACGGTGCTGTGCCCCGCGTGACCCTTGCGGAAGCCTACGGCAAGCTGACCGACCTGCCGCAGGAACTGCTGCAGAACGGGTTTCTGCAGGTGGAGCGCAGCACCGTGGTCAACCTGCAGTATGTGCAGAGCATCCGCAACTATAAGGTCGAGATGCGCAACGGGGTGGAGCTGAGCGTCAGCCGCAGCAAATATGCGGCGGTGCGGGGCGCGTATCTGGAATGGAAGGGGCAGTACGGCGATGCATAAGGAGCTGCTCTGGACCTTTTTGGGGCACCTGGTCTGCATCGCCCAGTGGGCGGCGTTCATTCAGGTGGACTACGCCTATCTGGGGCGGAACCGGCGGGTGCGCCATCCGCGGCTGTGGGCGGCGCTGGCCGCGCTGCTGCTGCTGGCCTGCTCGGTCCTGTTTTCCTTCGGCTTCTTCAACGCGGCTTCGGTGGTCAGCAACGTGATCTATCTGCTGGCCATCGCACCGCTGTTCGGCGGGAGCTTCGTGGACAAGCTGACCGCCTGCCTGATCAACGGCACCCTCTGCCTGCTGACCGAGAACACCGTCAGCTATGCCTATGCGTGGCTCGCCGGGGTGCCCGTCGGGGAGGTCTGGCGGCACAAGATCTGCCTGGCAGCGCTGGTTTTCGCCATCCTGCTGGTGGGATCGGCAACGGCGTACTGCATCCGGCGCTGGAACAGCCGCCGGGCGCTGGACCCGCTGCAGGGAATGATCATGAGCTTTTTTCCGGGGGTCGTGGTGCTGCTGAACATCGTGCTGATGGTCTCCAGCAGTAGCCAGACGCCCGGCCTGCTGCATATGCTGCTGACCGTCGGCCTGACCGGTGCGGTGCTGGTGCATCTGGCCATTGTGGCAATGTTCAACGATCAGGCGATGCAGCGCCAGAGCGACCGCTTCCGTGCCAGACTGGAGCAGCAGCGGGCGGAAGCCCTGCTGGATTCCTACACCGCCCAGCGCCGCCTGACCCACGAATTCACCAACCACATCAGCGCACTGGAAGGGCTGCTGCAGCAGGGCGATCTGCCCGGGGCAAAGGCGTATCTGGCCGATGTCAGCAAGGCGGTGGCGGCGGGCACCACCATCATGGACACCCACAATCCGCTGCTGGACGCCATCCTGAGCCGGAAGTATGAGGAAGCCGCCCGGCAGGGCGTTTCCGTGTACTTCGACCTGTGCGACCTGAAAGATTTTCCGCTGCAGAACACGGACCTGGTCATCCTGTTCTCCAACCTGCTGGACAACGCTGCCCGGGCCGCGGCGCAGGCCGAACCGCCGGAGGTGTACGTCCGGGTGCGGAATGCCGGCACGGAGTACGTCATCTCGGTGCGCAACCGGGTGCAGAAAGACCTGACACTGGAGGACGGCCAGCTGCCCCGCTCCACAAAGGCGGAGCCGGGGCACGGCATGGGACTGGTGAACGTGCGGGAGGTGCTGGAACGGTATGGGGGCGAATACACCCTCAGCTGCCGGGAGCGGTGGTTCCGGTTCACCTGTGCGGTCCCGACCCGCAGTTCATGACATTTCCCCTGCAAAATAAGACAATTTTACTGCAACAAGAGCGCAACGCTGGTATAATGAGGGCAGTAAAGGCATGGCTGACCTGTGAGATCGGAACGTTGCGGCCGGGGAGATCCGGGGGTCCTGTCGGATGCAGGGGCGGCTGAGCTGTGGTGCGTGTAAACAGCTCCTTCCACCTTTGCTTCTGCCGTCCGGGGCGCCGGGCGGCTGTATCTGGCGGGGCTTTTCCGGCGAATGGGGATTTGCTGGATATAAAAGTCATCTGCGCGTTCTGTGTCGCATCGGCGCGCCGGAAAGAGACTCGTCAGATCTTCTGCATATGAGAAAGACGGCTGTGGGAACCGGATCCCATGGCCGTCTTTTTTTGCGTGCATCCGTCCGGCGGGGTGGATAATCCGTCCCGCCGCCGGGCATTCTATCGGCAGACGAAAGGATGCAAGGGGGGAGACGCGGAATGCAAAAGCCCAAAGCCCGGCGGTGGGTCTGCCTGGCGGCCGTGTATCTGCTCACCGCAGGCATCGCCCTGTTGGGCTGGCTGTGGCATAGTCTGCCGGACGAGATCTGCCTGGAACCCGGCCAGCCGTTGGAACTGCCCCGGTTCCGCTGGGCGGAGCCGCTGCACCGCACCGGGAGCCGGAACGTGGCCAGCACCCGGACGGCGGGCAGCTATCAGGCCACCCTCTCGCTGGGCGGCTGGCTGCCGGTCAAAACGGTGCGTGCCATCGTCACGGAGCGCCCCCGGGTCACGGTCTGCGGCACCCCCTTCGGCATCAAGATGTTCTCGGAAGGGGCGCTCATCGTAGGCTTCTCGGATCTGGACACCGGAAACGGCCCGGTCAACCCGGCCAAACAGGCCGGCCTCCGGCTGGGGGATCGGGTCATCCGCATGGGGGACACCCTGACCGAGACCAACGAGGCGGTGAAGGAAGCGCTGGATGCCGCCGCCGGGTCGGCTGTGCCGGTGGTCTATGTCCGGAACGGCGAACAGCAGCAGACCGTCCTGACCCCGGTCTGGGATGCCGCGGCTGCACAGTGGCGGGCCGGGATGTGGGTGCGGGACTCCTCCGCCGGGGTGGGAACGCTGACCTTCGTGGATCCGGAAAACGGGGTGTTTGCCGGTCTGGGTCACCCCATCAGCGACAGCGATACCGGGGAGAGCGTAGCACTCCGCAGCGGGGAGATCGTGGCGTGTGAGATCATCGGCTGCACCAGCGGTACGGCGGGGCGTCCCGGGGAGCTGAAGGGCCGCTTCCTCGGCACCCACGCGCTGGGCAGCATCTGCATCAATGGGGAGAACGGCGTGTACGGCGTTGCCCGCGCAGCCTTTGCCGGGCAGACCCTGCCGCTGGCGTTCGCGCAGGAGGTCGTACCCGGCGATGCGGAGATCTGGACCACCACGGAAGGGGAGACCCCGGAGGTTTACCGGGTGCGCATTGAAAAGGTGAACGATGCCGACCCCCGCCGCAACATGATCCTGCGGGTGACCGACCCGGCGCTGCTGGCAAAGACCGGCGGCATCGTGCAGGGCATGAGCGGCAGTCCCATCCTGCAGAACGGGCGGCTGGTGGGTGCGGTGACCCACGTTCTGGTCAACGATCCCACCCGGGGCTATGGCATTTTTGCGCAGACCATGCTGGAACAGGCACAGGCGGCGGCAAAAACAGACTCTGCCGCGTAAAAATTTTCAGAAAGAGGCGGACAAAAAAGTGCCGTTCGCATTTCTTTGCCAAAATTTACCATAAAAGACCGTTGAACTGCATGGAAAAATATGGTAAAATCCATGGTGTTAAGGGAACTGCACACATTGGAGGGAACAACCATGGACAAAGTGAGATTTTTGATGTCGGACACCGGAGAACAGATCACGGCAGCCTGCCGCGAAGCCCTGGAACAGAAAGGGGTGGAAGTGACCGTTGTGGAAAAGGACGGCAGCAAGGTCCTGCAGAAGATGCTGTCCGTCCGGCCGCAGGTGGTGCTGCTGGATGCCTTTATGCCCGGGCTGGATGCACTGGCTGTCAAGCAGCGCTACAATGCAGCCGGGGAACGCCGCACGTCCTTTTTCGTGACCGGTGCGTTCCAGAGCGAGGAGATGGTGCAGGAGCTGCTGGACGAAGGGTTCGCATACTATTTCGTCAAGCCCTTTGACGAGAACGTGCTGGCGTCCCGGGTGCTCAAGGCAGCGCTGGGGCAGGAAAAGCACATCCTGCGCACCAGTGTGGACAGCGACGAGCTGACCGTGACCGAGATCCTGCATCAGATCGGTGTCCCTGCCCACATCAAGGGCTACCAGTTTCTGCGGGATGCCATCCTGCTCACCATGAACGAGCCGGAGTACATCAACGCGGTGACCAAGCGCTTGTATCCGGAAATCGCCAAGCGCAACAGCACCACGGCCAGCCGCGTGGAGCGCGCCATCCGCCACGCCATCGAGGTGGCCTGGGACCGGGGCGATGTGGATACCCTCAACCGCTACTTCGGCTATACCATCCACAACCTGCGCGGCAAGCCCACGAACTCGGAGTTCATCGCGATGATCGCGGACAAGATGCGGCTGGATAAGCGGCAGAGGGTCGGGTGAAAATATTTCTAAGATAGGAAATATTTCAAGGAATAAATTGGATTTTCTGGAAATTTGACTTTGGTTTATCGCTCTAAAAATTGTGGAATTATGGCTCCATGGCGATAAATCAGTTGAATGAAAGGCGATAAATCTCCTGTATTTATTGGGTGGGATGCCCGATGCGTACAGGAGATTTTTGCTTTTGCGGGCGGGCAGAACCGGATTGCATCGGCCGCTTTTGAAAAATAATGGACGCATACACGCTGCGTTTTGCAAAAGTCATAAATTCTTAACAAAGAATTGCAAAAAAGGTCTTGATTTTTCGGGCCAAGATGAGTACAATACTCTTAGCACTCAGGAAAACAGAGTGCTAAACACCTTGCCGGGTGCACACGAAGCCCCGGCGGGCAGCAATGTTGTTTTAAAATTCTATTTTTTATAGGAGGGCAAGAACTATGAAGATCATTCCTCTTGCAGACCGTGTTGTTATCAAGACTGTTGAGGTTGAGGAGACCACCAAGGGCGGCCTGATCCTCACCGGCAGCGCCAAGGAGAAGCCCCAGGTGGCACAGGTCATCGCGGTCGGCCCCGGCGGCGTTGTGGACGGCAAGGAAGTCAAGATGACCGTCAAGGTGGGCGATAAGGTGCTCACCAGCAAGTACTCCGGCACCGAAGTCAAGGTGGACGGCGAGGAGTGCACCATCGTCCGCCAGAGCGACATTCTGGCAGTCGTGGAAGACTGATCGGGACTTTCCCTTCATTTGAAAAAGCTGATTTACGAAGGAGCGATAGATTATGGCAAAGCAGATCAAGCAGGGCGAGGACGCCCGCAAGGCACTGTGTGCCGGTATTGATACCCTGGCAGATACCGTGAAGATCACCCTTGGCCCCAAGGGCCGCAATGTGGTGCTGAGCAAGAAGTTCGGCGCCCCGGTCATCACCAACGATGGCGTGACCATTGCCAAGGAGATCGAGCTGAAGGACGAGTTCGAGAACATGGGCGCACAGCTGGTGCGTGAGGTCGCAACCAAGACCAACGACGCCGCAGGCGACGGCACCACCACCGCAACCGTGCTGGCACAGGCCATGGTCACCGAGGGCATGAAGAATGTCACCGCCGGTGCCAACCCCATGGATATCCGCCGCGGCATGAGCAAGGCCGTTGCCAAGGCTGTTGAGACCATCAAGGCTCACAGCCAGAAGGTGAAGGACAGCAACGATATCGCCCGCGTCGGCACCATTTCTGCCGGCGACCCGGAGATCGGCCGCCTGATCGCCGAGGCAATGGAAAAGGTCACTTCCGACGGCGTCATCACCATCGAGGAGAACAAGACCACTGCCGAGACCTACAATGAGATCGTGGAAGGTATGCAGTTCGACCGCGGCTACCTGACCCCGTATATGGTCACCGATACCGATAAGATGGTCGCAGATCTGGACAACGCGGCTGTCCTGATCACCGATAAGAAGATCAGCGTCATCCAGGATCTGGTCCCCCTGCTGGAGCAGGTGATGCAGAACGGTCTGAAGCTGCTGATCGTGGCCGAGGACATCGAGGGCGAGGCGCTGTCCACCCTGATCGTCAACCGTCTGCGCGGCACCCTGAACGTCGTGGCCGTCAAGGCTCCCGGCTTCGGCGACCGCCGCAAGGAGATGCTGCAGGATATCGCGACCCTGACCGGCGGCACCGTGATCTCCTCCGATCTGGGCTATGAGCTGAAGGACGCTACCGTCCAGATGCTGGGCCATGCCCGCCAGGTCAAGGTGACCAAGGAGAACACCACCATCGTGGGCGGCGCAGGCGACAAGGAAGCCATTGCAGCCCGCATTGCACAGATCCGCAACCAGATCGAGGCCGCGACCAGCGATTTCGACCGTGAGAAGCTGCAGGAGCGTCTGGCTAAGCTGGCCGGCGGCGTGGCTGTCATCAAGGTCGGCGCTGCGACCGAGGTCGAGATGAAGGACAAGAAGCTGCGCATCGAGGATGCCCTGAACGCAACCAAGGCTGCTGTGCAGGAGGGCGTCGTCGCGGGCGGCGGCACCGCTCCCATCAACGCCATCCCCGCAGTCCGTGAGCTGTGCGACACCCTGGAAGGCGATGAGCGCACCGGTGCCAAGATCGTGCTGAAGGCTCTGGAGGCTCCTCTGCGCCAGATCGCCAAGAACGCCGGCCTGGAGGGCAGCGTCATCATCGACAAGATCATCTCTGCCAACAAGCCCAACTACGGCTTCGATGCACAAAACGAGGTCTTCGTGGATGACATGATCGCCGCAGGCATCGTGGATCCGACCAAGGTCACCCGTTCCGCTCTGGAGAACGCAGCTTCCGTCGCTGAGATGGTGCTGACCACCGAGAGCCTGGTCGCTGACCTGCCGGAACCCCCGGCTCCGGCAGCTCCTGCCGGCGGTGACATGGGCGGCATGTACTAATAATAGCCCAAAAACCGCATGAACACTTGATTTTTGGAGCGCGCAAAAGCGGATTTACGCCGGACTCGCGCCAAAAATCAAAGCACATGATAGGGTAATGAAATCGGCACTCGCTGAAAAGCGGGTGCCGATTTTTTGTGTCCGGGAGGTTCCGGAAAAGCCGGGCGCCCGGGCAGATCCTGCCGCCTGCCGTTTTTTGGTTGACGAAAAAGAAAGATAGGACTACAATAATGGAAACCAGAAAGGCGGAAAAGGAGCGAATCATGAGCCAGTACACCTGTTTTGTCATCAGCCCCATCGGGAAAGAGGGCACCGAGCTTTACCAGCGCTATAAAGACCTGCTGGAACTGATCATCATACCGGCACTGGAACGTTACGATGGCCTTGAGGTGATCCGGGGCGACCACTGCATCCGGGAGGCCAGGATCGACACCTCCGTGATCGAAAAGGTGCAGAATGCGGATCTGTGCATCTGCGACATCACCGAGCCGAACCCGAATGTTTTCTATGAGCTGGGCCGCAGGGACGAGACCGGAAAGCCCATCCTGCTGCTGAAACAGGCCGAAAGCGGGGAACTGCCCGTGGACATTGCGACCCGCCGGTACGTCAAGTACAACTGGGACGCCCGCAGTGTGCATGAAACGCAGAAGCAGATCCGCGCGTTTGTGGAGCCGCTGCTGGAAAAAGGCTTTCCGGCGGAAACGCCGGACGCCGGAAACTCGGAACTGGAGAAAAAGGTGGACAGCGTGCTTTCCATCGTGATGACCCTGACCGAGAGCGCAAAGACGGAGCCGCTTCCCCTGCCCGGGGCGGATACCGGGCGCACCGAGCTGGACGAAAAACTGGATCGGGTGCTGGCAACGGTCACGCGCCTGATGGAGACCGCCGGCACGGAGCCTGCCGAGAGCCGCAGAGCCGGGGAGCAGGCGGTCTCCTCCGGCGGGCAGGAAACAACGCGGGAAGCCGCTGCAGCGGAAGAGCTGTCGGAAGAGGAAACCGCAGCGGAAACGGATCCGCAGGAGCAGCTTCTCGGGAAGCTCCGGGAGATGATCCGCACGCAGAACTGTGAAGGGGCAGAGGAGATCTTTTTGAACCTGAAGCCGAGGGTGGGCGACAGCCAGAACCAGACCCTGCTGGAGACGCTGCTGTGGCAGATCGGAGCAGAAGCGGGAGCCGGTTCGGAGGCAGCCGGGGACCTTCTTTTGAAATGCAGCGATGCGTTCATGCAGCGGCCGGACATTGATTTCGATTCCAAATTGTTCTGCGTGCGGCAGCTGGTCTCGTATCTGATCCAGGCACAGAAGGCGCAGGAGCATCTGGAACGGCTGCAGGGCTTTTTTGACCAGATGAAAAAGCAGGCGGCAGGAAAAGATCCGGATGCCATTGTGGAAATTTATGCGCATCAGAATAAAGTTTACTATGCAATGTACAAGGCCACGCACAATGTTGTCTGGCTGAATACGGCAATCGGTGAATTGCATACGGCGGAGATTCTCAATCCGAAATTTCTTGGTGACCTGCAGTATAGCCATGCGGTCATCTATTATGCATTCGGAGTGCAGGGCAATGCTGCGGTTCGAAGGATGGAAGACATCTATCTTGGCAACGCATACAATTGCATCCGGAAATGTCTGGAAAAAGATGAAAATTCTCCGAAGTACCTCCGGAAAGCCTGCCAGATCTGCATTGCGATGGAAAAAAGGAAACCTCCCGTTCGGGAAATGAAGAATAAGCTGGACGCGCTGCTCGCTCAGTATGCGAAACTGGACTGGGCCGGCGCAGAAGCGTTGCTCCGGGAACGAATGCAGAAAAACTGATCCCATGCAAAACCCCTCCTTGCAGAGCGGCAGAACGCCGGTCTCTGCAGAGAGGGGTTTGGTTTTATTCGCAGCGGGGGGCGGACGGGAGCGCGCCGTTATTCCACCGTCCAGGTATGCCAGTGTGCGGGAACATCGTAATCGGACGTCTCACCGTCGTCGGAGTACATCCGGTAGCGGGCACAACCTGCGGCATCCGGGCAGGTGAGGAAGGTGAAGTCCGTCTCCTGCAGCTTGGCGGTGCAGGGAGCCGGTGCGGTCAGCGGCACCGCGCGGCCCGGACGGACGAACAGCAGCACCTCGCCCAGCGCACAGCGGACGTAGTGATGCCCGGCGGGCAGCATCTCGGCGTCGTGATCCGCGGCACTGCGCAGGCGGTACAGCCGCATCGGCTCAGGCAGGTAGACATACCGCCCGGCAGCGTTCTGGGTGTACACAGGGGCCAGCATGACGCCGTCGCCCAGCAAGAGCTGATCCTGTACTTCCTGCGCCATGGGATCCTCCGGGAAGCCGAAGGCCAGCGGACGGAAGTAAGCGGTGTCCTCCAGCGCGGCTTTCATGAACTCGCTGTACAGGAAGGGCAGCAGGGCATACCGCAGCTTGAGCATTTCCCGGATGGCGGGCAGCTGCTCTGCGAACCGGAAGTACTCCTGTTCCCGGGTGCCGGCGGCGGAATGGTTGCGCATCAGCGGGGTGAACAGGCCGAATTCCAGCCAGCGCAGCGCCAGATCCGGGGTGGTATCCTCGCTGAAGCCGCACAGGTCGGCACCGGTGTACAAAAAGCCGCACATCTGCACACTGGGCATCAGCTGGATGTTGGCCAGCAGCTGTTCCCAGGCGGAATGGTTGTCGCCCAGCCAGATGCCGCCGTAGCGGTGGCTGCCGATAAAGCTGGAACGGCTGTACAGCAGCGTGCGTCTGCCGGGCCGCAGGGTCTGGAGCGCTTCGCCTGCCGCGCGGGTCATATTGCCGCCGTACAGGTTGTGCACCTGATCGTGGCGCACCCGTTTCCCGTCGACCTCGTGGTAAAAGCTGGCGTAATCTGCGGGGCTGTTCATCAGCCCCATGGCACCGCCCACGACCCGGGAGAAGAATTCTTCCTGCTCGATGTTATCGGTATCCTGCAGCTTTGCCAGATCGTCCAGAAACGCCTTGAGCCGCTCCGGAGAGTAGAACAGCGCCGGCTCGTTCATATCGTTCCAGAACCCTTCGATGCCGCAGTCGGTCAGAGTCTTGTACCGGCTGCCGAACCAGGCCCGGACTTCCGGGCGCAGGAAATCGGCAAAGTAGGCTTTGCCGGGCCAGACCGCCGCCACAAAGGGGGAACCGTCCTCTTTTGTGCAGAAATAGCCCCGTTCCAGACCCTCGGTGCAGGTGGGGTCTTCCGGGTCGATGCGCACGCCGGCATCGAGGATGGGCACCAGCCGGATGCCCTGGGATCGCAGGTCGGCAGCCAGCGCGGCCAGATTCGGAAAACGCTCCCGGTTGATGGTAAAATCGGCGTAGTCCTGCATATAGTCGATGTCCAGACAGACCATGTCCAACGGCAGGTCGTTCCGGCGGTACTGCCGCACGACCTCGCGCACATCGTCTGCGGTCTTGTAGCCCCAGCGGCTCTGCGCAAACCCGAAAGCCCACTTGGGCGGGATGTAGCTGCGGCCGATGAGCTGCCGGAACTGCCGGCAGATGTCATCCGGGTCATCGCCGGTGATGAAGTACAGCTCGTAATCCGGGGTCTCGGTGTGGAATTCCAGGCGCTCGTGGTCGGTGAAGCCGATGTCGTAGTACACTTTTCCCGGGAAATCGATGAACACGCCGAAGTCCATGCAGCCGGCACCGCCCTTGACCAGCAGGAAGTTGTGCGCGCCGTAGTAGGAGAGCTTGTTCTCGCCGTGATGGGATTCATCGGTGTTGTTGGTGACGTAATGCCAGCCGCGCTTGTTGATGCCGCGGGGCATTTCGCCCAGACCGTAAACGGCGGTGTCCGCATCCATCGGGTAGAGCCAGCGGTCATTGCCCGTCCGGGTGTCCGGCAGGCGGAGCAGACAGCCGGGCAGGCGGCCTGCCGGTTCCGGCGGAATGGACAGCACCGTGCTGCCGGTGGGCAGGGGCGTGCCGAAAACATAACGTTCGATCATAGCGGATCCCTCCATAGAATGGTGCACCGGTCCGCCGCCGCGCTCCGCTGCCTGCGGGGCAGCGCTTGTCAGGGGAGCGGGCGGGGATGGTTCTCTTTGTCCCTATCTTACTTCCTCTTTCCGCCCAAAACAAGAGACAAAACCGGCGCTTTTTTGCAACAAAACCGGCAGGGCCGGCGAAAAAACCGAAGGTGTCTGCTCTTCCGGCAGGAATGCGATTGCAAAAAGCGGCCCAGACTGGTATACTGAGAGCGTCTCCAACCGGGAGAAAAATGGAGGAATCTTTTTGTATCGAAACGGGATCAAGCGCCTGCTGGCCATTGTACTGTCCCTCTGCGGGATGATCGTCCTGTCCTGGCTGTTTCTGATTTTGGCCGTGGCCATCAAGCTGGATTCGCCCGGCCCGGTGTTCTTCAAACAGAAGCGGGTGGGCAAAGGCCGGCGGCATTTCTACATTTTAAAGTTCCGCACCATGCGCATCGACACGCCCCACGATATGCCCACCCACCTGCTCCGGGATCCGGATCAGTATATCACCCGCATGGGACGCTTCCTGCGCAGGACAAGCCTGGACGAGCTGCCCCAGCTGTGGAACATCTTTGTGGGGGATATGGCGGTCATCGGCCCGCGCCCGGCGCTGTGGAACCAGTACGACCTGCTGGACGAGCGGGACAAGTATGGGGCCAACGATGTGCGCCCCGGCCTGACCGGCTGGGCACAGATCCATGGCCGCGATGAGCTGGAGATCGCCGAAAAGGCCCGGCTGGATGGCTGGTATGTGGAGCACCTGGGCTTTGCGCTGGATGTGAAGTGCTTCTTCGGCACCATCGCCGCGGTGCTGAAGCACGACGGCGTGGTGGAGGGCGGCACCGGAACGATCCACGAAGAAAAAAAAGAAAAGTAATGGTGAGCCGGCACTCCGGAAGCTTTCTCCTCGGACACGAATCGGGCCATTCCATCGCCCGCCCTATTGCCCTACGGGCAACAGGGTCCCACCCCAGCGGACGGTCCTCAGAGAAACTTCCGGAGTGCTGGCGAAGTCTTCTGCATCGGCAGAATCGTCATTTTATCTTGATTTATGCCGGAAAAAGGATATAATGGGAGAGTATACAAGACATAAGAAGGAGGATTCCTATGGAACGCACCTATATCAATGAGGTCCAGAAGGAAATCGGCAGCACGGTCAGGGTGCAGGGCTTTATCGAGAACCTGCGCAACAGCAAGTATATGGCCTTCATCGTGCTGAAGGATATTACCGGCAAACTGCAGATCACGGTCGAAAAGGCCGATCACCCCGAACTGGTGGAGACCATCGACCAGCTCACCCCGGATTCCGTCATCACCGTCACCGGCAAAGTGATGGAGAACGACTACGTCAAGATGGGCGGCATCGAGATGATCCCCGAGTCTATCGAGGTCGAGAGCATCGCCGACCCGCTGCCCATCGTCCGCAAGGAGATCGCAGCCACCAAGAAAAAGAAGGCGGTGGAGCGTTCCAGCATCGATCAGCGCATCGACTACCGCTGGATCGACCTGCGCACCGACGAGAACCAGCTGATGTTCAAGGCTCAGAGCTGCTTTGTCAACGCCATGCGCAAGTTCCTGCTGGACCGCAATTTCATCGAGATCCACACCCCCAAGCTCATCGCGGCTGCCAGCGAGAGCGGCTCCGAGGTGTTCAAGGTGGATTACTTCGACCGCAACGCCTACCTGGCACAAAGCCCGCAGTTCTACAAGCAGATGGCCATGGCTGCCGGCTTTGAGCGCATCTTCGAGACCGGCCCCGTGTTCCGTGCCGAGAAGAGCTACACCAACAAGCACGCCACCGAGTTCTCCGGCTTCGATCTGGAGTTCAGCTACATCACCTCCTTCCGCGATGTCATGAAGATGGAGGAAGAACTGCTGAAGGCCGGCCTTGCCGCCGTCAAGGAAGCATACGGCGAGCAGATCCAGGAAGCCTTCGGTCAGGAGGTCATCGTCCCGGAGACTCCGTTCCCCGTGGTCAAGCTGGCCGACCTGTACAAGGGCCTGGAAGAGGAGTTCGGCTACACCGTCGATGATTCCGAGAAGGGCGACCTGACCACCGAGGCCGAGCGCCTGAGCTACGAGTGGGTCAAGAAGCACTATGGCCACGAGTTCCTGTTCATCACCGA
>CAKSZS010000010.1 GCA_934525845.1 uncultured Faecalibacterium sp. | reverse complement strand
TGCGGCCAGATCGTCTTTACTGCTGAAGAGGCAGAGGAGATGGTCAAGTCCGGCAAGATGAAGAAGGTCGTTCTGGTCCGTCTGGAGACCTCTCCCGAGGATATCGTGGGTATGCAGGTGTCTCAGGGCATCCTGACCGTCCGCGGCGGCATGACCAGCCACGCAGCCGTTGTTGCTCGCGGCATGGGCACCTGCTGTGTCTCCGGCTGCGGCAACGACAATGACGTGAAGATCGACGAAGAGGCAAAGACCTTCGAGATCAACGGCCACAAGTTCGTTGAGGGCGACTGGATCTCCATCGATGGTTCTACCGGCAACATCTACGGCGAGCAGGTCGCTACTGTGGCCGCTACCGGCAACAAGAACTTCAACCGCTTCATGGGCTGGGCTGACGCCGCTCGTCAGCTGCTGGTCATGACCAACGCCGACAACCCGCGCGACGCACAGCAGGCCGTTGACCTGGGTGCTGAGGGCATCGGCCTGTGCCGTACCGAGCACATGTTCTTCGCTGAGGACCGCATCAAGGCTGTCCGTGAGATGATCTGCGCACGCACCGTGGAAGAGCGCGAGGCTGCTCTGGCCAAGGTCGAGCCGTTCCAGCAGGGTGACTTCGAGGCGATGTACCGCATCATGGGTGAGCGCCCGATGACCATCCGTTACCTGGATCCGCCGCTGCACGAGTTCCTGCCCACCAAGGACGAGGACATCAAGGAGCTGGCTGCCGACATGGGCATGACCTTCGAGGACCTGAAGAATGTGGTTGCTTCTCTGCACGAGTTCAACCCCATGATGGGTCACCGCGGCTGCCGTCTGGCTGTCACCTATCCCGAGATCGCAGCCATGCAGACCCGTGCTGTCATCAAGGCCGCTCTGAATGTTTCCGCTGAGACCGGCTACATGATCACCCCGCACATCATGATCCCGCTGGTTGGCGAGGTCAAGGAGCTGAAGTTCGTCAAGGACGTTGTGGTCAAGGTTGCTGACGAGCTGATCGCTGCTGCTGGCGTTGATATGAAGTATCAGGTCGGTACCATGATCGAGATCCCCCGTGCAGCCCTGACTGCCGGCGAGATCGCCAAGGAAGCTGAGTTCTTCAGCTTCGGCACCAACGACCTGACCCAGATGACCTTCGGCTTCAGCCGTGATGACGCTGCCAAGTTCCTGGGCGCTTACTACGAGAACAAGATCTACGAGAGCGATCCGTTCCAGCACCTGGATCAGATCGGCGTCGGCAAGCTGGTCAAGATGGCTGCTCATGATGGCCGTGAGACCCGCCCCGACCTGGGCCTGGGCATCTGCGGCGAGCACGGCGGCGACCCCACGAGCGTGGAGTTCTGCCACAACGTTGGCCTGGACTACGTCAGCTGCTCTCCCTTCCGTGTGCCCATCGCACGCCTGGCCGCTGCGCAGGCTGCCATCAAGAATCCCCGCAAGTAATTGCGTAAGGGCTTGAGAGAGCACAAATAAAAGCATAATGAACCGCCCCGGTTTCCGTAACAGGAAGCCGGGGCGGTTTTTGCGTACAGGAATCAATTCTCCGCCGCAGACAGCACAGCTGCCGGGACATCGAGGATCCTGTCTTGCGGATCACGATGTGCTTTTCCTGCAGATACAGCGAGTGAATCTGCAGCCTTTGCGAGGGGCGCTGCTCTCGTTTTTTGCATGGACAGGGATGCTGCTCCCTGCCGGCGGGCAGAAGGAAGCGGTGCGCCTGCGACCTGACCCACCGGAAGAACACAACACAACAGGCCCGCTCCCTGAGGAGCGGGCCTGTTTGCTGTGATGTCTGTATCCCGGTCGGGATGGGGGGAGATCAGCCTTTCACGCCGCCAAGAGCCACGCCGCGGACGATGAACTTGCTCAGCAGCAGATAGACGACGATGACAGGCAGGATGGCAATGGCCACCATCATATACACCTTGCCCATGTCAAACTTGAGGAAGTCTGCACTGCGCAGCTGTGCAATGAGGATGGGCAGGGTCTTTTTGTCAGCACTGTCCAGCACCAGCGCGGGAATGAAGTAGTTGTTCCAGCTGGCCACGAAGGAGAAAATGGCCTGCACGGCCAGTGCCGGCTTCATGATAGGAAGCACGATCTTGTTGAAGGTGTAGAACTCGCCGGCTCCGTCGATGCGGGCCGCTTCCACGATCTCCATGGGCAGGGACGCATCCAGATACTGCTTCATGAAGAAGAACACGGTAGGCGCCGCGATGCTGGGGACGATCAGCGGGATAAAGCTGTTCTTCAGGCCCATTTTGGTGATCAGCTGCAGGAAACCCAGTGCGGACACCTGCGTGGGCATGGTCATGATGAGCAGGATGATGGCGAAAGCGGCCTTTTTGAACTTGAAGTTGTAGGCGTAGATGCCGTAGGCCGTCAGTGCCGAAAAGTAGACGCTGAACGCCGCCGAGAACGTGGAGACGATCAGGCTGTTGCGGATGCCGGTCAGCACCGGAATGTTGGCATCGCTCAGCACGTTTTTGAAGTTTGTAACGAACGCTTTGCCCGGCAGCAGCGAGAACCCTTTCTGGATCTCGAAGTGGTTGCGGGTGGAGTTGATCACCAGCACATAGAAGAAGAACAGGCACAGAAAGCTGATGAGCACCAGGACCAGATAACACCACGCGCGGCGTGCGGACAGGATCGCTTTTTCGGACTGCGTTTTCGGAGCGTGTGCCATATTCACTTACCCCCTTTTGCTGCCTTGGCGGCAGCTTTCTTTGCCGCTTTCAGCTCTTTGCGCTGGGCACGGGTCAGGCCGTCCTCCTCCTTGGTGAGGGAGAAGTAGACCACGATGCACAGCACGGCGCATACCAGGAACAGGACCACAGAAACGGCACCGGCCATGCCATAGTTCTTGCTGAACAGATGGTTGTTCAGGTACATGATCATGGTGGTGGAGGTGCGGTTGGGGCCGCCCTTGCCGTTGGTCAGGATCTGCGGCACATCGAACATCTGCAGGCCGCCGATCATAGAGGTGATCATGACGTAAACGAGGATGGGGCGGATCAGCGGGATGGTGATCTTCCAGAACATCTGGTTCGGGGTGCAGCCGTCCAGCTCGGCAGCCTCATACAGGGTGGGGTCCACGCCCATGATGGCGGCCATCAGCATGATGGTGGTGTTGCCGAACCACATCAGGAAGTTCATCAGGCCGATGAGTCCCCGGTTGCCCCAGACCGAATTCAGAAAGCTGAACGGCTCGTCCAGGATGCCCATGCTCAGGAGCACCGAGTTCACCGGGCCGTTGTCCGAGAACAGGGCAAAGAACAGCATGGCGAATGCCGACGCCATGATCAGATTGGGCATATAGATGACAGTCTTGAAGAAGGTCTGGCCTTTCAGTTTCAGCCGCAGGTCGGTGAACCACGCTGCCAGCAGCAGGGAGATGGCGATCTGCGGGATGAAGCCGATGATCCACAGGATCAGCGTGTTGCCAAAGTACTTGGGCAGGTCGGTGGAAAACAGGGTGATATAATTTTTCAGGCCCACAAAGCTGGGACCGATGATCTTCAGGCCGCTGCGGTAATATTCAAAGAAGCTGTAATAAATCGTGGAGATCAGAGGGATCAGCTGGAATACCGCAAAGATGATGAAGAACGGCGCAATGAAGATATAGCCCCATTTTGCGTAGCTGATCGACCCTTTCTTTTTCGTCTTTTCTCCCATAAGGATCGCCTCCTGTTGTGATCGGAAAAGCAAAGAGGGCGGGCGAGATGTGCCGCCCGCCCTCTGTATTCACTTTTCCACGGGCCTGCGCGGATCCGTCCTTATTCAGGCCAGACCACGTCGGTCAGTTCGGGGTACTTCTCCTGGATCGAAGTCTTGAAGTTTGCCTTGGCGGTATCTTCGTCCACGTTGCCGGTGAAGTAATCCTTGAAGGCAGCCTGGAAGCTCTCGGTAATGCCCTGATCGTAGGGGCCTGCGTTGGACATATCGATCTTGCCTGCAGCCTCTGCAAACAGAGCGATATGGTTCTGGCCGCCCAGGAAGTCGGAGCTGTAATCGCTGCCCGCGATCTCGTTCATGGCCTTCTCGTTGTTGGTATAGTCCTGGGTGTCCAGCGTGATCTGTTTCATGATGGCTTCATCGCAGGTCAGCTTCTGCATCACATCACGGATCAGCTCAATGTTGTCGCTGCCGGCTGCGCCGCAGATCCAGGTGCCGCCCCAGTAGTAGGGCTGAGGGCCTTCGCACACCGCGTAATCGCCGTAGATGCCGTTGCCCACTTCTTCCTTGCCGCCATCGGCTACAGGAGTTTCCAGCGAGTTGCCCAGCAGGGTGAAGTTGATGCCCCAGGTGGAGTAGAAGAAGCCGAACACCTTGCCGGTGGGACCCTGGTCTGCTGCCCACTGGCTGTCCCACAGGCTGGACTTGTTGTTGTAGCCCTTATCGGTGTACTCCTTGGTCTGATCGACCCACTTCATCATGTTGGGATCGACCTTGATGGTGGTGCCGTCCACCCAGGGAGCACTGATGTTGTTGGAGAAGGTGCGGAAGGAATCGTCGAAGCCGGACAGCATCTTGTAGCCCTTGGCATAAGCCTGTGCGGCCACATCGTTGAACTTGTCCCAGTCAGACAGGTAGCTCTGCACTTCGGTGGGATCATCGGTGCCCAGCACATCCTTGGCGATGCTGCGGCGGTAAGCAAACAGGCCGGGAGTTGCCTGCCAGGTGGTGCCGCGCTGGCTGCCGTCCACGGTCACGATGTCCCGGGTGTACTGGTACTGGCCGGCCAGATCATCATCGGTCAGGCCGATGTCTGCCTTGACATCCAGCGCATAGTCCGAGTCCACATACTTCAGGGCATAGTCGGCCTCGATCAGGAAGATATCGATCTTGTCGTCATCGGCGGCAGAATCCTGGCTCAGCAGAGCCTCGTCCAGCTTGTTCTGATAGTTGTTGTTCTCGTTGGGGTTGATGGTCCACTTGACGACGGTGCCGTCCTTCAGAGTGGTGGTGGATTTATCCTCGGCCACTTCCGTGACGTCCGGATAATAAGCGTTGAAGCGGCTCTGGAACTCATCGTTCCAGCACCAGATATTCAGCACCTTGCCCTGTGCGGCGGGAGCTGCAGAAGCAGCGGCGCTGGATGCGGGAGCAGAAGAAGCGGTGCTGGTGGAAGCGGAAGAACCGCCGCAGGCAGTCAGAGCTGCACCAATGGTAACGGCACCGGAAGCGATCAGGAAATTACGACGAGAGATCTTTTTCATAAGGGTAAACCTCCTTCATGGTTTTCCATTTGATCCATTTTCTTCAAAAAACTCCGCCACAGGAGTTTTGATCCAACCTCAAAGACTGCGGACGGAACCGCCCAGCAGCAGCCTGCCGGATACCCGGATCTGCTCCGGCAGGGTCACCCGCGGGTGCTCGATCAGCTCGATGAGCTTGTCCGCGGCGATCCGGCCCAGAGCGGACGTGTTCTGCTGGTAGGTCACCAGCGAGGGGCTGACCACCCGGGAAAGGTAGATGCCGTCATAGCCCATGACCGAAATGTCCTCCGGAATGCTCAGCCCTGCTTCTGCCAGGGCGTTGTAGCCGCCCAGCGCGGAGAAGTCGTCCGGGAAGATGATGCAGGTGGGCCGCTGCGACAGGGCCAGCAGCGCCCGGGTCTCCTCCGCACAGCGTCCGGCGTCATGATATACGCCGCTGCGGACGTATTCCTCCGGCGCTTCCAGTCCCAGCTCCTCGCAGGCCTGATAAAAACCGGCCAGGCGGTTCTCGGTGACGGCGGTCTTTTCGCCGTGGATGAAGGCGATCCGCCGGTGCCCGTAGGACCACGCCTGCCGGACCAGGGCTTTGAGGCCCGCCACGTTGTCCGACAGGACGGCCATACGGTTGTTGAACACATGGTCGATGGTCACCACCGGAACGTCGCTGTTGACCAGCTCCACCACCTGCGGATCGTAAAAGTTCACGCAGGCGATCACGACGCCGTCCACACTGCGGTAATGGCAGTGCTCCAGGTAGGTCATGTTCCGGCCGCTGATGTTGTGGTTGATAAAGGTGATATCGTAGCCGTGTTTTTCCGCTTCCACCTTGAAGCTGTCCAGCACGGCGGAGAAGTACTCGTGGGTCAGGCCGCTCTGCCGTTCATCCACGAACAGGACGCCCAGATTATAGGTACGGTTCGTTTTCAGGGCACGGGCCGCTGCATTGGGCAGGTACCCCATGCGGCGTGCCGCTGCACGGATGCGCTCTCTTGTTGCGGCGGCAATGTCAGGCTGGTCGTTCAGGGCCTTGCTGACGGTTGCGACGGATACGCCGCATTCTTTTGCCAGATCTTTCAAGGATGGCATCGCTTCCGTCTCCTTTCGAAGGTCTGCTTGCCGGGGATGTGCTTCGTCAAGCCCTTAATCGTTTTCGCAAGTTCATGATAGCGCGTTCTGTATCAAAAATCAAGCGAAAATGAATAACTTTTGTTTCTTTCGCATCACTTTTGGCGTTTTGTCCGTTTCCGACAGACAGAAATTGTGCATCCCGAATGGATTTCGTTACATTTCGATGAAAATCGAAAAAATTTCGCTGCGATTTCGCGGCGGCTTTCGCTGCGGCAGGAGCGCTCAAAAATAAAATTTCGGAAATTTCGCTTTTGAAAAGCCCGGAACGGGTCACAAAAAGAATTTCTAAAAAAATATGCTGCTCCGCCTTTTTATGAAGGATACTTTCAAAAGTTTTTGTCAAAACCCCTTGCTTTTTCCATTCGGTTCGGCTATTCTAAAAGCAAAGAGAATGCGCCTTCCGTTGAACTTAATCGTTTTCGCAAAAGCGATTCTGCCGGGCGTTCCGGCAGCTGTAAGGAGGAAGCATTCATGAAGTTCGGACATTTCGAGGATCAGCAGAAGGAATACGTCATCACCACCCCGCAGACCCCTCTGCCCTGGATCAATTATCTTGGCAGCGAGGACTTCTTCAGTCTGGTTTCCAACACGGCCGGCGGCTACAGCTTTTACCGCGATGCGCGGCTGCGCCGGCTGACCCGTTACCGCTACAACAGCTCCCCGCTGGATATGGACGGCCATCATATTTATATCAAGGATGGCGATACGGTGTGGAACCCCGGCTGGCAGCCCACCAAGACCGCGCTGGACAGCTACACCTGCCGCCATGGCCTGGGCTACACCATTCTGGAAGGAAAAAAGAACGGCGTGACGGCACAGCAGGAGCTGTTTGTGCCCAAGGGCGATGCCTGCGAGCTGGACCGCCTGACCCTGCGCAACGGCAGCGATACGGAAAAAGAGCTGGATGTGTTCAGCTATGTGGAGTTCTGCCTGTGGGACGCTGTGGATGACAGCTCCAACTTCCAGCGCAATTTCTCCACCGGTGAAGTGGAGGTGGAGGGCAGCGCGATCTACCATAAGACCGAGTACCGGGAGCGCCGCGACCACTACGCGGTGTTCTGGGCCAACTGCCCCATCAGCAGTTTTGATACCGCCCGCGATGCGTTCTGCGGCGTGTACGGCGGTCCGGCAGACCCGCAGGCCGTGCGGACAGGCCATTGCTCCGGCAGCATCGCCCACGGCTGGGCACCGGTCGGCGCCCTGCACATCCATGTAAAGCTGGCCCCCGGCGAGTGCCGCAGCATTCTGTTCGGCCTGGGCTACATCGAGAACCCGCAGGAAGAAAAATTCATCGCGCCGGGCGTCATCAACAAGGCCCGCGCCCACGCCATGATGGAGCGGTATGCCACCGATGCGCAGATCGATGCGGCCCGCGCCGCGCTGGCCGCCTACTGGGAGGATCTGCTCTCCACCTATCAGCTGCACTCCGGAGAGGAAAAGCTGGACCGCATGGTGAACATCTGGCATCAGTACCAGTGCATGGTCACCTTCAATATGAGCCGCAGCGCCAGCTATTACGAGAGCGGCACCGGACGGGGCATGGGCTTCCGCGACAGCTGCCAGGACCTGCTGGGCTTTGTGCACATCATTCCCTCCCGTGCAAGGGAGCGCATCCTGGACATTGCGGCCACCCAGTTTGAGGACGGCAGCGCCTACCATCAGTATCAGCCGCTGACCAAAAAGGGCAACCGCGACATCGGCACCGGATTCAACGATGACCCGCTGTGGCTCATTGCCGGTACCGCGGCCTACCTGCGGGAGACCGGCGACTGGAGCATTCTGGACGAACCGGTGGCCTTTGACAACGACCAGAGCAAGGCACAGCCCCTGATGGAACACCTGCGCCGCAGCTTCCGCTTTACCGTGACCCACCTTGGCCCCCACGGTCTGCCGCTGATCGGCCGCGCCGACTGGAACGACTGCCTGAACCTGAACTGCTTCTCGGAGCACCCGGGTGAGAGCTTCCAGATCACCGGCCCCAGCGAAGGCCCTGTGGCCGAGAGCGTGTTCATTGCCGGGATGTTCGTCAAGTACGGCCGGGAATACGCCGAACTGTGCGACCACCGGAATCTCCCCGACGAAGCCGCAGCAGCCCGCAAGGCCATCGATGCTGTGGAGCAGGCTGCTCTGACCGCCGGATGGGACGGTGCCTGGTTCCGCCGTGCCTACGATGCCTTTGGCAAGCCGGTGGGCAGCAAAGAGTGCACCGAGGGACAGATCTTCATCGAACCGCAGGGAATGTGCGTCATGGCCGGCATCGGCAAGGAGACCGGGCAGGCCGCGCAGGCGCTGAAGAGCGTGGAGGAGCGGTTGGATACGAAATACGGCGTGGTGCTGCAGCAGCCTGCCTACACCAGTTACCAGCTCAATCTGGGCGAGATCTCCAGTTACCCTCCGGGATACAAAGAGAACGCCGGCATCTTCTGCCACAACAACCCCTGGATCAGCTGTGCCGAGGCGGTTCTGGGCCACGGCGACCGTGCCTTTGAAGTCTACCGCAAGACCTGCCCGGCCTACATCGAGGACATTTCGGAGATCCACCGCACCGAGCCGTACGTTTACAGCCAGATGGTGGCCGGCCGGGACGCCCCCACCTTCGGCGAGGCCAAGAACAGCTGGCTGACTGGCACGGCCGCGTGGACCTTCTTCAACGTGAGCCAGTACATTCTGGGCATCCAGCCCACGCTGGACGGCCTGAAGGTGGACCCCTGCATCCCGCACACCCTGTCCGGCTTTGCCGTGACCCGCCGCTTCCGCGGGGCGGTTTACCACATTGTGGTGGACAACGCCGCCGGCGTGCAGCATGGCGTAAAGAGCGTGACCGTGGACGGCAAGCCCTTCCAGGGCAGCGTTCTGCCGCTGGCAGCAGCGGGCACGGAGGTCAATGTGCAGGTCACCATGGGCTGAACGGGAGGTCCTGCTTTTTCGGGGAGATAACGCCTTGATTTCAGGCACCCACGCAAACCTTTGCGTGGGTGCCTGCTTTTTCCTGAATATACGGAGAGGGTAGTCCCAAAGGGCACGCTTCCATGGAAAGAAATGAAATCAGATGCTTTGGTTTTTACCCCTCCGGCCTCAAGCGGATTTCGAACTTCCTCGTTGCATTTCGGACGAAAGTATGTTTCAATAAAAGATAACGTGCTGCGGATGACGGAATGTGCGGGAAGGAAGAAAAGGAGGCTGCAGGATGCTGAAAATTGCAGTGGTCGAGGATCAGGCGGAAATGCGGGAGGAGCTGTGCCGGTTCGTCCGGCAATATGCTGCAGAGCATGGCCTGCAGGCTGAAGTGTCTTCCTTTGAGGACGGGGCGGCGGCTGCAGAAAACTATGAGCCGGGCTGGGACATCCTCTTTATGGACGTGGAGATGCCGGGGCTGGATGGCTTCCGCACGGCGGAAAAGATCCGGGCCGTGGATCCGGACGTGGTGCTGGTGTTCGTGACGAACATGGCGCAGTATGCCATCCGGGGCTATGAGGTGGATGCCCTGGACTATGTGCTCAAGCCGGTGAACTACTATCAGTTCAGCACCAAGCTGTCCCGCGCGGTCCAGCGAGTCCAGCGGTGCAGGGGCGGTCAGGTGGTGCTGCAGCTGGCGGGCGGCGGCATCCAGCTGCTGGACACCGGCGGCATCTATTATCTCGAGACCCGGAGCCGGATGCTGTACTATCACACGGTCAAAGGCGAATTTGCGGTGCGGGCCAGCCTGCAGAGCGCTGAAAAGCAGCTGGCACAGTATCATTTTGTGCGGTGCAACCAGTGTTATCTGGTCAATCTGGAGCACGTCCGGGGCATCGAAAACGAATTTGCGCTGGTCGGCGAAGACCGGCTGGAGATCAGCCGCCGCCAGAAGGCCGCGTTCCTGACTGCCGTGGCGTCCTACATGGGAGGTGTCCTGTGAAGAGTGTATTGGGCGTGGCGTTTCTTCGGGCGCTTCTGCGCTGGTGCGGGGCGGTGGCGTTCTGCCTGCCGCTGCGGCACCGGCCCCATTTTGGACGGCGTGCAGTTCTGATGCTCCTGCCGCTGATCGCGCTGGCCCGGGTGCTGAACCCGCTGGAACAGTCCGCGACCCTGTGGGAGCAGCAGGCGTCGCTTCTGCTGCTGTACGTTTCCTTTTTTGTCCTGCTGGGCGTCATGATCTACCTGTGCGTGGAGATCGACCTCAGAGGTGCCCTGTACTGTGCCGTATGGAGCCTGCTCACGGCGCAGACGGCCTATGAAGGCTGGCGGCTGCTGGAACTGGTGCAGGAACTGCGCGGCCATCCGCTGGATATGACAAGGACGTCTGTCCTGCTGACGCAGCTGTTGGCCGGCGCGGCGTTTTATCTGGCGGTCTGCGGGCTGCTGGCCCGGCGGCTCCCTTATAAAGGTACTTACAACATCGGCCCCCGGCAGCTGGCCAGTTCGTTTTTGATCGGCATTCTGTTCATGTTGCAGGCGGCGGTGCTGAGCAACGCCCGCACGGGCTACTGGCCGCTGAGCCTGATCGCCACCATGCTGATCGGACAGCTGTACTTTTTGACCCTGCTGTACTTCCAGACGGAACTGTTCAAGAAGTCCGCCCTGGAAAAAGAGATGAACGCGCTGAACCTGCTGTACGAGCGGCAGCGGCAGCAGTATCAGGTGGCGCGGCAGAACGTGCAGATCATCAACAAGCGCTGTCACGAACTGAAGGTGCAGATCGCGGCCCTGCGCAAACTGGCGCCGGACGCCGCACTGGCCCAGAAGATCGACGAAGCGGAGACCGCCGCCCGGCTCTACGATGCCAACCGCAACACGGGCAGCGAGGTGCTGGATGTGGTGCTGACCGAAAAAAGCCTGCTGTGCGAATCCCGGCGCATCCAGCTCAATGCGGTGGCGGACGGCAGCTGCCTGAAGCGGTTTGAGGCGGGCGACCTGTATGCGCTGTTCGCCAACGCGCTGGACCACGCCATTGAGGGCGCGGTGCAGGTCACCCAGCCGGAACGGCGGGTCATTGACCTGCTGGTCTGTATGCGGCAGAACTTTGTGGTGATCCACGTCATCAGCCCGGCACGGGACGAGACCGGGGACCGCACCGCCCGGTACGAGCTGAAAGTGCTCAAGCAGATCGTGCAGAAGTACAAGGGCACCCTGACCACCGAGACCGAAAACGGATTTTTTGCGGTGAAGATCCTCTTTACCGCCAACTGAACCAGAAGACCTACCCCCCGGCATCCCACCGATGCCGGGGATTTTTTGTCGATAAGACAGCCTGTTGTATCCAACTGTTTGTGAGGGATGCACAAATATATCAGTTGGATTTTGGAAGTCCAAAACCGAATAATCACGAAAAACGACCGATTATCCCATGCATCTTGCGAAAATCGGTCGCTTTGATACAATATCAACGAACGTATGAGAATGGAAAAAAGAACCGAACAACACCAAAAAACAGGAGGAACCCGATGCGAAGCATTGCAAAGCTCATGAAGAACTGGCAGTTCGCCGGTCCGGACGGCAAAACCACCTCGGTGGAGCTGCCCCACACCTGGAACGCGAAGGACGGCCAGGACGGCGGCAACGACTACTGGCGCGGCACCTGCACCTACAGCACCACCTTTGCTGCCCCGGAGTTCGATGCAGCTTCACAGCAGGTCTGGCTCCAGTTCGAGGGTGTCAACGCCAGCGCAAAGGTGCTGCTGAACGGCAAGACCCTCTGCACCCACGACGGCGGCTATTCCACCTTCCGCGCCCACATCTCGGAACTGCTGCAGAAGGACAATCAGCTCACCGTTGAGGTGGACAACAGCGTCAACGACCGTGTCTATCCCCAGAAGGCGGACTTCACCTTCTACGGCGGCATCTACCGCGACATCAGCCTGCTGGTGGTCAGCAAGGATCACATTGCTCTGGGCCACTTCGGTGACACCGGCGTCAGGATCACCCCGGCTCTGAAAGACGGCAAGGCCGACATCCGGGTCGAGACCAACGTCGAGGGCGAGGGCACCGTTTCCGTCGAGCTGCTGGATGCAGCCGGAAAGACCGTCGCTTCCGCCGAGGGCGCAGACGCCCAGCTCCATCTGGACGCGCCTCACCTGTGGAACGGCGTGAAGGACCCCTACCTCTACACCTGCGTGGTGCGTCTGAGCAGCAGCGGCACCGTGGTGGACGAAGTTTCCACCCGCGTCGGCCTGCGCACCTTCTCGGTGGATTCCAAGAACGGCTTCTTCCTGAACGGCAAGCCCTACCCGCTGCACGGTGTGTCCCGTCATCAGGACCGCAAGGGCTTGGGCAACGCCATTACCCGCGCCATGCACGACGAGGACATGGCCCTCATCCGGGAGGTGGGTGCCAATACGGTGCGTCTGGCCCACTACCAGCACGACCAGTATTTCTATGACCTCTGCGATCAGTACGGCATGGTGGTCTGGGCGGAGATCCCCTACATCTCCGAGCATCTGCCCAACGGCCGCGAGAACACCATCAGCCAGATGAAAGAGCTGATCCACCAGAACTACAATCACCCCTGCATCGTCTGCTGGGGCGTTTCCAATGAGATCACCATCTCCACCAAGGACAAGGCCGATATGCTGGACAACCACCATGAGCTGAACGACCTGTGCCACAAGATGGACCCCACCCGTCTGACCACCCTGGCCTGCTACGCCATGTGCGGCCCCTTCAACCCGGTGGCTCACATCACCGACCTGGTGAGCTGGAACCTGTACCTGGGCTGGTATGTACCGGGCCTGTTCCTGAACGACCTGTGGATGGACTTCTTCCACCTGGTCTACCCGAACCGCCCGCTGGGCTTCTCGGAGTACGGTGCCGAGGGAATGCCCAACCTTCACAGTGCCCACCCCCGTCGGGGCGACCACACCGAGGAATATCAGGCCAAGTACCATGAGTATATGCTGAAGTGCTTTGACCGTCACCCCTGGCTGTGGGCGACCCATGTGTGGAATATGTTCGATTTTGCAGCCGACGCCCGGGATCAGGGCGGCGAGCCGGGCATGAACCACAAGGGTCTGGTCACCTTTGATCGAAAGACCAAAAAGGACAGCTTCTACCTCTATAAAGCATGGTGGAGCGAAGAAAACTTCGTCCACATCTGCTCCAAACGGTTCACCGACCGCACCGGCAGCAAGATGGAAGTAAAGGTCTACTCCAACCAGGACACGGTGGCCCTGTATGCCAACGGCAAAAAGCTGGCAGAACAGACGGGCCGGAAGGTGTTCACCTTCCAGCTGCCCCTTGCCGGGGAAGTGGAAGTAAAGGCTGTGGCCGGGGACTGCATCGACACCGCAGTGTTCCGCCAGGTAGACCAGCCCAACCCCAGCTACAAGCTGGTAAAAACCAAGTCGAAGAGTGCGAACTGGGTCTAAGCACCGGCTCGCATCTTGGAATATACGGCTGCAGGGTAGGCAAAGGCCGGAGCCACACCGGCTGGATCCGACCCGGCAGCCATGAAAGCCCCCCAGAAGAACCCCATAAGAAAAGGAGAATAACATGAAGAAAGGCAAGAAGAAAGGCACAGGCGTTGTACTGTGGAGCATCCTTACGGTGCTGGTTACGGTGTTGTTTGCCGGTGCCTGCGTCGGCACCAACCTGGCATTTGCCAGTGCACAGGCCGTCAACATCGCACTGAAGACCCCCACCCACAAGACCGTGGGCAAGGACGACAGCGTGGTGTACTACGACAGTGATTTCAGCAGCGTGGAAGAGCTGGAAGCACACGACAAGGAGATCGCAGAACAGCTCACCGGCGAGGGTGCTGTGCTGCTGAAGAATGACAACAATACCCTGCCCCTGGCTGCAGGCAGCAAGGTGTCCACCCTCAGCCATTCCAGCGTGGACGTTGTGACCTGCGGTACCGGCTCTGCCGATATCGACACCTCCAAAGCACCCACATGGAAAGAGGCTCTGGAGGCCGTGGGCTTTGACGTGAACCCCGTGCTGTGGGACTTCTACACCAACGGTGCCGGCAAGGACTATGTCCGCTCTCCCGGCAAGGGTACCAGTCTGGGTGACCGCTCTGCATGGCATATCAATGAAGTGCCGGTCTCTCTGTACGGCACCAACGTCAAGGCTGCGGATGCGGCAGCCGGTGCAAACATCACCGATGTGCGCTCCAGCTTTGCCTCCTACGGCGATGCCGCGATCGTGATGCTCTCCCGTGTGGCCGGTGAGGGTGCTGATCTGGAGTACGGCGATTTTGTGGATGGCACCAATGTGCTGTCCCTGACCAACGAAGAAAAGGATATGCTGAAGATGGCCAAGGAGGAGTTTGCACGCACCATCGTGCTGATCAACTCCACCAACGCCATGGAGTGCGATTTCCTCAATGATCCCGAGTACGGCGTGGACGCTGCGCTGTGGATCGGCTACACCGGCTCCTACGGCCTGAACGCTGTGGCCGATATCCTGGCTGGCAACGTGAACCCCAGCGGCCATCTGGTGGACACCTACTGCTACGATAACACCACCGCTCCCGGTCTGGTGGACTACTACGCAAACCAGTACACCAACTATGACGAGAAGGATACCAGCAAGTGGTATTCTGTGGCAAACGGCGGCCTGGACGGCAATGGTTACTACACCACCTACCAGGAAGGCATCTATGTGGGCTACCGTTACTACGAGACCCGCTACGAGGATGTGGTCATGGGCACCCAGAACGTGGGCGAGTACGACTACGCCTCCACCGTGGCCTATCCCTTTGGCTACGGCATGAGCTACACCACCTTTGACTGGTCCAACTTCCAGTCCTCCTACGATGCCGCCACCGACAGCTTCAACATCAGCGTGGATGTGAAGAACACCGGCTCTGTGGCAGGCAAGGAAGTGGTGCAGGCTTACTTCCAGTCCCCCTATACCGAGTACGATAAGGCAAACGGCATCGAGAAGGCTTCTGTGGAGCTGTGCGGCTTTGGCAAGACCCAGCTGCTGGCCCCCGGCGAAAGCGAGACTGTTACCATCAACGTACCCCGCAGCGAGCTGGCCTGCTACGACGAGAACGTGGCACAGACCTATATTCTGGAGGCCGGTGATTACTACCTGACCGCCGCCCGCAATGCCCACGACGCTGTGAACAATGTTCTGGCTGCCAAGGGCTACACCACTGCCAACGGCATGACCGCCAACGGCGATACTGCTTTCACCTATACCTACACCAACGGTGTGACCGATACCGAGACCTACTCCATCTCTGCCGCTACCGGCGAGAAGATCACCAACCAGCTGGATTCTGCCGACATGACCTATTATGGTTATGACGAGATGAATATGCTCACCCGTTCCAACTGGACCGGCACCTGGCCGGAGAAGATCGCCATTGAGGCAAACGACGCCCTGATGGTGGACATCAACGCCTACCAGAGCTATAAGGGCATTGAAGGCTCTACCACCGAGATGCCCACTATGGGTGCCGACAACGGCATGACCCTGGGCATGATGATCGGCAAAGATTACGACGACCCGGATTGGGACAAGCTGCTGGATCAGGTCACCTATGAGGAAATGGCCGAGCTGGTGGGCAAGGGCTTCCACAACACTGCTATGATACAGAGCATCTCCAAGCCTGCTACGGTGGATGACAACGGCCCGCAGGGCTTTACCCAGACCCTGACCGGCGTCTCGGTCTGCCACACTGCATACAGCGATGAGAATATCATGGCTGCCACCTTCAACGTGGACCTGATGAAGGAAGTGGGCGTCTGCATCGGCAACGATATGCTGGATCTGGGCGCTTCCGGCCTGTACGGCCCCGCCATGAACATCCACCGCACCGCTTACTCCGGCCGTAACTTCGAGTATTACTCTGAGGATCCGTTCCTCTCCGGTAAGATCGCAGCAGCCGAGGTAGAGGGCATCCAGTCCAAGGGCGTGTATGTTTACATCAAGCACTTTGCGCTGAACGATACGGAGAGCCGCTGCCGCTGCATTGCTACCTTTACCAGCGAGCAGGCGATCCGTGAACTGTACCTCAAGAGCTTTGAGATGGCAGTCACCGAGGGCGGCGCCAAGTGCGTCATGAACTCCTTTGCCCGCATCGGCGGTATCTGGTCCGGTGCACACAAGGGTCTGCAGACCAATATCCTGCGCGGCGAGTGGGGCCTGACCGGCTTCAACCTCACCGACTTCTCCGGCAACGCCATGTTTGCAAACTACGGCATCTACATGAAGAGCTTTGACGTTGCACAGGGCCTGCTGGCCGGTACCAACAGCTGGGACTCCAGTGCCCAGCAGTGGACTGACGAACTGCTGAAGCTGTACCGGGGTGATCCCGATATCGCCCAGGCTATGCGGGAGTCCACCCACCGCATCCTGTACACGGTGGTCAACTCCAACGCCATGAATGGCATCACCGCCAACACCAAGATCGTGTCCGTCACCCCCTGGTGGAAGACCGCTCTGATCTGCGTGGACGTGGTGCTGGGTGTTCTGGTGGCTGGCAGCCTCTTCATGCTGATCAAGCGCATCAAGGCACGGAAGGCTGCTAAGGCTCTGACTGCCCCGGCAGAAGATCAGGAATAAGAGCCTCCGCTGAATTTCCATGAAGATCTGATCCCATAGCGGCAGCCTGCCCCGTTACCATAGGTGGGGCAGGCTGCCGCTTTTTTATCAAAGAAAAAAGGAGAGACCGCAATGGCTGAACCCAAAACAACGGCGTCGAGTGTGAACCGCGCCAAAACCTACCAGCTGGTGCTGTTTCCGCTGAACAACGGCGCAACCAACGTGTACTATGTGCTGGTGCTTTCCTACATTGCAACCTTCGGCAGCAAGGTGCTGGCCCTGAGTATGCTGTTTGCTTCGGTGATGGTCACCGGTATGCGTCTGTTTGACGCCGTTACCGACCCCATCATCGGTGCCCTCATGGACCGCACCAACGGCAAATTCGGCAAGTTCCGGCCCTTTATGGTCATCGGCAACCTGATCATGGCTGCCAGCATCCTGGTGCTGTACTGCCTCACCCCCCTCATCCCGGCCAGCGCCATGGGGCTGCGGTACGCCGCTTTTGTGGCCCTGTACGCCGTGTGGGTCATTGGCTACACCTTCCAGACCAGCTGCACCCGCTCCGGTCAGACCGTGCTGACCAACGACCCCAAGCAGCGGCCCCTGTTTACCATCTTCAACACCGTGGGCAGCCTACTGGGCATGGGTGCTATGCAGTTCTTTGCCCCCATCCTGGCCAAGAACTATGAGGGCGGCTACGCCTCTGCCGGGTTCTTCCGCACTCTGGCTCCCGTGGGCATCGTTATTTCTATTCTGCTGACCCTGCTGGCGGTCATCGGCATCTGGGAAAAGGATCAGCCCAAGTATTTCGGCGTCAGCGGTGCCAAGACCGAAAAAGTCAAGGTCAGCGAGTATGTCCAGATCATCAAAAACAACCAGCCCATGCAGCGGCTGATGGTGGCCGGTGCAGGCTGCAAGCTGGCACTTTCCATCGCCAACAACACCACCGTGCTGTGTATGCTGTACGGCTGCATGATGGGCAACTACGACGGCCTGTATCTGCCCATGATGGTGCTGGGCTATGTCTTCAGCGTGCCCTTCTTCCTGCTCACCGTCCGCACCAGCCAGAAGGAAGGCCAGAAGGCCAGCCTGATGAAGTACGTCAGCGTGGCACTGATCTGCTATGTGGGCGTGCTGGTCCTGCTGCTGCTGTGGGGCAGGGGCGACGCCTTCACCCTGTCCATCATGGGTGAAAACGGTCTGTCCATCAACCTGTACACCATCCTGTTCATCGCCTTCTTCGGCATCGGCTACGGCGCTTACTACGCCACGGCCGATATGCCCATCCCCATGGTCGCCGACTGCTCCGACTACGAGACCTATCGTTCCGGCAACTACATCCCCGGCATCATGGGCACCCTGTTCAGCTTGGTGGATAAGCTGGTGTCCAGCCTGTCCGCCACCGTTGTCGGCATCGCCGTCAGCTTCATCGGTCTGGAAAGCCTGCCCACCCAGTACGATCCCTACACCCCGGGCATGAACATCGTGGTCCTCGTGCTGTTCTGCATCATCCCTATGGTGGCATGGATCGCTACCCTGGTCGCCATGAAGGGCTACACCCTGACCGGTGCCAAGATGAAGGAGATTCAGGCGGTCAACGCCTGCCGCCGCGATGCAGTGGCCAACGGTATGAAGCTGAAAGACGCCATGGCCAAGTGGCAGACCATCGACCAGCTGCCTGCTGAGTATCAGGGCTGAGGTGCGGGATGGAACAGAACGTACTGAACACCGATCTGACCGGTAAGGTGGCCGTGATCACGGGTGCCAGCGGCACTCTGTGCTCCATCTTTGCCCGTGCGCTGGCCCGGGCCGGCGCCAAGGTGGCACTGCTGGGCCGCAACATGGAGAAGCTGAACGCCCTGGCCGAAGAGATCAACGCCGCAGGCGGCACCGCCAAGGGCTACACCTGCAACGTCATGAACAAGGCCAACTGTTTGCAGGTGGCCGAGGACGTGGCGGCAGACCTGGGTCCCTGCGACATCCTGGTGAACGGTGCCGGCGGCAACAACGCCCGTGCCAACACCGACAAGGAGTATTTCGAGATGAGCGATCTGGAAGAGGACACCGTCACCTTCTTTGATCTGGACGAGAGCGGCGTGGAGATGGTGTTCAACCTGAACTTCATCGGCACCCTGCTGCCTACCCAAGCTTTTGCCCGCCAGATGGTGGGCCGCCCGGGCTGCAGCATCCTGAACATCTCCAGCATGAACGCCTACCTGCCCCTGACCAAGATCCCGGCTTACTCCGGCTCTAAGGCAGCCGTCACCAACTTCACCCAGTGGCTGGCGGTCCATTTCAGCAAGGTGGGCATCCGCGTGAACGCCATTGCACCCGGCTTCTTTGCCAGCGAGCAGAACGCCAGCCTGCTGTACAACGCCGACGGTACGCCGACGGCCCGCACGAATAAGATCCTGGCCGCGACCCCCATGGGCCGCTTCGGCGACAGCGAAAAGGATCTGGTGGGTGCGCTGCTGTTCCTGCTGAACAATGACGCCGCCGGGTTCATCACCGGCATCTGCCTGCCCGTGGATGGCGGCTTCTCCGCCTATTCCGGCGTGTAAAACAACATACGACGCCAAGCCGGAAACGCGCCGGCCAGAGGACTGCTGCACAGCGCTGTGCAGCAGTCCTTTTTTGTGTGCAAAGAGGAATATTTTCCGCAGGACGGAATTTTCCTTGCACCCATCTGCCGCATTTTGTATAATACAGTTGGATCGTATCATGGGGCATTTTGGTCTGGCGGAAAGGCGGTGCATAAAAAATTGCAGGCGAATGAAAACATCCTGTGGCTGATGCTGGGGCTTGCATTGCTGCTGCTCTGGGTGGCCATTATGCTGGTGCAGCTGCGGGAGGGCACCGTGGAGGTGCTCAAGACCGCCAAAGGCAGCGGGAGCTGGCCGCGCAGCACCAGGCGGAAGCCGCCGCAGAAGAAGCCCGTCGTGCCGATGCCGCCAAGACGGATTTTCTGCGCCGCATGAGCCACGATCTGCGCACCCAGGCTCATCGGCAGCCCGGTGCATCTGCGGCAGGTGCTGCAGAATGTTTCCAGCAACGCCATCAAATACACACCGACCGGCGGCACCGTGCAGCTGGGCGTCCGGGAACTGGAACCGTCCGACGGTGCAGTCTGGTTTGAATTTACCTGTGCCGACAATGGCATCGGCATGAGCGAGAGCTTCCAGAAGCACGTTTTTGAACCCTTTGCGCAGGAGGATGCCAGTGCCCGCACCAGCTATTCCGGCACGGGTCTGGGCCTGTCCATTACCAAAGAGCTGGTGGAGCAGATGAACGGCAGCATCCGCTTTGAGAGCACGCAGGGAATGGGCACCCTGTTTACCATTCGGCTGCCGTTCTGCGTGGACACGGAAGCGCCGGTGTCCCAGCCGCCCCAGCCTGCCCCGGCGGACATCCGCGGCGTGCGGGTGCTGCTGGTGGAGGACAATGCACTGAACATGGAGATCGCGCAGTTTCTGCTGGAGACCGCAGGTGCCGTGGTGACCCGGGCATGGAACGGCAGGGAAGCGGTGGATGCCTTTGCGGCGTCCGAGCCGGGCAGCTTTGACGTGATCCTGATGGATGTGATGATGCCGGTGATGGATGGGCTGGAAGCTTCCCGCACCATCCGCGCCATGGCGCGGCCGGACGCGGGGGCGGTGCCCATTTTTGCCATGACGGCCAACGCCTTTTACGACGACATCCGGCGCAGCCGGGAGGCCGGCATGAATGAACATCTGACCAAGCCGCTGGAAGCGCAGGCGCTGTTGGCCGCCATTGCACGGTACTGCTGCTGAGAAAACGAAAAACCGTTCCTGCCGCGCTGCGCGGCAGGAACGGTTTTGTTCAATAGGAGGTCAGGCCCAGGCTCACGTCCAGCGCCTGATCCACCCGCTTCTGGTCGGCGGGGGTGATCTGGCCGGCGCGCTCCCGCAGGCGGTGTTTGTCCAGCGTGCGGATCTGTTCCAGCAGCACGACGCTGTCCTTTGCAAGGCCGGTATCTGCCGCCCGGATGTTGATGTGGGTGGGCAGACGTGCTTTGTCCAGCCGGGATGTAATGGCCGCTGCAATGACGGTGGGGCTGTGCCGGTTGCCGATCTCGTTCTGAACGATCAGCACGGGCCGGATGCCGCCCTGCTCGGAGCCGACCACCGGCGACAGATCAGCATAAAAAACTTCTCCTCTGTGTACCTCCATGGAAACTCCCTCCCTGTTGCTGCACAAGGCTGTGTCCCGCTATGTGATGCGCCCGGCACAGCCTGCGTTCTGCTTTCAGTATGAGCAGACGGTGCGCTGGTTATGCAGCGCGGGATCATTTCCATTGTATGCAGAGGAAGGCTTCAGGTTTCCGGCAGTGCTTCCAGGACGCAGAAGGCCAGCGCGACCCCGCCGTCATGGCTGAGGGAAAGGTGGGCAGTCAGCTTGTGTGCAGCCATCCAGTCTGCAGCGGCACCGGAGAACTGATACGCCGGGGCACCGCTTTCCAGCCGCACGGCCTGGATGTCCCGCAGACAGAACGGCTCCCGCAGGCCGGTGCCTGCCGCCTTGAGAAAGGCCTCCTTGGCGGCAAAGTCGGCGGCGGCGCTGGCCAGCCGGTGGGCTGTGCCGCGCCCGGCGGGCAGGGGAAGTTCCAGTGCCAGAGCAGTCTGCTCGGCGGGGCCGAACACCCGCCGCACAAAGGCATCTGCATGAGCACCGGACAGGCTTTTTTCCAGATGTGTCAGGCTGCATACATCGCAGCCGATGCCGTAAAGCATGATAAGACCTCCTGTGCCGCAGAAGGACTGCTGCGGCTTTTTCATGTTGCATGAATCATCCCGGTTTTTTTAGGCAATATGTGCAAAATCGGGGCAATTATCTTGAAGTTTCGGCGCAATTCGTGTACAATGAATTATAGTTCATCTGAAGGGGGTGTATTCCGTGGGCGACGCAACCGCTATTTTCTCGATCCACGACAGAAAGGACTATGAAATCCATGAGATCGTACAGCAGGTGTACGATGCATTAAAGGAAAAAGGCTACAATCCGGTCAATCAGCTGGTGGGCTATATCCTGTCCGAAGACCCCACCTACATCACGACCTATAAAAATGCCCGTGCGCTGATCCGCAAGGTGGACCGCGATGATCTGCTGCAGGCCATGCTGCGCAATTATCTCAACGTCTGAATCTGTTGCCCTTTTTGCCCTGTTGTCTTGCAAGAGACAGCGGGGCTTTTTTGTTGGGGGCTGCGTGCCGGGCAGATGCAGCTATCCGGCAGGACGGCGGGGAGCTTTCCACGCAAATGCAACGGGCCATTCCATTGCCCGCCCTACCGCCTGCGGCGGCAGGGACCCACCCTCCGGATCATTTGCTTAGGAAACTCCCCGCCGTCCTGCCTTTTTACACCAACGGCAGCGTAAAGATCTGGTTCACCAGCACTTCATACTCCCACGGTTCCCGGGCCTTGCGCAGCTGCTTTTCCAGTTTGTCCGACCCGGCAAAGTCGTGGATGAGGTAGAACCAGTGCGCTTTCATCCGGCTGACTGCGCACCCGGCACTGCCGAACAGTTCGGTGTAGCCGTGGTACAGGTCGTCCAGGTAACCCCGCAGTTCCTCCCGGGAAGCTGCCGCCCCGCCCCGCGCCCGGCGCAGAAGAGCCGGGTCCGCGATGAGGCCGCGCCCCATCATGATGCCGGACAGGGCAGGGAACTGGGCTTCCAGTGCGTGCAGGTCGGCGGCGGTGGTCACATCGCCATTGTAGCACACCGGCATGGTGCAGGCGGGCAGGGCAGCGGCAAAGGCATTGCGGTCGGCCTGACCCCGGTAGAGCTGGCGCATCACGCGGGGGTGGATGGTCAGCTCACAGATGGGATACCGGTTATAAATGTCCAAAATCGCCGCGAACTCTTCCGGGCCGTTCACACCCAGCCGGGTCTTGACCGAGATGGGACCGGCGGCATGGGAGAAAACGGCATCCAGAAAGGCATCCAGCCTGGCGGGATCCCGCAGCATTCCGGAACCCTTGCCCTTGGCAGTGACCGTCCCGGCAGGACAGCCGAGGTTCAGGTTCACTTCGGTATAGCCCATCGTGCGCAGTTCGCCGATCATCCAGGCAGCCAGCTCGCCGTCCTTGGCCAGCAGCTGGGGGATCACCGGGGCGCCGGGATTGGCTTCCGGGGCCAGCTCAGCCATCTTTTTCCTGATGAGCACCCGGTTTTCCGGCGGGGACAGAAAGGGGGCATAATAGCGGTCTGCGGCTCCGGCGGGGCCAAACCATTTCTGATGGGCCTGCCGCCAGACCCGGTCGGTCAGCCCCTCCATGGGGGCGGCGTAATAGTACATGAAATTTCTCCTGTTGTTGGTGGGATGGTGCTGCATCGGCAGCAAAAGCAGGCGGGAAAAGAAGCACTCTGCAAAAGACCCGCAGAGCGGTGTGCCCTGCGGGTCAGATCCAGTCTGTGCAGAAAATCTTACTGTGCAGCCTGTGCCAGACAGTCATCCATGGCGGTAAAAACGGCATCGCTGGTCATGGTGCTGCCGGAAACGGCATCCACGCCGGCCGTGGAACCGGCCTCGGCCAGCTGCGGAGCCAGCGTTTCGGCGGCGGTTCCGCCCAGCGAAGGTGTTTCACCGGAAGCGTCAATGGACACATCCGTTACCTTGCCGCCGGTGATGGTCACGGTCACAGAGACTTCACTCAGGCAGCCCTGTGCACTGGACGTATAGGTGCCGTCCGTGTAGCTGTCGGCGTTGTCGGCTGCCGGCACCGTGCCGGTGCTGGAAATATACAGGCTGAGGACGATGCCCATGATGAGGGTGGCCACAGCCATCAGGATCCCATTCCGGGTCAGATGTTTTTTCATAGCGGTACGCTCCTTTGGAATGGATTACTTGCCGGGCTTGAAGCTGTCGCGCAGGGTGACCACACGGTTGTATACGCCGGGGTTCTTGCTGTCCGGGGTAAAGAAGCCGGTGCGGACGAACTGGAACTTGTCGCCGGGCTTGGCGTCCTTCAGGCTCTCTTCCAGCTTGCAGCCAGCGCGCACCACCACGCTCTCCGGGTTCAGGAAGTCCTTGTAGTCGCTGCCCTCGGGGATGGCGTTCATGTTGGCCTCGGTGAACAGCTTGTCGTACAGACGGACCTCGGCGTCCACGCAGTGTGCGGCGCTGACCCAGTGGATGGTGCCCTTGACCTTGCGGCCGTCCACGGGATTGCCGTTGCCGGTCTCGATGTCGGCGGTGCAGTGGACGGCGGCGATGCTGCCATCGGCGTTCTTGTCCACGCCCACGCACTTGACGATGTAAGCGCCCATCAGACGGACTTCGCCGCCCACGGTCAGGCGCTTGAACTTCGGAGGCGGTACCTCGGCAAAGTCCTCGCGGTCGATCCACAGCTCCCGGGTAAAGGCCACCTTGCGGGTGGTGGTGTCGTTGGCTTCGCGGTTGGGGTTGTTGGCTACGTCAAAGTACTCGGTCTTGTCCTCCGGGTAGTTGTCCACGATCAGCTTCACGGGATCCAGCACAGCAATGCGGCGCTGGGCAGTCAGGTCCAGCTCACTGCGGATGCAGGCTTCCAGCTGGCGCATATCGATCAGGTTGTCGGACTTGGAGATGCCGGCTTCCTTCACGAAGGTGAAGATGGAAGTGGGGGTGTAGCCGCGGCGGCGCAGGCCGCACAGCGTGGGCATCCGGGGGTCATCCCAGCCGTCCACGATGCCCATTTCCACCAGCTCACGCAGGTAGCGCTTGCTCATGACGGTGTTGGTCATGTTCAGGCGGGCGAATTCGCGCTGCTTGGGGAATGCGGTGCCGAAGATGTTCTCGATGACCCAGTTGTACAGCGGGCGGTGGTTCTCGAATTCCAGGCTGCACATACTGTGGGTGATGCCCTCGATGGCGTCCTGGATGGGGTGTGCGAAGTCGTACATCGGGTAGATGCACCACTTGTTGCCCTGACGGTGGTGCTCGGCGTACTTGATGCGGTAGATGGCCGGATCACGCATATTCATGTTGGGGCTGGCCAGGTCGATCTTGGCACGCAGGGTCTTTTCCCCCTCCTGGAATTCCCCGGCGCGCATCCGGCGGAACAGATCCAGGTTCTCTTCCGGGGTGCGGTCGCGCCACGGAGAGGGGCGGGACGGCTTGCCGGCGTCGGCACCGCGGTACTCGCGCATCTCCTCGCGGGTCAGGTCATCAACGTAAGCCTTGCCCTCTTTGATGAGCTTCTCGGCGTATTCGTAGCACTTGTCGAAGTAATCGCTGCCGTAGAAGATGCCGCCGTTGGGGTCGGCACCCAGCCAGTGCAGGTCCTCGATGATGCTGTTGACGTACTCCTCGCCTTCGCGGGCGGGGTTGGTGTCGTCCAGACGCAGGTTGAATCTGCCGCCGTACTGGTTGGCGATGGACCAGTTGATGTAGATGGCCTTGGCGCTGCCGATGTGCAGGTAGCCGTTCGGCTCCGGCGGGAAGCGGGTATGGATCTCGCTGATCTTGCCCTCGGCCAGATCGGCGTCAATGATCTCGGTCAAAAAGTTTTTGTCTGCCATGTGGTCTCCCCCTGTCCGGGCACCGGAATGTGCCCGCTCAAATAGCAATTATAATACCATATAATACACCATTTTCCGACCTGCTTCAAGATGGCAGGCGGAAGTTGTGGACGAAATGTGCATTTTTGCGTGGGATTTTGCCGCACAAATACCCAATTTCTGCAACTTTGTCGGTTTTGCTTGACATATGCAGAACAGCGGAGTATATTTTTGCGGGGCGTAACGTGGGTTTTACGCTATTTATGACAGGAGGAACCCCATGAACAGTTTAAAAGAAGCATTCAGCGGGCAGAATCTGCTGAAGAATTTAAATTTTTTCGGGCAGCTCAATCTGGGCCTGATCCTCACGGCGGTGGGCATCGTCTACTTCAAGAATCCGAACCACTTTGCCTTCGGCGGCACCTCGGGCCTGTCCATCCTGCTGGCGGACCTGTTCCCCAAGATCAATGTGGGCGGCTTCATGTGGATCATCAACATGATCCTGGTGGTGCTGGGATTCATCTTCCTGGGCATCAGGACCATGGGCTGGACCATCTTTTCGTCCTTTGCACTGTCCTTTTATGTGTCGGTCTGTGAGTGGCTGTACCCGGTCAATGTGTCCATGAGCGGCGATGCCATGCTGGATCTGGTGTTTGCCGTGTTCCTGCCGGCGCTGGGCGCGGCCATCGTGTTCGACATCGGTGCGTCCACCGGCGGTACCGATATTGTGGCCCTGATCCTGGCAAAGTATACCTCCATGGAGATCGGCAAGGCCCTGATGGTCAGCGACATCCTCATCGTGCTGGCGGCAGCCTGGCGGTTCGGCATGGGCACCGGCCTGTACTGTATCTTGGGCCTGATGGGCAAAAGCTTCGTGGTGGACGGTGCCATTGAAAACATCCGCCTGCGCAAGGTGTGCACCATCATGACGGCCAATCCCCAGCCCATCCTGGACTTCATCATCAAGGATATGAACCGTTCTGCAACGGTGGAAAAGGCCTATGGCGCTTACACCCACCACGAGCTCAGCGTGCTGGTCACCGTGCTGACCCGCCGCCAGGCGCTGCAGCTGCGCAACTTCCTGCGCGAGAACGACCCGCACAGCTTCATCACCATCGTCAACTCCAGCGAGATCATCGGCAAGGGCTTCCGCTCCTTCAATTGAGAAAGCGTATTGACGAACGGCACCAAAAACGGTATACTGAATAAGTTAAAGATCCCGGCGGTGCAGCCGTGCCGCCGGATGACGGGGTGTTGCGCAGTTGGTAGCGCGCCTGCTTTGGGAGCAGGAGGCCGCGAGTTCGAGTCTCGCCACTCCGATACGAAAAAAGCCACAACGGATGCGTCTGGAACCAGACAGCGGTTGTGGCTTTTCCTGTCTTTTATCCGTTGGAAAGGAGAGAGCAAAATGGCACAGCGGCCTGTTTTTCGAATCTGTGATGCGATGCCGTACTACCGTGCAGAGCCTGTGACGTTCCAGTATTTCGGCGGTTTTGCGGCGAGCCAGCAGAAAAAATGTGTGAAGAGCCTGCAGGATGCATTTCGCGCACTGCATCCGCAGGAAAAGGTGCTGGAAATTTCCAGCCGCTCAGAAACAGAGCTTGGCGTCCAGCTGAGTGCGTTCAACCTGACGATGCGGATGCCGGGCGGAAGGATCTGCACGGTGGAGACCGCTTTTCAGGCCGGAAAGGTGTTTGAAAACGGCGGGCCGTATCGCGACCTGCTGGGAAAGACCTCCCGCGAGGCGAAAAAAGACCCGCGCCTGAAGGAGAGCGGAAAGCTGATCTCCTTCTGCTTTTCCGGGGAGCTTTTCCCACTGGAGCCGCGCACCTGTTTTTACAATTGGCTCTACCTCAGCGCACTGCATCAGCACCCGGAACTGACGGAACCTCTGATGGAGTACACCGCATTCACGGACATCGCGTTCAATCCCCAAAAGTCCATCAACTGCCAGGCCTGTGCGGCGGCGGTCTATGTCTCCCTGCGCCGGAACGGGCTGGTGGAGAAGGCCCTGTCTGACCCGCAGAGCTTCCGGGACATCGTGTACGGGAACCGGAACGGCCGCCCCATCTGTGAACGTTGATCCCCGAAACGCCTTTCCGAAGAAACCAAAAGATCCGGACCTTTCTCCCGGCGGAGAAGGGTCCGGATCTTTTTGATGCAGCGGTTTTGCCCGGGGTTTAATCTGCCAGCGGCATGATGCTCTCCGGGGGTGCGGCGAGGAACGCCGGGGCCGCAGGTTCTGCGGCAGCCAGTGTCGTTTTGCTCACCTTCCACCACAGGCGGGTCTCATCCGGCAGCTGCAGGATGAGGTTCCAGTCAAAGGGATTCTCGCTGGTGGAGACCGCTGTTACCGGCAGGGCATTCTGCGCACCGGCGGCGCAGGGTGCAAAGTCGTGGGCGCGGATGCCCACAGCGGTGCAGCGCTCCGGCACCGGCAGCGCGGTGGTCAGCTGCAGGACGCTCCTGGCCAGCTGCACGGTGTGGTCATCCACGCGGGTGCAGGGCAGAATGTTCTTGCAGCCGGTCAGCCGGGCGGCAGCGGTGCTGCCCGGGTCGGCAAACACCGCTTTGGTGGCACCGGTGCGCAGCACGCGGCCCTTGTCCATCACCACCATCTCCGGGCACAGGCGGTAGGCTTCGTCCCGGTTGTGGGTGACCAGCAGGGCGGTGCCTGCAAAGTTGGCCAGCAGGCTGCCCACTTCGCCTTCCACTTCCTCGCGCAGGTAGCTGTCCAGTGCGCTGAAGGGCTCGTCCAGCATCAGGATCTTCGGCCTGCCCACAAGGATGCGGGCCAGCGCGGTACGCTGCTGCTGTCCGCCGGAAAGCTCGGCCGGGCGGCGGGCCGCCAGCTCTTCCAGCCGCATGGCGTGCAGCATTTCCGTGCAGCGGGCCTTGCGTGCAGCCTTGTCTTTTTCTGCTTTCAGGCCGCAGAGGATGTTCTGCTCCACGGTCATGTTGGGGAACAGGGCGTAATTCTGGAACAGCAGGCCCACGCCGCGCTGCTGGGGCGGCAGGTCGATGTGCTGTTCACTGTCGAACAGCACGGTCCCGTCCAGTACGATACGGCCCTTGTCCGGTTTGACGATGCCCGCAATGCAGCGCAGGGTCATGCTCTTGCCGCAGCCGGACGCGCCCAGAATGGCGGTGGCGGTATTCCCGGCGGTGAACTCTGACCGCAGGGTGAAGCCGTTCAGCTTCTTTTCAATGCAGACTTCCAGACTCATGCGCGTCCACCTGCTTTCTGTTTTTTCTCCAGCAAGTTGACCGCCAGCAGCACCACCGCCGAGATCACGATGTCCACCAGCACCCAGCGCATGGCCCCGGCTTCATCGTTGGTGCGCCAGAGCTGGTAGACGGTGGTGGCGATGGTGGCCGTCTTGCCGGGGGTGTAGCCGGCGATCATGCTGGTGGCACCGTATTCGCCCAGCGCACGGGCAAAGGCCAGAACCGTGCCGGCCAGAATGCCCTGCCGGCAGTAGGGCATCCGCACCCGCCAGAAGATCCAGCTGTTGGACTGGCCCAGCGTCTGGGCTGACCAGGCCAGCGTCTCGTCAAAGCTCTCAAAGGCGCCCCGGGCCGTGCGGTACATGAGCGGAAAGGCCACCACGATGGATGCAAAGATGGCGCTGTACCAGTTCATGACCAGCTTGACGCCGAAATGCTCCATGAAGAAGATGCCCAGCGGCCGCTTGGCTCCGAAGAGCAGCAGCAGAAAGTAGCCCACGACCGTGGGCGGCAGCACCATGGGCAGGGTGAGGATGACATCCAGCACGCCCTTGACGGTGCGGGGCAGCTTCGCGATGTAATAGGCGGCAAAAATGCCGAGGAAGAACACCGCTGCACAGCTGATGAGGGCGATGCGCAGGCTGTTCCATAAGGGATACCAATCCATAAAGTGAACCTCTGTACAAAAAGGCTTCCCCCGGACGGGGGAAGCTGTCACCGAAGGTAACTGATGAGGGCGCATTCAGCAGCGCTCCACACCCTCATCCGCTTCACTTCGTTCAGCACCTTCCCCCGGCTGGGGGAAGGCCTCAGAAAGCAGTCGGCGTTACATTGCCGTGAAGCCTACGCCCTCGAACACCTTGCCGGCCTCTTCGGTCTGCAGGTAAGCCAGGAACTCCTTGGCGGCATCGGCGTGGGGAGCAGCCTTCAGCACGGCGGCAGGGTAAATGACCTGGCCGCACATCTCCTTGGTGGCCTCGTCCACGGGGGTCAGACCGGCGCTGAAAGCATCGGTGCAGTACACGACACCAGCATCCACGCTGGCCTCGCTGACCTGGGTGGTGACTTCCTTGACGTTGGAGCCGTAGGTGATGACGCCGGCAGCGGCCAGAGCTTCCTCGTCCAGGTCGTAGTACGCCAGGATCTTCTGGGTGTACTGGCCCACGGGCACGTCGCTGTTGCCCATGCAGAACAGGATGTCCTGTGCCTTCAGGTGCTCGGCCAGAGAATCGAAGCTGTCGATGCCCTTATCGTTGCTCTCGGGCACGCACAGCACGACCTTGTTCTCCAGCAGGTCCACGCGGGTGTCGCTGTCCACAAAGTCCAGGCCCTCGGTGTTCACGTCGGCGGAAGCGGTGCTGTCCAGCTGATTCATCTGCTTCTGACCGGCAGAGATGAACAGGTCGCAGTCAGCACCCTCCTGGATCTGGGTCTTCAGCGTTCCGGAGGAATCAAAGTTGAAGCTGAAGGTCACGCCGGGGTTCTCGGCAGAGTAGGTCTCGGCAATGGCGTTCAGGGTCTCGGTCAGGGAGGCAGCAGCGAAAACGATCAGCTCCACGGATTCACCGGCAGCTGCAGAGGAAGCAGCCTCGGAGGAAGCAGCAGAAGAGGCGGTGCTGCTGGAAGCGGAACCGCCGCAGGCGGTCAGAGCGACGGATGCACTGGCAACGCCGGCGGCAGCCAGAAAGCTGCGGCGGGAAATCAGGTTGGACTTCATGTTTTTTCTCCGTTGTTGTGCTTAAGATACTTTCCTTTATGTTCACGCTCTGGGATGCAGGGCGGGGACAACGTGTTACTTGCGGGCACACTCGCCGTCCAGCCCGGCGGCAATGCGCACGCCGTGTTCCAGACTGGGCAGGATGTACTCCAGGTTTTCCTTCACCGCCTTGGGGCTGCCCGGCAGGTTGACGATGAGAGTCTTGCCGCGCAGAACACTGGCGGCGCGGCTCAGCATTCCGCGCGGGGTGATGGACAGGCTGTGATACCGCATGGCCTCGGCGATGCCGGGGGCGTTGCGGTCGGCCACCGCATAGGTGGCTTCCGGGGTGATGTCCCGGGGCGAGAAGCCGGTGCCGCCGGTGGTGAGGATCAGATTGACCTGACGGCCATCCGCCAGGCGGATGAGCTGGGCCTTCAGTGCCCGGGCCTCGTCCGGCAGGAGCAGGGTCTCTTCCACCACATAGCCGGCGGCGGTGAGCATCTCCACGATGAGCGGGCCGCTCTTGTCCTCCCGCTCCCCGCGGCTGCCCTTGTCGGAAAGGGTGATGACGGCAGCGCGCAGCGGCGGGTTTTCCAGCGGGGGCAGAAGGGTCACTTCGTTCCCGACGTGGATCTCGCCGCCCTGCAGCACCCGGGCAAACACGCCCTCATGGGGCATGATGCACTCGCCGGTCTGCTGTTTGATGACACAGTCGTTGTGGCACTCCTTGCCGATCTGGGTCATTTCCAGAACGACCTCGCCGATGGCGAACCGGCTGGTGACCGGCAGATTGCGAAAGTCGAAGCCTTCCACCACCAGATTTTCGCCGAACGCACCGTAGTCCACCCAGATCTTCTTGCGGAACGCTTCGATCTTCTCAGCGCTCAGCAGGCTGACCTGCCGGTGCCAGTTTCCGCCGTGGGCGTCGCTCACGATGCCCCACTCCGGGGTCAGCACCGCGCTGGGCACCTCCGTCTTGACGGTGCCGCGCTTGGGGCTGGTGCAGATTGCCAGAATTTTTCCCATAAAAATTTATCCTCCGATGCGATACATACCGCGGGTCGCGGGCATGGAATGGTCTTCAAAATGATGTTCCCGGGGCTTGGCCCAGATGGTCTCCCGGATGGCCTGCAGAAGTTCGGCATCCGAAGCGCCGCCGCGCACCAGGGCGCGCAGGTCGCATCCGGCTTCGCTGGCAAGGCAGGGACGCAGAAAGCCCTGGCTGGTCAGGCGCACCCGGTTGCAGGACGCACAGAATTTGCCGTGCACCGCCGCGATGAAACCCACACTGCCCTGCCAGCCGGGCACGGTGTAGTACACCGCCGGGCCGTCGCCGAAGGCAGCACCGGTCGCCGGCTGCAGTTCCGGCCAGCGGCGGGCAAAGCGCTGCCGCAGGTCCGGGCCGGAAATGCAGGGCATGGCCGCGCCGTAGCCGATGGGCATCATTTCGATGAACCGCACCTGCAGCGGGTGTCTTTCTGCCAGTGCAGCCAGGTCTTCCAGCTCCCCTTCATTCACGCCGACCTGCGGCACGCAGTTCAGCTTGACCGGGAGGCCGCTGGCAAGCGCCGCGCGGATGCCCTCCATCACATGGGAAAACTCGTCCCGGGCGGTGATCTGGGCGAACACCTCCGGGCGCAGGGTATCCAGGCTGATGTTCACGCTGTCCAGCCCGGCCTTTTGCAGGGCAGGCAGCTGCCGGGCCAGCAGGATGCCGTTGGTGGTCATGGTGACCTTGCGGATGCCGGGGATCGCTTTCAGTCCGGCCACCAGTTGGTCCACCCCCTTGCGCACCAGCGGTTCGCCGCCAGTGACCCGCACGGTGTCAATGCCGCACGGGGCAAACAGCGCGGCCAGACGCAGGAACTCTTCGTAGGTCAGAACGGCTTCCCGTTCCAGCTTCTCCACACCGTCCGGCATACAGTAGCGGCAGCGCAGGTTGCACAGGTCGGTGACGGACAGGCGCAGGTAGTGAATGCTGCGCTGGGTGGAATCAAACATAGCCGCCCTCCGCCCGGATGTAGTGGCCGCTCTTGCCGCCGGTCTTTTCCACCAGGTGGATCTCGCCCAGCTCCATGCCCTTGTCCACGGCTTTGCACATATCGTAGATGGTGAGCAGGGCGGTGGAAACGCCGGTCAGCGCTTCCATTTCCACGCCGGTGACCCCGGCGGTCTTGACGGTGCACCGGGCTTCCACGGCCTGCCGCTCGGGCAGCAGCTGGAAATCCACGCTGACTTTGGTCAGCGGCAGCGGATGGCACAGCGGGATCAGTTCGCTGGTGCGCTTGGTGGCCATGATGCCGGCGATGCGGGCCACGCCCAGCACATCGCCCTTTTTCACGGTGCCGCGCTCCATGGCGGCAAAGGCTTCCGCGTTCATAGTGATGATGCCGTGGGCCACAGCTTCCCGGAAGGTGACGGCCTTTTCGCTCACGTCCACCATCACGGCGTTGCCTGCGGCATCAAAATGGGTCAGATTGGTTTCAGTCATGTGTTCTTCTCCCATCTCTCAGCAGTGCCCGAACCCGCAGTTGGGCCAGTGGCACTCGGCGCAGCCCAGGCACAAGCCGCCCTCGCCCAGGCGGGCAATGTCCTCGGCGGTGATGGGATCATTGGCCAGCAGGCGCGGCAGCAGCAGATCGAAAATGGTCCGCTTGGCGTACATCACACAGCCGGGCAGGCCGCACACGGGCACGCCGTCCAGGTAGCTGACCAGGAACATGGCACCCGGCAGCACCGGGGCACCGTAGGTGATGATGTCGGCCCCGGTGTTCTTGATGGCCAGCGGGGTGCGGTCGTCGGGATCCACGCTCATGCCGCCGGTGGTGAAGATCAGCTCACAGCCCGCTTCTTTCGCTTCCAGAATGGCGGCGGTGATGCCCGCCGGGTCGTCGTCGCAGACCTTGTGGAAGGTCATCTCACAGCCGTATTCGGCCAGCTTGCCCACCAGGATGGGGGTGAACTTGTCCTCGATGCGGCCCTTGAACACCTCACTGCCGGTGGTGATGACCGCGAACTTCTTGGGCTGCAGGGGCAGCACATTCAGGATGGGATCCGGACCGGCAGCAGCCTGCATGGCGTCCATCTTCTCCTGCTCGATCACCAGCGGGATGATGCGGGTGCCGGCCAGCTTCTGGCCCTTTTTCACGGGCAGGTCACCGTGGATGGTGGCGATCATCATCTGGGGTGTGCGGTTCACGGCCAGCAGGGCCTCCCGGTTGATCTTCAGCAGGCCGTCACAGTCTGCGATCAGCTCGATCTTGCCCTCTTTCGGCTCGGTGCCGTGGATGTTCTGTCCGGCTGCTGCCTTGTACAGCAGGGCGGCGGCTTCGTCCTCGTGGAGGATGCCGGGCTTCTTCTCCCAGACGTACAGGTTCTCTTTGCCGATGGAAAGCAGCACGGGGATGTCCTCCGGCTGGATGATGTGTCCCTTGCGGAAGCGTGCCCCCTTGAACTCGCCGGGGATAATTTGCGTGATATCGTGGCAGAGCACCTGGCCTGCCGCGTCTTCGGTACGAATCAGTTTCATAGTTCCTTCTCCTTACAGACCCGGCATCTGGGCAATGATCCAGTCGGCCAGCGCCTGCGTATCTTCCAGCCCGAAGTCTGCCCCCGGGATGTCCCCCACCACGGCCAGCGGCTGGAGGGACACCGGCGCGTCCGAGACGGCTTTGCGCACGACTTCGATCTTGGGCCAGCCGCTGTTCTTGAAGCCTTCCAGCAATACCAGATCATAGCCGTGACGCTCGAACAGGGCCAGCAGATCCTGTTCCGTCAGGCGGAATTCCTCGGTCAGCAGGTAGCGCTGGCCGGAATACACCGCCACGCCCTGTGCGCCGGCTTCCCGCAGGCGATAGCTGTCGGTGCCGGGCACATCCGGGGTGAAATCGTGGCCGTCATGCTTGATGACGCCCACTTTCAGGCCGCGCCCGCGCAGGGCGGGCAGCAGCTTTTCCAGCAGGGTGGTCTTGCCGCTGTTGTGTACGCCGCTCACGGCCAGCACGGCCGGGCGCTTCAGCTCCAGTTCTTCGGCCAGCGCCTGTTTCGATTCACTGTACAAAAGAAAGCACCTCCACTTCTTCGCCCGGGGTCACCGGGCCGCTGCCTGCGGGCAGCTCCACCAGACAATTGCAGCCGATCATGGCGGACAGACTGCCGGACGAATGGACCTCGGCATTGCCCTCGCCGGGGATGGCCACCGCACCGCCTGCGGCCTTTGCCCGCAGGTAGCGATTGCCTTTGCTGGACTTGGAAAAGCCGGTGGTCAGGGTGCGCCGGGTGCGGGGCGGAATGCAGTCCTCCGCGCGGCGTCCGGCGGCCCGCAGCAGGGCCGGGACGGCATATTGTTCCAGGGTTGCGGCGGCTGCAAAGGGGTTGCCGGACAGGCAGAACACCAGCTTTCCCTCTACCATTGCAGCCAGCATGGGGCTGCCGGGCTTCTGGGCCACCCCCGCAAAAATCGTCTCTGCGTGCAGCTGCTCCAGCACGGCGGGCAGATAGTCCTTCTGTCCCACCGAGACGCCGCCGCTGGTGATGAGCGCATCACAGCGGGAAAGCAGGTCCTGCATCCGCTGTGCGATCAAGTCCGGGTCATCGGAGCAGTGCTCCCGCACCACGGCAAAGCCCAGCTGCCGCAGGCGGGCCGCGTTCTGGATGCCGTTGGCGTCGTAGATCTTGCCGGGTGCCCAGGGCTGGCCCGGGGCCAGCAGCTCACTGCCGGTGGCCAGCACCCCCACGGTCAGCGGGCGGCAGACCGGCACTTCGGCATAGCCCTGCCCGGCCAGCACGCCCAGGTGGGCGGGGGAGAGCACCTCCCCTTCCGACACGATGACCGCCCCGGCGGCGATGTCCTCGCCCCGGAACACCACGTTCTGCTGCGGCTTCAGGGCCGCGTAAAGCTGCACCGTTTCTTCTCCGCTGTCGGTCAGCTCCTGCATCAGGATGCAGTCCGCCCCCGCAGGCAGGGGGGCGCCGGTCATGATGCGGGCCGCACAGCCCTGCGGCAGGGCTTCTGCCGGGGCGTCGCCCGCGTAGAGCTTCATGGTCACCGGCAGGGTGACCGGCGTTTCCCGGCTGGCCCCGGCGGTGTCGGCGCTGTGCAGCGCGTAGCCGTCCAAGGGACTGCGGTCAAAGGGGGGCTGGTCCATCCGGGCGCAGAGGGTGTCGGCCGCGATGCGGCCGCAGGCGGCGTCCAGTGGGATCATTTCCACCGCCGGGTGCGGCAGTGCCGCAGCTGCATCCAGCACGCGGCGCAGCGCCTCGGCAGGGGCGCAGAAAGGCTGTTTCATAAAAAATCCTCCAGGTATCCGGCAGTGCCCGGCCTGCTATGGCTCAGGCAGGGCGTGCCGGGGATATTCTCTTTTCAAAAAAGGCAGGTGAAAAAGAAGCGGAGACGTTCTGACCGAAAATCAAAACGCCTCCGCAGAATATCCGCACATTCCGGCAGCGAGCAGTTTGCAGTCAGCCGTGCCGATGGGCGCTCTCCGGCCTGTGCCGCCCTTGCAGTGACGGCGCGGCCCGGAAAGACCCTGTGTGGATGGGAGGAGTTCTTTTTTTCAAATTGCAGCGTTTCTTCTGCGGGAAGGCGGCGGGGTTTCCCCCTCCACCCTTGAATGCCGGCTTATGCAGCCCTTAGCATTGCGGCGCGGTGTCCTGCCTGATGGTTTAGACACCTTTGCTCAAAGAAGCTCGTATACCCTATTCGATTGTAAAAACTCAGTCGCAGAACTCGTCCACGTCGCTGATGGCTTTCGCGTAGCGGCGGGTGAGGTGCTTGGTGGAGAAGAGGAACCGCTCATTTTCGTTGTTGGTCAGTTCCTCGATGTCGGAATACTCCGGCTTGCCCTGCATAGTCTGCCAGGTCTGCTCGATGGCTTCCGGGGACAGGTTGTAGGGCGAGCGGCGGAAGTACCGCAGCGGGGTGGCACTGGGGTAGATGCGGGCGTTGAACCGCACCATCTCAGCAAACATCACACACAGGTCCTTGTCCTCAATGAGCTGGGCGATCATCGCATAATTGTCGCTCATGTTGGCGCTGGAGTAGTAGTAGGTGTCCTTTGCGCCGGTGCGGGACACGATGTCCGCGCACTGGGGGTCTTCCGGCATCTGGGCCAGAAGCGCGTCGGCGTTTTCCACCTCGCTCACCAGCAGCGCGTGGGCTGTGACCAGCGCCGCCGCGGAGCGGGAGCGGATGTAGCCCGCCAGCTCCTGGGCCGGGGTCAGCTTGGGCAGTTCCGGGGCCGTGACCGTGGGCTGATCCGCGTAGGGGTCGCCCTCGGCTTCCGGGGCAGCGGCCAGAAAGTCCAGCAGCTCCGGCTTTTCGGCGGCGTCCGGCGCGGCCTGCTCGGCGGATTCTGCCGGGGCATCCTCCGCCTGCTTTGCGGCCAGGGCATCGGTCTCCCGCTGCACCGCCGCCATCACGTCCTCGCCCAGCTTGGCGGCACTGCCGTCAAACATACTTCCGGTCTCCTTCAGGCGGCGGGCCGTCTCGCTGGCCGCGTCGATGTCAAAGACCTCCGCCTTCGGCTTTTTCTTGGCGGCCATTTCGGCTTTCTGCAGGTCCAGAACGACCTGTTCGGGGTCCGATGCGGCATCCACCGTGGTGGTGTAACCGGGTTTGCGTCTGCCAAACAGCATGATGGTTCCTCTCGTTTCTGAAATGGATTACTGGGCTGCGGCCTCGCTGGAAGCAGCTTCCGCACCGGAAGTCTGATCGTAGATGCCGCGGGCTTCCAGGTCGTCGGCCATGTCGGCCAGATCGAACTTCTCCAGGGTCTCACGGGTGGGCACACCGGTGGTGCGATCCCAGCCGAAGATGTCGTAGAACAGATCCTTGGCCTTCTCCATGTCGGCACGGTCCAGCTTGGTGGTGCCTTCCTCAAATGCCTTGAAGTCGGGGTCCTTATCGAACACCCAATCGCAGATGGCATCGTGCTCCTGGCGCAGGTTTGCGCTGCCGCAGTTCTTCTGGAAGCTGATGGCAGTCATGACACGCAGCATCTGGGTGATGCGTGCGCCGTCCTCCTGCAGACCGGCCTGGGTGTAGGTCTCGCCGGTAACAGCAGTCATAAAGTCCGCCTGCAGGTCCAGGTCGCCGTGGTAGTTGCGCTCCTTGGAGGGAGACTGGGTCATGGGCCACATCCAGTTGCACAGGGTGGCAGAGTCGTGGAAGTTCTTGTCGTTGACGCAGTAGGCAGCCAGCTTAGCCTTGTTCTCGTTGATGGGAGTGTAGGCCTTGGCCTTATCGTAGCAGCCCTCACCGAAGAAGTCTTCCATGACCTTCTTGGTCACCTCGTAGGGTGCGCCGGAACCGGTCTCGCAGACGATCTCGTGGATCATGCAGTCACGGTTGTAGACCAGGTTGTACAGCATACCCACCTGCCATGCCTCAGCAGGGCCGTGGTGGTTGGGGAAGCCGTTGTAGATCAGGTTGGAGTTGGTAGCGCCGTCGGTGCGGTCCAGCCAGCTCTTGGGCAGGCCAAACTTTTCCATCATGGCCAGGGTGCCCTTGGCGATGACGGACAGATCGCCCTCACCGTAAGCCATACGGCGGATCAGCTCAACTTCCCAACGGGGATCGCCGGCCTTCTCCCACTCCCAAGGCAGGGAGTCGTACTCAGCCTCGCTGATGTACTTGGTAGCCTCCTCACGGGGCATCCGCAGGATCCACTGCAGGTCACGGTTCAGGTTGCCGTAGTTATCCCACAGACCCATATCGTCCACAGCGTGAGACCATGCCAGGTTGATGACCATGGTGCCGTCGCCTTCATACTTGAAGTCGTGGACGCCATCGGGGTACACACGGGTGCCGTACAGCACGGGCATGCAGGTGTTGGAGTTGTGGGTGGGCAGATCGTAATCAGCCAGGGGGTCCACATCATACTCGGTGTAGCAGCGGATGGGGCAGGAGGAGCAGCCGCCGTTCTTCACGGTGTACTCTGCAGCAGGAGCACCAAAGTCGAAGTAGCCCTTAAAGCAGCGCAGGGCCACCTTGTTCAGGTCGTAGTAGGGCTGCTCGCCGGTATCCACGGGGCCGCCGGGAGCCTTTTTCCACATACGGCCGGGAGCGCCGGACCAGCGGTTCTTGCCGGAGGTAGCGCTGTACTCTGCCCAGCTCTGGGGCTGTGCGGGCACGTTGTGGTTGTTGTTGCCGCCGATCAGGTTGCCGATCATGTAGTTGGACAGCTCCAGCACCTTCTTGGGGTCAGCCACCTTGACGCTGCCGGTGCCACGGATGGCCAGGCCCTTCAGCTTCTTGTTGCCCATGGCAGCACCCAGGCCAGCACCGCCGGAGTTGCCAAAGCTGGTGTTCAGGGTGGAGTAATCCACCAGGTTCTCACCGGCAGGGCCGATGGAAGCGGTCTCGAACTCCCGGCCGTTCTGCTCTACCATCCACTTGTTGGCAGCAAAGGTGCCCTTGCCCCAGATCTCGCTGGCGTCCTCCAGAGAGACGTTGCCGTCCTCGATCCGCAGGTAAACAGGCTTTTCAGAGATGCCGCTGACCACGATGCCGTCGTAGCCGGCGTACTTCAGCATGGAGCCGATGTGGCCGCCCATGTGAGCGTCCACGATGGAGCTGCCCTTGGACCAGGTAGAGCGGAAGGTCACGTTCATACGGCCGGAGCAGGGCACGCCTGCGCCGGTCAGGGGGCCAACGCCAAAGATGACCAGAGCCTTTTCATCATAAGGATCCAGGTCCATGGGAGCTTCTTCGTACATGATGCGGTAGGCCATGCCCATACCGCCGATATATTTATGGTATTTTGCGTCGTCCTCACTGGTGATCTCGCCAGTGGTCAGGTTGACGCGCAGGATCTTACCTGCCCAGCCGTAAGTTTCAGCCATTGTAGTTCCTCCTTACAGGTCCATGTATGCAGCCTGTGCTGCGCTGGTGACGGCATCCCAGTCCACGATGGACAGAGCGCCGGACGGGCAGCCTGCCACGCAGGCACCGCAGGCGATGCACTTGGAGGACTTGCCGGTCTCGGGGTTCACGGTGGGCATGTGCCAGGGGCAGGCCTCCTGGCAGGCACCGCAGCCGATGCACTTGTCGGTATCCACAACACGGATGCCGCGGCTGTCGGTGGTGATGGCCTTCTGCGGGCAGGCGTTGCCGCAGGCCGGATCCTCGCACTGGCGGCAGGTGTCCGGGAAGTAGACCCAGCAGTTGTCGGTGCCGGACAGCAGGCCGTTGCCCTGGCCGTCCAGGTTCAGACGACGCTGGATCTTCACACGGCTGATGTAAGAGGAGCACACGCCGTCGTTGGTCAGCGTGCAGTTGATCTCACAGCGCTGACAGCCGGTGCACAGGTCCGCATTGACCACCAGCAGGCCCTGGGGCAGTGCCCAGGTGGCCACGGCTCCGCTGTCCACCTGCTGCTGGGAGCAGCCGAAGAGGGACAGCATGGATGCGGAGAGGGTGAGCCCTGCAAGGCTCTTGCCCGAGATCTTCATAAATTGACGGCGGGTCATGTCGGCCGTCAGAAAATCAGTTTTTGCCATAGGTTCCATTCCTCCGTTGAGGTCACTCTGCGCAGAGCACCTCAGTCACATAGAAATACGAATTGTTGACGATGTTGGTCACCGCCGTCGAGGTGATGGTCGCGCCGGAAAGGGCGTCCACCTCGGTCAGATTGGCGCTGACCGCACCGGTCTGGATCTGTTCCGTGGTCAGGTCGGTCTGTGCCAGACGGTACGCCGCCTGCTTTTCTGCCGACCAGTCCGCATAGGGCACAGCCTGCTCTTCGCCGTCCTGGGCACTCTTGCTCAGGCCCGCGTTATACAGCTTGCGGCGTGCCACGGCCTCGGCGCTGGAATCCAGCGGCGGGGCCAGTTCGTCATCCAGAGGCTGGCCGTTGAGGGCCGAAAGGGTCAGACCCGCTGCATACATCTTGCGGGTGGCCTCTGCCTCGGGAGAGGTATCGGACACGTTCCACTGTGCGGGGTCAAAGTCCTCTGCGGCGGAAGCATCCTCGGATGCGGCACCGGCCGCGGCGTAGGCTGCACCGGTGGCCGGATCGGTCACGGTGTAGCTCTTGCCCGCCAGGGTAAAGGGAGCCGCGCCCTGGTACTGGGACGTGAACTCCGGGTTGACGCACTGACCGCCCAGGCTGTCGGTCTCTGCCTGCGAAAGGATCTCCACTGCAGAGACATTGCCCTCGGCGTCCAGGGTCACAGCAGCCTGCACATCGCTCTGGAAGCCCTTCTGGGTCCCCTCCACGCGGTAGCTGCCGTCGTCGAGCTGGTACACTGCGCTGATGCCGTAGGCGGCTGCATCCGCCTCCGACACCGGCAGCAGGGTACCGGCAACCGTGGTGCGCGCGTGCTGCACAGCGATCAGACCGACCGCCATGGCAACCGTGGCAGCGCCCATGGCCGCATAGCCCGGCAGCCGCTTGCGCCACAGCGGAACGGGCGCAAACGGGTTGGTTGCCTGCTTCATGTTATCACCTGCCTGTTTTTTGTTGTGCGGGAAAAGTTTCCCAAACACGAAAATAACCGCTCAGCCTGCTGCAACAAGCGGAGCGGTCTCTTCCTTTTTATATTACCACTGGGGGAAAGCGTCAGTCAACGCAAACCAGCGCTTTTTCTTCATTGTGTAACCATCATTTTTCCATTTTTGACAAAGTTAGCGGATGCTTCCGGCCGCAGACCAGCTGCAGCCCATATTCCTGCGCCAGTTCCAGCGATTGTACGGTGGGCATGGTCTTGCTCACCAGCGCCGGAACGCCCGCCCGGATGGCCTTGCGCACCATATCCACCGGCACCCGGCCGCTGGTGTAGAGCACGCATTCTGACAGGGGAATGCCTTGCAGCAGCATCTGGCCCACCGCTTTGTCCAGCGCGTTGTGCCGGCCGATGTCCTCGCAGGCAAAAAGGAGGCGGCCCTCCCGCAGGACAAAGCAGCTGTGCACCGCCCGGGTGGCGCGGTACAGCGGAAGTCCCGCGTCCATCGCCGCCGTCAGAAGCTCGATCCACTCCGGCTGCAGTTCCAGCTGCGGCACCGTTTGCAGGGGGAGCGGTTCCACCGGACTGCCCAGCGTGACGTTGTCGGTGCAGCAGCTGGACACCTCCTGCGCCGCTGCACGGCGGGCGGTCAGCGGGTGGTTCAGGTAGACGCTGACCTTCAGACCCTCGGCGCAGACGGTGATCTGCTCCACTTCTTCTGCCGAGGTGATCCACCCCTCGGTCAGCAGCCGTCCCAGCGCCAGCTGCGGCAGCCGTTCCGGCGTGCATACGACCCGGAAGGCCGGCTGCTCGTTCACATAAAGTATGGCGGCGTGTTCTGCGGGCAGCGCCGCTTCGGTGCCGTCCGGCATCCGCACCGTCTCAAAAGCGGTCTGCCTGCCAAAAAGATCATGGATCTGCATAATGTTTCGGTTCCTTCCCTGTGTGCCGGCAGCATTGCCCCGGCACGGATAGGATAAGTATAGCAGAGAATCGCTCCGGAGGAAAGACTGCCCGGCGGCATTCCGCAAAGGTTCCCGCAAAAAAGAAAAACGACAGCCTTTTTGAAAGCTGTCGTTTACGAATGCAGGAATGCAATCAAATCCGAACCATTTCCCTCAGATACAACTTCTGTCGCTTCTCCAAAGGTGACGGTCTGTGTCCCTTCTTTATAGTTGAAGGTTATCAAAACCTTATCATCATACAGGTAAATCGCATTGATGAAGGTATCCACCAGCGCCTGCCGCTGGTCTTTCAGGCTCATATCCAGCTTGCGGAACCGCAACAGCCAGAACCGGATGAACTCCTCCGTGACCTTGGGCTTCGCCAGCTTTTCTTCTGCAATGCGGGCTTCAAACTCACGCTTGGTTTCTTCCAGCTGCTCCAACCGTTCCTTGGTGGAGCTGGTCAGGATACCGGCCTGAATCGCATTGAGCATATTCTGGATACCCGATTCCGCATCCCGAAGCTGCTTCTCATAGAGGGGAATGTTGGTATTTTCCTTATTTTGCAGTTCCATCACCTTGGCAATGATGGATTCCATTGCGGCATCATCTCGAACAAGCTGCATGGTCTGATTGACCACCAGATCTTCCAGCCACTGTTTGCGGACGGTCTTTTTCTTGCAGCCCTTATGCTTCTTGGCGGTAGCACATTTATAGTAGCGGTGAACTTCACCTGTCCGGCTTGTGCCGCTTTCGCCAAACATCAACGCCCCACAGCAGCCGCAGAACAGCTTGGTGGTGAGCAGGTAGTCGTCCTCTGCCTTTCTACGGGCAGGGGCTTTCTTGTTTTTCAACATCTTTTCCTGTACATCGTTGAAAAGCTCTGCGGACACGATGGGCGGAATCGCATCGGGAATCAGGATGTCCCGGTACTTCAATTCACCAATATAACGGCGGTTGCTCAGCATATGCTGAATAACATTGAAGCTCATCGGCCCACCGCGCTTGTTTTTGATACCTTTTTCGTTCAGCCAATCCCGAATTTCTCGCATGGTCTGGCCGTCGTTGTACCGCTGGAAGGTTTCTGCTACAAAAGGTGCGGTGAGAGGGTCAATTTCAAAGCGGCGGTCTGCATTGATAGTGTAGCCGAAAGGGATAGCACCGCCAGAGAACTTGCCTTTCAGGGCGTTTTCCGTCATGCCGCGAATGACCTTTTCGGACAGGTCAGCGGAATAATATTCCGCATAGCCTTCAAGCACCGATTCCAGAATGATGCCCTCCGGGCCATCCGAGATGACCTCGGTAGCCGACATGAGCTTGACGCCGTTCTTCTTCAACTGGGTCTTGTACCGGGCACTGTCGTAGCGATTTCGGGCAAAGCGGTCCAGCTTCCAGACCAGCACAATGTCAAACAGCTTCTTGTCGCTGTCTTTTATCATCTGCTGAAACTCCGGGCGGTTGTCTGTCTTGGCAGAGATGGCACGGTCAATGTAGTGCTTGACGATGGTGATGCCGTTCTTTTCCGCATAGGCCGTGCATTCCCGGATCTGACCTTCGATGGATTCTTCGCGCTGGTTGTCGCTGGAATAGCGGGCGTAGATCACTGCGGTCATGGCAGACACCTCCATTTATACATCATTGAACGGCAATACGTTCATCAAAACATTGTTTCGTATAATGTATATACCATAACTTGAGATAGATTGCAATAGGGAAAATAACTGCCCAACAACAAAAAGCCCCATTCGCCATTGAGCCAAACCTCTCAAAAAACCAATGGGGCACAATTACTTACAGATTCTCGCTGAAGAATTTCTCCATGGCAGCGGCACTTGCTTCCTCATCGCCGCCCTCAACAGTCACAGTGACGGTATCTCCCTGCTTGATACCCAGCCCCATAACCGCCATCAGCTTAGTTGCCACAGCAGACTTACCTGCTGCATTTTCCAGCGTAATGGTGCTGTCCAATGCTTTGGCTGCTTTCACCAGCAGACCAGCCGGACGTGCATGAACGCCGTTTGCATCCTGAATGGTATAGATGAACTTCCTCATTTCTTTCTCCTTATAATTTAGATTTCACTTATCAACCGGGTCAATTTTCATCCAGACAAATTCTGCTTTCCAAACTATACCATTTTAGCCGCTGCGGATTGAACATACGGGCAGTACAATTTTTTTGAACGAACCTGCCATTGACTTTTTGCGCAAAGAGATTCATATCACTGTTTTCTGCACAGGATGCATCCTGATGCATTGGCAAGACGAACTGTGCTCCCAGTGAAGCACATTCTTCTGCATACGATTCTGCCGATGCCGTTGCAATTCTTTGCCGGAGAAGCAATCCGGGTCGTCTGTTTTTCCACGCTGCCTGCAAGTCTGTCAGGTCAACGCCCGCCGCAAACCCGATAAAAAATCCATTTTTTAATGTGAAAGCATAGTTCGTGTTATACAAGCAACCATACGAGTTCAGCGGCCCAATCATGGGATTCTCCGGGTCAGCAAACATTTTTCCTCCATCAAAATTGCTCACGGTTCCCAAATCCGTGTGATTTCCTGAAAAAGTATTCAGTGTAAAATCATCAAAATGATAGGTCAAACCGGGAACAATCGGGCGAATACAGGCCTCTGGAACTTGAAATGCAGCGGACAGTTCTCTTGCAAAAATCCGGTCACAGATCACAGTAGGCCGTGCTTGCTTAAACAGATCTGGCAAATTTGCAGTATGGTCAAAATGCGAATGGTTGATTGTGACATAGTCTACCTTTCCAAGTTCATCTGCGTCAAAAGCCGGTGTGCAAACTTCCTTCCATGCCTTTGGATTCTGCGGAAAAAAAGGGTCTGTCATCAAAATTTTTCCGCCGGGCAGCTCAAACTGAAAGCACTGGGCGTGAATCCATCGAAATCGCAAAATAGGCACTGCAATCGAGGTTTGATACGGTGTCTTTGGCGTTTCCTGCAAAGGAATAATCTTATCAAGCTCCATAAAAAATCTCCTTCACCACTTAAAAATAAAGCACCCGGCTCTGTGTTTATTCCACAGCAGAACCGGGTGCCAGGTCTTAAAAGAACTGCAACATATCAGATACTGTTCAGTTCAATCAGTTCTCATCAAAGCCGATCAGCAGGGTAAAGCCAAAACCTGCCACAACGGAAACCACAACAGAGATAATAGCACCAATCATAGTCGGTCCGAACATAATGATGCTCAAAATGCTGTTGGCCGCCATCGTGTAAGCTTTGACACCCAAGAATGCTGCGGTAAAACCACCAACCAGCGAGCCCAAAATCATGCTGATCATTGTTTTCTTTCGGGGAAGAATCACACCATACATCGCAGGCTCGGTAACACCAAAGATACAGCTGGATGCCGCAGAAAGAGCTGCTGCACGGTGTTTTTCAGACTTAAATGCAACGGCCAGCAGAACGCCAAGCTGTGCAAAGTTGGAGCAGTAAGCACCCGGCTTCACCGCAGGTTCATAGCCCAACGTAGAAATCAACTCGGTCATGGTAGGAACCATCAAAGTGTGTGCGCCAAACATGACCAGCAGCGGCCAACTAACAGCGGTCAGCGGAACGATCAGGAACGGAGAAACAGAATAGACCCACAGAACAGCATTGACCAGAGTGGAACCCACGAAATAACCCAGCGGTCCGAATACGACCAGTGCCAGAGGCAGCATGATCAGGAATGTGCACAGCGGCACAAAGGTGAATTTCAGTGCGCCAGGGATCCACTTATTCATAAACTTTTCCACATAAGCCATCACAAAAGTGATGAGCAGCATGGGAATAACACTCTTGGCGTAGCTGATAGCAGTGAACGGAATGCCGTAAACAGTAGCTCCACCGTCAGTGACCAGTGCAAGGAAGTTCGGATGTACCAGAACCGCACCAATCAGACCTGCTACAAATGGATTAGCTTTCAGCTTTTTCGCAGCAGCAATGCCAACAAAAATCGGCAGATAATAGAAGCCTGCATCGTATGCAGCGTTCAGCAGACGATAGGTATTGCTATCGGTAGACATCCCGAAAAAGCTGGTTGCAAGAGCCAGAATCACGCTGATCATACCAGAAGTGATCAGAACGGGCAGCAGCTGGCTCATCGTGCCGGTAACATAGTCCATCACCTTCGCCCAAATTGCCTTGAAGCCTTTGGGCTTCTCAACATCGTGGTTATCTTCGTTCACGACTTCACCGGTATCCATTTTGTAGTTGGATGTCACTTCGTTGTACACAGCAACGACATCGTTGCCGATAACGACCTGATACTGACCGGATGCCTTGACTACCGTCATAACACCCGGAATCTTTTTGATAGCCTCGGTGTCCGCCTTGCTTTCATCCTTCAGAATAAAGCGCAGACGTGTGACACAGTGGGTCACCATCTTGACGTTGCCTTCGCCGCCAATGTTCGTTACGATGGCGTCGGCAAGTTCTTTGAAATTCTTTTTTGCCATGAGAGATTCCATCCTTTCGCTTTTTGTTTATGCAAGATCCTCGCCGTTGGTGGCGATCACTTTCTTATACCAGTCGAACGACTTTTTCTTCCGACGCTGGCGCGTGCCATTGCCATCATCATCCTGATCGACATAAATATAGCCGTACCGTTTGGAAATTTGAGAAGTGGATGCACTGATCATGTCGATGCAGCCCCAGCTGGTGTAGCCAAAAAGCTCTACGCCATCCTCGATTGCTTCTTTCATCTGTTCGATGTGCTTGCGCAGATAGGCGATGCGGTAATCATCATTGATGCTTCCATCCGGTTCGATCTTGTCCACAGCACCCAGACCGTTTTCTGCAATGAACAGAGGCTTCTGATAACGGTCATACAGCTGATTCAGCGCAGTCCGAAGCCCCTTCGGGTCGATCTGCCAGCCCCACTCACTGGATTCCAGATAGGGGTTCACAACACTGTTGCCCAGCATATTGCCGACTGCACCAGTATGCTGGTCTGCATGGGCACTGATTGCGCTGGACATATAGTAGCTGAAGGAGATGAAGTCTACCGGATACATCCGCATGATCTCCTCATCACCCTGTTGTACTTCCAGTTTTACGCCCTTTTTCTCAAAGAAGCGAGCAGCATAGGCCGGATAATAACCGCGTGCCTGCACATCGGTAAAGATCAGACTCATGCGCTGTTCATCCACGGTTTTCTGAATATCATCCGGGTCGCAGCTGTACGGAACCAGCAGCTGGTAGCTGACCATGCAGCCCACCTTGGAATCCGGGATGATCTCATGGCAGTACTTCGTTGCCAGTGCGCTTGCCACAAACTGGTGGTGGGCAGACTGCCAACGCTTCTGCTCGATATTCTCACAGTTTTCTTCTACGATACCGGCACTGACAAACAGATGGTGTTTGATGCAGTTGATCTCGTTGAAGGTCAGCCAGTATTTTACTTTATCTTTATACCGCTTGAAGCAGGTGGTTGCAAATTTCACATAGAAATCGATAAGCTTGCGGTTTGCCCAGCCGCCGTATTCTACGCCCAAAGTCAGCGGCATTTCATAGTGAGACAGCGAAACCATCGGCTGGATGCCGTACTTGGCACACTCATCAAATACGCTGTCATAGAACGCCAGACCCGCCTCATTGGGTTCTGCTTCATCGCCGCGAGGGAAAATGCGTGTCCATGCAATGGACATCCGGTAGCACTTGAACCCCATTTCCCCAAACAGGCGGATATCCTCCTTGTAGTGGTGGTAGAAATCGTTGCCCACACGCTTGGGATAATAAAGTTTGGAATCCGGATTCATGGCTTCCTTGACCTGATCGTGGGTCATCATCAGCCATTGATCCAGCCATTTTTCCTTCGGAAGCGATGAATCAAAGGTGTACACATCTGCGACCGAAAGACCTTTGCCGCCCTCGTTCCACCCGCCTTCCAGCTGGTTTGCTGCCGAGGCACCGCCCCAGAGAAACCCTTCCGGAAAGTGTTTTCTGACTGTAAAATCCATAAAAACCTCCTGTCAAACTTTCAAAATTGCACCCTCGTCCGCAGAAGAGACCAGCTTTTGATACCGTGCCAGCCAGCCGCCTTTGACCCAGCTTTCCGGCATCACCTGTTCCTTGCGGCGGCGTGCAAATTCTTCTTCCGTAACATCGGCGTGAATCGTATAGTGCAGCATATCGATCTCGATCTGGTCACCATCACGAAGCAAGCCGATCTCACCGCCTGCGGCGGCTTCCGGGGAAACATGGCCAATGGATGCACCACGAGATGCACCGGAGAAGCGGCCATCCGTGATCAATGCCACATCTTTGTCCAGTCCCATGCCAGCCAGTGCGGAAGTCGGCACCAGCATTTCACGCATACCGGGACCGCCTTTCGGTCCTTCATAAAGGATCACAACGATATCTCCCGGATGGATCTGTCCACCGTAGATCGCATTGACCGCTTTTGCTTCTCCAATGAACACCCGTGCTGTGCAGGTGTGAACAAGCATTTCCGGGGCAACTGCGCTGCGCTTGACAACGCAGCCGTTTTTGGCAATGTTGCCAAACAGGAAAGCCAATCCGCCCATCCGGGAATAAGGATTTTCGACCGGGCGGATGACCTCCGGATCGCGGTTCTCTGCACCGGCAATATTTTCGCCTACGCTCTTTCCGCTCACCGTCATCAGACCGGTATGCAGCAAGCCAATGCCGGCCAGTTCCTTCATCACAGCTGCCACGCCGCCCGCTTCGTTGAGTTCTTCCATGAAGTGGTTGCCTGCCGGTGCCAGATGGCACAGGTTGGGCGTCTTTTCGCTGATTTCATTGAACCGCTTCAAATCAAGTTTGTATCCAGCTTCGTGTGCAATGGCGGGCAGGTGTAGCGAGCTGTTGGTTGAACAGCCCAGAGCCATATCCACCGTGATAGCATTTTCCAGAGCCTGCTCATTTACGATATCGCGCGGCTTAATATCCCGGCGCACCAGTTCCATGATCTGCTTGCCGCTTTCTTTTGCAAAACGCAGACGTTCCGAATACGGTGCTGGGATCGTACCATTACCATGCAGAGCTAGACCCAGTGCTTCACACAGGCAGTTCATGGAATTGGCGGTAAACATACCGGAGCAGGAGCCGCAGGAGGGGCAGCTGCCTTTTTCGCATTCCAGCAGACCGGCATCATCCAGCTTTCCGGCTTTGTAGGCACCGACTGCTTCAAACATCTGCGAAAGGCTGGTCTTTTTGCCCTTGACACGTCCCGCCAGCATCGGCCCGCCGGAGCAGACGATGGCAGGAATGTTCAGCCGCAGTGCTGCCATGACCATGCCGGGTACGATCTTGTCGCAGTTGGGAATCAGCACTAGACCATCGAAGCAATGTGCGGCGGCAAGCGTCTCCACGGAATCCGCGATCAGTTCACGGGATGCCAAGGAATAGTGCATTCCACGATGTCCCATGACGATGCCATCGCACACACCAATGGCAGGCACCACCACGGGGGTTCCTCCTGCGGCATAAATTCCAGCCTTGACTGCCTCAGCAATTTTGCTCAGGTGCATATGACCGGGGATGATCTCGCTCTGGGCAGATACCACGCCGATCAGCGGCTTTTTGATCTCATCTTCGGTAAAACCGGCCGCATACAGAAGCGACCTCTGCGGTGCGCGTTCAACACCCTGCGTAATTTGTTCACTGATCATTTTTCTGCACCTTAACCTTCCATTGCGTGAACCAGACGGATCAGCATCTTGTTGCAGGGGGCTACGATGCCATATTCATCCGCCAGTTCCGCAATCGCACCATTGATGCGGTCAATTTCTGTCTTGCGGTGATTCATGTAATCCTGATACATACTTGCGTATCCCAACGGGTTGTTTTCGCAGACTTCTTTTACAGTTTCCATTGCAACGTCCGACGGGATCGAAGTTCCATCCGCTTCTGCCACTTTGACGCACTCCTGAATCACATCTGTACAAATCTCCCACAGATACGGATCGCTGGACAACTCGCCCAGATGCTTTCCAGTTACCATGGAAAGTGCATTCACGGCACAATTGACAAACAGTTTTTTCCAGAGGATCACCTGAATGTCATCCAGAACGTAGACTTCAAAGCCTGCCTGCTTCAGGATCTCACCTGCAATTTTGGCTTTCGCGGTGTTATCCGGAGTCCGCACATCAGGGCCGATATTCGTGGGGCCATGGCCGGAATGGTAGATCACACCCAGTCCCTTCACGACACAGTTATGACTGGTCGTACCAACCAGAATATTGTCCTTGCTCACAAACTTTGCAATGTCACGGTTGTTGCCTGCGCCGTTCTGCAACGTCATGACCAGCGTGTTGCTGCCGATCATCGACAGATTCTGCCGGATGGTATCCTTCGTGAAGATACCCTTCACAAAGACGATTACCAGATCCTGCACACCAATGTCTGTCCCACTCTTCACGGCTTTAAGGGTGTAAGTTTCCTCCGTGCCATCAGCTTCCTGCACAACGATGCCGTTCTGGTTGATGTGATCGATCAGCGTCTCATTCACATCTACCATCGTTACGTCCTGTGTACGGGACAGCTTTGCGCCATACAGACTGCCCATTGCGCCTGCACCCAATACTGCGATTTTCATATACCACGCGCTCCTTCATTTATCTTCTTATCACTTATCGCTGTCTTTCAGTGTACTTTCGACAGCCTTATTGTATCAGTCTGCAAAAGGAAAAGCCATTCGGGAAAATTCTCTTACAAAAGCAAACTTTTCCGAATGGCTTATATCCAAGCTGTGTCTTATTTTTGCAAAATATCCGCCGCCGCATGAAAAAACTCAATGATGCCCGGTTGATCATCCCTGAATTTCAGAATCTTGATCGTGCTGATCTCTCTGAAGTCGTATGTGAACGGCGTGTCGAGTGTGATGATTTCCATGCCGGTCTGCACGGTGGGAGTTGTACATATCACACACAGCGTGTTGCGATTCAGCGCATAGGTTGTAATTTTAGCCGGGTCTTCTTCCGGCAGCAGCATTTCAATTTTTTCCAAGTGTGAAAGTGTTTTATACTGGGTGATTCTTTCCATCCGCGCCATGCGTTGGATACGATTTGTTTTACGGCAGTCCTCCAGAATGCTCTTCAGCATTTCACGGTTTTCATTTGTCATAATGATCGGGATCAATCGGAAGCGACTGTTTTTCAGTGCGATTTCAGGCTCTGTTGTCAGGAAAATCGTGTAATAGTCGATATCCCGCAGCAAAGAGCTGTTCCATGCGTAACCGGGCAGATAGTCTACACGTTCCGGCGCAAACGAAAGCATCTGACAGATATAGTTCCTCAAATTTTCCATCAAGTAAAAACTCTGATTGCCTACCAAAAGGATGCGAACGCTGGATGGGTAATGAATCGTATCCAGATAGCTGCCCAGAAATGCCGCCATATTCAGAATTTCTGTCCGAGGAAGCTTTTTTGCAAACACGTCCTGAAATGCCTGTTTCACCAGATGGATCGCCAGCGGATATTTTATCAGGATGCTTTTATCGTAGTAGTTCACCCGGTGATAGGGGCGTTCCAACAGTGCGTTCAGATTTTCAGCGACCAGTTCGGGGTCTTCAAAGTGCAAGGGCTGAGAAAGCTTCAGCTTCTGGTTAAAGTAGTTCTCCAGTGCATGAAGGTTTTCCTGTTTTGCATCGGGGTGGCTTTTAGGGGCAAGGATCGTTGCTTTCCGAATGAATTTATTGATCTCTGTCTGCTCGGACGCTGAAAAGGTATATCCGAGCTTTCTCGACAGCGTTTCATAAAAGGCTGAATATTCAAACGGTTTCTCGCCCATTTCCGGGAGATAGTATCCCAAACTGGAACGCAGTCGGCTCATCGCAATGTAGCGGAGAAGAAAAGAATATTCTTCTCCTGAAATAAAACGCCCGGTATCGATCAGCAACTGCTGCAAAGGTTCCGCTGCCTGTTCCATGGATTCCTGATAGTGCTGCACCGCATCCGGATCGATCTTTGTCATTTGCAGGACATGGAGCGGTCCCCATGCAGTGCATGCGTACCGTTTATCCTTTTCCTCGCCATGAATATAGATACCCCTCTGCGGTGAAACTTCCAGTTGAATATCATCATTACGACCAAACCACCGCCGCATCTGACGGATTTCTTCAAACACAACAGACTTCGATAAATAATAATCCTCCGCCAGCTGATCCATTGGAATATACTGCCGCCGAAAAAGCAGATCCATGATCAGGATGATGCGCCGTTCATCCAGATTAAAGTAAACCTCATTATAAAAAGCGTCCTTCAGAATTTCATTGCGCAGACATTCGCTGATTCGGCAAACTCGATAGCCCTTGTTCTTTTGTGTTTCGATGTTTCCCTCTTGCCCAATGTCCTCCATGAGCCACTTTATATTTTGCTGAACCTTTTTCTTGTTCCAATCCAGCATCCTTGAAAGTTCTTCGCCGGTAATCCAATCTCCCTTACGCAGCATACAGAACAAAAGATCTCGCGCTTCTTTTCGCAGCTCCATAATGATGCCCTCAACTTCCAGATTTTCGTTTGACCTAAGATTGTTTTAAGTATTTCATCTTTTTTCAGAAAAGTCAACGCCGCATTCAAAAGTCGATAAGTCCTACAATCGTTGCTTTACCACAATAAATTTTTCAAAAACATCTTGACGCACCCCACGAACCATGATATTCTCTGTCGCAAATCCCACAGAGCTTGTCGGGGCAACGCCCCTCCATCTGCTATCGCAGACCGTTCTGCCGCTTAAAAGCCCCACTGGGGCTTTCATTGCTGCGCTGCGCTTCGCAAACGCGGTCTATGCGTTTTGAGCGCAGCGGTAGAGGGCAAGAACCGTCCCGTGGCCACAAATTTTCAATTCTTGAAAATCTTGCGTTCCACTGGGACTTCACTTCTTCAATGCGTCTGCATTTCCGAAGTGATCTTGTTGGGGTAGCGCTTGTCGGGGCAACGCCCCTCCATCTGCTGTCGCAGACCGCGCTGCCGCTTAAAAGCCCCACTGGGGCTTTCATTGCTCCGCTGCGCTGCGCAAACGCGGTCCCACCCCAAACCCTGCTCATGGTTCGCACCTGACGGTGCGAACAGCAACGGCGTGTCGTGCTTTACATAACTTCACCGAGGAGTTATCGAACAGACAGGAGGTACAATGACCAAAACGAATGTTCAATCGACCCCAAGCAATTCCCAGCACCACGACACGCCGAACAACAAAACAGATGAAGAGCAGACCGTTCTTCTTTCACACACCCATTAAATAATTTTCCAGAATCCGCTTGACGAATATTACGGTTAGTGATATATTTATTACAGTAACCGTAATAATGGGGGGCAAACCATGCGCGACAATGCAAAAGGTGGTGCGCTTACAGAAGTCACCTTTTATATTCTACTCTCTCTCTATACGCCAAAACACGGATACGCTGTTATGCAGTTTATTGAAGAAAAAACAGACGGACGGCTTTCCCTAGGCGCAGGCACTTTATATGGAGCATTAAACTCTTTGCAGGACAAGAAGTGGATTGAACCTTATGGAGATAGTGAGGGAAGAAAAAAAGAATACCACATTACAGCACAGGGAAAAGAAATTGCAGAAAAAGAGCTTGCAAGACTAAACGAACTTGTAAGCGTTGCGAGCGAAATTATTGGAGAGGTACAGTATGAGTAAAAAATGCTATCGCTTCTTTGGTGGATTGCTAAATGCACAGGCAAAATGGTTAAACAAAATGTCCGAAAAAGGCTATCGACTTGTCCGGACAGGGAAGATGCTCTATGAATTTGAAAAATGCAGTCCTGATGAAGTGACCTATTGTGTAGAGTTTATCGGAGAAAAATCAAAAGAGAGTTCAATAGACTATGCTAACTTTTTGGAGGATATGGGATATAAGGTGTTTTTCAAAAATATCAATCTAAACTATTCTGTTGGAAAAGTTCGTTGGCGCCCATGGGCAGAAAGGGGCGGTCGTATTGCGACAAACACAACAACTTTTAATCGAGAAATATTGATTGTAGAAAAAACAAATGATGGAAAGCCTTTTGAACTCCATACCTCTTATGACGATAAAGAAAAATACTACCGCAATTTGCGTAACCCATGGCTATTCCTGCTGCTCCTATTTGCACTGTTTGCCATTATCAAGCATTCTATCATCTTGGGTATTTTTTCATTGGTTTCTGCAATTCCCAGCATTCTATACCAGCTCCAAATTATAAATGTCCGACAAAAAGCCAAAATGTGGGAAAAATAAATAACAATCAAGAGGGTGACAGCTTTTGTTGTCACCCTCTTGATTGTTATTTATAGAAATACAAAAAAGATTGCTCCACAGCCTTTGAGGAGCAGCATCGTGCAGAGCTGACAGCGTACCGGGCGGCAGCAGCCTATTTCAAGGCAAACGACATCACCAAGCTGCCCAGCCCGAAAAAGCTGGAAGCCGAGTATGCACAGCTGGCATCCGAAAAGGCAAAGTTCTACGAGCAATACAAGGAAGCCAAGGAAGAACTGCTCAAACTGAAAACCGCAAAGCAGAATGTTGCGTACTTTTTCCGGGAGGAAGAACAGACGCAGCAGGAGAGATAAAGGAGTGTGCGTATGATCAATCTGAAAATCAACCCGGAGTTCCAGTCCCAGATTCCCCCTCTGACCGATGATGAATTTAAGCAGCTTGAAGAAAATATCCTGAAAGAGGGCAAGCTGCTCTCTCCTTTGATCGTGTGGAACAACACACTTGTTGACGGTCACAACCGTTATGCGATTCTTCAGAATCACCCCGAAATCTGCTTTTCTACCATGCCGCTCCCGTTTGAAAGCCGGGAAGAAGTTCTCGCATGGATTTGCAAGAATCAGCTGGGGCGGCGCAATCTGACCCCGGAGCAAAAGAAGTTTCTGATGGGAAAACAGTATTCTTCCGAAAAGCGCACCGAAGCGTTTCGCGGTAATCAGCATACCGCAAAGAAATGTGGCAGTGTTCAATCTGAACACAACCAGAAACCTATGAAAACCTGTGAGCGCATTGCACAGGAAAATCACAGCAGCGCAAGTTCTGTCCGCCGTGCCGAATACTATGCGCACGGCGTTGACGTTGCGGACGAACTGTCTTCCGGTTTCCGTGATCGGTTCTTCCGTGAGGAACTGCACATTCCCGATTATCTTCTCGAAAATCTCGGCAAGGCCAAGCCCGAAGAACAGGCTGAAATCTTTGAAGAAATCAAGAATTATGTACCGAAGCCGAAGAAAGTCAAGCCCAACAAAGTAACTGTGAAGCAGGCAGCGAAAGCCGCCAGCAGCACCATTGATGAAAACTATGATGTCCCCAAAAAGTTTCTCGAACTGTACTACCGGCTCCACGATGCTGAATCTCTCATGCGAAAAAGCTGGGAAGTTACGTTCGACCTGAATCCGAAGCTTCTTACGCATCCGGAACAGGTCAAAGTTCTTCGCTTTGCCCTGAAGCCTCACCTTGAATTTTTGAAAACGCTGGATGAAGTTCTTGCAGAATCCAGCGGCGAATCCGTTAAAACCGCATAACGACAGGCACTTGTAAGCCATCAACGAGCCACCAGCCACAAGTGCAGGGCGGAAAACATCCGCGCCCTTGCGCCTGATAAAATTGAAACTTTGATTTTCTCGCCCGACTTTGCCACGGTGGGACGATCAAAGGAGCGTGCGTTTGAACAAAAAGAAAAAGTCCACAAACACTTCCCCTTACCCCGATGAAGTCATCGACCGTCTGGCACGGGCATTCTACCCGGCCATCCTTGCCTGCTGGAACAGCGAGGAAGGCCAAAGGTCACTTGTCGGGGCGAGGCCCCTCCATCTTGCTAGCGCAAGACCGTTCGGTCGCTTAAAAGCCCCACTGGGGCTTTCATTGCTCCGCTGCGCTGCGCAAACGCGAGCTTGCCTATGGCAGGCGGAACAGGCTCATCATGCAAACAACGAAAAACAGGAAGTTCCCTCCGGTGGGGAACTCCCTGCTGTACATATCACTTTTGTCTGTGGTCTTAATCGCAAGTTTTACAAGCAGTGCAATTCTCAACGACCTATTTGCGATATGCAATTCACGGTTGTTGCCAACGAATCTAAACGTGAATTGCGATGGCAGGGTGCGTCCTATTCAGGGGCGCACCCTGTTTTTTTGATTAAATTTCGTCATTTTCTACTCGCAGCATCCGATATCCGACACCAACATGGGTCTGAATCAGATGTGGCGCATCCGGGCATCGTTCCAGCTTTTTGCGCAGGGAGGCCATATAAACACGCAAGGACGCAATATCATTTTCCTGCGTACTGCCCCATATTTTCTGCGTGAGAGAGGTATGCGTCAACACTTTGCCCACATTATGCGCCAGCACACACAGCAGTTTGTACTCGATAGGGGTCAGATGCAATTCATTCTCGCTCAACCAGACGCACCCGGCGGAGAAGTCGATCTTCAAAGGACCATTGACAAAAACCGGACTATTTATGCCGTCCGAAGCCAGCAGATTCAACCGACGCTGGGTCACACGCAGTCTTGCCAGCAGCTCGTCCACGGAAAACGGCTTCGTCAGATAATCGTCTGCGCCGTTGTCCAGTGCTTCGATCTTATCAGAATCCTCGCTCCGGGCACTCAGGACGATGATGGGCAGGTTCGACCATGTGCGGACGCTGCGGATGACCTCGATGCCGTCTATATCGGGCAGCCCAAGATCCAGCAGCATGATGTCCGGATTGTGGCTGGTAGTCATCATGATCGCCGTTTCCCCATTGGAAGCGGTCAGATATTTATAGCCGTGGGTCTTCAGGGTCGTTGTGATCAGACACCGTACCGGAACATCATCCTCTACGACCAGAATGGACGGCTTATTCATGAATATTCACCTCGCTTTGCGGCAATGCAAAAGAAAAGACACTGCCATTGGGAATGTTGTCGCGCAGGGTCAATGTTCCGCCGTGCGCCGTCAGGATCGCACGGCAGAGGGGCAATCCTAATCCAAGGCTGCGGTGGCTGTCTGCTATGCGGCTCTGCCCGGTATAAAACATCTCGAACACCTGTGCTTTTGCACGCTCCGGAATGCCGGGACCGTTATCTGCAACCTCCACTACGACCTGATGGTCTTTTCTGTAAGCCGAAATTTGAATGACCGAACCCGCAGGGGTGTATTTGATGGCGTTGTCCACAAGATTGACAATGACCTGCATGATCAGCCGTGCATCCACATTGACCAAAAGGATCTCGTCCTCATACTGTGTTGTAATGGTGTGCTCACAGCTTTTCCGGTTGACATGATGCAGTGCTTCTTCGATCATCTCGTCCATCAGCTGCGGTGAGATCTGCAGATTCATTCGCCCATCTTCAATGCGGGTAATGGAAAGCAGATTCTCCACCAGACCGATCAGCCATTGTGCATCATCAAAAATATCGGTGCAGATCTTGTTCCGGGTCTCTGTATCCAGTGTTTCTCCGTTGGAAAGCAGATTGCTGGCATTGCCGGAAATGGAGGTCAGCGGGGTGCGTAGGTCATGCGAGATCGTGCGCAGCAAGTTTGCACGCAGCTCTTCATTCTTTGCCTGTAATGTTGCTTGCTCTTTTTCCAGCGCATTTCTGCGGTTTTCGATCGCCAGTGCACCTTCGCCAAGAATGGAAAGCAGCACGCTGTTTTCAAAGGCATCCAGCGGTTTTTCGGACAGATCGATCCCAATTACTCCAAACACGCCGCCTCCGGTCCGAAGTGCAAGATAAAGCCCCTTTGCATCCGGATAGTTCTCTGTGCTTGCACCGGAGCGCTTTTTGTTTGCAAATGTCCAGTTTGCTGCAGCACGTTCCTCCGGTGCGGAAAAGATATTTTGCGCCGATCCCCCGTCAACCGAAAAAAGCTGTTCTGAGCCAAGACCTCCGTTTTGTTCCGGGTAGACGATCAGGCTCCGGTTCAGCAGCTTCATCAGCTGGGAAGCCGTCAACGAAAGAATTTCTTCTTCGCTGTTTGCCTTCTGCAAAAGCTGGTTTGTATCAAACAGCACTTTCGTCCGAAACGCCGCCTGTGCAGACATTTTGGCGTGATCCTTCAGCCGCGTTGTTAAAGTACAGGTACTGATCGCACAAGTCAACATCAGCGCAAACGTGACCTGATAGCCGGGATCATACGCATGGAATGTCAAGCGCGGCTCTGTCAAGAAGAAATTATATAATGCCACACTGGCAATAGATCCCAGTATGCCGCAGGTGTAACCGCTGGTAAACAGTGCCGTAAATAACACGCCCAACATATAGAACATAATAATGTTGTACCGTGCAAAGTCCAGCTGCAGAAATAGAAAGCCGATGACCGTGATGCAGGCCAGAATGCCGACTGTGATCAGCAGGTCACGGACAGAAGGCAGAAGAGAACGGATAAACAGCTTCCGGCCAGAGCCATAGTCGTTTTCCGCTGCAACATCCGGGATGATATAAATATCCAAATTGGGTGCAGTCTGAGTTAGCTTTTCTGTCAGCGGAGGACCGCTCCAGAAATGGCGGCGGTGAACGCTGGAACGTCCCAGTACGATTTTTGTAATGCCTGAGATCCGGGCAAACTCTGCGATCTGCTGCGGAATGTCATCCCCGTAGATCGTAGAAATGTCGGCACCTGCCTGCTCCGCCATGCGAATATGCTGCTGCAAACGCCGACGATCTTCTTTTCCCATCTGATCCGAATCGGGAGTCCGGACATACAGAGCTGTAAAGGTCCCGCCGAACGCCTTTGCCATCGTTGCCGCTGTCCGCACGATCTTTGCATTGGAGGGCGAAGACGACAAACAGGCAAGGATGTGTTCTGTGGGCTGTTTAGTCTGATT
>CAKSZS010000009.1 GCA_934525845.1 uncultured Faecalibacterium sp. | reverse complement strand
AGCATCTATTGGTTCTTTTCAAGAGCTTCCTGCTGAGGCTTCAGAAGTCATTCTTTTGTCTCAGCGCTTGGCGCTCACATATAGTACCACATCCAAGGGGTTTTGGCAAGCTTTTTTTCAAAGTTTTTCGCCATTTTTCTTCATTTGTATACAACAGCTAGTTTTTCGCTGAAAAATCTTCTGTTTTTGACCGTCTTTTCCTGTTTTCTGCTGGTTTCATGCCAGAAATCTGCGTTTTTATTTTCTCGCTGACTCACAGGGGATCTCATACTTTTTGATATTTTTCAAAAGTTCGGTCCAAAAGTCATCTTTTCCGGCGGTGAGAAACGCCAAATCGATTCGATACACCTTCTCCTTTGTAAAAAGCCGCAGCCATTTCCATGTTTGTTTTCCTTGTTTCCGGGTCATGACCAGCTCGATCTTCTGAATTTCTCTCCAGGAAACTTCCTGCTTTTTCCGCAGGGGAAATTTCAGCACCAGGCCCGCCGGGGAACACCACACTTTTGTATTGCAGAAAACGACCAGTGCAATGATTCCTGCTATGCCGCTGATCGGCCCGAACCAAAGGCTGAACCATTCGGACGGTTCGCTTTGCGGGAGCCGCTGGAGAAATTCTGCTCCCCCTGCAGACGCCAGCATTGCCAGATATACCGGCAGCATCAAAATTCCCATGACCGCCAACAAATAATACTCCGGCCCATAGCGCAGAACGCATTTCTGTGGATGTTCGCTGTGCTGTGTCCGGTAATATTCCATCGTGCTGCCCGGACACTTCTGCTTGAGCACTGCGCAGAAGCCCTCGTAATGCACCATGCCGACCCCCGCGGCAAGGATCTTCGTTCCATCCCTCTGATACAGCGTGATCTCCCGGTCAAAGCTGCCCCGGATCGTGCCGACCTCGCTCCACGGATAGACCTGCGGCTCCCGAAAAGGCCGGTTGACCTGGAACTTTTCCTCATCATAATACACGCAGTCTTTTGCCTGTATGTTCCCGCCCAGGATGCAGACGCCCAAGGTCAGTACTGCCACTGCGATGCACAGGCCCCACATTGGCCGTGCGGATTCAGGGGCACCGTCCAGGAGGTATAAGACCCCAAAGAACAGAACGACTGCCATCACCACAACGCCCAGCGCATACAATATATACCGCTTTCCGGGCGGCTGGCACAGAATCGACATTCCCTCCGGCACCTTTTGAAGCTGCCGCCGGTTCCGGCCAGTGAGCAGGGAGATCGATCTCGCGGTCAACACCAGCGCCAGAGCAAAAAGCAATCGGTCCATGGTTCCTCCTCGCGGTTTCACCAGCTCGTCCGCTCCGTCTGGTGTCCTGCACTGAGTATAACACAAAAAAGTCCCACGTCCAGCACCACAGTGGTGCGGACATGGGACTTGCATCGAGATTCAGTTCTTTTCTTCCTGCTTCATCTGCCGCAGGGTCAGCCAAACAGCAACGGCCAGCATGGGCAGCATTCCGATCAGGCCGATGGGCATCGGACCGAGTACATTGTAGTAGGCATCCGCCGGGTAAGTCAGCACCTGTGCAATGCTTGCAATGGCATTGAACGCACCGTGCGCAACGGCAGGCACCCAGATGCAGCCGGTCTTTTCATAGAACCAGTCCAGCAGGGTGTTGAGGGCAAAGCAAACCACACACCATACCACAAGGCCCAGAACCGGCGCTCCCAGATAATTTGTGCCGTACTCGTAGCCGGTCAGCAGCATGATGGGCCAATGCCACACGCCCCAGATCACACCACCCAGCAGGCGGCCATTGAGCAGGCCGAAGCGCTCCTTCAGGCAGGGCATCATATACCCGCGCCAGCCGGCTTCTTCGCCCAGCGCAAAGAACATATTGATGGGCGGTGCCAGTGTGATGGCAAACAGGCCGGTTTGTAAGATGTAGCTGACATTGGACACGCCCAGTTGACTGCGGAGCGTGGCAGCGTCCATCTCACCGCCGTAGGCAGTCACCAGCCAGCTGCAGGAGAGGTCCAGCCGGGACGGGAACACCGCAAAATACAGCACCGCCGCTAACACGGTAAACACCGCCGGAGCAAACCATGCAGTCAGCCAATAGCGGCGCTTGCCCTGCGCCTTCCAACCGATGCCGGTAGGCTGATGCAGAAAGACCTTCTTTACCAGCAGTACCGCCGCCAGCGGGCAGAACATACTCACGGCCAGCAGGGCCTGATATGCCACAGCGTTGCCGTCCCGGATGAGCAGCAGGCTGGCATACACCTGCAGCAGCCACGCCAAGCCAAATGCGAACAGGAAATACAAGCCAAAGCCCTGCTTTTCTTTGGTACTCATACGAATTTCACCGCCGTTCCATAAGCAATGACTTCTGCCGCGCCCTGCATGACGCTGGCAGAAGCATACCGCATCCCCACTACAGCATCCGCGCCCAGTTCCTCGGCGTTTTTCACCATGCGGCCTGTGGCGATCTGCCGGGCCTCGGTGAGCATCTCGGCGTAGTCGGTCACCTCGCCGCCCACCAGCGTGCGGAAACCCGCCATTACATCATGGCCCAGATTGCGGCTCTGCACCGTGCTGCCCCGCACCACGCCCAAGGCTTCCAGCTTTTTCCCGGGGACTTCGTTAATAGTTACGATAAGCATCTTCTTCTCCCTTTCCGATCTCTTCAATGCGGTCCAGCAGCACCTTCAGTGTGCCCACGATGCACCCCGCCGGGATGCCGAACAGTACCACCAGCAGCGGCAGCGGCGGCATATCCTGCGGGTCGAGCGCAAAGAACACCCACGCCAGAATGCCAATGGAAAGAAGCATCACAGCCGTGAACAATCCCGCGCCCACCAGCGCACCTTTGATGCGCTCGGCTTTCCGGTCCACCTGCTCAATGTTCACAAAGGTCACCCCCTGTTCCTCTTTTGCGGTCAGACGCGCCAGTGTCTGCTCCACATCCAGTTGATCGAGGTCTCCGGGTTCCTTTTGGAGCAGCTCACAGAAGCTGACCGCTTCGTCCAGGTCCGCGCGGCGGCTGTGCAGACGTTCCAGCTGCTGGACCATGCCCTCGGCCAGGGTGCACTGCCCTTCCAGCATGGCGCGGATGTCCGCCAGCGGCACGTCCAGCTTGCGCAGCAGCTTGATGCGGCGCAAGCTCTCCACGTCCGCCTGCGAATAAATGCGGTAGCCGTTGCCCGGCTCCCGGCGGGGAGAGAGCAGGCCTTCCTCTTCGTAAAAGCGGATGTTTTTCTTGGTCACACCCACGGCGGCTTCCACTTCGTTGATCTTCATGGTCCCGGATGCCTCCTTACAGGACTATCCTACACCTTCCAGAAAGGGGAAGGTCAAGAGGTTTTAATAAAAAAGTGTTTCCCGCGCAGAGGGAAACACTTTTTTATTGCCAATGATCAGAAATAACACTTGATCTGGAACCGGTCGGCGCTGTCCTGCTTCTGCTCCACCACGATGTGCTCATGGTTGAAGTCGAAGTGCACCGGGGTGCACAGGTCGGTGTTGCGGGTCAGGCGCAGCAGTTCCTGCACCCGCTTTTTCTCCTCGGGCACATAGAACAGGTAGCTCACGCCTTCTTTCTTGGCACGGCCGGTGCGGCCGATGCGGTGGGTGTAATGTTCGTTGTCGCTGGGCACGTCGTAGTTGATAACCGCATCCACATCCGAAACATCGATGCCGCGGGCCGCCACATCGGTTGCCACCAGAATGGACAGTCTGCCCTCACGGAAAGACTGCATGATCTGGTTGCGCTCCTTCTGGGAGAGGTCGCCGTGCAGGCAGTCCACCGAGAACCCCAGGCGGGCCAGCTGATTGGCCAGAGTGGCGGTGTTGAACTTGGTATCGCAGAACACCATGACCCGCTTGTAGCCCTCGCCAATGATGATCTGAGCCAGGTCGGACAGCTTGTTGCGGCCGGAAGTCTCCAGCATATACTGGGTGATCTTGGGCTGGCTCTCTTCCTTGGGCTGCACGGTGATCTCCTCGGCGTTGTGCTGGTACAGCCAGCCGATGTCCATCACCTCGCGGCTGATGGTGGCCGAGAACATGGACAGGGCCTTGCGGGCCTTCATCATCTCGATGATGTGGCGCACGTCCTTGTAAAAGCCCATGTTCAGCATCTCGTCTGCTTCATCCAGCACGATCTGGGTGACGTGGGAGATGTCAATGGTATGGTGCTTATAGTGGTCCATCAGACGGCCCGGGGTCGCCACCACGATCTGACAGCCCTCGGCCAGGCGCTTTGCCTGCTTTTCCATGTTGGCACCGCCGTACACGCAGGCCACCTGCACTTCCGGCATGAAGTAGGTCAGCTGGGTCAGCTCGTCGGCGATCTGCTGGGCCAGCTCCCGGGTGGGGGCCATGATGACAGCCTGGGGATACTTGTTTTCCGGCACGATGTGCTCCGCCACCGGGATGCCGAAGGCACAGGTCTTGCCGGTGCCGGTGGGGGCCTTGGCGATGACGTCATGCCCGGCCAGCATAACAGGAATGGTTTTTTCCTGAATTTCGGTCATTTCCGCAAAGCCCATGCGTTCCACCGCTTTGTGGATGGCTTCGCTGCACTGCAATTCGCTGTAAAGCATTTGGACAACTCCGTTCTCTTGTCATTTTTGTTGAAATCAGTATATCATGAAATTGTCTGGTTGTCAGCATGGAACGATAAGGTATCCTCTTATAAAATTTACGCGGCTCACCCTCTCAGGCGTTTACGCGCCAGCTCTCCCAAGGGAAGAGCCTCTGGCGAAACTGGAAACTTTGCGTAGACTGCCAAAGCCTTTCTCTTTGATAGACTTTCCCCGGCCGGGAAAGATTCTCCCCGCGCCGGGGAGAAATGTCACCGCAGGTGACAAAGTGGGGAGCAGATATTGCCGCAGGCGACAAAAAGGGGAGCAAGGCGGCATTGCGTGAGCAATGACGGAGAGGGCGAGCCGCCTAACAAAAAAGAGCCGCACCCGCGTAGTGGGTGCAGCTCTCTGCGTTTGATCGTAAAATCAGACGTTCTCCTCAGCAGCCTTGGTCTTGCCGGCTTCCAGCTTCTGCTTGAAGCGGCCGCTGGCCTTGAAGCCGGGGATGGAGGTGGACTCCAGACGGCTGGAGACCTTGGTCTTGGGGTTGGTGTAAGCCTTCGGCTTGCGGGGACGCATCTCAAAACGGCCAAAGCCGGCGATGGTCACCTTCTCGTCAGCGCGCAGGCAATCGGCGATCTGGTCAAACATTGCATCCATCGTCGTTTCGACCTGCGCTTCGGTAAAGCCGGTCTTGCGTGCGACGGTCTCGATCATCTGGGAACGGGTCATGTATCGGTATCCTCCTGGAGTGTCCAAAAGTAACGTCCTTTTGGCAAATTTTGCGTTGTTGAGTATAACATACTTCGCGCACTGTTTGCGATGGATTGCGCACGAAATGTCTTTTATTGCGCACGAACCTTTTTGTTCTCTGTCGACCTTTCACAAATACAGCGCCCGCCGTTTTGGCGGGCGCTGTAGAAAGTCGGTCTTTACGCAGTTTCTCTTGGAATTTCCGGTGCAATTACTTGCGGTGATACAGAGTCGCAATGTCCACCAGCGGGATATTCTCCAGGCTGTGGTCACTGCGCAGGCAGTTCACCAATGCATTGGCGGTATCCACGGCGGTGATGCAGGGAATGCTCAGCTCCACGGCCTTGCGGCGCAGGCGGACGGAATCGCGCTTGGGGTCACGGCCCTTGGCGCTGGTGGAGAACACGTAGTCCACCAGACCGCTCTGCAGCAGGTCCACGATGTTGGGCGACTCGCCGGACATATTGCGCACCTCGTTGCAGGGCACCATGTGCTTGTTGAGCCATGCGCAGGTGCCGGAGGTGCCGTACAGCTTGTAGCCCATGCTCTTAAGCTTCCAGGCAATGTCCACGAACTCCGGCTTGTCGCTGTCCTTCACGGTGAAGATGCAGCAGGAAGCCGGGCCGGGGGTCTTGAAGGTATAGCCCGCACCGATCAGACCCTTGAGCAGGGCGTCGTGGTAGTTGGGGGCAATGCCCAGCACCTCGCCGGTGGACTTCATCTCGGGGCCGAACTGGGTGTCCACGCCGTGCAGCTTCTCAAAGCTGAACACAGGCACCTTGACGGCCACATAGGGTGCGTTGGGGTGCAGGCCGGTGCCGTAGCCCATATCGGTCAGCTTCTCGCCCAGGCAGCAGCGCACAGCCAGATCCACCATGGGCACGCCGGTGACCTTGGAGATATAGGGCACGGTGCGGGAAGAGCGGGGGTTCACCTCAATGACGTACACCTTGCCGTTGGAGACCGCATACTGGACGTTCACCAGACCGGTGACGTGCAGCTCCCGGGCAAAGCGGCCGGTGTAGTCCACCATGGTGTCGATCTCGGCCTGGGTCAGGTGCTGGGCCGGGTAGACGCAGATGGAGTCGCCGGAGTGCACGCCGGTGCGCTCCACCTGCTCCATAACGCCGGGGATCAGGAAGTTCTCGCCGTCGCAGATGGCGTCCACTTCGCACTCGGTGCCCATGATGTACTTATCCAGCAGCACCGGGTGATCCATGTCCACGTGCTCGGTGATGACGCCCATGTACTCGATGACGTCGGCCTTGGTGTAGGCCACGATCATGTTCTGACCGCCCAGGACGTAGGAAGGACGCATCAGCACCGGCAGGCCGATCTCATCGGCAGCAGCCAGGGCTTCGTCCAGGTTGAACACGGTGCGGCCGGGGGCGCGGGGGATGCGGCAGCGCTCCAGCAGCTCGTCGAAGCGCTCACGGTCCTCGGCCTCGTCGATGGCGTCCGCCGGGGTGCCCAGAATGGGCAGGCCGATCTCGTCCATGTGCTTGGCCAGCTTGATGGCGGTCTGTCCGCCGAACTGCACCACGCAGGCATCCGGCTTCTCGGTGGCGATGATGTTGTCCACGCTCTCCGGGTTCAGCGGGTCGAAGTACAGACGGTCGCCGGTGTCAAAGTCGGTGGAGACGGTCTCGGGGTTGTTGTTGACCAAGATGGCCTCGCAGCCATGCTTCTTCAGGGTCCACACGCAGTGCACCGAGCAGTAGTCGAACTCGATGCCCTGGCCGATGCGGATGGGGCCGGAACCGAAGACCAGCACCTTTTTCTTCTTGGGTTCGCCCTTGGCGGCAGCTTCCGCTTCCTTCTCGGCGATAAACTCGGCAGCTTCGTTGTCGCCGTCGTAGGTGGAGTAGAAGTAGGGGGTGTTGGCGGAGAACTCGGCGGCGCAGGTATCCACCATCTTGAAACCGGCGCGGTAGTTCTCCACGGGCAGGGTGTCCACCTGAGCCAGACGCTTGATGGTCTTATCCTGGAAGCCGTACTTCTTGGCTTCCCTGTACTGCTCCAGAGACAGCTGGCCGTTGCACTTGGCCAGGCCGTTCTCCAGGTTGGCCAGATGCTGCATCTTGTCCAGGAACCACCAGTCGATCTTGGTGATGCGGTAGATGGTCTGGTGATCGATGCCGCGCTTCAGGGCTTCGTACACGCAGAACACACGCTCGGCGTCCTGCACGTGCATATGGGCCACGATCTCGTCGTCGGTCAGCTCCTCAAAGGGCTTATGGGTCAGGGTGTCCATGCCCAGCTCGATGGAAGAGACAGCCTTCATCATGGCGGCTTCAAAGCTGTTGCCGATGCTCATCACCTCGCCGGTGGCCATCATCTGGGTGCCCAGAGACTTGTCGGCGTAAACGAACTTGTCAAAGGGCCACTTCGGGTACTTGACCACGATGTAGTCCAGGGCCGGCTCAAAGCAGGCGCAGGTCTTACCGGTGACGTCGTTGGTGATCTCGTCCAGCGTGTAACCGATGGCGATCTTGGTGGCCACCTTGGCGATGGGGTAGCCGGTGGCCTTGGAAGCCAGAGCGGAAGAGCGGGACACACGGGGGTTGACCTCGATGACCGCATAGTCAAAGCTGTCGGGCTTCAGGGCGAACTGGCAGTTGCAGCCGCCCTCGATGCCCAGCTCGGTGATGATGTCCAGGGCAGCGGTGCGCAGCATCTGGTACTCATGGTCGGTCAGGGTCTGGGAGGGGGCCACGACCACCGAGTCGCCGGTGTGGATGCCCACGGGGTCCAGGTTCTCCATGTTGCACACGGTGATCACGTTGCCCTTGTGGTCGCGCATGACCTCGTACTCGATCTCTTTCCAGCCGGCGATGCACTTTTCCACCAAAATCTGATGGATGGGAGAAAGGCGCAGGCCGTTGGTGCCGATCTCGATGAGCTTTTCTTTGGTCTCGCAGATGCCGCCGCCGGTGCCGCCCATGGTAAAGGCCGGGCGCACGATGACCGGGTAGCCGATGCGGTCAGCACAGGCCAGAGCATCCTGCAGGGTCTCCACGACTTCCGAAGGAATGATGGGCTGGTGCAGCTTTTCCATGGTCTCCTTGAAGAGCTCACGGTCCTCGGCACGGTCGATGGTCTCGGGCTTACAGGCCAGCAGACGGATTCCGGTGCGGTCCAGATAGCCGGAACGGGCCAGCTCCATGGACAGGTTCAGGCCCATCTGACCGCCCAGGTTGGGCAGCACGGAGTCGGGCTTCTCGATGTCCAGAATGCGCTCCACAACTTCCAGGGTCATGGGTTCAATGTAAACATGGTCGGCCACGTCCGGGTCGGTCATGATGGTGGCGGGATTGGAGTTGAGCAGAACGGTCTCAATGCCCTCTGCTTTCAGGGCACGGCAGGCCTGGGTGCCGGAGTAGTCGAACTCAGCGGCCTGACCGATGATGATGGGGCCGGAGCCAATGACCAGCACTTTCTTGATTCTAGGGTCCTTCGGCATTTCAGCGTGCCTCCTTTTTTGCTGCTTTGACGTTGTTCAGGAAGCGGTCGAACAGGAATTCGGTGTCCTTGGGGCCGCCGTTTGCTTCCGGGTGGAACTGCACGGTAAAGCAGTTCCACTTCTTGTACTGGATGCCCTCGCAGGTGCCGTCGTTGGCGTTCACCTGGGCCACCTCGCCCATCTCGGCGGGCAGCTCGTCGCCCACCACGGCGTAACCGTGGTTCTGGCTGGTGATGAAGGTGCGGCCGGAGGCAAAATCGGTGACGGGCTGGTTGGCACCGCGGTGGCCGTACTTCAGCTTCATGGTCTTGGCACCAGCGGCCAGTGCACTCAGCTGGTGGCCCAGGCAGATGCCGAAGGTGGGGATGCCCAGCTCAAAGATGTGCTTCAGGTTCTCGATGACCTCCACCGGCTCGGCGGGGTCGCCGGGGCCGTTGGACAGCATGATGCCGTCCGGGTGCAGAGCCGCCACTTCCTCGGCGGTGGCAAAGGCGGGCATCACGGTCACCTTGCAGCCGCGCTTGACCAGGCAGCGCACGATGTTGCGCTTGCAGCCGTAGTGCATCAGCACGATGTGGGTCTCGCCCTTCTCGTTGTACACCTCGGGCTTTTCGCAGGTCACGTTCTTCACGGCATCGGTGACAGCGTAGGCACGAATTTCAGCCAGCAGGGCTTCGGTCTGCTCCTTGTTGGCCGGGTCGGCAGGGTCAAAGGTGGTCAGGATGGCGCCATTCATCACGCCGCTCTCCCGGATGATGCGGGTCAGGTGGCGGGTATCGATGCCCTCAATGCCGATGGTGTTGTTCTTTTTCAAAAAGCTGTCCAGCGTTTCCTCACAGCGCCAGTTGGAAGGCGTGGTGCAGGCTTCGCGGACGATATAGCCCTTAGCCCAGATCTTATCGGACTCCATGTCGTCCTTGTTCATGCCATAGTTGCCAATGAGGGGGTAGGTCTGGGTGATGATCTGGCCGTAGTAGCTGGGGTCGGTCAGGGTCTCCTGAAAGCCCACCATACCGGTGGCGAACACCACCTCACCCACGGTCACGCCCTCGGCACCCACCGACTGACCGGCAAAGACCATGCCGTTTGCCAAAAGAAGATATGCGTTCATAGTTTTCCTCGTTTCAACACAAGCTGTTGTCAAAAGTTACAGGGTCTGCTTGGCTTCCTGCTTCATCTTGCGGCTGCCCAGGTGCACCAGCGGCAGCTTGCCCTCCTTGCAGATGGGGCACTCTTCCGGTGCGTAGTTGGGCAGGTCCAGCTTGAGGGCGCTGGCCACGATGGGAATGGGCGACGGAGCCTCGGGCTTGGTGCGGTCCACCACGCAGGTGATGCCCACGCAGATGCCGCCGTTCTCCTCGATGACCCTCTTGGTCTCCAGAGAGGAGATGCCGGTGGTCACCACGTCCTCGGCGATGAGGCACTTCTCACCCGGGTGGATGGCAAAGCGCTTCAGGGTCATCACGTTGTCCACGCGCTCGGTGAAGATGGCACGCTTGCCGGTCTGGCGGGCCAGCTCGTAAGCATACACGATGCCGCCCATGGCCGGGCCGACGATGACGTCCACGTCCATCTCCTTGACCTTGTCGGCCACGGCCTTCATCACCTCGGCGCAGCGGTCGGGGTACTGCTGCAGGTAAGCCATCTGGCAGTAGGCGCTGGAATGGCGGCCGGAGGACAGCAGGAAGTGACCTTCCAGGAATGCGTCGCAGCTCTTCAGGATCTCAAGTGCTTCACTCATAATCTTTCTCCCTCTCTTTTTTCAAAAAACAGTTGTTTGAACGGTATTGTACCACGCTTTTGCAGGATTTGCAAATTTATGCAGTACATTTTTCTTCATGCGTATAAATCAGCATTTTGCTGGTATATCAATCGGATTATTCAGCATTCCGGGCACAGCCGCGGATCTCGTCCAGCGTCTTCACGCCGTGGGCGTCCATCCACTGAGCCATCTCGTCGGCGATGGTCTCCATGGCGCGGGGATTGGCAAAGTTTGCCGCACCCACCTGCACCGCCGTGGCACCCGCCATGATGAATTCCAGTGCGTCGCGGCCGGTGGCGATACCGCCCAGACCCACCACCGGGATGTTCACAGCACCCACGGCCTGCCATACCATGCGCAGGGCAATGGGCCGCACCGCCGGGCCGGACAGGCCCGCAAAGATGTTGTTGAACACCGGACGGCGCTTTTCCAGATCAATGGCGCAGGCCTGGAAAGTATTGGTCAGGCTGATGGCATCCGCACCGGCAGCTTCCACAGCCTTGCACATCGCGGGGATGTTCTCGGCCTGGGGGCTGAGTTTGACCATCAGGGGCTTTTTGCAGGCGTCACGCACCATGCGCACCACCTCGCCAGCCGCCTCGGCCTTGACGCCGTAAGCCATACCGCCCACCTTGACGTTGGGGCAGGAGATGTTCAGTTCCACGATGTCCACAGCGCTGTCGCTGAGCATCGCCGCACCCTCCACATACTCTTCCTCGCTGTGACCGCCCAGGTTGGCGATGGCCACCGTGCCGTACTTCTGCTTCAGTTCCAGCATCTCGTTCAGCTCTACGTCAATGAAGTGCTGCACGCCGGGGTTCTGCAGGCCGATGCTGTTGATGAGGCCGGAAGGGGTCTCCCACAGGCGCTCGCCCTTGTTGCCGTACTGGCCGTGCAGGGTCAGGCCCTTGCCGGAGATGCCGCCGATCTTGCTGAAATCGGCCAGTTCCTCGTACTCGACGCCGTAGCCCACGGTGCCGGATGCGCCAATGATGGGGCTGTTCATGGAAAAGCCCAGCAGGTTCGTTTTTAGGTCCGCCATCAGTAGAACACCTCCGTTGCATCAAAGACCGGGCCATTCTTGCACACACTCTTGCCTTCCCCGCTCCTGGTCTCGCAGGTGCAGCCCAGGCAGGCTCCGATGCCGCAGGCCATCTTCTTTTCCATGCTCACAAAGCAGGGGGTGCCTTTTTCGGCACACAGGCGGGCGGCATTGCGCATCATGACGGTGGGGCCGCACACCAGCACCACGTCGTAGTCCGCCGGGTCGTACAGCTGGGTGACAAAGCCGTGGAAGCCCACCGCGCCGGTGTCGGTGGACACCTTGACGAGGTTTGCGATGGGGCGGTACTCCTCCATGCAGTAGGGGGTGTCGCGGAAGCCGAAGAACACATCCGGCTTTACCCCGGCAGCGGCCAGCTCGCGGGTGAGCTGGAACATGGGCGCAGTGCCGATGCCGCCGCCCACCACGGCGATCTTTTTGTACTTGCTCAGGATGTCCGGCACATCAAAGCCGTTGCCCATGGGGCCGGTGAGCTGGAAGGTATCCTGCTGCTTGAGCTGTGCCAGCTTCTCGGTGCCCTCGCCCACCACCTGATACAAAAACTCGATGGTGCTGCTGTCCGGGTTCCAGCGGTGCACGCTGATGGGGCGGGACAGGAAGGGGGCTTCGTCTGCGCCCCAGGAGCGCAGGGTGAAGAACTGGCCTGCGTGGGGGGCGTGGTCGCGGTCCGGCCACACCACGGTCAGCAGGCGGATGTCCGGGGCAATGACCTCATTGCGCAGGACGGTGGCTTCACAGCAGGCTGCACGCATGAGCAATGGCCTCCTTCATGTTCACACACTCGTTGTAAGCGGCCTCGTCAAAGGCAGTGCCCGGCTGCTTTTTGTAAGCCAGCAGGATGCCGCGGCTGGAGTTGACCACGCCGCCGTTGCCCTTGGTGAGGTACTGGGCGATATCCTCGGCCTTGCCGCCCTGTGCGCCGTAGCCGGGGATGAGGAAGAAGCTGTCCTGATACTTGGCGCGGATCTCGGTGGCCTCCTCGATGTGGGTGCCGCCGATGACCAGACCGATGGAGGAGTAGCCGTGCTCGCCCATGTAGTCCTTGCCCAGAGCGTTCAGCTTGTCGCCCACCAGGTCGTAGACGTGGCGGCCGTCGGCCAGCTTCTCGTACTCAAAGTCCTTGGCGCCGCCGTTGGAGGTGCGGCACAGCACGAACATTCCCTTGCCCTGCTTTTCGGCGTAGGGCAGATAGGGGCTGATGGAATCCAGACCCATGTAGGGGGCCAAGGTGACAAAGTCGGCCTCGAAGTCGCCGGTGAAGTGGCCCATGGCGTACATCTCGGCGGTCTTGGCGATGTCGCCGCGCTTGATGTCGGCGATGACCGGCACACCGGCTTCCCGCACGGCCTTCAGGGTGTCGGCGTAGGCCTTCAGGCCCTCCAGACCCAGCGACTCGTAGTAAGCGATCTGCACCTTGTAGCAGCCCGCCACGGCCTTGGTGGCGTCGATGAGCTTCTGGTTGAAGCGCACGATGTTCTCGCCCCTGGTCAGGGTGCTGTCCACAAAATCGGCGGGCAGGTAGCTGAAATCGGTGTCCAGACCCACACACACCGGGCCGCGTGCTTCCACTGCTTCGTAAAGCTTGTCCATGTTCGTCATTTGGGTGTCCTCCTGTATGTTCTCTTTTTATATGGATAACCCTCTCAGGCGCTTACGCGCCAGCTCCCCCGAGGGGGGAGCTTTTTCAAAGAGGGCAGCTGTTCATCATCGTCCAAAGCTCTCCCTTTCGGGAGAGCTTGCAACGCCGTCAGGCGTTGACTGAGAGGGTTTTCTTTACTCTTCTGCCTGATAGGTGATCTTGCCGCCCTTGATGGTGGCGCACACCTTGCCGTAAAGCTCCACGCCGTCGAAAGGGGTGTTGTGGCTCTTGGAGTGGAGCTTCTCCTTGTCCACAGTGTAGGGGGTGTCCAGGTCCACCAGCACCAAGTCTGCATCGTAGCCCGGCTCCAGCTGGCCCTTGGCAAGGCCCAGGATCTCCGCCGGGCGGGTGCTCATCAGGTGCACCAGCACCTCCAGGGGCAGGCCCTCCTGTTTGCACAGCTTGGTGTAGCAGACGCCGAAGGCGGTCTCGCTGCCCACCATACCGGCCATGCCCTTGAGCTTGTCCTCTTCGGAGTGGGGCGCGTGGTCGGTGGCAATGGCGTCCACGATGCCGCTGCGGATGCCGTCCACCAGGGCCTGCACATCGTCGGCGGTACGGATGGGCGGATTCACGCGGTAATCGCAGGTGTCGTTGGTGAACCACAGATGGTGGGGGGTCACCTCGCAGGTGACCGGTGCACCCCGGAGCTTTGCCATCTGGATGGCGTCCAGTGCGCCGCGGGTGGACACATGGCACATATGCAGGCGGGTCTGGTAGTACTCGCTCAGCCAGCAGTTGCGCACGGTCTCGATGTCCTCGGCCAGGCGGTAGTCCCAGGGGCTGATCTCCATGTCCTCGGCGTGGCTCATGACCGTGATGTCCTTCTGGGTGCAGATGGCAAAGGCCCGCGCCATGGTGGCGTTGTCCTGCACACCGTGGCCGTCCTCGGTGATGAACTTCACGCTGGCGGGCAGGGTCTTGAGGTGGTCGATGCTCTTGCCGTCGAAGTTTTCCGTGATGGAGACGGTCTGGTTCACATCGCACAGACCCACGGCAGCGGCTTTCTGCTCCACCATCATGGCCTGCGCGGCAGACGAGCAGACGGGCTTGGTGTTGGGCATCAGGTTCACGAAGGTGTAGCCGCCGGCAGCAGCGGCGCGGCTGCCGGTCTCGATGTCCTCTTTGTACTCAAAACCCGGGGTGCGCCAATGGCAGTGCAGGTCCACGAACGCGGGCAGCACGGTCAGCCCCCCCGCATCCACTACCGTCTCGTTGTCCCCGGCCAGAGCCTCCAGCTCCTGGCCCACGGCGGCGATCCTGCCGTCCTTCACAAAGATCTCCAGCGGTCGTCCTTCGGTGTTCACAGCGTTTACAAGCAGCATGGCGGTCTCCTCTCCTGTCCGGCACGGTCTGCGGCCAAAAGCCGCAAACGGGCAAAAAAAAACTTTTCCCCGCAAAGGGAAAAGCTCACTTCACAAAAAAAGGAAACAACGAACCCACGGCAAAACCGGACGCGAACAAATTCTTCTGCTTGCTGCTCAGCGCGCTTTTCTGCATGGTGTTGTCTCCTTTTGGGTTTGCAATTCGTTTCATAATATTTTAGCATAGAAGCGCGAAATGTGTCAATGCTTTCGGAGGCAATTTGTTGTGAAAAGGTTTGCCGCTTCTCTCCGGTATTTTTAGCTACTCTACCCAAAAGACGGATTTTCCGGTTAGTCCCGGCAATTCCTAGCATATTGCTGTACATTCCGCACAAGCTGTGTTATTATAAGAAGAACAAGAGAGTGGACCCGCAGTCGGGCGGGTATGGTCTGCAAAAAAGGGAGGGTTCCCCCATGGGTTTATTGGAGGACGCACGGAACATTCAGCGCAAGGATCCCGCCGCACGCAGTGTGCTGGAGGTCATTCTGCTGTATCCGGGCTTTCACATTCTGGTCTATCACCGCATCGCGCACTGGCTGTACCAGCATAAGCGCTTCTTTCTGGCACGGTGGGTCAGCCAGCACGGACGCCGCCGCACCGGCATCGAGATCCATCCCGGTGCCACCATCGGCAAGTGCCTGTTCATCGACCACGGCATGGGCATCGTGTTCGGCGAGACCTGCGAGATCGGCGACAACTGCACCATCTACCACGGCGTGACCCTGGGCGGCACCGGCAAGGACACCGGCAAGCGCCACCCCACGCTGGGCAACAACGTGCTGATCGGTGCCGGCACCAAGGTGCTGGGTCCGGTGTACATCGGGGACAACTCCCGCATCGGCGCGGGCAGCGTGGTCCTGCGCAACCTGCCTGCCAACTGCACCGCCGTGGGCGTCCCCGCCGAAGTGGTGCGCATCAACAACAAGGCCGTCAACCCGGCGGACGATCTGGACCAGCAGGATCTGCCGGATGTGGTGGCACAGCGCCTCACCGACCTGGACCGCCGCCTCGGCGCACTGGAAAAGGCCGCGCAAGGCGATGTTCCGCCTTCCGCCGAACAGATCGCGGCACGGCAGAAGCCGTAAGAAAAACAGACAGCAAAACGCCCTTCCGATACAATGTTCGTATCGGAAGGGCGTTGTTTTATTCATTGTTCCATTCAGCAACCTTCGCCGTCGCAAAAACTCTTCACCTTCTGCACCGCCGCGCTCACCAGCTGGCTCACCGGCTGTTCCGGCACGCCGACGATGTAGTTGTCGCAGTGATTTACCGGGATGAGCACCCGCTTGGCCCCGCTCTGGCAGACCGCATTCGCCATGGCCGGGGTGATCTCTCCCAGCAGGGCATCCGCGATGACGATGCCGATAGGGCCCACGATGACGTCCGCATGGCGGCAGTTGACCACCACAGCGTTTTCGCCGGTGGCCGCACGCACGGCCCCTGCCTTGTGCATGGCACTGGTGGCCAGACTGTTGGTGCCCACGGCAGTCAGCTGTGCTTCCGGGCACTGGGCGCTCAGCCCGGCCACCAGCTGTCGGCCCAGACCGCCGCCCTGTCCATCAATGACCAGAACCTTCATCAGAAGTCGATCTCCTCCAGACGCAGCAGCGCCAGGATATAGATCTTCACGGCCTCCAGCAGCTTGTCGATGGGTGCGGCCTCGTTGGCACCATGCATCGGGCCGCCGAACTCCGGCAGCGGCAGGTCAACGTGCTCCGGGCCGAAGCTGACCGCATAGGGGAAGTGGCGGGCATAGGTGCCGCCGCCCATGGTGAAGGGTTTGGCGTTCTCGCCGGTCACCTCGTTGTAGGTGTTGATGCAGGCCTGGATGGCGGGGCTGTCGGCTTCGATGTAGAAAGGTTCTGCCGCTTCCACGTCCTCCAGCACAGCGCCGTTGCCCAGGGCCGCGGTGATCTGCGCAGTCAGCTTTTCGCCGTCGGTGCAGGTGGGGAAACGGCTGTCGATGGTCTGCACCAGCCTGCCGTCTTCCAGATAAATGCGGCCGCCGATGATGGTCAGCGGGCCGAAGGGGCCGTCGGCGCAGTCGATACCCAGGCCGGTGCCTGCCGTGGAGCTGTGCAGCTTGCGCAGGGCTTCCAGATAGGCACGCTCGGTCTCGTTGCACAGGCCGTTGTCCAGCAGGTAGTTGGCCACCAGACCGATGGCGTTCACGGTGCCTTCCGGCATGGCGGCGTGGCCGGCCTTGCCCCAGCCGCGCACCCGCACGCCGTCACCTTCCGGTTCCAGTGTGATGTTGGGAGCATTCTTCAGCTTGGAAATGTCGGTCTTGATGAGGGCGCTGGCGCGGTCGGGTACCGCGTTGTTGGCCACGCCGCCCTCAAACTCGGCGATGACGCCATTGCACACCGGGCTGACGATCTTGGCCCCGAAGTGGCCCTTTTCGCCGTTGCACACCGGGAACTCCGCGTCCGGGGTGAAGCAGAACACAGGAGCCGGGTAGTTCTTCAGGTAGTACTCCACATCCTGCATATGGGTCTCTTCGTTGTCACCGATGAGGGCGCGGATGGGATAGCGCAGTTCATAGCCCTGCTCTTTGAGGAACTTGAGAGCATACAGGGTGACGATCATCGGGCCTTTGTCGTCCGAAACGCCGCGGCCCAGCAGCCAGCCGTCCTGAATGCGCATGGTAAAGGGATCGGCGGTCCAGCCGTTGCCCACCGGCACCACGTCCACATGGCAGATGGTGGCCAGATACTTTTCCGGATCCGCACCGGCCAGCTCTGCATAGCCCATGTAGTTCTCGCAGTTGCGGGTGGCAAGGCCCATGCCGGAAGCCAGTTCCAGCGTCTTGTCCAGTGCCGCGCGGGGGCCTGCACCGAAGGGTGCACCCTCTTCCGGGGTGCCCTCCACGCTGTTGATGGCCACCAGTTCCGCGATGTCCTTCAAGATCTGTTCCTTATTTTCCGCGATGTACGCATCAATTTTCTGATTGAGTGCCTGATCCATGTTTCTTCGTTCCTTTCTGTCGGGCGGTTTGACGCCGTCCGCTTTTCAAAACACATCGCTGTCTATTCTAGCATACTCCGGATAGAAAAGCTATGGTCAATTTCCACGACAACACCGCCGGGACTTTGGAACATCAGCCCACTGCGAACAGTCCGCTCACCGCGCCCAGCAGGCCCGCACTGGCCAGCCCCATGATGATGCCGGCCAACAGCACGCCGCCCATGCAGGCGATCAGAACATCCTTGAACTTCATGTCCAGGATGGAGGCGGCCAGCGTTCCGGTCCAGGCGCCGGTGCCCGGCAGCGGGATGCCCACGAACAGCAGCAGCGCCAGGGTCAGACCCTTGCCGGCTTTGGCTTCCAGGGCGCGGCCGCCCTTTTCTCCTTTGTTGATGCAGAAGCGGCAGATGCCCCCGATGAGCGGCTTGTCATAGCCCCAGATGAGGAACCTGCGGGCGAACAGGTAGATGAACGGCACCGGGACCATGTTGCCCAGCACGCACAGCAGGTAGGTGGGCAGTGCCGGCAGACCCAGGCCCAGGCCGATGGGGATGGCACCGCGCAGCTCCACAATAGGCACCATGGAAATGAAAAAGATCAGCAGATAATTTTTGAGCATAGGATCCTCCTTACAGATCGATGTCCAGTTCCACCGGGCAGTGGTCAGAGCCGAAGATCTCGTTGTGGATCTCCGCCGCGCGGATCTTGTCCGCGATGCGGTTGGATACAATAAAATAGTCGATGCGCCAGCCCGCGTTCTTCTCCCGGGCGTGGAAGCGGTAGCTCCACCAGCTGTACTTCACCTCGTCCGGGTGCACCACGCGGAAGCTGTCCGCAAAGCCTGCCGCCAGCAGTTCGGTCATCTTGGCCCGCTCCTGGTCGGTAAAGCCTGCGCTCATGCGGTTGGTCCTGGCGTTCTTGATGTCCATTTCGGTATGGGCCACGTTCAGGTCTCCGCAGAGGATCACCGGCTTTTTCGCGTCCAGCGCCAGCAGGTAGGCCCGGAAGGCGTCCTCCCACTCCATGCGGTAGTCCAGCCGCTTCAGACCGTCCTGGCTGTTGGGGGTGTAGCAGTTGACCAGATAAAAGTCCGGATATTCCAGGGTCAGCACCCGGCCCTCGTGGTCGTGCGACTCTGCGCCGATGCCCATGGTGACCTGCAGCGGCTCCTTCCGGCACCAGCAGGCCGTGCCGGAATAGCCCTTCTTCTCGGCGGAATAGGTGTATTCTGTATAACCCTCCGGGGCAAAATCCGCCTGCCCCGGCTGCATCTTGGTCTCCTGCACCGAGAAAATGTCCGCGTCCAGGGCGGCAAAGCTCTCGGCAAAGCCGTGGGTCAGACAGGCACGCAGCCCGTTCACGTTCCAGCTGATGAGTTTCATGCGGTTCTCCTTTTTATGTTATGCCTGATATTTGGTCTTCCATGCACCGCTCTTGAAGCGGGTGATAAAGCAGGTCACGCGGCAGATCCAGTCGATGACCATGGCGATCCAGACGCCCACTGCGCCCCAGCCCAGCTTGACGCAGAGCAGGTAGCTGAAGCCCAGACGCCAGACGGCCATGCTCAGGATGGAGACCACCATCGTGAACTTCACATCGTTGGCGGCGCGCAGGGCGTTGGGCAGCACGAAGGAGCTGGGCCACAGCAGCAGGGCGCACCCGGCGTGGATCTGCACCAGCAGGATGGCCAGCGCCATGGTCTCGCCGGACAGCGCATAGATGCCCACCAGCGGCTTGACGAACAGCAGGATGGCGCCATTGGAAAGGCCCATGGTGATGTAGGCCCACAGCAGCAGCTTGCGGGTATAGTAAATGGTCTGCTCGTGGTCGCCGGCACCGATGCAGCGGCCCACCACCGTGATCATGGCCAGGCCGATGGCCTTGCCGGGAATGACGCCCATGCCATCCAGGTTGTTTGCCACGGCGTTGGCGGCGATCTGCACCGTGCCGAAGGTGGAGATCATGCTCACCACCAGAATGCGGCCCGCTTCGAACAGGCTGTTTTCGAACGCCGACGGGATGCCGATGCCCAGAATGCGCTTGGCCATCCGGCCGTCCACCCGCAGGGTCTTGGGCACATTCAGGGCGTGGTCTTTTTTATAGCACTTGTTCAGGATCAGCGCCGCCGCCACCACACGGGAGACCACGCTGGGCCAGGCAACGCCGTCCACGCCCATCTTCAGGCCGAAGATGCACACCGCGTTGCCCACGATGTTGATGATGTTCATCAGCACGCTGATCTGCATGGAGATCTTGGAGTTGCCCATACTGCGGAACAGCGCCGCGCCGCCGTTGTACAGCGCCAGGAACGGGTAGCTGATGGCGATGATCTTTAAGTACAGCACACCGGCGTCCAGCACGTCATCCGCGATGGAGCCATAGAACAGCCGGATCATGGGCCGCGCCAGCAGGAAGCAGACCGCACCCACCAACAGGCCGAAAAGGCCGCTGAGCAGGATCAGCTGCCCGGCGCTCTTGTCGGCATTTTTCTGTTCCTTTGCGCCCAAAAACTGGCTCACCACCACCGCACCGCCGGTGGCCAGCGCTGCGAACAGCACGATGATCAGGTTGTTGATCATATCCACCAGGCTGACGCCGGAAATGGCCGCTTCGCCGCAGCGGGACACCATCATGGTATCCGCCATGCCCACCGTCACTTCCAGCAGCTGCTCGATCAGCAGCGGCCCGGTCAGCTTCAGCAGCTCTGCCTGGGTAAACAAGGGCTTCCGCCCGCCAAACAGCGGCATTTTTGCTCCGCCGACTGCCTGTTCTGTCATATACATCCTCCTTTTATCGGGGCTTTCCCACCCGGAACAGGGTGCCCTGCCCGCCGCAGGCCGCACCCTTCTATTTTAAGATGTATTCATCTTAACACAGTGCCCTGCGCTTGTAAAGCCGGATGCTTTTCCGGTGGGGCGCATCCTTTTTATGCTTGTTCGTCAGTTTGCCGGGAAGTTTCCGTCAAATTTGTGCGTTTCACTGAAAATGCGATTTTTCGTCCCTTTTTCTTAAAAAATTTTAAAAAAGCTCTTGTAATTTTTCTGCAAACGTGGTATGTTGTATCCAACAAAGGCGCATCTTGGATACATTGAGCATTCTTCTTCGGCTCACAGCAGCCTTTGCTTCTTTTCTACATTTTGCTATTTTCTTCATTTACCTTCTTATCATTTACCCTGCCTGTCCCGCAAGGGACAAGAAAAGCGATGACCCAACCTGCACGGGTCACCGCTTTTTCTTTTTATCTGGAGAAGTGCGTGGCTGCGGGAAACCCCTTCAACCAATCACTTCAGCTTCGCAAACGCCTGCCGGACATCGCCGGAGAAATACAGGGTCCCCAGTGCACACACCGGGCCTTCCCCGCCCAGCTCTACTGCCCGGGCCACACCGGCTTCTATGGTGGGTGCGGCTTCGGCGGTGCAGCCGTAAGCCCGGATGTGCTCCGCCAGCACCTCGGCGGGCATCGCCCGGGGCGTGTGCGCCGCCACGGTCACGAACTGCCTGGCCAGCGGGGCCAGCAGATGCAGCATCTCGTCCACATCCTTGTCCGCCATGATGCTGACCAGGAACACGAACTTCTGCCCCGGGAAGCGGTCGCGCAGGCTCTGCACGGTGGCCCGCATCCCGTGGGCGTTGTGACTGCCGTCCAGCAGGAAGGCCGGGCTGTGCCGCAGAAGCTCAAACCGGCCCGGCCACTGCACAGTCTCCAGACCGGTGCGGATGGCTTCTTCCGGAACGTTCCAGCCGTTGGCCCGCAGGACCCGCAGGGTGGTGATGGCCACCGCCGCATTGCAGGGCTGGTAGCTGCCGATGAGCGGCAGCTGCACGCCGGTCAGGCCGTCAAAATCAAAGGTGACCTTGTCCAGATTTCCACCATCGATCTGCAGTCTGTGGAAATCCACTTCGGTCAGCGGCGCGTGCTTTTCAGCGGCCGCTCGGCGGATGACCGCATCCGCTTCCGGCACCCCGCCGTAACTCACCACCGGACAGCCCTCTTTGATGATGCCCGCCTTCGCGGCGGCGATGTCGGCCAGAGTGGGGCCAAGCTCTTTCACATGGTCCATGCCCAGCGCCGTGATGACCGCGCACGCCGGGTGCTCAATGACGTTGGTGGAATCCAGCGTGCCGCCCAGGCCCACTTCCAGCACCACAACATCGCAGTTTTTCCGGGCAAAGTACAGCATCCCCAGCGCGGTGATGATCTCGAACTCGGTGGGCACGTCGGCCATGGCATCGGCGGCGGGCTTTACCTGCTCCACCAGCTGCACCAGCTCTTCGTCCGGGATCTGCACGCCGTCCACCTGAATGCGCTCGTTGAAGCGGTTGATGAAAGGCGACGTGTACAGCCCCACCCGGTACCCGGCGGCGTGCAGGCAGGACGCCAGCATGGCAGCGGTGCTGCCCTTGCCGTTGGTGCCGGCCACATGGACAAATTTCAGCCGGTCCTGGGGATCGCCCAGCGCCGCCAGCAGGGTGCGGGTGCGGGTCAGGCCGGGCTTGTGGCCGGCCCACTGCACCGCATGGATGTATTCCAGTGCCTGTTCGTAGTTCATGGATTCTGCCTCGTTTACGATTTAAAATTGTCTCCGCTTCGCTCTGGGACGGGTTGCGGCTCCCTGCGTCTGCTTCGCACCTTGAGCGGTGCTTGCATCCTGCAGGCCGCGGCCCCAACAGCTCCTCCCTGTATCCGCCGCAGGCGGCGGTCGTCGCTGTTGCAATATCAGCGGAAATATTATTTTTATATTTGTAACTCCGGAAAATCTGCGGATTTTCCAGAGTTACTTTTTCACGGGATGGGTCGTTCCGGGAAGCAGCATATGCTGCTGTCAGCCTTCGGCTGTCGCGCAGCGACTTGAAATCGGAGAAGCGCAAAAAATGCGTTGAGCGAAGCGCTAGCATTTTTGCACTTCGACCTCTCCTTCGGGGTTGAAAGGGGCGAGCAGCCCCTTTCTCGTGGATCCAGCGCGTCGAAATCGCTGTGACCTTGCTGCGCTAAACACGCAGCATTTGCTTCGCAAACCGGTCTGCGACTTAAAAGCCCCACTGGGGCTTTCATGCCCTACGGGCACCGCCGTCCTTTCTGGTTCTCTTTTGGTGTCAAAAGAGAACATCTCTCGGCGGAGAAGTTTTTTATAAAAGCAATCAAACCTGCCCTGCGCGAAAACGCTCTTGCGGGAAGCGTTATTTCTTCGCCAGCTTCATCAGACTGCGGTTCTCCAGCAGGATGCGCAGCAGCACCGTGTTCACTGCGGCCAGGACCAGCGCGTTGGGGATGCGGGCCGCCAGCACGCTCCAGGCGTAGCCGTAGAAGATGCGCAGGGCCAGCGAGTTGATGACCATGGAGCCGACAAAGTGGCCCAGCAGCACGCTGATGCCCAGCCGCAGGCCCACCCGCAGGCTGTCCAGCTTCTGCCAGGCCAGGCCCGCCGCCAGGGCGATGGCCCCCGCGCCCAGCGTGATGAGCGGATTGATGGCATACCCGGCCAGCACGCCGCCGATCATGTCCGCCACGGCACCGACGGCAAAGCCCGCCCACGGGCCAAACAGCACCGCCGCCAGCAGCACCGGCAGACTGCCCAGGTTGAAGCGCACAAAGCCGGTGGAGATGCTCAGCACCCGGCTGAACACGATGCTCATGGCCGCCAGCAGCGCCAGCATCACGAGGGTGCGCACCGAAGTTTTGGATGGATTGTTCATATCAATTGTCCTCCTTCTGCAAAGGAACCAGCAGGCGGGCAAAACACAAAACGCCCTCCTGCGCGACAAACCGCACAAAGGAGGGCGTGAATCCAACAACTTTCACTTCCGGGCAAGGCGGCAGACCGTCTCGCCTGCACCCAAGTCCATGCAGCAGCGGGATGCAGACTATGCACCGCGGGTCTTCCTTCGTCCGCAGCACAACTCCCCGTTGATGCGGCACTTAACGCGCATAGCCTTACTCTGTTGATGGTTTTATTATAGTCCTTTTTTCCCCGGCATGCAAGCCGTCAAACCGACAGCTTTGCCAAGTTTCGCTGCTCTTTTTTGTCTATGCTGCCCAGTTTTTGCCGCACCGGCCGCGCCGCGCCCCGATGGGCAGATTCCACAAATCCCGCACAAAAAATCCACACATCCCACAAAGTGTTGTATACTTTTAGAAATCACTTGACTCCCCCCAGTATTCTTGTTGCAAGACAGTTGCAGAGCTGTTACGGAAGGTTTTCCTTTCGGATTTTTCAACGTTCCTGCATTCTTAATTGGGGAGGGGTACTATGCGCAAACGGTTTCAGCTGCTGGTTTGTACTGTTGCGTTCTCGGCAGCGGCCGGGCTTTGCACCCTGCCCCTGACGGCTTTTGCCGCCGATGCCGCCGTTCTTCTGCCGGACGAAAGCGCCTCCGCCGTGGAAGTGGTCCTCGAGCCGCTGACCCCGGCCGCAGAAGAGGTTCCGGAAACGACGGAGCCGGCGGAACCCGAAGAGCGCGAACCCGCCGCAGAGCCGGCGGAACCGGAAACGGATCTGCCGGAGGCGCCCGGCATCGTCACCCTGCCCGCTGAAGGCATCGTGGTGGTGCCCGTCGTGGACACCGCGCCGGGCACTGACCCGGAGCCTTCCACCGAACCCACCGACCCGGAAGAGCCAGACACCCCGGCGGAAACGCCGGAAGCGCCTGCGGACCCCGCCGAACCGGAAGAACCGGACGCACCGGCAGATGCCGATGCAGACCCGTCCGACACCCCCGGCCAGCCGGCCACAGAGCCTGCCGACTCCGGCATTGCCCTGCTGCCCGCGAAGGACGCGGCGTCCGCCGTGGTGGTGCCCACCGCCGCCGAGGACACCGTGGACATCGATGTGAGCTGGGGCGCCATGGAATTCACTTATACCGCCGCCTGGAACCCCAGCACGCTGGCGTATGACCCCGGCAGCTGGACGGCCAGCGGCAACACCGTGACGGTGGACAAAAACGGCACCGAGGTGACCATTGCGCAGTCCGGCCTGCTGCAGCCCGGCTCTGCCCTCACCCATCTGGAGCTGGATACCGAGGTCAATCTGCCCGCCGGCAGCTACGACGGCTATTTTTCGCTGGGCTTTTACGACCCGGCCAGCAACGAAAAAGCCACCGTGGACAGTCATATCGACGGCCTGACCATCCACGTTTCCTGACGCCCCTGTTTTTCAAGGTATTTCTCCCGGCCGGAACGGCTGTCCGGGAGTTTTGCATCCATCACATTTCTGCAAGGAGGAATTTTTATGAAATTGAAGAAACTGGCCGCCGGTGCCTGCGCACTGGCTCTGGGCGCCGCCATGATGGCGATGCCGGCCTCGGCTGAAACATTTTCCAGCACCAACAGTGCTTCTCAGGATGTCACTGCAACCGGCACTACGACCCATTCTTATGCCGTTGATCTTACATGGGACAATTTTGAATTCGACTACACACGCAAATGGAACACGGATACCTTGCAGTACGACTACACTTCAAACAATTGGGAAACCGCTGAAGGTCCAAATGTCACTGTTACCAATCGCTCCGATGTTACAATTCAAGCATCTGTTGCTGGCAGCACTGTAGATGGCGTCACCATTGAATATTCCATGGGCGGTTCTTCCGTTAAGAAGGACCTCAAACCTATTTTTGAGGGGCAGAATTCTGAACAGTTCTTTTTTTCTCTTTCGGGTGTTCCCAGTAAGGCTGCTGGACAGAATGGTGACACTATTAAACTCGGTACCGTCACCGCTAATATTACCATCCCTCAGAACTGATTTGCTCTGATTTTCCCATACTCCCGCAAAGCTGGTGAATAACTGATGCAGCCTGAAACGTCCCGCCGGGCGGTGGCGCTGAGTCCCGTGCCCGACGCAGGCACCTCCATCGTGCTCAAGGTGATGGCCTACGAGCCAGACACCTACCACAGCGCCGGAGCCGTGACCCTGAACACCGCCCTCGCGGACTGACCCCTCTGCTTTTCCGGAGCCTTTGCAGGTTTCCGCACACCTGCAGGGTGCTTCTTACTCCACCTTCTGACAAGGCCGCTGCCCACCCCGGGCGGCGGCCTTTCCGTTTATTTTTCCCTTTTCTTTTGGGCGGGAACGTGGTAAGATGGGCACAGAGATTCAGAAGGGAGCTTTTTCATGAAATTCAGTGAAATGACCTATACCCGCCCGGACATCGACGCCCTGCTGGCCACTTGCAGGGAGCTGGCCGCCAAAGCGGCCGCCGCCCCGGACGGCGACGCTCTGGCGGCGCTCTACTACGAGCAGAGCCGCGCCTTTGCCGACTACAACACCGCCTGCCAGCTGGCCAACATCCACTACACCTGCGACACCCGCGACGCCGATTGGAAAGCCGAACAGGACTTCTTTGACGCCAACGGCCCCGCCGTGGCCAACGCGCAGGTGGAGATCAGCCGCGCGTTCCTGGCCAACCCCCATGTGGACGCCCTGACCGCCAAATTCGGCACCACCTGCGTGGCCGGCATGAAGAACGCCGTGCTGGGCATGGATGACCGCACCGTGGACCTGCAGAAGGAGTTCAACGCGCTGGTCAGCCAGTACCAGCAGGTGTACGGCGGTGCCATGGTGGAGCTGGACGGCAAACAGCTGACCATTCCCCAGCTCGGCCCCTACAAGGAGGACCTGGACCCCGCCGTCCGCCGTGCCGCCTACGAGGCCGAGGCCGGTTACTTCGACGCCCACCGTGCCGAACTGGACAACCTGTACGGCAAGATCGTGCAGAACCTGAACCAGCAGGCCAAGGTGCTGGGCTACAGGGACTACAGCGAGCTTTCCTATGTGCGCATGAACCGCATCGGCTACGGCGCCAAGGAGATCAAGGTCTTCCGCGACCAGGTGGCCAATGACGTGGTGCCCCTGCTGCAGAAGGTGATGGCCATGCGCGCCAAGCGCACCGGCATCGAGCACCCCACCTTCACCGACCTGCCCATCATCTTCAAGGACGGCAACCCCAAGCCCATCCCGGGCTATCAGGCCCGCATGGATGCCGCCCGCACCATGTACCATGAACTCAGCCCGGAGACGGCGGAGTTCATCGACTTCATGCAGGACAACGAGCTGTTCGACGTGGAGAGCCGCCCCGGCAAGATGTCCGGCGGTTATATGACCAGCCTGCCCGCCTACAAGGCACCCTTCATCTTCGCCAACTGGAACAACACCTCCGGCGATGTGGACGTGCTAACCCACGAGTGCGGCCACGCCTTCGAGGGCTATGTGGCAGAGCGCAATCCGGAAGTCCCCGCCGACCTGGAATGCCCCGGCATGGAAAGCGCCGAGATCCACTCCATGGCCATGGAATTCCTCACCGCTCCGTGGCATCACCTGCTCTTCGGCAAGGACACCGACAAGTATTCCCTGCTCCACGCCGAGGACAGCTTCGTCTTCCTGGCCTACGGCTGTGAGGTGGACGAGTTCCAGCACATCATGTACCAGAACCCCGGCCTGACCCCCGACCAGCGCAACGCCGAGTGGCTCAAGCTGGAAAAGAAATACCGCCCGTGGATCGACTTTGACAATCTGCCCTTCTATGGCCGCGGCGCCGGGTGGCAGCGTCAGCTGCACATCTACGAGTGCCCCTTCTACTACATCGACTACTGCCTGTCCACCATGGCGGCGCTGCAGTTCTTCCTGCTGAGCCTGCACGACCACAAGGACGCCTGGGAGCGCTACCTGAAGCTGGTGCGCCGCGCCGGTATGGCCAGCTACACCGAGCTGCTGGAGACCGCCGGCCTGAAGGTGCCCTTTGAGGAGGGCAGCATCAAGGGCATCGCCCAGCAGATGACCGACTGGCTGGAAGCCCATCAGGTGTAAAGACCTCGCCCTCTCAGGCCGCTTCGCGTCCAGCTCTCCCAAAGGGAGAGCCTCTGGCGAAACCGGAAACTTTGTGTGGACTGCCAAGGTCTCTCCCTTTGACAGACTTCCCCCGCGCCGGGGGAAGATGTCGCGCAGGCGACAAAAAAGGGAGCAAGGTGGCATTGCGCAAGCAATGACGGAGAGGGCGAGCCAGTCAATCTTACAAAAAACGTCCCGTACAGACGCATTCGTTCTGTACGGGACGTTTTGCATTTTATTTAAAAGATCAATTTATCAGACCTTCTCGATGGTGATGCTCCACTCGCTGGTCATGGCCTCGTCCGGCTCCAGCACTTCGTGCTTGCCTTCCTCGTTCACGCTGTTGGCCCAGCCGTTCCAAGGCTCCATGCAGACGAAGTTCTCGGCATCCTGCTGCCACAGCACGCCCTTGTCGAAGGTCTCGTCGGCATCCACGGTCACCTTGTGGCCGTTGCCCTTGTCGGTGAAGGTCATGGGGAACTGCACGCCGGTCATCAGGCGGATGGTGTTGTCGGCACCCTCCTTGCGGGTCAGGGTGATCTTCTCGGGTGCGGCAGGCTGCTCGCCTTTGGCGTTCTCGGAGCAGGTGGCGCACTGGATGTCAAAGTCCACGTTTTCCAGCGCAGATGCCATGAAGTAGGGGTGATAGCCGAAGCTGAACGGCATATCCTTGTCGCCCTCGTTGATGACGGTCATGCTGATGGTGGCCTTGTTGCCCTCCAGGTTGTAGTTCACCAGCAGGGTGAAGTCAAACGGGTACAGGAACTTGGTCAGCGGGGTGGACTCCAGTGCCAGGGTCACGCCGTCCGGGCCGACGCTCTCCACGTCCCAGGCGCACAGGTCGGCCAGACCATGGGTCTCCATGGGGTAGGCCTTGCCGTCAAAGGTGTGCACGCCGCCGTCCGGGTTGCCGCAGCTGGGGAACAGCACCGGCACGCCGAAGCGGGGTCGGTTGCACTCGGAGAAGTTGGGGCGGCGGGTCCAGATGTACTCATCGCCGTCCAGGGTAAAGCCGGTGATCATGCCGCCGCGCTCCGGGGTGATGACCAGTTCGGTCTTGGCGGCGGGGTCGGAGATGACATACTGCTCGTAGCAGGCATTGCCTTCGGTGATGTAACGGGTGGTGATCTGATTCATAAGTCAGTTCTCCTTCTTTTTCTGTAGTTCTTCCAGTTTTTTAAAATAGGTATCAATGCCGTAGCGGATCAAGTATTTCACAAGCTGCACAGCACCGTAGATCAGCGCTGCATAGAGCAGCAGCGTAAGCAACAACGCACCATTTGCACCCAACATAAAACACTTCCTTTCCGTTTCCATGCACAAAGAGGCTGCCGTACAGCCCGACGCCATACAGCAGCCTCAAAATGATTACAGAACGACGCCGTCCTTGAAGATGGAGATCTCACGGAAGCCGTGCTTCTCCGCCTTGGTCTGCTCGCCGCTGGCCACGCGGATGACCAGGTCCAGCAGGTCCTTGGCGGCCTCGTCGATGCTCTTCTCACCGTCGGCAATGACGCCGGTGTTGAAGTCGATCCAGCCGGACTTCTTCTCCGCCAGCGGGGTGTTGGTGGAGATCTTCAGGGTGGGAGCCGGAGCCGAGAACGGGGTGCCGCGGCCGGTGGAGAACAGGATCAGGTGGGCACCTGCGGCGGTCATGGCCGTGGCGGACACCAGATCGTTGCCGGGACCGTACAGCATATTCAGGCCCTTGGTCACCACGGGGTCACCGTAGCCGATGACGTCCATGATGGGCGCGGTGCCGCCCTTCTGGACACAGCCGCAGCTCTTGTCTTCCAGGGTGGTGATGCCGCCCTGCTTGTTGCCCGGAGACGGGTTGTCGTACACGACCTCGTTGTGGCTGATGAAGTAATCCTTGAAGCCGTTGATCATGTGCTCGGCCTTGACGAAGACGTCATGGTTGATGCAGCGGTCCATCAGGAAGCCCTCGGCACCGAACATCTCGGGCACCTCGGTCAGCACGGTGGAACCGCCGCGCTGGCCCATCATGTCGGAGAAGCGGCCGATGGTGGGGTTGGCGGTGATGCCGGACAGACCGTCGGAGCCGCCGCACTTCATGCCGACCACCAGGTCAGACACGGGGATCGGCTCGCGGTGGAACTGGCCTGCATAAGCGGCCAGCTCTTTCAGGATATCGCGGGCGGCGGTGAACTCGTCCTCCACATCCTGGCAGGTCAGGAACTTCACGCGGTCGTGGTCGTACTCGCCCAGCTCTTCCACGAACTGATCGTGCTGCAGGTTCTCACAGCCCAGGTGCAGCACCAGAACGGCGCCTGCATTGGGGTGGCGGACCAGAGCCGCCAGCAGCTTGCGGGTCTGTGCGTGATCATGACCGGTCTGGCTGCAGCCGAAGGGATGGGTGAAGGTGTACAGGCCCTCGATGGAGCCGGTGACCAGATCCTGGTTGTCCGCCACGATCTTCTTGGCGATGTCGTTGACACAGCCCACGGTGGGGATGATCCAGATCTCGTTGCGGATGGCGGCGCGGCCGTCCTTGCGGCGGAAGCCCATAAAGGTCTCCGGTTCGACCTTGGGCAGCGGGGCCAGGTCGGGGGACGGGTTGTAGCTGTATTCCACCTCACCGGACAGGTTGGTGTGCACGTTGTGGGTGTGCATCCAGGTGCCCGGCTCGGCGTCAGCGGTGGCGTGGCCGATGGGGAAGCCGTACTTGATGACGTTTTCGCCGTTCTTGATGGGCTTGACGGCCATCTTGTGGCCCTGGGGGATGTCCTCCAGCGCGGTCACGGCAAGGCCGTCCACTTCCACCAGCGTGCCCTTGGCAATGGGGTGCAGGGCAACGACCACGTTGTCGATGGGGCTGATATGAATTGCCTGCGGCATAGTAGTTCTCCTTATGACATCAAAGCACAAAAGGGCTGCTGCCCAAAGCAGCAGCCCTTTCTTGTGCGGGAAAATTCTTTTGTCTGATTACAGGCAGCTCTTGTAAGCAGCCTCGGCGCCCTGGGTGCGGATCATCTCCAGGTCTGCCAGAACAGCGGCCTCCAGGCCCTCGATCTTGGTCAGATCCTGATCCCACATCTGGGTGTTGCTCAGGACAGCCTTCACCAGCTGTGCAGCGGTGTCGTCCTTGTGTGCATAGTAGAAGTCCAGTGCCCATGCGTCATCCTGGATCTTGTAGGTGTTGCCGGCGGGGCGCTTGCAGATCAGGCCGTCAGCGGTGCGCTCCTGAATGTCGTTGGAGTAGAAGGCGATGTAAGCAGCCAGAGACATGGTCAGGCACTTGGGCAGCTGCTTCTGCTCCTCGATGTAAGCCAGGAAGGAAGGCATATTGCGGGCCTTCCACTTGGAGGTGGAGTTCAGGGAGATGCTCATCAGCTCGTGGTTGACGAACGGGTTGTTGAAACGGTCCTCCACAGCGGATGCGAAGTCTTCCAGATCCTTCTTATCCAGCGGCAGGGTGGGGATGATTTCCTCGTGCAGCATCTTGTTCATGAAGCCGCGGACGGTATCGTTGTGCATGCAGTCACGAACGATGTCGAAGCCTGCCAGGTAAGCGCCCAGCACGAAGCCGGTGTGTGCACCGTTCAGGATGCGGACCTTGCGCTTCTTGTACGGGGTAACGTCAGGCACCACCATGACGTTGACGCCGGCCTTCTTGAACGGCAGCTTGTCCTCCAGGCCTGCAGGACCCTCGATGACCCAGACGCCGAAGACTTCGCCGACATCCAGCACCTGATCGTGGTAGCCGTTGGCCTCTTCCATGGCTGCCAGCTCCTGCGGATCGCGGATACGGCCCGGAACGATGCGGTCGACCAGAGTGGAGCAGAAGGTGTTGGCGTTGTTCATCCAGTCGATGAACTCTGCTTCCAGGTTCCAGTCCTTGGCGTAGTTGTTGCAGCACTTCTTCAGTTCCTTGCCGTTGTTGTCGATCAGCTCGCAGCTCAGGATGACCAGGCCCTTATCGGCAGCGCCGTTGAAGGCCTTGTAGCGCTCGTACAGCACGCGGGTCAGCTTTGCGGGGAAGCTGTTGGGGGGCACCTGGTCGAACTGGCTGTCGCCCTGGGTGTATGCGATGCCTGCCTCGGTGGTGTTGGACACAACCGTCTCCAGATCCTCAGAACGGGCCAGAGCCAGCACTTCGTCCCACTTGCCGTCGATGTAGGGGCACACGCAGTCGGAGACGCAGGAGATCACGCGCTTTGCATCGACCTTCTGGCCCTTCTCGCTGCCGCGCAGGTACAGGGTGTACAGGCCCTCCTGCTCGTTGATCCAGTCAGCCATCTGGGGGAAGTTGCCGATGGGCTGCACCAGCTTGACCTTGCCGTTGTAGCCAGCCTTCTCGTTTGCGATGTCGAAGAAGTAATCGACAAATGCACGCAGGAAGTTGCCCTCGCCGAACTGCATGACCTTGACGGGAGCATCCTTCAGGATGTAGCCGTTATAGCCGGTGCCTTCCAGAACCTTGTAGTTCAAAGTTTCCATCTCATTGTTCTCCTTTTTAAAACTTGCTTTGCTATTTCACAGGGGGTTCGCGCGCCCCCGTGTCTTATCCCTATTTTATGCTGTTGTATACAAATAAGTCAAGGGGTTTGTGCATCTTTTTTATTCCAAAAAGGGCGTTTTTACGCATTTCCATCGCTTTCCACAATTTCAACGGAAAAATTTTGGCACTTTTTCGGTTGTATACATCGACTTTTTCCGGTATACTAAGGACAAGGCAGTCTGCCCTCTGGGCAGGCGCACCCGTCGTTTGTCTGATATATAACAATCATCAAAGAGAAAAGGAGTTATTGACCCATGAAAGCATTTATGGATAAGGACTTCATGCTCCAGTCTGCCACCGCGCAGCACCTGTACCACGACTATGCAGCGGATATGCCCATCTGCGACTACCACTGCCACATTCCTCCCCGTGAGATCTACGAGAACCGCCGCTTTGACAACATCGCTCAGGTGTGGCTGGGCGGCCGCAACCCGGACGGCAGCTACTTCGGCGACCACTATAAGTGGCGCGTGATGCGTTCCAACGGCGTGCCCGAGGAGTACATCACCGGCGATAAGCCCGACCGCGAGCGCTTCCAGAAGTTTGCCGAGGCTCTGCCCATGGCTATCGGCAACCCGATGTACCACTGGACCAACCTGGAGCTGCACGTTTTCTTCGGCTACGACGGCGTGCTGAACGGCGACACCGCTGAGGAAGTGTGGAACCTGTGCAACGACAAGCTGCAGAACGACCCCAAGCTGACTGTCCGGGGCCTGATCGAGCAGAGCAACGTGGCCTTCATCGGCACCACCGATGACCCCATCGACGATCTGTATTGGCACAAGAAGATCAAGGAAGACCCCACCATCAAGTTCACCGTGGCTCCTTCCTTCCGCCCCGACAAGGCCATCAACATCCAGAAGCCCGGCTTCGTCGAGTACATGGGCAAGCTGGCTGAGGTCGTCGGCAAGGAGAAGCTGGCCTGCATCGACTGCGTCTGCGATGCTCTGACCAAGCGCATCGAGTTCTTCGTCGAGATGGGCTGCCGCGCCACCGACCACGGCCTGGACTATGTGCCTTATCGTGAGGCCACCAAGGAAGAGGTCAACGCCATCTACCAGAAGGCCATGGCCGGCGAGGCTGTGACCGTGGAAGAGGCTGAGAAGTATCAGACCTACATCCTGATCCACCTGGGCAAGCAGTATCACCGCCTGAACGTTGCCATGCAGATCCACTACAACTGCCTGCGCGGCGTCAACCGCAAGATGAACAGCCTGCTGGGACCCGACACCGGCTTCGACATGATCAACACGGCCACCTGCGGCGGCGAGATCGCAAGCCTGCTGAGCGCTCTGAACGACACCGACGAGTGCCCCAAGACCATCATCTACAGCCTGAACCCCGGCGATGACGCACAGATCGGCACCATTCTGGGCTGCTTCCAGAACAGCGAGGTTCCGGGCAAGATCCAGCACGGTTCCGCCTGGTGGTTCAACGACCACAAGATCGGCATGGAAGAGCAGATGACCCGTCTGGCCAGCCTGGGCCTGCTGGGCAACTTCGTCGGTATGCTGACCGACAGCCGCAGCTTCCTGAGCTACACCCGCCACGACTACTTCCGCCGCATCCTGTGCAACATCATCGGCCAGTGGGTCGAGGATGGCGAGTATCCCAACGACGAGAAGGCTCTGGAGAAGATCGTCAAGGGCATCTGCTTCGACAACGCAAAGCGTTACTTCAACCTGTAAGCTTCTCCCCTCTTTCCCATAAAGCATAACGCCCGCCCGCAGAGCTTCACCGTTCTGCGGGCGGGCATTTTTTGTTTCTGCTCTTTTCCTGTGCTTATTCTGCGGTCTTCTTGATGCAGCCCATGGCGTTCAGGCTGCGGGGATAGCCGATGTAGGGCAGGCACTGCAGCACCACCGGGGTCAGGTAGGCGGCATCGTTGCCCAGGTTCATGTTGCCCTTGGCGTGGGCCGTCAGCTGCGGCTCACAGCCGCCCTGGGCGGACAGGAAGCAGAAGGTGATGAGTTCCCGCTGCCGCAGATCCAGGCCCTTGCGGGTGTAGTAGTCGCCGAAGCAGTTGGCACCCAGCCAGCGGTTGACGATGCCGGCTTTCCAGGCTTCCTTCATGCCCTCGCCGAAGATGGTCACCTGGGCGTCCACGCCCTTTTCCAGACGGTCTTCCGCCGTGGTGGTGGCCTGGCCTTCCAGCGGCAGCGCCACGCCCCGGGCCGTCAGCACCTCGTCCACCACCTTGACAAAGGGCAGCACGCGGCCGATGCCCAGATAATCGGTAGCCTGATAGACCACTTCCTTCACCATCACCGGGGTGAGGGTATCCAGCGCTTCCGGCAGCACCGCGCGGAAGGCATCCACGCCCTGGCAGCCCAGCAGGGTGGCCAGCACGGCCAGCCAGCGGTCTTCGGCGGGCAGCTGGGCACCTGCTTCTTCGGGCACCTCGTGTCCGGCAAACTGTTCCAGGATGGCGGCGTATTCAGGGTCGGTATTCTTGTAAGCTTCAAACATGGTAAACATCCCTCCGGTCACTTTTTCTCGTCCAGCAGGATCACGCCCTGGGGCGGGTTGGCGTTGATGGCACCCACGATGGGGTGCGGCACATAGCATTCTTCCAGTGCGGCAATGTCCTCCGGGGTCAGCTGCACGTCCAGCGCTCCGGCGGCATCGTCCAGATACGCTGCCTTGGTGGCACCCACGATGGGCGATGCCACCCCCTTGGCCCACTGCCAGGCCAGCGCGATCTGGCTCATCTTGCAGCCGTGCTTTTCGGCCAGCGCGTGCACACGCGCCACGATCCGGATGTCTTCCTGCTCCATGCGGTCATACTTGCCCCGGGCCACACGGTCGGTCTTGCTGCGCAGGGTGTCAGTGTCCCAGGTGGGGCGGGTCAGATGGCCAGCCGCCAGCGGGCTGTAGGGCATCAGGGAAACGCCCATCTGCCGGCAGATGGGGATCAGTTCCCGCTCATCCTCGCGGTACAGCAGGTTGTAGTGGTTCTCCATGGCGGAGAACGGAGTCCAACCGTGGTCCCGGGCCGCCAGCTGCATATTGTAGAACTGATACTGTACATCGGTGAGAACAGCATGACCTGCTTCATCAACATCATCATTGCGCTGGTCATCACCGCCGTGGTCACTGCCGTGGTCACCTGGGCACTGTCTCTCAAGTTCGAGAAAAAGGAGAATGCATAATGGCACATCGTTTTCCGGAAGGGTTCCTCTGGGGCGGCGCGACCGCGGCCAACCAGTGTGAGGGCGGCTACGACGCCGACGGCCGCGGCCCCAGCCTTGTGGATGTGATCCCCGCCGGTCCCGACCGCATGGCGGTCCTGCGCGGCGAGATCTCCTACAAGGACGTTCCGGCTGACGCCTATTACCCCAGCCACTTATCCATTGACCACTACCACCGCTGGAAAGAGGACCTTGCCCTCTTTGCGGAAATGGGGTTCAAAGTCTACCGCTTCTCCATCGCCTGGACCCGCATCTTCCCCACCGGGGAGGATGCCCAGCCCAACGAGGCCGGCCTGAAGTTCTACGAAGAGCTGATCGATACCCTGCACGGTTACGGCATCGAGCCGCTCATCACTCTGTGTCACTTCGACCTGCCCATGGCCCTGCTGGAAAAGTACGGCGGCTGGAAAGACCGCCGCACCATCGACGCCTTCACCCGCTACTGCGAGACCGTGTTCCGGCGTTTCAAGGGCAAGGTCAAGTACTACCTCACCTTCAACGAGATCAATATGCTGATGCATCTGCCCTTCGGCGGTGCCGGTGCGGTGTTCGAACCGGGCGAAAACAAAGACAAGGTCAAATACCAGATCGCGCACCACGAGCTGGTGGCCAGTGCCAAAGCCGTGGCCCTCTGCCACAGCATCGACCCGGACGCCAAAGTGGGCTGTATGCTGGCGGGCGGCACCTACTACCCCTGGAGCTGTGACCCGGAGGACGTGTTCAGCGCCATCCAGCAGGATCATGTGAACTACTTCTTCAGCGATATCCAGGTGCGGGGGCGTTACGCTCCGTATGCCATCAAGAAGATGGAACGGATGGGCGTCACCCCGCAGATGGAGCCGGAGGACGAAGCCATCCTCCGGGCAGGCTGTGTGGACTTTGTGTCCTTCAGCTACTATTCCAGCCGCTGCATCTCGGCCCACCCGGAAAAGACCGGAGCCATGCAGACCACCAACGCAGCCAAGACCCTGAGCAATCCGCACCTCAAGGCCAGCGAGTGGGGCTGGCAGATCGACCCGCTGGGCCTGCGCATCGTGCTGAACGACCTCTATGACCGCTACCAGCTGCCCCTGTTCATCGTGGAGAACGGTCTGGGTGCCAGGGACACCGTGGAGCCGGACGGTTCCATCCACGACACCTACCGCATCGACTACCTGCGGGAGCACATCAAAGCCATGGAGCAGGCGGTCAACGAGGACGGCGTGGATCTGATCGGCTATACCACCTGGGGCCCCATCGACCTGGTGGCCTCCTCCACCGGCCAGATGAGCAAGCGCTACGGCTTCATCTATGTGGACATGAACGACGACAGCTCCGGCAGCAAGGACCGCAGCCGCAAGGACAGCTTCTACTGGTACAAGCAGGTCATCGCCACCAACGGCGAGGATCTGGGCGAATAAATCATCGCTTTTCTTGCAGGAAATGATAAGAGAATAACCATTGACAACCGGGCGTGCTTTCCCTGCAGGTGGAAAGCCTGCTGGACACCGCCGACCTGCTGGACGAGGCCCCGCTGGACGAGTGTGCCGCCCTGCTGCTGGGCAGCCGCCGGGTGGCGATGTTCGGCCTGAACCCCAATTTTGCGCTGGCAGAGCTGTTCAAGCGCAAGATGCTCAGCATCGGGCGGCAGGTGGAGCTGCCCAGCCAGGGAGACGTAGGCCTGCTGGCCCACTCGCTGGACAAATACGACTGTGCGGTCATCATCTCCTATTCCGGCAACTCCCCGACAACGGGTGCCCTGAGCGTTCTGCCCACCTTAAAGCAGCGCAATGTGCCCATCATCGGCATCACCAGCGTCGGCGACAACCTTCTGCGGCAGAAAGCGGACTACACCCTGAGCATCTCCTCCTACGAGCGGCTGTACAGCAAGATCTCCACCTTCGGCACCGAAAATTCCATCCTGTTCATCCTGAACGTGCTGTTCTCCATCTGCTTTGCCGCCGACTACGACACCAACCTGGAACGCAAGATCGGCACCGCCCGGGAGCTGGAATCCACCCGCCGCGTGACCAACGAGCAGGCCCTGAAGGAGACCTGATGCACTTTCTTTTTTATGGCGCTGATGCCCCGCACCCGAACCGGACACTTCTCCGACTGGTGCGGGGCATTTGTTTCAAAAGGATTACAATTTGTTTTCTTTACTTACAAAACATTGTTAAATGATTGTTTATCTGATATGATAGGGGTGCACCGCGGGCGGCACTGTCCGCGGTGCACCGAAAACGAACTACCCGAACCAAGGAGAAGAAGGAACCATGAAGAAGAAAAAACAGATCCTGGCTTCGCTGCTTCTGGCCGGTGCGATGTTCCTGACCGCCTGCGGCGGCAGCGCATCTTCCACCACGGCGGCAAGCGGCGTGTCCGGCAGCTACACCGGCACCGCAAAGGGCATGGGCGGCGATGTGTCCGTCACCCTGACCCTGACCGACAGCGTCATCACCGACTGCACCGCCAAGGGCGACGATGAGACCCCGGGCATCGGCTCGGCCGTCATCGAGCAGTTCCCCGGCGAGGTCGTGGAAGGCAATACCATCAACATCGACAGCATCAGCGGTGCTACCATCACCTCCAATGCCTTCATCGAGGCCGCCAAGGCTGCTCTGACCAGCGCCGGCCTGAACCCGGACGACTACATGACCAAGGCAGACAAGACCGCCAACGGTGAGACCGTCAGCTACGACACGGATGTTGTGGTCATCGGTGCCGGCGGTGCCGGCATGACCGCCGCCATGACCGCTGCCGATGCCGGCCAGAAGGTCATCATCCTGGAAAGCCAGGCCATGGTGGGCGGCAACTCGGTCCGCGCCACCGGCGGCATGAATGCAGCCAAGACCGTCTACCAGGACGAGGACGAGTTCAACGAGGCTGCCGGCGTGGAGAAAATGCTGAAGTCCGCTGCCGACAACTACGCCGACAACGAGACCATCACTGCTCTGGCCAAGACGGTCTCCGAGCAGTGGGCCGCTTATCAGGCCAACCCCACCGGCTACTTCGACAGCGTGGAGCTGATGGAGTTGGACACCATGGTGGGCGGCAAGGGCATCAATGACCCGGAACTGGTCAAGACCCTGTGCGAGGGCACTGCAGACGCCATTGACTGGCTGGATGCCAACGGAATGTCCCTGCACAACGTTTCCAGCTTCGGCGGTGCCTCCGTCAAGCGCATCCACCGCCCCACCAATGAGGAGGGCAAGGTCGTTTCCGTCGGCGCCTATCTGATCCCCCTGATGGAGAAGAACTGTGCAGACCGCGGCATCGACATCATTCTGAACACCACCGTGGACACCATCCTGACCGACGCCAACGGCGCCGCCGTGGGTGTTTCCGGCACCGATAAGGACGGCAACACGGTCGTGGTCAACGCCAAGAGCGTGGTTCTGGCCACCGGCGGCTTCGGCGCAAACCTCGATATGGTCACCCAGTACAAGCCCGAACTGGCAGGCTTCATGACCACCAATGCCGCCGGCGCACAGGGTCAGGGCATTGAGATGGCCACCGCCATCGGCGCCGGCACCGTGGATATGGATCAGATCCAGATCCACCCCACCGTGGAAGCCAACACCGCTGCTCTGATCACCGAAGGTCTGCGCGGTGACGGTGCCATTCTGGTCAACGCCAACGGCGAGCGCTTCATCGATGAAGTCGGCACCCGTGACGTCGTTTCCGCCGCCGAGATCGCACAGCCGGGCAGCTACAGCTGGCTGATCGTCGATCAGGCCATGGCAGACGCCTCCAGCGTCATCCAGGGCTACATCACCAAGGGCTACACCAAGACCGGTGCCACCTACGAAGAGCTGGCCAAGGAGCTGGATGTCGATCCCACCACCTTTGCCAACACCATGGAGACCTGGAACAGCTATGTTGAGGCCAAGAACGATCCCGACTTTGGCCGCACCAGCTTTGCCAACCCGCTGAACAACGGTCCCTATTACGCCATCAAGGTCACCGCCGGTGTGCATCACACCATGGGCGGCGTGACCATCAACAGCGATACGGAGGTGCTGAAGGAAGACGGCACCGCGATCCCCGGCCTGTTTGCAGCCGGTGAGGTGACCGGCGGCGTCCATGGCGCAAACCGTCTGGGCGGCACTGCCGTAGCCGACTTTGTGGTCTTCGGCCGCATCGCCGGTGACAGTGCAGCAGCCTACGCAAGCGCACAGTAATCCCCTTTTCCCTGCATCAACAAACGAACGACCACACGGAACGTCTTCTGTACGCCGTGTGGTCGTTCGTTCTTTTTGTTCTTTCTGCAGCAGCGCGGCGCTGCTGCACGGCCTTTTCTCCGCTTAAAGCCCCGCTGGAATTTTACGCTTCTTCCATTGCTTCTCTGCAGCCCGCAATGTAGCGTTTTGTCACGTTCAGCAGGAGCTGCCGCTCGGACTCGCTCAGCGCCCCCATGGACTTGCGCTCACTTTCCCGGACACGCCGCACAATCTCGTCCACTGCTGCCTGCCCCTCCGGCGTAAAGTGGATGGTCTTGTTCCGGCGGTCCTCCGGGAGTTCTTCCAGCCGGACCCAGCCCTTTTTATAAAATGCAGTGATGGCGGCGTTGACCGTCTGCTTCGGCAGGAAGCAGCGCTCGCACAGCATTTTCTGGGTGCAGTTCTCCGCGTCATAGAGCGTGCTCAAAACAGCCAGACTGGTATAGGACAAGCCAACGCGCCGGGCGTACTCCTCGTACGAAGCATTCCATTCGTACAGATAGCTGCCATATTGCCGAATCTGTTCCTGAAGCTCTGACATGGTACGACCTCCTTGTAGAAATGACATTCGTTTTGTGCTATTTTAACGGTGAACAACGGAATTGTCAAGAAAGCCGTGTCCCAGACCTGTCCCCTGCCAGACAGCTTGACCTGAGATCCTGGCGTTCTTCCGTCTCCTGTGATGCCGTGGTCAACCTCTTGTGTGCGCTGCAGCGGAAACCAGAGCCGCCTTACGGCGGCATCACGCTCTGAACAAACAAACGACCGCACGGAGCATTTCCCATATGCCGTGCGGTCGTTCTTCATTTCCTTCTTGCAGGCGGAATCGGTCAGGTCAGATCGCTGCCATTGGATGCAATGACCTTTTTGTACCAGTCTGCACTCTCTTTTTTCAGGCGTCTGCCATCGCCGGAACCATCGTCCTGATAGTTCACATAGACAAAGCCATAACGCTTTGCCATTTCGCCGGTGGAAGCCGACACGAGGTCGATGCAGCCCCACATGGTATAGCCCATCAGGTCGACGCCATCTTCTTCCACGGCGGCTTTCATCGCCTGGATATGGCTGCGCAGGTAGTCGATGCGGCAGCTGTCGTGGATGGAGCCATCGGCTTCCACAACGTCCTTTGCACCCAGACCGTTTTCCACAACGAATAACGGCTTCTGGTAGCGGTCATACAGCCAGTTCAGCGACATCCGCAGGCCGGTGGGGTCGATCTGCCAGCCCCATTCGCTGGTTTCCAGATAAGGGTTCTTCACGCCGGACATCATATTGCCCGCCTGCGCCTGCCCGGTGGCGGGGTCGGCGGCAGCACAGGCTGACATATAGTAGGAAAAGCTGATAAAGTCCACCGTGCCCGCCTTCAGGTCTGCCTGTTCCTGCTCGGTCAGGGTCAAAGTCACACCCTCGCGCTCGTATTTTTTCTCCTTTTTATTTTACCACAAACCCACGAACGGCTTCAAAGGCGGTTTTCCACAAAGTTTGCATCGTGCAAGATGCGCAGAATATCTAGGGAGATTCTTGTGCAAAAGTACCTTTGCAAATCGGGGCAAGAATCCGTATAATGATTTCGTACAACGAGTGGCACTCATGCGTAAGACCGGTTGCATGAGTGCCACTCGTTTTTCTTTTTCCCCTAAAATGGAAAGCTAAGGTGAATCCCATGGAACATTCCAACCAGTTCCTCGGCACGGAACGCATCGGCAAGCTGATGTAGAAATACGCGATTCCGTGCATTATTTCGCTGCTGGTCGGCGCACTGTACAACATCGTAGACCAGATCTTCATTGCAAATACAAGCTATCTCGGCTCTTACGGCAATGCGGCCAACACCGTTGTTTTTCCGTTGACGGTGGTGGCTCTGGCCATTGCGGTTATGATCGGTGACGGCTGCTGTGCTTTTGTCAGCATCAGCCTTGGTCGAAACGAAATCCACAAGGCAAAGCGGAGCGTTGGCAATGCGGTAGTCATGTGTCTGGTCAGCAGTATCCTGCTGACTGCCCTCTATTTGATTTTTGCGGACACCATTCTCGCCATGTTCGGCGGAACGGTCAACGCCGAAACCTACCACCACTCGCAGGAATATTTCTTTTATATCACGCTGGGCGTTCCATTCTATATGTTCGGTCAGGCTATGAATCCCATCATCCGCGCCGATGGCAACCCGCGCTTTGCCATGATCTCCACGCTGGCCGGTGCAGTCCTCAACATCATTCTGGACCCCATCTTTATTTTGGGTTTTCACTGGGGCATGATGGGTGCGGCAGTCGCTACTGTCATCGGGCAGGTAGTCACGGCAGTTCTGGCCGTGTGGTATCTGCTCCATGCGAAGATCATCCGCCCCGAAAAGGGCGACTACCGACTGAAAGGCTCCATCTGCGGCCGCACCCTGACCCTCGGCATGACCAGCTTCCTCTCCCAAATCAGCCTTGTGGCGGCAATGGCAGCTATCAATAACATGATCCGCAAGTACGGCGCACTGGATTCCATTTTCGGGCAGGAACAGTATGCGCAGATTCCCATGGCCGTTGTTGGCATCGTAATGAAGTTCTTCCAGATCGTCATTTCCATTGTCGTGGGCATGGCGGCAGGCCGCATCCCCATTGTCGGCTTCAATATGGGCGCGAAAAAGTCCGCCCGTGTCAAGGAGCTGTTCAGCAAACTGTTGCTGGCGGAAGCCGCTGTCGGTGCGGTCGCGCTGGTGCTGGTGGAAGTTTTCCCGCGTCAGTTGATTGCCCTGTTCGGTGCCGCCAACGAGAGCGTCTACTACACCGATTTTGCGGTGCGGTCGTTCCGCATCTATCTCTGCATGATCGTTTTGGCCTGCGTCAACAAGGCTTGTTTCATCTTCCTGCAAGCCATGGGCAAAGCGGCAGAATCCACCACCCTTGTAACTTTCGTTACACGATTCTTCTGATAAGGTTTTGGACACACAGCCGTTTGGAACGAGCCGGAGCTTGTCGGGGCGGGGCCCCTCCATCTTGCTGGCGCAAGACCGCTCTGCCGCTTAAAAGCCCCACTGGGGCTTTCATTGCTGCGCAACCGCGGCATTCTCATTTCCGAAGAACACAAAAAATCCGAACCCTTCTCCTATCGAGAAAAGGTTCGGATTTTCATTGTTTGGTGCGGATAAGAGGACTTGAACCTCCACCGAGTTGCCCCGATTAGAACCTGAATCTAACGCGTCTGCCAATTCCGCCATATCCGCATATTCTGTTGTGTTCGTGAGCTGCGCCGCTCGGAACGATAGTTATTATACCAGATATGCGGAAATTGTCAAGCGATTTTTTCAAAATATTTGCAAGTTCCTTTGAATCGTCATACTTTCGTTGAAAATCTCAAAATTTCTTTTGCAAGCCCTTCCGATCACCTGCTTCTCAGTCATTTGGCATTTCGGATTTTTCGGCCGATCCGAGACGGCCCGGGTTCTTTCTGCGCAGATCCCGTCGGTTTCTGTCTGCTTTCGTCTTTTCAAAGGCGTTGTTTTCTTTACAGCGTCCGGCCCCAGGCCAGCCACAGGTAACCATATCCTGTCAGCACCGCCGCCAGCGTAAAGGGCACTCCAATGCGCAGGAAATCCTGCGTGCGCACGCTCTCGCCATTTTTTCGTAAAATGCCGATGGCTGCAATGTTGGCAGATGCCCCGATGGGGGTCAGATTGCCGCCCAGGGTGGCACCGATGAGCAGGCCGAAGTAGAACACATAGGGTTCCACCCCTGCACCGTCGTTCATCCGGGCAGCAATGCCCTGCACCACGGGAAGCATCGTCGCCACATAGGGAATGTTATCGATGAACGCTGACAGCACCACCGACACGACCACCAGCAGGGTATACAGCCGGAAAGCATCCTCGCCTGCCGCCGCATGGAACAGTTCCGCTGCTGCATCGATGACGCCCGCCGCCTTGATGCCCTCGATGACGATGAACAGCCCGAACAGCAGCAGGAGCGTTTCCCGATCCAGTTCCCGGAGCATCCGCCCCAGCGGACGCACAGAGCCTTCCCGCAGACAGGCGCGCACCGCGCCAAAAAGCGCCAGACTCACACAAATGAGTCCGCTGCGCAGTTCGTACAGTGTATGAAGGACTTCGTTTTCCGGCTGGGGCAGAAAGGACGCGACGATCAGCAGGCCCACGGTCAGCAGCATAAGAGCGGTCGGCACATCATCCTCGACCTCTGTTTCCACCGTTGCCGCAATCGGCTGCTCCTGTCTGCGGAACAGCCAGAGCAGTACCAGCAGGGACGCCAGTGCGCCCAGCTCCACGCCCCAGAAAATACCGGGGCGGCCCCGCATCCAGAAGAAATCAAAGAAGTTCATCTCGGCAAAGCCGCCCAGCAGGATGCTGGTGGTGTCGCCCACCAGGGTGGCCGCACCCTGCAAGTTGGAGGACACTGCAATGGCGATGAGCACCGGCACCGGCGAGATCTTCAGACGCCGGGCAATGGCCAGCCCCACCGGTGCCACCATGAGCACGGTGGCCACATTGTCCACAAAGGCACTGATGACCCCTGCAAACAGGGCCAGCACACATACGGCCCATTTGACGTTGGGCACCCGGGTGATGAGCTGCTCCGCCAGGCGGGCCGGCATTTTGCTCTCGATGAAGAGGGACACGGTTCCCATGGTGCCTGCCATCATCAGCAGGACGTTATAGTCCACGGCCCGCAGGGCATCCGGAAAGTCAAGCGGCCACACGCCAAGCTGTCCCAGCGCCACGAACACTGCCGCGCTGCACAGCGCCACCCAGGGCCGTTCCCGGGGCAGCGCCAGCATCAACAGGTAGGTAACGGCAAACAGGATCAGCGCAAGGATCATGCTCATTCCTCCAGACTGCTTTGTTTGGCCTCCGGCTCCTCATCGACCATGCGGTAGCCCACCCCCAGCTCGTTGAGGATGTAGGGGTTGCTGCCGGGGCGGCTGCCCAGTTTTTTCCGGATGTTGGCCATGTTGACCTGCAGCTTTTTGGTGCTGCCCACATCGGTATCGCCCCAGATGGCCCGCACGATGGCCGCATAGGTCATGACCCGGCCCGCGTGCTGGGAAAGGAAAGACACGATGTTGTATTCGGTCTGGGTCAGGCGGACTTCCTGCCCATCCACGAACACCTTGCGCCGGTCATAATTGATGCGCAGGCCCTGGGCGCAGAACTCCCCGCCGGGTGCAGCACCGGCAGCGGTGCCCAGACGGGACAGCCGCAGGGCCACCCGCACCCGGGCCAGCAGCTCACCGGTGCTGAAGGGCTTGGTGATGTAATCGTTGGCACCCAGATCCAGCGCTTCGATCTTATCCATCTCATCGGTGCGGGCCGACAGCACAATGATGGGGGTCATGTACTTCTGCCGCACGGTACGGATCAGTTCCAGCCCGTCCCGGTCCGGCAGTCCCAGATCCAGAATGACCAGATCCGGATTGTGCGAGGAAAACAAGGTCAGGCCCATGGTACAGGTATGCGCCACCAGTGCCTGATAGCCGTTGGTGGTCAGCAGCGTCTCAATGAAGCTGCAGATGTTGGCTTCGTCCTCCACGATCAGGACCTTGAATTTGTTATTGCTCATCTTCTGCATCCTCCAGTTCAATTTCTTCTTTTTCCAGCCAGAAGCGGATGGTGGTGCCCTCGCCGACCCGGCTCTCGGCCTGGATCTCACCGCCGTGGGCCTTGATGATGGCCGCACACACCGACAGGCCGATGCCCATGCCGTGCTTGCCGCTGTCCGCCGGGGCGTTGGGATCGACACCGCCGGTACCGGAAAACAGCGTCCGCAGGCGCTCTTTCGGGATGCCGCAGCCATTGTCCTTCACCTCGAACACCGCCCGGCTGCCCAGGGTGAACACCCGCAGGGTCAGGGTCGTCATGCCCTCGGCGTGGAACACTGCATTTTCCAGCAGGTTCATCAGCACCTGCCGGATCAGCATGGAATCCATGGGGATCATGATGAAGTCATCCGGCAGATCCAGCTGCACCGGAACATTCGGATAGCGCTTCTGGAACTTGACCAGCACCGCGTCCACCAGTTCTTCCAATACGGTGGGCGTTTTTTTCACGGTCACCTGTTCGCTGTCAATGCGGGTCACCGACAGCAGATTTTCCACCATACGGTTCAGCCACTGGGCATCCTCACAGGCCTCGCCCAACAGTTTGAGGGTCTGTTCCTTGCCCAGCTGGCCGTAGTTCTCCATCACGGTAGAGCAAGCCCCATAAATGGAGGTGAGCGGGGTGCGCAGGTCATGGGACACAGCCCGCAGCAGGTTGGCCCGCATCTTTTCCTTTTCGCTCTCCATGCGCAGCTGCTCCTGCTTTTTGATGCGGGTGGTCAGGGTGCTGGTCATGCCAGACACCACCAGCATCACCAGACCGGAGAACAGGTTCTCCGGCAGGGTGAAGTTGAATGCAAAATATGGAGTAAAAAATGCAAAGTTGACGGCCAGCACGCTGATAAGCGACGCCAGCACGCCCCATACATAGCCTTCGGTATACATGGAGATCACGAACACCGCCAGCACGAACAACAGCATGGCCACGCCGTCGATGCGGCCCATGATCTGCTGGAACAGCACCACCGCCGCGCAGGCCGCGCTGAGCGTGACCACCATGACCGCCAGATCCTTGGGCCAATCGGGCTTTTTCACAGTTCATCCCTCCCAGAATCCTATTCCTACCCAGATTAAAATTATACCACAGCGTTTCTAAAGATGCAGTAAAAGCTTGACCGCATTGACGGGCTTTCCCCTCCGCATTATACTGGATGCAGACTATCTTTGTTCTGAACGGAGGGTGCGGAATGCTCAGAGTTCTTTCCAGCGAGATCGATCTTTACCCCGGCAGTCAGGAGGAGCGTCTGCCCGGCTTCTCGGCGCAGTTTCCCCACATCACCAGCTATGCCTTGCTGCCGGACGACCCGGCGCAAGGGTGCATCTGGCACTGGCACAAAAGCCTGGAACTGTTCCGGGTGGAGCAGGGTGCCCTGCTCTATCACACCCCCGGCGGTCAGCGGCTGTTCCGGGCCGGGTCCGGCGGCATCATCAACAGCAACGTGCTGCACCGCACCCAGTCTCTGGAACCCGGCACTGCCATGAAGATCCATCTGTTTGAGCCGGCGTTCATCGCCGGCATTCCCGGCGGCACCATCGAGCAGCGCTATGTGGCGCCGCTCGTCGGGCCGGCCGGGCCGGAACTGCTGGCCTTTTCCCCGGAGGACCCTGCACAGGCCCCCCTTCTGGCCTTGCTGGAAGAAAGCTTTGCGCTGGATGAGACCGCCTTTGGGTATGAACTGCGGCTGCAGGCGCTTTTCGCCCAGCTCTGGCTGCTGATCCTGGAGCAGCACAGGCCCCTCTCCCCTGCCGCACCAGGCCGCACGGATCCTTCCAGCGAAAAAGTCAAGCAGATGCTGCTGTTTCTCCATGCACATTACGCCGAAAAGCTGTCCGTCTCTGCCATCGCCGCGGCGGCTTATTGCAGCGAGCGGGCCTGCTACCGCTGTTTTCAGGAGTGCCTGCACACCTCGCCCGGCGAATATCTGCAGAACTTCCGGCTGCAGATGGCCAGCAAACTGCTGATCGAAACGGACCTGCCCATCACGGAGATCGCACAGCACTGCGGCCTGGGCAGCAGCAGCCATTTCGGCGCACAGTTCCGGCAGCGGTTCGGCTGTTCTCCCAGCGCCTATCGGGCAAAATGGCAGGATCCGGATATACAGCGGCAAAAAGATGATAGCCTTCCGACAGCGTCCGGTGCTATTCTGAAGCCATAAAAGAGTCATCCTCACCTTCATCATAAAGCAAAACGGGTGCTGTCAATTCTGGACAGCGCCCGTTTTGTATTCTTTATTCCTGTGCCGTCATGGCGTCCACCCAGGCCAGATAGCCCGCGGAGCCGTCCGCCACGTCCACCTTCAGAATTTCCGGCGTCTCGTAGGGGTGCAGTTCCAGCAGCTTCTGCTTCAGTGCTTCGTACAAGGCCGTGCGGGTCTTGCACAGCACCAGCACCTCCGGATCATGGCACAGCTGTTCCTTCCACACATAGTGGCTCCGGATGGGCATCACCTGCACGCAGGCCGCCAGCTTTTCCTTCAGGATTTCCCCGATCACCGGGTCCGCCTGTGCTTCCCTTTCAAACGTTGTAAGAACCATGCAATAGTCTGTCATCCTGCCGCCGCTCCTTTTCTGTTCCGGACGGGTGTCCGGGTCCTGCCCCCCATTATAGCCGGGTCTCCGCGCAAGTGCAAGAGGCGTTCTGTTTGACAATCCTTTCCTCCTGTCGTACAATGGACGTACTGATTTTTGACACATTCCGTTCAGGAGGATTTTTTATGCTGTACTTTGAAAACGACTACTGCGAGGGTGCCCACCCCGCCATTCTGCAAAAGCTGGCCGAGACCAACTTTGAAAAGGTGTCCGGCTACGGCACCGACCCCTATTGCGCCAGTGCCCAGGAGAAGATCCGTGCGGCCTGCGCCTGCCCGGACGCGGATGTGACCTTCATTTCCGGCGGCACCCAGACCAACGCCATCGTCATTGCGTCCATGCTGCAGCGGTGGCAGGGTGTGCTGGCCGCTGCCACCGGCCATGTAGCCGCCCATGAAGCCGGTGCCATCGAGTACACCGGTCATAAGGTCATCAGCCTGCCCGCACACGAAGGCAAGGTGGACGCCGCCGACGTCCGTAACTGGTGCGCCACCTTCTACGCCGATGCCAACCACGACCACATGGTGTTCCCGGGCATGGTGTACATCTCCCATCCCTCCGAGTACGGCACCCTGTACACCAAGGCCGAACTGGAAGCTCTGCACGCCGTATGCCAGGAGTTCCATATGCCGCTGTTTCTGGACGGCGCCCGGCTTGGCTATGGCCTGATGGCCGAGGGCACCGACGTGACCCTGGCGGACATCGCCCGGCTCACCGATGTGTTCTACATCGGCGGCACCAAGGTGGGTGCCCTGTGCGGTGAGGCCGTGGTGTTCCCCCACGGTGCCCCGGCCCACTTTATGACCATGGTCAAGCAGCAGGGTGCTCTGCTGGCCAAGGGCCGTCTGCTGGGCATCCAGTTCGATGTGCTGTTCACCGATGACCTGTACACCAAGATCAGCAAAAACGCCATCGAGACTGCCAACGCCCTGAAAAAGGGCCTGGCTGCAAAGGGCTATCGGTTCTTTATGGATTCCCCCACGAATCAGGTGTTCGTGGTATTGGAAAATGCCCAGCTGGCCGCACTGGACGGCAAGGCAAAGTTCGGTTTCTGGGAGAAATTCGATGACGCCCACACCGTGGTGCGCATCGCCACCAGCTGGGCCACCCGCATGGAGGAGATCGAGCAGCTGACTGCGCTGATGTGACAGCAATTGACCCCGCAGTTTGTGCAGGATTGCGGTTGCATTTTCAGGCGCAGTATGGTATCTTTTGTATATACCATACTGGGTTTGCAGGAGGCAGAACGTGCATCGCGGCACGCATCCGTCTCTTGGGAAAAACATGATATGAAGGAAGGATTATACCATGGGATTTTTTGACAAGCTGTTCGGCGGCAAGGCCGAGCAGGAGGAGACCGCCAAATTCTTCGGCCAGAGCAAGACCGTTCTGACCCCCATCCGCGGCAAGGTCCTGGCACAGGCTGACATCCCCGATGAGACCTTTGCACAGGGCATCCTCGGCCCCGGCTGCGGCGTGGAGCCCACCGGCAAGACCGTGTATGCACCGTTCGACGGCACTGTGAATCAGGTGGCTTCCACCCTGCACGCAGTTGGCCTGACCAGCGATGACGGCATCGAGATCCTGATCCACGTCGGCATGGACACCGTGGAGATGCAGGGCAAGGGCTTCAAGGCTCTGGTCAAGGAGGGTGACAAGGTCAAGGCCGGCACTCCGCTGCTGAAGGTCGATCTGGACGCCATCCGCGCCGCAGGCCACCCCACCGCAACCGCCATCATCGTCACCAACGGCGATGACATGGGCGAACTGCAGATGCTGGCAGAGGGCGACGTCCTGGCCGGCACTCCGCTGTTCAAGTTCTGATCGTTCCGCACTGCAAAAGGCGTGCACTTCCGTTTGGAGGTGCACGCCTTTTTCTTCTCTTACTCTTTCCCCGGCTGGTACTGCAGCACCCGCTCGGAGACCGTTCCGTTGAAGAACTGGATGAAGGGTCCCAGGCAGAACGCACAGATGAGGGTGCCCAGCCCCACCAGACCGCCCAGCAGCCAGCACAGCAGCGCACACAGGGCGTCGGTGAACACCCGGCAGCCGAAGTACGGGAACGGGGTGTAGTCCCGCAGGCCCAGTGAAAGGTAATCGTAGGGCGCAATGCCCAGGTCCGCGGTCTGATACAGAGACGCGCCCAGCGCGGTGACCGGCACCGCCAGTGCCACCCAGAGCAGCTGCACCGGCAGGCCCAGCGCTTCCGCCGGGCCGAAGAATGCCGCGATGGGATCATAGAAGGCCGTCACGATGAAGCCGATGCCAATGCCGTTGACAAAGGTGCCCAGCCCGATGTACTTGCGCCCGAACCAGAACTGCAGCGCAAAAAACAAAACGTTGGTGCAGAGGTTCTGCACCCCCAGCGAGATGCCCAGCAGCTCTGCCAGCCGCATATTCAGGGCACTGATGGAGTCATTGCCCAGATGGGACTGCTTGAACAGGGCAATGCCCAGGCCGATGATGACGATGCCCACCACCATGCCGAGGACCCGGCGTGCCGTGGGCTTTTCCAGCGTTGTCTGCTTCATGGTCGTTCTCCTTCTTTTTCACCGTTTTCCGCATCCGCTGTGGAAAACTCAGCGATGCAGCTGCTGCTCAATGGCAGCCTTGTTCAGTCCTTCTCCGATGACGATGAGCACATCCTGCCCCTGCGGGATGGGGGCCAGCGTCTGCCCGGCGGCGGTGGCGTTCAGTTCCAGCCAGCCGTCCGCCGCGGGCGCAAAGCCTTTCACCCGCAGCACCCGGCCGCAGGCGGGGTCCGCGAACAGCCGCCCGGCCGCACTCTGCAGCTGTTCCAGCGTGAGCTTCTGTTCCAGAAAACACAGCGAAGCGAACGCTTCGTGCTCGTCGAAGTGCAGCTTTTCACAGCTGGCCTGCCGGTATCCGCAGGCCGCGATGTCTGCCAGATCGGCACCGGTCAGCTCTGCCCAGTCTTTGGTCAGGATCTCCCCCGGTGCGAATCTCCGGGAGCACTTGCAGGCGTCCAGCGCCCGGGTCAGATGTTCCTCTGCCGCCCGGGTCCGGGTCTCTCCGGCCAGCTGGGTGCGGCTGAACAGCACCCGGCCTGCATTGGCGGTCTCGCTGGCCAGCACATACTCCGCCTGCGGCGAAAGCGGATCCGGCAGCAAAGCATCCACGATGGCGATGACGCTGCCCAGCTGATACCAGCGGTCCAGCGGGTCGTCCCGCAGGACATCGAAGAATTCGTCCACATCAAAGATGCCGCTCGGCTCCACCACCACCCGGTCAAAGCCGCGCATGGCCATGGCAATGAGCTTGGTGCGCATCCGGCGCTGATGGGTATCGCAGTCGCACCCGCCGCTGATGGTCTCCAGGTCACACCGGCCGCCCAGCAGATCCTGCACCAGCATAGCGTCCACATTCACTGCGCCGAAGTCGTTTTCCAGGATGCAGACGTTGTGTCCCTGCTCCACCAGATAGCGGACATACCGGCGCAGAAAGGTCGTTTTGCCTGCTCCCAGAAACCCCGTGATCAAGTCTACCTGTACCATATCGTTGAATGCACCTCCCGTGCTTTTTTATCACAGCCCCAGTATACCGCATCCCCTGCCGCCGCGCCAGTCCCAAGCTGAAAAATCGGGGAAGAACGCCGTTCAAAGAAACCGTTCTCTTTGCCGTATCCATCCCCCTCCCTCTGCGCGGAAAACGCTGCCGCAGCAGCGGGGGCAAACGGCATTCCGTCAAAAAATCCCCCTTTCAGAACCGCCTTTCCCCGGCCGGGGGAAACGGCGAAACCAAAAGAGGGGAGCAGCAGGCCAACCTGCTTCAATCCTTTTTCCGCGCATTCACACTGCGGATGATCTCGGCGGCCTCCGGTGCGATGGGCGCCGGAATGGAACCGGGCCGTGCCAGCAGGTAGCCCTGCAGGGCATCCACGTCCAGCTCAAGCACCCTCTGCAGCTCGGCGGCGGCTTTGCTCCGCAGGGTGTCCACCAATTCCGGTGCAATGGCCTGCAGCAGCGGATCACTCTCCGTGGTGCCGTTCTCCAGCGTGTCCAGCGAGATGACCCCCTGATCCAGCAGCGCCTGCGCCGTCTGGTTGATCGTATCCGACAATTCGGCCAGATCCTGCGCCTGTACCAGCAGGTCGCTCAGGTAGGAGGCACGGTTGTGCACCTGCATTTCCAGAATGTCCTTTGCATTCTGATCCAGCTGCCCGGGCACATCGGTCATCCAGATGCTGGCCGTCATCAGAACGATCTCGACCAGCAAAACTGCCAGCATCGAAACCAGGATCGTGCGGAAGATCGGCCGCTCCGGCCGCTTGTCCTTCCAGTCACGATACATTTTTAGAATCGGAACACCCGCCATGGCCGCCTCCTTTCTTCCGGACCGTGCCGTCTGCTCAGCCTTCGTAGGCCTTCAGCTGCCGGCAGGTATCCTGATACCAGGCTTCGAAATACGCATCGGTCAGGAACTCCGCTTCCGCTTCGGCGGCGGACTGTCCTGCGTCTATGCGCTGCGTCACGGTCTCCCGGTCAGCTTCCGCCAGATCACTCAGGCCGTATTCCAGCACCTTGCGGGCACTGTTGCCTCCCTCGAACGCACGCGGCGTATAAAGTTTGTTGTTCTCTACCGTCTGGACTGCTTCTGTCAGGATCTGCTCCATATTGCCGGTCAGCGCCAGCCCGCTGGCATGGATAGCCTCCATGTTGTTGGCGTCACGGGTCACCGGCAGATAGCCGGACCCCACCGAGAAGGCAATGTTGTTTTCCGGCTGGACGAACCACTTGAGGAATTCCACCGAGGCCTGCACCTGTGCATCCGTCCCGGTGGTCACCACCATGCCGGCTCCCTGCTGCACCGCCACATCCTCGCCGTCCGCAAACTTCGGGCAGGGCAGCACTTTCAGCTCGGTGGATTTTGCCACCGGGAAGATCTTCATGCTGCCGCTGCCGTCAAAGTCGCCCTCGGTGCGGTAACCTTCAATGAACTGCGCCTGCTCGTCCGCCGTCAGGTACTGGCTCAGATCCACCAGAAGCCCCATCTGGTCGACGGCATAGGCCGTATCGGAGTAGGCCGAAAAAATGTTGGGCAGCGCGGCAGCCCCCACCTTGCCCTCGGCAGAATCCATCACACTGGCTTCCAGATCATTGACGCTGCCCTGGCTCTCCGTCTCCGCCCGGATGTTCTTTTCCTTGCCTACCGTGTCGTTGAAGGTCTCCACCAGCCGGTTGAAGCTTTCCAGCTGGTCGCCGTTGTAGTAGGTCCAGATCATGATCTGGGTCACCTCAGCTGTTTTTTGTGCGCCGCTGCAGCCAGCGCAGCCCACCGCCAGCGCCATCGCGCACAGCAGACTGATGGCTCTTTTCGCAAATTTTTTCATGAAGCACTCCCCTTGGATCGTGGTTTTCTCTCGCCGGCGGCAGCTGCTGCCATGCACGGCCCTTCCTGTTTACTATACCACGCCCGAAGGGTCACTGTGAACAAAAACGTCTCAAAATCATCACAAATTTCTGTTGCACTCGCAGAGACGCCCGCAGGTTCTCCGGGCAGGGCCGGAGCTTTTTGCCGCCTGCTGCCCGGGACCGATCCCGGCAGAGCATTTTTTCTGCTGCATTGACCTTTTTCCGGTGCTTTGCTACAATGGCAGCAGACCATCCGCGGAATTTTCCGCATCAGACAAAGGAGTTTTTCCATGCAATACGATTTTACTTCCATCCTCGACCGCCGCGGCAAGGACGCCATTGCGCTTGACGCACTGGGTGCGGGCAACGGCTTTGCGCCGGATGCCCCCAAAGAAGGGTTTGACGCCATTCCCATGTGGGTAGCGGACATGAATTTTCCCACCGTACCCACCATCCCTGCCGCCATCATTGCGCGGGCACAGCACCCGGCCTACGGCTACTTCAGCGCCACAGATGCCTATTACGATGCCATCATCCGCTGGCACACCGTCCGCAACGGTGTTACCGGACTGACCCGGGAATGCATCGGCTATGAAAACGGTGTGCTGGGCGGGCTGATCTCCGCTCTGACCTGCTTTGCCGCCCCCGGCGATGCTGTGCTGCTGCACAGCCCCACCTACATCGGCTTCACCCACTGCATCACGGACAACGGCTACCGCATCGTGCACAGTCCGTTGGTGAAGGATGAACAGGGTGTCTGGCGCATGGATTATGCCGATATGGACCGGAAGCTGAAGGAGCATCACATCCATGTGGCCGTTTTCTGCAGCCCCCACAACCCCTGCGGCCGTGTGTGGGAGCGCTGGGAGCTGGAACGGGCCATGGAAGTCTACCGTGCCAACGACTGCATCGTGATCTCGGACGAGATCTGGTCGGACCTTATCCTGGCCGAGCACAAACACATCCCCACCCAGATGGTGAGCGAAGATGCCCGCCAGCGCACCGTGGCGCTGTATGCTCCCAGTAAGACCTTCAACCTGGCGGGCCTGGTGGGCAGCTACCACATTATCTATAATAAAGCGCTGCGGGACCGTGTTCTGGCCAAGAGCGCCAAACCTCACTACAACGAGATGAACGTCCTGTCCATGCACGCCCTCATCGGAGCTTACCAGCCCGAAGGCTATGAATGGCTGGATCAGCTGCGGCAGGTGCTCACCGGCAACGTGGAGTTTGCCTGCGATTACATTGCCCGGCACTTCCCGGGTGTGGAGGTAAGCAAGCCCCAGGGCACCTATATGCTCTTCCTGGACTGCACAAAATGGTGCGAAGCCCACGGCAAAACCATCGACCAGCTGGAAAAAGCCGGCTGGAACGTGGGCGTTGCCTGGCAGGATGGCCGGATGTTCCACGGTCCCTGTGCCATCCGCATGAATCTGGCTCTGCCGCTCTCCCGCGTGCAGGAAGCCTTTGACCGGCTGGACAAGTATGTGTTCAACGGTGCGTGGGTGTAACGACCCCTCCGACCTCTCCCGGCACCGGCGTGCCCGCTCTCCCGAAAGGGAGAGCTTTTTTGCGTCTTACGAAAGATCGGCCTCCGTGCTTCCGCCTTGAACCATACAACAAAAAAGCATCTTGAGAATCTCAAGATGCTTGGTGGTTGCGGGGGCCGGATTTGAACCAACGACCTTCGGGTTATGAGCCCGACGAGCTACCAGACTGCTCCACCCCGCGATATTTACTTTTCTGCGTTTCAGCTGTTCGCTGACTGCTCAAGTATAATACCACAGGGCGGACTGGATGTCAACCCTTTTTTCAAAAAATCGGAAATTTCTTTTTGTTTCCGGTCTTTGTTTCTTTTATTTTCTGCGCTTCTTCCATCCGAAGAAGATGCCGACTGCGGCAGCCGCAGCCAACACCACCGGCCAGACGTAGATCAGGCTGACCGCCAGCTGCTTGATGCCGTTTACAAAAGCCGACCAGCCCTCAGTAAAGGCGCTGCCCAGGCGGGACAGAAAGCTCTCATTGGCGGGCGAATAGGTCTGCACCTCATTCAGGGTAATGTAGACGGTGCACTCCTCCACCTGATCGCTGTACCAGTCCAGCTGACTCTGCCAGCTCTCGATCTGATACTGCACATCGGTCAGGCTGGACTCGATCTCCAGCAGGTCGGACAGGTTGTCCGCCTGGCTCTGCAGCTCCTGCAGACGGGTGCGCTGGGCTTCCAGATTGGACAGCCGGGTCTCCACATCCATATACTGGGTGGTGACATCATCGGCCTGCTGGCTCTTGTAAGTCACCTTGCCGGCCTGTGCGGCAGCTTCCAGAAAACGATCGTAGTTGTCCTGCGGCACCCGCAGGGTCAGGCTGACACTCCGGCTGGAATCGTCGCTGGTATACTCACTGCTGGATTCCAGATAACCGTCCGCATCCGACAGGGCACTGTCCAGCGCCGCGCGGGCGTCATCGTAGTTTTTGCTTTCCAGGGTCAGGTTGGTGGTGTAGATGATCTTGCTGCCGGTGCTGGTGCGGCTTCCCTCGGCGGCAGACGCATCCTCCGCCGACAGGGTCGCCACGCCGTTGTCCGCGCTCAGGCTGTCCGTGCCGTAGGCTGCCAGTTCCGGGGCTGCGTCTGCGGTATCTGCCGCAGAACGCAGGACAGACTGTCCGGCAGCTGCCGACGAATAAGCCGCCGGGCTGCTGCTTTTGGCCCCGAGATCCACCTTGCCGGTGGCAAGGGCACCGTACCCGATCACGCATACCGCCAGACAGGCTGCCAGCGTGCCCACCTGCCGGAACGGGAAACGGATCGTCTTTTTCTTCGGGGATGCCTGCACCGGCCGGGGCGCCTGTGCGGCTTCCGGTGCCTTCATCATGGGGCGGTTCTTCTCTTCCTCGGGCAGAGCATCTGCCATTGCCAGCAGCTTTGCCTTCAGATCGTCCGGGGCGCGGAGGTCATCCGCCTCCATCTTGTACTCATACCACCTCATCTTCGATCCCCTCCTTCAGCATTGTATGTAGTTGCGCCCGCGCACGCCGCAGCCAGCTCAGCACCGTATTGGTGGGCACCCGCATCATCCGGCCGATCTCCGCCGCCGTGTAGCCTTCGTAGTAATGCAGGTAGACCGCATTGCGGTAGTTTTCCGGCAGAGCACGCACCGCATCCAGCACGCTCCCGTCCTCCAGCTCGTCCGGTGCCGGCAGGTTCTCATCCAGCTCGGTGTCCTTCTGGTACGCCGCCCGGGTCAGGTCCCGGCAGCGGTTGATGGCCACCCGCAGAAGCCACGCCTTGAGGTGCTCCTCACTCTCAAAGCTTCCGGTATAATGCAGGAGTTTTTCATAGACATCCTGCACCACGTCCTCGGCGTCCGCACTGCTGCGGCAGTTGTGCACCGCCGTCCGGTAAACGGCATCGCTGTACCGCTGCACCGCCAGCGCAAATACTTCGTTTTTGGTCAACTGTCCCATATTTCATTCTCCTTTGCTGCCTTCGCGAAAGGCTCAGTGGAAGAGGTGTTCCACGGGACATTTCACTCAAGATACGGCTGAGCAGTCCCGATTATTGCAACAAAACCGAAACAACCCCCAAAATTTTCCTCTCGGGGATCCTTTCCCATTTTTGGGCATGAAAACGCATATTTTTAATCGACCAGTGTCGGGTTTCTTTTTCTTCCCAGCGTTAGTATACCATGAACCCGGGTAAAACAAAAGAGGGAGCCTGTCCGCTCCCTCTCCCATTCTTCATCGGTAGACTCTCTGCAGCAGTGCCACCCGTTCGGCCAGAAAGGTCTCGGCGCGGGGGTGGCTGCGCCAGCATTTTCCCGCAGTGTCTTCTGCCAGACGCCGCCCCAGTGCCGCCGGGTCGGTGTCGATGTCCAGCACATCCTGCATGGTCAGCTGCACCGTCAGCGCCGCCGGAACGTCCGGCAGCGAAGGCAGCGGATCTTCCCACACAACGGGCGGCAGAAGCTGCACCGCCGTTACCGTGCGGGTACACGCTTCGGTCAGCAGCAGAGCGGCCGGGGTACCGTCCGGCAGCACATGGAGCGAGCTGTACAGCAGCTGCAGACGGGCCGGAGCCTGCAGACGGGTATAGCCCTCCTGCGGAGCAGCCGCCAGCCGCAGGCATTCCCGGGCCTCGTCCCGGTAGATGCGCCGGGCCGGAGCCTGCAGGCAGGCATACAGCGCCGGCAGTGCAAAACTGCCGGTCCTGTCCAGCGTGCGCTGCAGCAGCTGGTAGAATTCGGTCAGCGGGTATGCCGGATCCGGCTGCGGCATCCCGAAATCCGGCCGTGAAACGTGTCCTCCGCCCATTGTGCAATCCCTCCTTTGATTTGCTGGCAAAGAAAGCCGCTTGCATTTTAGCACACTTCTCCCTGCATTACAATCCGCTTTCCCGTCTCTCAATTGTAAACCCTCTTGAAACATTTTCGTTGACCAGGAGCAATTTTCCGCGTTATACTCGGATGCAGATGCCTTGCAAAAAAATTTTCAGAGGGGAATTTTTCATCATGAACAACAAAAAACTGACCACCTATCAAATGGCCGTCACGGCACTTATGGCCGCTGTGCTGTGTGTGCTCGGCCCGCTGACCGTACCCATCGGAGCCATTCCCATCTCGCTGGCCAACCTCGTCATCTGCCTGACCGCCTGGCTGCTGGGCGCTAAATTTGCCGCGCTGAGCGTGGCCATTTATCTGGTCATCGGCCTGGTGGGCATCCCGGTGTTCTCCGGCTATGGTGCCGGTCTGGCCAAGCTGGCCGGCCCCACCGGCGGCTATCTGGTGGGCTACCTGCTGCTGGCGTTCATCGGCGGCCTGTTCATCGAAAAGAGCCATGGCCACCCGGTGATCTCCGCCCTTGGCCTCGTGCTGGGCGATGCCGTCTGCTATGTGCTGGGCACCGCCTGGTTCGTGTTCCAGATGCAGTGTGAGCTGGGCTACGCGCTGGCTGTGTGCGTGTATCCCTTCATTGCACTGGATCTCGCCAAGATCGTGGTCTCCTGCATCATCGGTGCCCTGCTGCGCAAGCGTCTGGAGCAGGCCGGTGTACTGCATCTGAAAGAGGCTTGAACCCGCTATCTTCTCCTATTTTTCCCATAGAAAAGGCCCGGTGCGGAACGTTCCCGCACCGGGCCTTTTCACGTTTATCGGTCGATCTGTGAAACGATCATTCTTTCACATAGCCCAGCGTCGCGGCCATAACGGCCTTGATGGTGTGCATCCGGTTCTCGGCTTCATCAAAGACAATGCTCTGGGGGCCTTCGAACACCTCATCGGTGACCTCCATGGCATCGCGGCCAAAGCGTTCGCCCATCTCCTTACCCACAGTGGTCTTGTGGTCGTGGTAGGCGGGCAGGCAGTGCATGAAGACCGCCTGCGGGCCGGCAATGTCCATCAGAGCTTTGTTGATCTGGTAAGGAGCCAGGTCGTTGATGCGCTCCGCCCAGACTTCCACCGGCTCCCCCATGGAGACCCAGACATCGGTGTACAGCACGTCGGCACCCTGTGCGGCCTTGGCGGGGTCCTCCTCAAAGGAGATGGTCGCACCGGTCTCGGCAGCGATGGCCTGGCACTGTGCCACCAGTTCCGGGTCCGGCTGATATTTCTTGGGGGCGCAGGCGGTGAAGTGCAGGCCCATCTTGGCGCAGCCCACCATCAGGCTGTTGCCCATGTTGTAGCGGGCATCGCCGAAGTAGACGAAGTGGATGCCCTTCAGCCTGCCGAAGTGCTCCCGGATGGTGAGGAAGTCGGCCAGGATCTGGGTGGGGTGGAACTCGTTGGTCAGGCCGTTCCACACCGGTACGCCAGCATAGTGCGCCAGGTCCTCCACGATTTGCTGGCCGTAGCCGCGGTACTCGATGCCGTCGAACATCCGGCCCAGTACCCGGGCGGTGTCGGCAATGGATTCTTTCTTGCCGATCTGGCTGCCCGACGGATCCAGATAGGTCACTTCCATGCCCAGATCGTGGGCAGCGACCTCAAAGCTGCAGCGGGTGCGGGTCGAGGTTTTTTCAAAGATCAGGGCGATGTTCTTGCCCTGCAGCTGATCGTTGTGGCGGATGCCGGCCTTTTTCTTGGCCTTGAGGTCTGCGGCCAGGTCCAGCAGCTGCTCGATCTCGGCAGGGGTATAATCCAGAAGCTTCAGAAAGCTGCGGTTTTTCAGGCTCATTGTATATTTCCCTCTCTATTCACAGTTTTGCGCATATTTATTCGGATCGTGCTTCTATTATAATACGATGCCGGTCACAGGTCAAGTTCCGCCTTGCGTCCGCTGGGGGTATAGGGCGTCAGCTTCACGCCGGCACGCTCGAACATGAACCGCGCTGCAATGCTGGAATCACTGTCGTGGTACTTGTCCCCGTAGTACACCACCTCCGCGATGCCGGACTGGATGATGGCCTTGGTGCACTCGTTGCAGGGGAACAAGGTCACATACACCCGCGCCCCCTTCAAATTGTTGTGGGCGCTGTTCAGGATGGCGTTCAGCTCCGCGTGGCAGACATACATATATTTTGTTTTCAGCGGCTCGCCCTCCCGGTCCCAGGGCATCTCATCGTCGCTGCAGCCCATGGGCATCCCGTTGTAGCCCAGCGAAAGGATCTTGTTTTCCGGGCTGACGATGCACGCGCCCACCTGACTGTTGGGGTCCTTGGAGCGCATAGCCGTCAGCAGGGCGATGCCCATAAAATATTCGTCCCAGTTGATGTAGTCCGTCCGTTTCATTTTGGTATGCTCCTTGTGCAGATAGTTTTATGATTTATTATAGCGTATCGCTGTGGTGTTTACAATAATTTTCCGCCGTCTCGGGCAAATTGCACAAAACACTGCCGTGAAGTTTGGCGGCGAAATCGGCAGAATTTTCAAACGAAATATTTAAAATTCGTTTTGAGTGTGGTATTATCTTTGTAAAATATGCCACAAAAGCGGAGAGAATGCTCCGTGCGGCGGAAATGAGGGAAAAACCGATATGAAATACGCAAGCAACAACATCCGCAATATCTTGATTGCCGGTCATGCCGGCAGCGGCAAGACCACGCTCACCGAGGCGCTGGTCTATTTTTCGGGCGCTGCCGAGCGTATGGGCCGTGTGGAAGACGGCACCACGATTTCGGACTTTGATCCCGAGGAAGCAAAGCGCAAAGCCAGCCTGTCGGCGTCCGTTGTGCCCGTGGAGTACGAGGGCATCAAGTACAACCTGATCGATGCCCCGGGCCTGTTCGACTTTGAGGCCGGCGAATACGAGGGCATCCGTGCATCCGAGAGCGTGCTGGTGGTGGTGTCCGGCCGCAGCGGCGTCACTGTGGGTGCCGAAAAGGCATTCCAGCTGGCCCGCAAGAACAACAAGGCCACGATGGTCTTTGTCTCCAAGTGCGACCTGGAAAACGCCAACTACTTCAAGATCCTGGAGGATATGAAGATCAAGTTCGGCTCCACCATCTGCCCCTGTGTCGTGCCCGCCAAGCTGGATGACGGCACCCCCGTGTACATCAACCTGTTCAGCCAGAAAGCCTTCAAGTACGAGGGCGGCAAGCAGATCCAGGTGGATCTGCCCGACATCGGCCACCGCTTCCAGGGCCTGATCGAGGCCATGAGCGAGGCCATCGCCGAGACCGACGATGAGCTGATGGAAAAGTTCTTCGGCGGCGAGCCCTTCACCACCGAGGAGATCGTGGAAGGCATGCGCAAGGGCGTCAAGGACGGCCTGATCACCCCCGTGTTCTGCGGCAGCGCCGTGAACCAGCAGGCACTGGATATGCTGCTGTTCAATATGCACAAGCTGCTGCCCAGCCCGGAGCATGAAGCCAGCACGCTGGCCGAGAATGCAGACGGTGAGCCGGTGGAGCTGCACTGCACCGAATCCGAGCCTACTGCCGCCTATGTGTTCAAGACCGTGGCGGATCCGTTCGTGGGCAAACTGAGCTATCTGCGGGTCATCAGCGGCAAAGTGACCGCCGGTGAACCTTTGACCAACGCCCGCACCGGCGACGTGGAGAAGATCTCGAAGCCCCTCACCGTCATCGGCAAGAAGCAGGTGGATTCCGACGGCATCATTGCCGGCGACATCGGCGCTGTGGCCAAGCTGGTGAGCGCCAGGACCGGCGACACCCTGTGTGACGCTTCCCGCGTGGTGAAGCTGCCTGCCCCCGTGTTCCCCCAGCCCAGCCTGTTCATGGCCGTCACCGTGGCCAAGAAGGGTGACGAGGGCAAGATCAGCAGCGCGCTGGCCCGCCTGATGGAAGAAGACCCCACCCTGAGCTACCAGAACAACGCAGAGACCCATCAGCAGGTCATCGGCGGTCTGGGCGAACAGCATCTGGACGTGGTCAAAGCCAAACTGAAGAACAAGTTCGGCGTGGAGATCGGCCTGGAAGCTCCCCGCATCGCTTACCGCGAATCCATCCGCAAGGCCTGCCAGAAGCAAGGCCGTCATAAGAAGCAGACCGGCGGTCATGGCCAGTTCGGCGATGTTGTCATCAACTTTGAGCCGTGCGACAGCGAGCAGGTCGTGTTCGAGGAGAAGGTGTTCGGCGGCAGTGTGCCGAAGAACTTCTTCCCCGCCGTCGAAAAGGGCGTGCGCCTGGCCGCCGAGAAGGGCGTGCTGGCCGGTTACCCGGTGGTGGGCCTGAAGGCCACCCTGCTGGACGGCAGTTATCACCCCGTGGACAGCTCCGAAATGGCCTTTATCATGGCCGCGAAACTGGCTTACAAGGCTGCCATGCCCGAGGCTGGCCCGGTCATTCTGGAACCCATCCACACCCTGAAGGCCCATGTGCCCAATGACAACACCGGCGACATCATGGGTGATGTGACCAAGCGCCGCGGCCGCGTGCTGGGCATGGAGCCGGACGAAGACGGCCTGCAGACCATCATCGCCGAAGTTCCGCTGGCCGAGCTGGCAAACTTCACCACCTTCATCCGGCAGACCACCCAGGGCCGCGGCTGGTTCACCACCGAGTTTGCCCGCTATGAGATCCTGCCCGAGATGCTGGTGCCCGCCGTGGTGGAGCAGGCCAAGAAGCTGGGCAACCTGGACGAAAGCGCGGAGGACTGATAAGCTTCCTTTATAAGACATTTCCCCGATCCCTGCCGACACTTTTCCCTCTGTCGGCGGGGATTTTTGTTGTGCAGACACCTCTGCAGCGCACCTCCACCATCCGATACCCGCTGCACCGCTTCTCCTCCTCCACTTTTTCCGCCCCAGCACCGCCTTTTTTGTTGACAAAGACCGGGCTTGCTATTATAATAATGTAGTCAAAATGGCATCACTGTGCGGCTTTCCGGCTGTGCAAAACAAATAGAACAAGGAGAGATTCTCAACATGGCACAAGAGATCAAGATGTCCGCTGCTGGCCTGAAGGCAATGCAGGAGGAACTGGAATACCTCAAAACCGTCCGCCGCAAGGAGCTGGCCGAGGAGATCAAGGAAGCCCGCAGCCACGGCGACCTGTCCGAGAACAGCGAGTACGACGAAGCCAAGAACACCCAGGGCCTGGTGGAAAACCGTATCACCGAGCTGGAGCAGATGATCAAGAACGCGGTCATCATCGATGAGAGCGAGCTGAATGTGGACAGCGTGTCCGTGGGCACCCATGTTACCATCCAGATGACCGGTGAAGATGACACCGAGGAATATGATATCGTGGGCCGCACTGAGGCCGATCCGCTGAACGGCAAGATCAGCGACGAAAGCCCGGTGGGTCATGCCCTGCTGAACAAGGCCGTGGGCGAAAAGGCAGAAGTCCTGCTGCCCACCGGCCACACTGTGGAATACACCGTGCTGAACATCACCCACGCACGCGGCTGATCACGCGGCTGATAAAAAATAGGAGAAACCATGGAAGAGCAAAAGAGAAACCCCGCACAGGGTCTGTCTGAGAGCGAGCAGGTGCAGGTGCGCCGCCAGAAGCTGGCCGATCTGCAGGCCGCCGGAAACGACCCGTTCACCCTTACCAAGTATCCGCAGGACGCCTACTCGGCGGATCTGAAGGAAGAATTCAAGGATCTGCCCAATGAGACCGACAGCGGCAAGCAGGTAGCCCTGGCAGGCCGCATGATGTCCAAGCGCGTGATGGGCAAAGCCAGCTTCGCCCACCTGCGCGATGACAAGGGTGACATCCAGCTGTACGTCCGCCGTGATGAGCTGGGCGATGAGTCCTATGCCGCGTTCAAGAAGCTGGACGTGGGCGATATCATCGGCGTCAAGGGCGAGGTGTTCCGCACCAAGACCGGCGAGCTGAGCGTGCGCGCCACCGAGCTGACCCTGCTGGCCAAGAGCCTGCGCCCCCTGCCCGAAAAGTTCCACGGCCTGACTGACACCGAGACCCGTTATCGTCAGCGCTATGTGGATCTGATCGCGAACCCCGAAGTGAAGGACACCTTTGTCAAGCGCAGCCAGATCCTCAAGGAGATCCGCGCCTATCTGGACGAAAAGGGCTTCCTGGAAGTGGATACCCCCATCCTCACCCCCTTTGAGATCGGTGCTTCTGCCCGTCCTTTCTATACGCACCACAACACCCTGAATATGGACATGGTGCTGCGCATTGAGACCGAGCTGTACCTCAAGCGCCTGATCGTGGGCGGTATGGACCGTGTGTATGAGGTGGGCCGCATCTTCCGCAACGAGGGCATGGACCCCAAGCACAACCCCGAGTTCACCACCATTGAGCTGTATCAGGCCTTCACCGACTTCCACGGCATGATGGACCTGGTGGAAGAGCTGTACAAGCGCCTGGCTCTCAAGATCTGCGGCAGTATGGTCATTCCCTATCAGGGCAAGCAGATCGACATGGGCCACTGGGAGCGCCTGACCATGATCGAGGCCGTCAAGAAGTATTCCGGCGTGGACTTCAACGACTGGAAGACCGACGAGGACGCCATTGCCGCTGCCAAGGCTCACAACGTGGAACTGCCTGAGGTGCCCACCAAGGGTGCCATCCTGGCCGAGTTCTTCGACGCCTTTGTTGAGGACAAGCTGATCCAGCCCACCTTCATCTATGACTACCCCGTGGAGATCAGCCCGCTGGCAAAGCGCAAGCCGGACGATCCCGCTTTCACCGAGCGCTTTGAGTATTTCATCGACTGCACCGAGTACGGCAACGCCTTCAGTGAACTGAATGATCCCATCGACCAGAAGGGCCGTTTCGAGCGCCAGGTGGCCGAGCGCAAGGCCATTGAGCCGGACTGCAAGGCTCAGGTGGATTACGATTACGTCAATGCGCTGGAGTACGGCCTGCCCCCCACGGGCGGCCTGGGCTTCGGCGTGGACCGTCTGGTCATGCTGCTGACCGACAGCGCCTCCATCCGCGACGTGCTGCTGTTCCCCACGATGAAGCCCATCGACCAGTAAATTTCCAATTTAAACAAAACAAAGCCTGAAACTTCTTGATGTTACGAGAAGTTTCAGGCTTTTTCTTTTGACGAATTTCCAGCGAAAACTACGCCATACGCCAATTTTACGCCAAACGATGTAGGATTTTGTGCAGAGCAAAAAGAGCGTTGTTCGAGTTTGACGTAAAATTTAGGTGTGTGGTGGATGGGGGTAGACCTGTAAAGGGCTGCATCAAAAAACGGATTCATGGATCTGCAAACGGACAGCCGGAACTTTCCACCGCAGAAGAAGTAAATGTGAAAAACATGGAGGTTTTCTTATGAACAACCTGCTTTCCTGCCACTACAACATGGACACCAACCGGGTGGAAGCCCGGTTCGAAGATGAAACTACTCTTGCCATCGACTGCATCGCCGTGGAGGACGAATACGGCAACACCTCGGCACAGCAGGCAGAGCTGGACTGGCTGCTATACAATAAGCCTTTGGAGTATGCCCAGATGGTGTTGAGCGGCGAGATTGAGCATTATCTCTCACTTGGTTGCGACCACGGCAGACTGGAAGAGCAATGACATAACAAACACAGCCCCGCTTTGGTGAAGAAGAATCCAAAGCGGGGCTGTATTCAATGAAGGAGAAATGAAGGGAATATCAGGTTACAGATTCAGCTCAAACTGTTCTGCCGTGATTGTTGCTTTGCCATCGGCAGCAAAGGTGATGCCATCGGCAGACTGGGGCGTGTAGATCCATGCGGTCATGGTCTGCTCACCATCGTTGGCGAAAACTTCGATGCTGTTCTTATCCAGCAGGATGCGGAGCTTGAGCGCACCGTTCTGGCTGCGCACCTTGCAGCTGCGGGTATGCACGATGTCGGCACGGGAACCGGCATAGCTGCGATCCAGCGTCAGCTGCGAGGTGTAGGGGTCGTAGGTCAGGCTGGTGTGATGGTCTGCATCAGCAGCCAGTTTCAGGGTAAAGGAACGGTACTCGCCGGGCTGCACCGTGACGGTCAGGTCGGCTACACGGCCCTTGATGCCTTCCAGAGAAGTTTCACCCTGCACCGTCACATTTTCGTGGAAGGTGCGCTTACCGTGGACGGCATCCAGCTCCCGCACGGGGGTCTGAATAATGCGCCCGTCCTTGATGTGCAGCTCGCGCGGGCAGATGGTCTGCCCAAACCACTTGCAGCCCTGCGGCTTATCCTCGGTGTCCGACCATGTCTGCAGCCATGCGGTCATGATGCGGCGGCCATCCGGGGCAAGGGTGGTCTGGGTGGCGTAGAAGTCGATGCCGCCGTCCATCAGCTGCACGTTTTCCTTGGTGAAGGTGTGGGTGGCTTCGTCGTAGCTGCCGATGAAGGCAATCACGTTGTGACCGTTGTGGAACTCGCCCTTGGGCAGCATCTCCATGGGGCCGAGCATCAAGACCTGCTTGCCATCCAGCGGGAAGAAGTCCGGGCACTCCCACATTTTGCCGTACTGATTGTTGCAGCGTTCCAGCACCGTGACAAAGTGCCAGTCGAAGCCGTCCTTGCTCTGGAACAGTGCCGCTGCGCCGCTGCCGTCCTCGGCAAGGCAGACGGTGACGGCGGAGTAGGTGCCGTCGGCCTCACGCCAGATCTTGGGGTCCCGGAAATCGAACTTGCTGAAGCCTTCCGGCAGGTCTTTCTGGGTCAGCACCGGGTTGCAGGCAGGCTTTTCGTAGTCGAGACCGTCACCGATGGCAATGCTCTGGGTCTGGATGTCCCGCATCTCCCCATTGGGCTGCTTTTCTGCAATCACGCTGGTGTACATCAGCAGCTGCTTGCCGTCGTCCATCTCGGTGGCAGAACCGGAGAAGCAGCCGGGGCCATTGTCTGCCGGGGAATCCGGTGCGAGCGCACAGGGCAGATACTCCCAGTGCAGCAGGTCAGTGCTGACGGCATGACCCCAGTGCATGGGCGCCCACCGCACATCGTAGGGGTTATACTGATAGAACTGGTGATACTTGCCTTTATAATAAGAGAAACCGTTTGGGTCGTTCAGCCAGCCCACATAAGGAGTCATGTGGTAGGCAGGGCGTTCCGCCGGGGAAATGGCAGCGCCGTGCTTGGCCTCGTAGGCACGGGCTTTGTTCAAAATTTCACTTGGCATCGCAGATGCCTCCTTGCGTCTTAGAATCAGGCGTTCGCCTTGTAGCGGTCGTATGCGCCCTGGTAAGCTGCCAGCAGCTTATCCATGCCGCAGCTATTGGTCAGGGTGTCCAG
>CAKSZS010000008.1 GCA_934525845.1 uncultured Faecalibacterium sp. | reverse complement strand
TTCAGGGCGAACAAGCTGTCTTGTAATGTCCGCGGTGCCACCTGAATTACCGGAAGTGTCCGGTCGCTCACGCGCTCCTTTGTAAGCGCTGTCCCGGTAACGCAGGACCTGCGGCGCACCTACTTGCGGCCTGAGCCGGGTTCAGTTTGCTGCTCCCGGGTGTTCGTTCACGCGGCGTGCGGGCGCGGCTCTCAGCTGTACCGCACTCTCTGGGCCGGACGGCCCGCGCTACTTTTCCCGATCGTTGCATTTGACTTTCCAAAAATAGCACTTTGGCGGCGTTTTGTCAAGCACCGGCGTTGCCCAGAAGCGCCGCCGCCAGCCCTTTGGCCGCCAGCTGCCCGGCGTACAGGGCCTCGTTGAGGTTGTTGCCGTGGCCGCCGATCTCAATGAGCAGACTGCCGGTGGTCAGGTCCTGATTGTAAAAGCGGTAGCTGAACAGCACCGACCGGGTAAAGCCGGGGTACATTCCCTCCATGGCCCGCTCCCACGCCGCCGCAGCCCGCAGATTCTGCCGCCAGTCCGGCAGCTGAACGGTGGTGCCGTTGTCGCACCCGCAGATGATCATCACCTGGGCCGCCTGCCGCCCGTCCACCGTGCACACCGGGGCATAGCGGGAACCACCCTCGCTCTCGATGGCGTCCCGGTGGACGTCCAGCACCACCTTGATGCTGGGGTACTGGGCCAGATACTGCTGCACCACGGCCCGGCTGTTGGCATAGCTGCCGGTGTAGCTGGGGTAGTCGTTCAGGGTCTCGTCGTGCAGGGTGTGGATGCCCGCCGCATTGAGGGTGTCCGCCACCACCCGGCCCACCGCGCACATATTGATGCTCCGGTCGGTGCTCCTGGCCCCGTCTCCGGGGACGAACCACAGCCCTTCGGACAGGCGGTAATCCTCGGTGGCGTGGGTGTGCATCACCAGCACCTGGGGGTCCGGGCTGTCCTTTTCAATGGAGAAGGGCAATGGATTTTCGATCTCCGCCGCGATGTCCGCCGCACTCTGCCGGGTATTGTTCTTGATGCTGCCCGCCCCGCAGGGGATGTATTTGTCCCCGGTGCCCTGCGGATAGTGTTTTTCCACGACCGTGCCGGCGTCTGCCGGGCGGACGTCCTCGCCCTGCAGGGCCACGAGGTAGTCTTCTATCGTTCCGGTAAGTTCCTGCACCGCTTCCGGCACCGCCGAAGAGGCCGGGGCTTCTTCCTGCGGCACGGAAGCGGCCGGGACGGTCTGCGCCGATGCAACCACTGCCTGCTGCCCCACCCAGAGCAGCGTCTGCGCCGCCGGGAACGGAGCCGCCAGGACTGCCGCCAGCACCAGCGCTGCACTGCGGGCGAACACGCACAGCGCGGCAAACAGCGCCGCCGCTTCCAGAAAGAACCCAACGTGGGCGTGCTGCTTTTCCGGCAGCGGGATCCGGCTGCGCATGAAAACTCCTCCTTTCTCGTAGCAGTGACCCGCCCCACCAGCCTTACCCCACCAGCCAACACAACTGTGCCACGCTCAGGCGGGGCTGCAAGGCCCGGTTGATGGCTCCCGCCAGCAGGGCGGACCCATGGGCGATGACGCTGTCCAGCGCCCGGGGCGTCACCACCAGGTCTGCGCCTTCTTCCGCGTCCATCAGGGTGGGGATGCCCGCCGCGACTACCGGCACTCCCACCGATGCTGCATCCAGATGCCGGGCGTGTCGGGCATCCGCCGGGTGCAGGCCTGTGTCGGAAAACTGGATGGTGCGGCCCAGCCGGGCAGCCTCCGCACTGCAAAGGCTGTCCACACAGATCAGGGCTGCGGGCCGCACGGCGTCCGCCACTGCCGCGGCCAGCGTCTGCAGGGAAAGCCCTGTTGCCGCAGACACACCCGGTGCCAGCGCGGCCACCGGACGGATGCCCTGCACCGGGATACGACTCTGCCCCATGGTCACCAGCACCTTCTGCACCGTGCGGGGGCCAAGGGCGTCTGCCGTCACCCGCCGGTTGCCGATGCCCAGCACCAGCACTGGGCCTTCCGGCGGCAGCAGCGCCCGCAGTTCAGCGGCGCAGGTCTCAATGACTGCTTCGTCTCGCTCGTCCAGCACGCTGACACTGGGCATTTCCAGCGTGACATACCGGCCCCGGGGACGCACCAGGCCTTCCCGGGCGATCTCCACCCGGGTGACCGTGACCCCGCCCTGCTTCGCCGTTGCCAGACGCACCCCTGCGGGCACCCCGCTCTGCATCTGCCCGAACAGCTCATCGGCCATGTCCGTTCTGCGCATTTTCCCACACTCCCGTCTGTCCGGGGCCTGCAGACCCCTGTTTTTCGTGCAAAGTATGGGAAAATTGAAACTTTTCCAAACAAAAATCAAAAAAACGCTTGCGTTGGTACGGCAAATATGGTATCATAAGGTGCGCTGTTATAGGTAGCCAAGGAGGTGGAACGAATGCCTAACATCAAATCTCAGAAGGACCGCGTCGTGCAGGCTGCTGCAGAGCAGGCTCACAACAAGGCCATTAAGACCAACCTGAAAACAGTCGTCAAGAAGGCAGACGCTGCCATCGATGCGAATGCCGCTGACAAGGACGCAACCGTCCTGGCTGCTGTTTCCGCGATCGACAAGGCTCGCGCTAAGGGTGTCATCAAGAAGAACACCGCTAGCCGCAAGATCAGCCGTATGGCAAAGCGTGCGAACAAGAACGCTTGATCGCGCAGTTTGATTGACGAACAAAACCTCTGTGCCGGAGCGCCCGGCACGGAGGTTTTTGTTTTTATGCAGCCGGTTCCGGCTCTTCGGCCGCTGCATCCCAGTCAAAGGGCCGGACGGGTTCCAGCGGCTGCTCCGGCGGCAGCGCTCCGGGCGGTTCTGCCCAGAGCAGCCACGCGGCCCAGGCCATCGGCACGGCAGCCGCCAGTATCAGTCCCGGCAGCGCCAGCGCCGGCAGACGCACCACCGGACTGCCCGGCGGCACCGCTGCCGCCGCACAGACCGCCTGCGCCGCCCAAAGTTCCCACAGCAATTCGGTCCAGCGGTGTTTCATAGGATCCCTTCCTTTCTGCTTTTCCACATTCTAGCGCAGAGAATGTGCAAAATGCGCCGAATCCTGCCTGACTTGACTTTTGCCCAAAAGCCGGTAGAATAAAAGAAACGATACTGATACACCCATCCGTATGGAGGTTTTTATGAAACAATGCATGGATGCCGACAACCTGCACCGCCGTCTGAAAAAGATCATCGGTCAGGTACAGGCCATTGACCGCATGGTGGACGAGGACGTCCCCTGCGAGGATATTCTCTCCCAGATCAACGCTGCCAAATCCGCCCTGCACAAGTGCGGGCAGATCGTGCTGGAAGGTCACATCCAGCACTGCGTGAGGGACGGCATCGAGCACGGCGACGCCGACAAGACCATTCAGGAATTCACCAAGGCCGTGGAGCGGTTTGCCAACATGGGCTGAAAACTCTCCCATCCGCACTTCGTGCATCAGCAGCTTCCCCTTTTGGGCTTCGCCATCTTCCTCCGACCGGGGGAAGTCGATCCCGAAAGGGGGAGCTTTTTTGCTTTTCCGGTTTGCACAATAGAGTCCCCCCTCGGGGGAGCTGGCATCGCGCAGCGATGACTGAGAGGGTTCTGCCCCTTTTCTTTTTTGCCCCCTTGACAAACCCATACCCCTATTGGTATAATCTTGCCGAAAGCAGTACCTATACCCCCATATGTATTCATTCGGAAAAGAGGCTTTTGTGTATGAAATCGACCCGCGAAAAACTCATGGAGCCGCTGGAACATCTCCTGGAGCTGGGCGGCACCAAAAAGGACATCACCCTGCTGGTGCTCTCCGGCCTTGCCGTGGTGTGCAGCCTGGCCGGCATCCAGCCCTTCCCTTTTGACATTGCCTGGGTGGCCATCGTGCTGTGCGGCGTGCCCATCATTCTGGAAGCCATCATCGGCCTGGTGACCGCGTTCGACATCAAGGCGGACGTACTGGTGTCGCTGGCGCTGATCGCATCGGTCTGCATCGGCGAGACCTTCGCCGCCGGAGAAGTGGCGGTCATCATGCAGCTGGGCGGCCTGCTGGAAGAACTGACCGTTGCCAAGGCCCGCGCCGGCATCGAGAAGCTGGTGCACCTGACCCCGCAGACCGCCCGTGTGCTGAAGAACGGCACCGAGCAGACCGTGCCCGCCGAGCAGGTGCAGGTGGGCGATATTCTGCGGTTCCTGCCGCGGCAGAAGCCCAGCTGCAGCAGGGTGCCACGGTCATCTATCTGGCCGTGAAGGGCGCCTTTGCCGGATTCATTGCCCTGTCCGACACCCTGCGCACTGAAAGCGCCGACACCATTCGGGCTTTGTCGGACCTTGCCGTCCAGCCCGTACTGCTGACCGGCGACCACGAGAGCGCTGCCCGGGCCATTGCGGGACAGCTGAGCATCCAGGAGGTCAAGGCCAACTGCCTGCCGCAGGATAAGCTCCGGTATATCGATGAATACCAGACCGCCGGACAGCCGGTGTGCATGATCGGCGATGGCATCAACGACGCCCCCGCCCTGAAAAAAGCGGAAGTCGGCATCGCCATGGGCGGCACCGGCAGTGACATCGCAGTGGATGCCGCCGACATTGCCCTGGTGGACGATGAGGTGAAGGAACTGCCCCACCTGATTGCCCTGTCCCACCGCATGATGACCACCATTCGCCTGAACCTGACCTTCTCCATGACCCTGAACTTCATCGCCATCGCGCTGGCCATCACCGGCATTTTGAACCCGGTCGTGGGTGCCCTGGTGCACAACGCGGGCAGCGTGCTGGTCATCATCAACTCTGCACTGTTATTGAATTGGAGGAACAAAAAATGACACAAATCATTGGTCTCATCATTGGCCTGCTGTTGCTGGCCGCCGGTCTGTACTACCTGAACCAGAATAAGAACGACACCGAATCCCGGAAGATCTACGGCATCACCGCCGCCATCGGGGCCGTGGTCGCCGTGGTTTGTGCGGTCCTGCTTGTGCTGTAACATCCTTTTGAAAAACGCTCCTGCTGAAATTCGGCAGGAGCGTTTTTTCAGTTCTGGTCATGGCTTTTCCCGATCCAGGAGCACACCACACCGCAGACCAGGCTGGTGGTGATGCCGGCGGCGGCCGCGGTCAGACCGCCGGTGAGGATGCCCACGGCTCCCTCTTCTTCCAGCGCGGTGCGCACCCCTTTGGCCAGCAGATGCCCGAAGCCCAGCAGCGGCACGGTGGCCCCGCAGCCCGCAAAGTCGGCCAGCGGCGCATACCAGCCGATGGCCGACAGCACCACGCCTGCCACCACATAGCCGGTGAGGATGCGGGCCGGGGTCAGACTGGTCAGGTCAATGAGCAGCTGGCCCACCACACAAATGGCCCCGCCCACCACGAACGCCCAGAGATAATTCATGTTACTTCTCCTTTTCCGGGGCGCGCAGTTCCACCAGGTGCGCCACCGCCGGGATGCTTTCCTTCTGCAAAAAGGTGGTCTGGCTCATCAAGGCCCCCGTGGCCACGAACAGTACCCGCTTCTGACTGCCCCGGAGCAGGCGCGGCAGAATGTGCCCGCAGAGCACCGCCGCGCTGCAGCCCGGGCCGGAGCCGCCGCTCTTCACGGTCTGCGCCCCGGCATCGAAGAGGATGCACCCGCAGTCCACATGGTTCTTGATGAGATACCCTTCCGCCGCCAGCAGTTCCCGCAGCAGTCCGCTGCCCACCTGCCCTAGGTCCCCGGTGTAGATGCAGTCGAAATCCTGCGGCTCGGTGCCGGTGTCCGCCCAGTAATGCAGCAGGGTGGATGCCGCCGCCGGGGCCATGGCCGCGCCCATGTTGTTGATGTCTTTGATCTGGTAATCCTGCACCCGGCCAAAGGCCGCCGCCGCGATGCCCACGCCCCGCCCGGCGGGCTGGAGCAGGCAGCAGCCTGCGGCGGTGGTCGTCCACTGAGCCGTGGGGGTGCGCACGGCCCCATAGCTCAGCGGGGTGCGGAACTGCCGTTCCGCCGCGCAGAAATGGCTGGAGGTCATGGCCAGCAGGTGCTCTGCGGCCCCGGATGCGCAGAGCGCCGCCCCCAGGCCCAGGGCTTCCGCCATGGTGCTGCAGGCCCCGAATACCCCGGCAAAGGGTGCGCCCAGCTCCCGCATGGCGTAGCCGGAGGCCGTGCACTGGGCTTGTAGATCTCCCGCCAGCACCAGCTGCACCTGCTCTTCCGGCAGTTTGGCTTTTTGCAGGCAGAGCCGCGCCGCCCGGAGCTGCAGATATTTTTCCGCCGCTTCCCAGCTGGCCTGCCCCAGACGGTTGTCGGCGCACAGCTCGTCAAAGGCCGCGGCCAGCGGACCTTCGCCCTCCTTTTTGCCGCCCACCGCCGCCTGTGCGGCAATGACCGGCGGCTGTGGGAACTGCAGCGTGTCGCCGCATCGGATGGTCATGGACAAAATTTCTCCTTTCCGGCAAAAAAAGCCGTCCGTTGTGCTATAATAAGGCCGTCCCCCTGCAATCTGCCGGGAACTTCTCTCGTATTATAGATGCAGGGGCAGCGTCTGCACGGCCCAGAGCACTGCGCCGTACACCACCGCCGCCAACGTCCCGTACACGATGACCGGCCCCGCGATGGTGAACATCTTGGCACCGGTGCCCAGCACCCGGCCTTCGGCCTTGAACTCGATGGCCGCGCTGACCACCGCATTGGCAAAACCGGTGATGGGCACCAGCGACCCGGCTCCCGCGCGGGCGGCCAGCTTCTGATACCACCCCAGCGTGGTGAGCACCGCCGACAGTGCGATCAGGGTACAGCTGGTCAGGGTGCCGGCCAGCTCCGGTTCCAACCCTTTGACCAGATAGCTCTGCCGCAGGATCTCTCCCAGCAGGCAGATGCCGCCGCCCACCCCGAACGCCCACAGGCAGTCGGGCAGAAGCGGCGAATGCGGCCCGGCCCGCTGGACCCGCCGCGCGTATTCCTGTGCCGTCATTTTCATTGCGCATTCCCTCCGGGGCTAGCATACCCGGTTCGTCCGTTTTGTATCCATGGATCCCGAAAGAAGGTTTTGCCATGTCTGTTTCGCATCATTCCCGCCGCGCTGCCCGCCGTGTCCTCGGCCTGACCCTGCTGGCCTGTCTGGCCGTAGGCAGTGCAGCCTTTTTCCTGTCCCACACCCACGCGGTGCCCAGCGCTTCGGCGGCGTCCATTCCGGCAGACAGCACCGAAAACGGCCTGCTGACCGCCGCGCAGGCACAGGCCATGCTGGAGGACCCCCGTATGGTGCTGGTGAACCACACAAACAAAATGCCGGATGACTACACCTTTACCACCAAGGCCTGCGGTTCCAAAACGGCCGTGAACAAGGAGCTGCAGACCGAAGCTGCTGATGCCTTCCTGCAGATGCAGGCCGCTGCCGCCAAGGACGGCGTGACCATCTGGATGCAGAGCGGCTACCGCAGTGTGGACTACCAGGCGGGGCTGTACGAGCGCAAGACCCAGTATTTCCGGAACAAGGGCTACGGCGAGGCCGAAGCCAAGGAAAAGGCTGCGGCCATCGTGAACCCGCCGGGCTACTCCGAGCACAACTGCGGCCTGGCGGCGGACCTGAACTGCCCCGCCTATACCAGTCTGGACACCGGCTTTGAAAAGACCGATGCCTTCCGCTGGCTGTGTGCCCACGCCGAACAGTACGGCTTCATCCTGCGCTACCCGAAGGACGCCGAAGCCGTCACCGAGATCACCTATGAGCCGTGGCACTGGCGGTATGTGGGGCCGGAAAATGCCGCCCTCATCAACCAGAGCGGCCTGTGCTTTGAAGATGCCGTCGCCGCCCTGCAGAAGCTGGCAGCGGGCCAGCCCATCACCGGTTAAGAAAATGTAAAACCTGCCCGGACCCGGCCCTTCCCGCGTTGCATTTTGCACGCCGATATGGTAAGATAATAGCGGTCTGCCCCCCTGGTGCAAACGGCATCGGCGGCACGACGAATGATTTCAACAAAAGAAGGAATAATTTATGATAAACCGCACAAAACTCGCCGCTCTGGCTTCCTGCGCTGCACTGGCAGCGGCCCTGCTCACCGGCTGCGGCGGCTCTTCCAGTTCCGCTGCGCCCTCTTCCGTTTCCACTGCTTCCGTCTCGGCCCCGGCTTCCAGCGCCGCTGCTTCCGCCGACACCACCGAGAACGGTTCCGATGCACTGGATGCAGCCTACAACGCCCTGCTGCAGGCCAACCCCATCTCCAACCAGTTTGAGATCGCGGCCATGAACATCGAGTACGACTTCGGCCTGCCCGCCGATGACGTGGTGAGCTACAAGGGCGTGAAGAGCAACGACAACGGGGACGCCGGCCTGGTGCTGGTCCTCGAGACCGCCGACGGCAAGGCTCAGGACGTCTGCGACAAGCTGGAAAGCTACAAGCAGGACCAGGTGGCCTTCTACGGCAACTACGCCGAGTTCGCTCAGGCACAGACCAACGTGCAGAACGCTATCGTTTCCTCCAACGGCAGCCGCGTGGTCATGGTGATCGCATCCAACGAGTGCACCGCCGACCTGTCCGGTGCCGTGGACAGCGCCCTGAACGGCTAAACAAGGAGTTTCCAAGGCCGATGCCATCTGCGGCATCGGCTTTTTTCAGTAAAAAAGGAGGCTGACGTCTTGGTTTTCAGCACCATCATTTTCCTGTTCCGGTTCCTGCCCATCACGCTGGCGCTGTATTACCTTGCGCCGGCCAAGCTCAAGAACACGGTCCTGTTCCTTTGCAGTCTGGTGTTCTACTGCTGGGGCGAGGTGCGCTTTTTCCCGGTCATGGTCGCGCTCATTCTGCTCAACTACGTCTGCGGGCTGTGCATCGAACGGTTTGACCAGCGCCCTGCCCTGCGCAAGACCTTCCTGCTGCTGGCCCTTGTCGGCAGTCTGGGGATGCTGTTTTATTTCAAGTATGCAAACTTCGTCCTGCGCAGTGCCAACGCCCTGCTGGGCACCGGCTTTGCCGAGATCCAGGGCATCGGCACCCTGCCGCTGGGCATCAGTTTCTACACCTTCCAGACCCTGTCCTACTCCATCGACGTCTACCGCCGGGATGTGAAGGCGGAGCGCAACATCATCGATTTCGGTGCCTATGTGGTCATGTTCCCCCAGCTCATCGCCGGCCCCATCGTGAAATACCGCGATGTGTCAAACCAGCTGCATGTCTACAAGCACCGCTACAATTTGCAGCAGATCGAGGACGGCATGACCCTGTTCACCTTTGGTCTGGCCAAAAAGGTCCTGCTGGCGGACGCCATCGGTGCGCTGTGGACCGACATCATCGGAGTCGCCGCCAGCCCGTCCACCACCTTTGTGGGGCTGGAAAACGCTTCCACCCCGCTGGTCTGGCTGGGCATCCTCGCCTACAGCCTGCAGCTGTACTTTGACTTCTCCGGCTACTCCATGATGGGCATCGGCATGGGCAAGATGCTGGGCTTCGACTTCCCCCAGAACTTCAATTATCCGTACATCTCCGCGTCCATCACCGAGTTCTGGCGGCGCTGGCACATGACCCTGTCCGGCTGGTTCCGGGAGTATGTGTATATCCCCCTGGGCGGCAACCGCAAGGGCCTGAAGCGCCAGATCCTGAACCTGTTCATCGTGGAGCTGCTCACCGGCATCTGGCACGGTGCCAACTGGAACTTCATCTGCTGGGGCCTGTATTACTTTGTGCTGCTGGCCATCGAAAAGCTGTTCCTGCTGCCCTACCTGCAAAAGGGCAAAGTCTGGCCCCACCTCTACACCCTGTTCCTCGTAGTGGTGGGCTGGGCCATGTTCGTGGGCAACGACACCGGCGTAAGCTTCGGCCTGCTGTTCCAGAAATTGTTCATTCCCTCCGGCGGCGTCTCTCCGCTGTACTTCCTGCGGAACTACGGCGTGCTGCTGGCCGTCAGCGTGGTGTGCTGCACCCCGCTCATTGAAAAGATCTGGAACCTCCTGCGCCGCAGCGCAGTCACCCGCTGTGCTGTCATTCTGGTGCTGCTGGTGGTCTCCACCGCCTATGTGGTGGGCAGCACCAACAGCCCGTTCCTGTATTTCAACTTCTAAGGGGGTGTAAGGATGGACAAGCATTCCAAAAAATCGTCCTCGCTGCTGCATTATCCGGTGCTGGTAGTGTTCACCCTGTTCTTTGCGGGGCTGTTCGTGCTGGACCTGCTAACCCCGGACCGCGCCTACAGCGAGCTGGAAAACACGACCCTTTCCCAGCGCCCGGCCCTGACCCAGCTTTCCGCGCAAGGGCTGAACAACTACTTCACTGCCTACACCAAGTATGTGAAAGATCAGGTGTTTGGCCGGGACAACTGGATCAGCCTGCAAAGCGTCGTGGAGACCACCGTTCTGCAAAAGGAGCAGAACGGCGGCATCCTGCTGGGCAGGGAACATATGATGTTCCCCCGCACCTTCGGCCTGCTGGCCAGCGAGGAGCGCACCCTGCCCAAGAACACCGCCGCACTGGAAGCCCTCTGCCAGCGGTATCCCGGCAGGGTGAACGTCCTGCTGGCCCCGGCGGCTTCCGTCATTTACCCGGAGAACGTCCCCGCCAACGCGCCGCTGCTGGACGAGGACAATTATCTGGACCAGCTGTCTGCCGCCGTGCAGACGGCCGGCGGGCGCTTCGTCGACGTGCGCGGCACCCTGACCGAGCACAAGAGCGAATACGTCTACTACCGCACCGACCACCATTGGACGAGCCTGGGCGCATACTACGCCTACCAGCAGCTGTGCGGTGTCCTGGGGCTGACGCCCTTTGACCCCGCTGCCCACACGGCCCTGACCGCCGACGGCTTCTACGGCACCCATTATTCCAAGGCCCGCACCTGGAACGCCGTGCCGGACACCATCACTTATTACGACCTGCCCAACAGCCTGACCATCTACAATGTCACCGCCGCCGGACAGCCCACGGACGGCGAGACCACCGGCCTGTACGACACGGACAAGCTGGCCGTCTACGATAAGTATGCCATGTTCCTGCACGGCAACAACGGCCTGAGCCGGGTGCAGGGCGACGGCACCGGCCGCATCCTGGTCATCAAGGACAGCTACGCCAACTGCTTTGTGCCCTACCTGACCGCCAACTATGCGGACATCGATGTGGTGGACTTCCGCAACTACAACTACGGGCTGGACCAGCTCATTGCCGACAACGACTACGACCAGATCCTGGTCTTGTACAGCTTTGACAGCTTCAAGAGCGACCCGTACCTTTACCGCGCCGGCGTCACCGGTTAAGATCCTTTGTCATTTGTACCCGGACAGCTCCGCCTAGCCGGGTATTTTTACGCATTCCGGCAGATTATTGCAGGCTATTTTCACAAACTTTTCCCGCTTTTTTCGGATGTCTTTCCGATTTTGCGGAACCCCCTTTCTCCCCTCTTGCAAAAAAACCACTTGTGTTGTAAAATGACGGTAGAGAGACAAGGTTGCCTCTTCTGTGCTGCAAAGACAGCTGGATCGGTGCCTGCCGCAGAGGGCAGGTGCTTTTCGAAGGAGTTGTATGCCAATGGATCACACGATGAAACTTCCCGCAGGTTATGCGGTTCTGTCCGATGAAGAAATGACCTATACCGAGGGCGGTGCCGGCGTTATCAAAACGCTGCTGACCCTGTACAGTGCAGGCGCCACGGTGGTGGGCACCGGTGTTCTGGCTTCCAGCTACGTCTGGGGCATCAACCAGACCCGCAGCTGGTTGCAGCAGCCCGGCAACAAAGAGGGCAACATCTTCACCGTTTATGGCCGTGCACTGGATGCTCTGACTGCCGATATGCAGAAGTCGTCCTCCAACTTCATCCGGGACGGCGTATCTGCCCTGACCGTCTGTGCGCTGGCTCCCCTGAGCCTGGTTCTGGTGCTGAAAAAGTAACCCGTTCTTCCGTCGAACCGGTGTGCGCTCTGCACGCCGTCAGAATATTTTTGGCCAAAGGAGTGTTCTTATGGAAAAGACTATGATGCTTCCTGCATATTGCAATGTGATGTCTCCGGACGAGATGGTCTACACCGAAGGTGGTGCCACGATGGGTCAGGCGCTCTGCGCCCTGCTGCTCCCGCCCTATGGCTGGTTCAAGGCCTGCACCGAGATCCGCGATTACCGTAAGCAGCATCCCAACGATTGGATCGACACCGGTCTGGACAACATGACCAAGAAGATGGACGCCAGCACCGCCAACACCCTGTATGGCATCGGCTGCGCCTACAACTTCGTTGCACTGAACATCGCCACCAGCGGTGTCGGCCTGATCCCGGCGGCTTACATCATCTTCAAGAAGTGATTTGCCGGAGGATCCCAAAGATTCAACCAGCGAGGGGGCTTCCCAATGGGAAGCCCCCTCGCCTTTTTATTCCGCACAAAAAAAGCGGCAGCACCTTTCGGGTGCCGCCGCTCCGGTATTTTATGCGTTGAACATATCCTTCAGCTTTTTGAAGAAGCCCTTGCGTTTTTCGTAGTTTTCTTCTTTCAGCGTGCCCTCAAACTTCTTCAGGGCATCACGCTGCGCCTTGTTCAGCTTTTTGGGGATCTCCACCTCGCACTTGACATACATATCACCACGGCCGCGGCCATTCAGATACTGGATGCCCTTGCCGCGCAGGCGGAAGGTGGTGCCGCTCTGGGTGCCCTCCGGCACCGTGTACTCCACCTTGCCGTCAATGGACGGCACCGTGACGCTGTCACCCAGCACCGCCTGGCTGAAGGTGATGGGCACCGTGACCCACACATCGTAGCCATCGCGCTGGAACACCTCGCTGGGCTTCACGTTGACCGTCAGGATCACATCGCCGGCGGGGCCGCCGTTGGTGCCGGCATCGCCCATGCCGCGCAGTGCAATGCTCTGATCGTCATCGATGCCCATGGGGATGGACACATCCAGCGTTTTCTTGGCCGAGGTCTTGCCGCTGCCGTGGCAGACCTTGCAGGGGTTCTTGACCAGCTTGCCCTTGCCGCCGCAGCGGGAGCAGGGCTGCTGGGTCTGCATCACGCCAAAGGGGGTGCGCTGCTGGCGGATCACAAAGCCGCGGCCGCCGCAGTCCGGGCAGGTCTCGGGGCTGGTGCCGGCCGCACAGCCGGTGCCGTGGCACTCGGTGCACTCCTGCTGGCGGGTAATGGTGATGTTCTTCTTGCAGCCGTGCACTGCTTCGTCAAAGCTCAGGGTGATGCGCACACGGATGTCCTGGCCTTTGCGGGGGGCGTTGGGGTTGGCCTGACGGGACGAGCCGCCAAACCCGCCGAATCCGCCGCCGAAGATATCGCCGAAAATGTCGCCGAAGTCCATGCCTTCGCCGCCAAACCCGCCGAATCCGCCGGGGCCGCCGCCGTTCTGGGCTGCATAGTTGGGATCGACCCCGGCAAAGCCGTACTGGTCGTACAGCTGACGCTTCTTGGCGTCCGACAGCACCTCGTTTGCCTCGTTGATCTCCTTGAACTTTTCCTCGGCTTCCTTATCGCCGGGGTTGTAGTCCGGGTGGTACTTCATTGCAAGCTTGCGGTATGCCTTTTTGATCTCGGCATCGGTCGCAGTCTTGGATACCCCCAGCACCTCGTAATAATCACGTTTTTCCTGTGCCATATCCACTCACCTCTCCAACCTCTCCCGTCACGGTCTGTCTTCGAAGAAACCCTCTCAGGCGCTGACGCGCCAGCTCCCCCGAGGGGGAGCTTAGACCGAGAAGGGAAACTTGTCCTCACTGCCAAAAGCCCGCCCTTCGAGGAACGACCTCCCCCCGGCCGGGGGCAGATGTCGCTCCAGCGACAAAAGGGGGAATCTGGCATTGCGAAGCAATGACTGAGGAGGGTTCTATACTTATAACCAGCAAGAGCCGCCCCGGCCAAAACCGGAGCGGCTTTTGCTATTTACGCGGTGGTGTCCGCCGGTTTGGCCGGACACGCCGCCGGTGTCAGTTTATCAGACTTCCTTGAAGTCGGCATCCACCACGCCGTCATCGTTGGGCTTCTGCTGGTTGTTTGCGCCAGCGTCGGGGCCGGGCTGTGCGCCGGCGGCCTGCTGTGCAGCGGCAGCAGCCTGGTACATCTTCTCGAAGACCTTGCTCAGTGCCTCCTGCTTTGCCTTGATGTCGTCGATGGTGCCGGACTGGACGGCAGTCTTCAGGTCGGCCAGCTTGCTCTCGGCCTCGCTCTTGACGTCTGCGGGCAGCTTGTCGCCGTTCTCCTTCAGCATCTTCTCGGTCTGGAAGACCATCTGGTCGGCACCGTTGCGGATATCGACCTCTTCACGCTTCTTCTTGTCGTCAGCAGCAAACTGCTCTGCTTCCTTGACGGCCTTGTCGATGTCCTCCTTGGACATATTGGTGGAAGCGGTGATGGTGATGTTCTGCTCCTTGCCGGTGCCCAGGTCCTTTGCGCTGACCTTTACGATGCCGTTTGCATCGATATCGAAGGTGACCTCGATCTGAGGCACACCGCGGGGAGCCGGAGCGATGCCATCCAGGTGGAACATACCCAGGCTCTTGTTGTCGCGTGCGAACTCACGCTCGCCCTGCAGAACGTTGATCTCGACCTCCGGCTGGTTGTCAGCAGCGGTAGAGAAGACCTGGCTCTTGTGGGTGGGGATGGTGGTGTTGCGGTCGATGATCTTGGTGCACACGCCGCCCAGGGTCTCAATGCCCAGGCTCAGCGGGGTGACATCCAGCAGCAGCAGGCCCTTGACGTCGCCCTGCAGGACGCCGCCCTGAATGGCAGCACCGACTGCCACGCACTCGTCGGGGTTGATGCCCTTGAAGGGCTCGCAGTTCAGTTCCTTCTTCACGGCGTCGTAGACGGCGGGGATACGGGTCGAACCACCGACCATCAGGACCTTCTTCAGGTCAGAAGCGCGCAGGCCTGCATCCTGCAGAGCCTTGCGGACAGGGGTCATGGTGCGGTCGACCAGATCTGCGGTCAGCTCGTTGAACTTTGCGCGGGTCAGGGTCATATCCAGGTGCTTGGGGCCGGTCGCATCGGCGGTGATGAAGGGCAGGTTGATCTGGGTGCTCATTGCGCTGGACAGCTCGATCTTTGCCTTCTCAGCAGCTTCCTTCAGGCGCTGAGCAGCCATCTTGTCCTTGCGCAGGTCGATGCCGTTCTCGGTCTGGAAGGCGTCTGCCATCCAGTCGATGATGCGCTGGTCGAAGTCATCGCCGCCCAGGTGGGTATCGCCGTTGGTGGCCAGAACTTCGGTGACGCCGTCGCCCATCTCGATGATGGAGACATCGAAGGTGCCGCCGCCCAGGTCGTAGACCATGATCTTCTGGTCGTCTTCCTTATCGATGCCGTAGGCCAGAGAAGCAGCGGTCGGCTCGTTGATGATACGCTTGACGTTCAGGCCGGCAATGGTGCCTGCGTCCTTGGTTGCCTGACGCTGGCTGTCGTTGAAGTATGCAGGAACGGTGATGACTGCCTCGGTGACAGTCTCGCCCAGATAAGCCTCGGCATCAGCCTTCAGCTTCTGCAGGATCATAGCGCTGACCTGCTGGGGAGTGTACTCCTTGCCGTTCAGGGTCACCTTGTGGTCGGTGCCCATATAACGCTTGATGGAAGCAACGGTGTTTTCGGGGTTGGTGATGGCCTGACGCTTTGCGACCTGACCGACCAGACGGTCGCCGGTCTTGGTGAAGCCGACCACAGACGGGGTGGTGCGTGCACCCTCAGAGTTTGCGATGACGACAGGCTCGCCGCCCTCCATGACAGCCACGCAGCTGTTGGTCGTACCAAGGTCGATACCAATGATCTTGCTCATAATGAACTCTCCTCTCGAAAGAACAAATCGAAATTGTTTATGTGATGCTCAAATGTTTGTAAGCGGATGTTTATGGAAAACCCCTGCGGGGTTCTGCGAAGTTATTCAGCCACCACAACGGTCGCATGGCGGACGATCTTGTCGCCCAGCTTGTAACCCTTCTGGTAGACGGTGACCACGGTGCCGCTCTCCTGCCCATCCGGGGCGGGGATCTGCTGCACAGCGTTCATAAAGTTGGGATCAAAGGGCTTGCCCAGCGCTTCGATCTCCTCCACATGGAGGGCATCCAGCGCCTTGGCGGCTTTGTCCAGGGTCATCAGCACGCCCTTTTTGTAATTCTCGTCGGTGGTGGGGGCGTTGGCCGCCATATCCAGCGTGTCGAGAATGGGGATGATCTGGTTCACGGCAAAGGAAATGCCGTCGTTGAACTTCTGGTCGGCTTCGCGGGTGGAGCGCTTGCGGTAGTTGTCGTACTCGGCAGCCATGCGCAGCAGCTGTTCCTTGGCCTGTGCGGCGTTCTGCTCGGCCGCGTCCAGCTTAGCCTTGACGGCCTCCATCTCGCGGGCTTTCTTATTGAACCAGCCGCCGTCCTTCTTTTTCTCGTCCTTCGGCTCCGCAGCTTCTTCTGCAGGCTCCTGTGCGGGAGCCGCCTGTTCTGTCGTTTCCTCCGGAGCGGTGCCGGGCTGCTGTTCCGTCTCTTCGGCGGGCGCAGTCTTCTTGGTTTCTTCGCTCATTCCAGATCCTCCTTATAGATCACAGCCCGCCGCGGTACGGCGGTCTGCGGGGTGTCATTTCGTTTGCCGCTCATGCCCTCGCCCAGCTGATCTGCGAAGCAGTGCAGCAGCGGCATCAATTTCTGGAAGGGCATCCGGGTGGGGCCGATCAGGGCGATGGATCCCCACAGGCCTCCGCCCACCAGATACCGGTCACTGACGATGCACATTCCCGGGATCTGCGGTTCCAGATCCTCACCCAGCAGCACGCTCTCATTGCGGTCTGCCGGTGGTGCGATCAGCCGTGCGGCCTGTTCCTCATCGTTCAGCAGGGTCAGGATATCGCCCACCTTGCCGTCCAGCTGAGGCCAGTCCAGCAGGTACTGCTCGCCGCCCAGGAAGACGTGGGGCTTCACCGAATCCTGCAGGATCGCCGCGGCGGCGCTGATGACCGGGACCAGTTCCGGATCGATCTGTGCACACAGCTCGCTGAGCATCCGGGTAGACAGATCGATCGGCGCCACAAAGGTCAGGTTGCGGTTGAGCAGTGCGGCCAGCGCAGCTGCCTTCTCACGGGAGAGACCGCTGCGCACCCGCGCCACCCGGGTGCGGACGTAACCGGCTGTGGTAACGGCCAGCACGGCGGCGGCGCTGCGGCCCACCTGCACGACCTCGTAATGGGCCACGCACAGGTCTTCGGCACAGGGTGTACTGACAGCGGCGGTGCAGCCGCTGATGGCGGCCAGCGCCTTGGCGGCACCCTGCGCCAGCTTTTCCGGTTCATGATCCAGGCTGGCGAACACCGCATCCACACGGGCGCGGGTCACACGATCCAGCGGCTGGTCATCGATCAGCAGATTGTCCAGATAATAACGGTAGCCTTTGGCACTGGGCACGCGGCCTGCGCTGGTGTGGGGCTGCTCCAGCAGACCCAGCTTTGTCAGCGCCGCCATCTCGTTGCGAAGCGTTGCGCTGGAAACTGCCATATCAAAGTAGTTTGCCAGCACGCTGCTGCCAACCGGCTCTCCTTCGAGACCATACAGCGCCACGATCGCCTGCAAGACTCGCTGCTTGCGTGCATCCATCGTCATAGCGCCTGCCTCCTTTTTGTTCGCTTTGTTTTGTTTAGCACTCTTTATTCCTGAGTGCTAAGACCATTATAGCCAATTTTTCACGCCTGTCAAGCCCCTTGGAAAAATGTTTTGAAAGATTCATAATTCTGTCATAAAGAGCGTTCGTCTCAAGCCCCCTCCGGGAGGGGCTGCCTGAACAGCAGACCGGGGGCGTTCCTTTTCCGAACAAAAAAGCCCCCCTTTATAATAAGGAGAGCTTCTGCCGTTGTTCTTACTCCTCCATCTGCTTTGCCAGGAAGGCGGCGGCCACCCCGATGGCTTTCATCTGGGCGGCATCCGGCACAGCGGTGCGGTCTTCCGTGAGCAGACCCACTGCACCGGTCACATCCCCCGCCGCAATGACCGGCACGGCGCACAGCAGCACCCGCCCGGTGCCCTCGCAGGGCTGCAGCGCCTTGTCCGGGCTTCCCTCATTCTGGTAAGGCTTGCGGGCTTCCATCAGCTTTTCCAGCGGCTGGCTGACACTGCGGTCGGCCAGCTCCCGCTTTCCCGCGCCGCTGACTGCCAGCATATGGTCCCGGTCGGCCACAAACGCGGTCAGCGCAAAACTGCGGCTGAGCACCTCGGCGTACTGCACCGCCACATTGTTCATCTCCCCGATGGGCGAATACTTTTTGAAGATCACTTCCCCGTCCCCGGTGGTAAAGATCTCCAGCGGGTCTCCCCGGCGGATGCGCTGGGTGCGGCGGATCTCCTTCGGGATCACCACCCGGCCCAGTTCATCGATGCGGCGTACGATTCCGGTTGCTTTCATGCTGCATTTCCTCCCTGCTTCCTGTTTTGCTTGCAATTGGCTGTGACAATAGTATCTGTCATCCAAGGGAATTTATACCTGCAGCGGAACCGCCAGATTTTCAAGCCATTTTTTCACCGGGCCTTCTCGTATTTTTGCGGCGGGTATGGTATAATGGCAGAAGTGCAACAAAACCGTATCATTTCCCACACGACCCAGGTCGACAACGGCAGCCAGGTCTTCAGCGTCAAAACCAAGCGCATCCAGTGGGAAGGGCAGGACGCCTTTATTGAGTACGCCACCGACATCACCGCCGTTTCCCGGGCACAGCAGATCTTTGAAACGCAGCTGCACGCGCTGCTGTCCTCCATCCCGGAGGCGCAGGGCGTGTTCCACCTGAACCTGACCCAGAATCAGGTGCTGACCATGACCGGCACTTCCTCCAACGTCGAGCCGCTCAAAACACTGCTGCAGGTGGATGCGCTGGTGGAAAACGTCGCTTCCTTTATCCCGGACAACGCCATGCGGCAGCAGTTCCTGCAGCGGTTCCGGCGCAAGCCGCTGCAGCAGGCCTACCGGAACGGCAAAAGCGAGCTGCAGCTGTCCCGGCTGTGCTACCCTGCCAAAGACGGGGACACACTGCACCTCAGCACCAGCCTGGGTGCCGTTTACTGCGATGCACCCGCCCCTCGTTACCCGGCACTGCTGGAACTGGCCGACAAGGCCTTGTACTGCGCCAAAAAACGCGGACGGCGGCAGCACTGCATCTGGCGGCTGTCCGACCAGCGTTCCTCCTGATCGTCTTTTTCTTTGCGGCCCTGCACGGCAGCTCCTCAAGCCGCTTCGCCTGCCCGCCGGGAGGCAGGTCTGCCGCCGGAAATTCCGGAACGCGCCGAGACCGTTTTGAATCCATAAGTACAACACCAGGCGGCTGCACCGACACGATGCAGCCGCCTGGTGTTTTTCGCATCTTCGCCCTCCCGGGCCGTTGATCCTTTTATTCTCGTTCTCTTGTCGCCCAGGCACGCACGGCCAGCCACACCGCTGCAAACAGCACCCCGGCCACCGCCCAGATGCGCCAGCTGGTCTCCCAGCTGTCATTGCGGAAGCTCACGGCCAGATACAGAGCGGTCACACAGCACCAGTAGGCTCCCGCGCACCAGCCCACCCGGCGGGTCACCTGCTTGTTGTACACGGTATAATCCCCGGCCTGCAAAAGCTTGTCGAAGGCTGCCTGCTGCATCCCGGCCCGGACCAGCGGCTGGACCGCCCCCGCCACGATGCCCAGCAGCAGACAGACCATCGCCGCCATCCAGAAGTCAGACGCGCCCAGCATCACCGCCGCCATCAGCGGCACCACCGAGAGCACGCACCCCACCACGCCCCAGGTGTTCTGCCGCTGCATCTGCGGGGCATATTCTTTTTTCAGCTTTTCCACGATGCCCGCCACGCCGTATTCCAGCTGGAACGGCTCTTTTTCCAGATACTCGTACCCGTCCAGCTGCATTGCCGCCGGGAGGATGCACAGCAGCCCCAGTGCCACCAGCACCAATAGAATGATGATTCCTGCTCCGGCGGCAAAGTCCTCCCGCGGGGTGCCGTCGGCCCAGGCTCCGAGCAGCAACAATGCTGCCGGGCACAGGATGCACAGCCCCACGCCGACCGCCATGCGCCCGCAGGATGCCTGCACCAGCGCCAGGTAGTCGTTCGCCTCGTCCAGTGTGACGGTGCGCAGCGGCTCCCGGACGGTCTCTTCCACAACGGACTGCACACGGACTTCCGGCGCTTCCAGTTCATCTTTCAATAAGTAGTCGGTGGACACCTCAAACAGGGCGCTCAGTTTTAAGATCTTGTCCAGGTCCGGGATGGACGCGCCGCCCTCCCACTTGGACACCGCCTGCCGGGATACCTGCAAATGGTTGGCCAGTTCTTCCTGGCTCCAGCCCTTCTGCCTGCGCAGCTGGGCGATCTTTTCCGCTAAAATCATTGCTTCTCCTTTTCGTCGTTCGGTTTGTCATCGGGGTTCACAGCTGTTTTTCCGCCCTCAGCATACCATATTCTGCGGTTGACAACCACCATTTGCGCCTGGAAATTTGTCAACCGCCGGTTGCATCGGGCAAAAAAGGCCCGGTTCGTTGCGTTCCGGGCGGGGTTCTGCTACAATAAAACCAAACTTCTGCAAGAAAGGCAGGTGCCCGCATGGCACATATCCTGGTTCTGGGCGGCGGCGCGGCGGGGCTGGCCGCGGCCCTCGCGGCGGCCCAGACGAACCCTTCCGCCCGCGTCACGGTGCTGGAACGCAACCCCCGCATCGGCAAAAAGCTGCTGGCCACCGGCAATGGCCGCTGCAATCTGGATCACGAAGGGCTGACCCCAGCGGACTATGTTTCCGCTGCCCCGGACGTCCTGCGGACTCTGCTGGACGCTGTGGCCGGTGCCGACCCGCTGGGCTGGTTCCACACGCTGGGTCTGTGCACCCACACCGACGAAACCGGGCGCGTCTACCCCTACAGCAATCAGGCGGCGGATGTGCTGACTCTGCTGGAACATCACCTTGCCCGGTGCGGTGTGGAGATCTGCACCGGCTGCACCGTGCAGACCCTGAGCCAGAGCCGGAACGGCTACCGGGTGCTGTTCAGCAGGGCAGACGGCACCGATGACAGCCTGTATGCAGACGCGGTCATCTGTGCCATGGGCGGTTCCGCCGGGCCGCAGTTCGGCACGGACGGCTTCGGCCCTCGGTTCGCGGCGCAATGCGGCGGCAAACTGGAGCCGCTGTACCCCGCTCTGGTGCCGCTGCAGTGCGAAAAACCGGACAAAACGCTGTCCGGCATCCGTACCAAGGCCACTGTACAGCTGTCTGCCGGGCAGACAGCCGGCGCAGCCGCTTCTGCACAGGGTGAAGTACAGTTCACGGACTACGGCCTGTCCGGCATCTGCATCATGGATCTGAGCCTGCAGCTGACGCCGGGCAGCACGCCCGCCGGCCTGCAGCTGGATGTTTTTCCGGATTGGCACACCCGGAGCGGAAGCGGCTCCTGTGCGGAACTGTTCCGCGCCCACGCCGCAGAGCTGGGCTGCGACACTGCCGCCGACTTCTGGACCGGTCTGCTGAACCCCAAACTGGGCCGGTTCCTCTGGAAAGCTGCCCGCCTGCCGGAGACCGGCCTGCAGCGCTTTCCGGAGACTGACTGGGAGCGTCTGGCGCACGCCGCCCAGACGCTGCCGTTCCATTCACTCCAGCCGATGGGCTGGAAGCAGGCCCAGGTGACCGGCGGCGGTCTGAGCCTGACCGAGCTGGAACCGGACTTTCAGTTCAAAGGCTGTCCGGGGCTGTACTTTGTGGGCGAAACGCTGGACTGCACCGGCCGGTGCGGCGGCTACAACCTGCACTGGGCCTTTGGCAGCGGCCTTGCCGCCGGGCGCAGTGCCGCCGCCCCAAAGGGGCATCTCGGCAAAACCAGGCCTGGCAAAAAAGGCGCTTCTGCACCCCGGAAAAAGAAAAAATAAGGGCGAGCACGCTAAAAATCACATCACAGCAACAGAAAAAGGGCCTGCACAGTGTGCAGGCCCTTTTCGGTTGGGGATGAGGAATATAAATGAGGAGGTAAGAAAAACTTAAATTACCATGCAAAGGCCACAGAGTCCATATCGATGGTCTTCTCCTGCAGGCCGATGCGGCTCTCGATGAAGTTCACTGCCATATCCGGCCACTGTGCGATCTGGGTGTAGGCATTGACATAGCCCTCGGTACCAGTGCCCAGGCCAACGCCGTGGGGAGCGTCCGGTGCCAGGTAGAAGCTGAAGTCCTTGAAGATCATGGCGCACTCCGGCAGGGAGGGCAGCATCATGGCACTCAGGCCGTCCTTCTGGCCCACAACACCAAAGACCGGGGGCAGGTTGGGGTTCTTGCTGAAGTCCAGACCGGTGACGAACAGGCCGTAAACGGGCACAGCCACCTGCAGGTCGGCGCTCTCGTGGTCCACTGCGTCGCAGACGTAATCGGGGTAGACCTTGTCCGGGGTGGTCTGGTTGCCGTAGTGGTTGGCGATGACCTGCATGATGTTCATGCCGCCGGCCGAGAAGCCCACTGCCATGATGATATCGGTCTTGCCGATGTTCTTGGCGGAAGCATTGGCACGGAGGAAGCGGATGGCACGGGCCAGGTCCAGCTGCTGGTCCACAGCGGCGTAGGGGTTCACACGGCGCTGCAGCACAAAGGCGTTGTAGCCCTGCTTGTTGAAGTACTCGGCCACAGGGTAGCCTTCCACCACGTTGTTGCGGTGGGTGCTGCCGCCGCCGGCAATGACGATGACGTTGCCCTTGACCTTGCCCTGGTGAGGCAGCAGATAGGGGTTCAGGAAGGGGCGGAAGCCCTCGTTATCGTAGCAGTTGCTCCAGTTGGTGGGCAGGGGGGACTCCACTGCCATCTGGTCGCCCCAGATCTCCCACACGGTGCTCTTGGGGTCCTTGACCTGACGCAGAGCCTTGCGGGCATTGGTCAGAGCCACGCACATATCGTAGTGAGAAGCGTTGATGCCTGCAACTGCAGCACCGTCCACCTTCTCGTACTGAGCACGGGACAGCTTGTGGAACAGGACGTAGAACTTGTCGAAATCGCCCTTGTAAGCGGCGGGGTAGAATGCCACGTCACGGGCGACCTTCAGTTCTTCCTTGACCATGGCCTGCACTTCTGCATCGGTGTGCACGCCGCTGTCTGCTGCAAAGGAAGCCGGTGCTGCGGCAGCCATTGCGCCTGCTGCCACTGCCGTTGCGGCAGAAGCCTTCAAAAACTCTCTGCGATTCATACTGTTTTCTCCTTCCACCGGGCGGTCTCGCCCTCTCAGAAAGCCCGATTCCCGTCAGGCTTATTCTGTGTAGGAACCAATTGCCCGGCAGCAAAAAACTTTGCTGTATCGGCACAAATCGGCTCGAATGTTGTGTAAAGTGTATCATTTTTATTTCATTTTGTAAAGAGTTTTTGCCGCTTTTCAGCACTACTGATATACTAGTACTGAAGTTTTTGTGAAAGATACACAACACCCGTCTGCAGGGTTTGTGCAGGCAGACGAGGAGAATTTTCCTCTCTGCTCCGGCGAAAAACAGTACCGCTTCCGGAAACGGCAGCAAGGGCCTGCACCGGAGTGCAGGCCCTTGCTGTTTGGGAATGAGAAATACAGATGAGGAGGCAAAATGAGTTCGTTTACCACGCGAACGCCACAGAGTCCATGTCAATGGTCTTTTCCTGCAGACCCAGGCGGCTCTCGATGAAGTTGATGGCCATATCGGGCCACTGTGCTGCCTGCGTAAAAGCGTTGACGTAGCCCTTGGTGCCAGTGCCCAGACCAAAGCCGTGGGGTGCATCGGGTGCCAGATAGAAGCTGAAGTCGGGGAAGGTCTTGATGCCCTGCGGCACGCAGGCCAGGATCATTTCGCTCAGGAAGTCCTTCTGACCGACCACGCCGAAGACAGCGGGCAGGTTGGGGTTCTGGCTGAAGTCCATGCCATCCGTGAAGAAGCCGTAGACGGGAACGACCACTTGCAGGTCCGCGCTCTCGTGGTCCACTGCATCGCAGACGTAGTTGGGATAAATCTTATCCGGCGTAGTCTGGCTGCCGTACTGTCTTGCGATGACCTGCATGATGTTCAGGCTGCCGGCCGAGAAGCCCACAGCGATCATGATATCGGTCTTGCCGATGTTCTTAGTGGAAGAAGCGTTGTGACGGATGTAAAGAAAGCCGGCGCTGCGCTGGCCATTGCACCTGCTGCCACCGCCGTTGCAGCAGTCGCCTTCAAAAATTCTCTGCGATTCATACGAATCTCTCCTTCCACCGGGCGGATCCCGCCCGTTTCGCCAGTCCGGCTCATACCGGCCTGTTCTGTGTACAAAGCCGGCTGCCCCGCAAAATTCTTGATGCAGCGGCACAAACCGGCTCATATGTTGAGCAAATCATATCATCTTTTCTCGAGACTGTCAATGAAACAGACTATTTTCAGTACTACTGATATACTAATATCTCAGCTTTTGTGAAAGATTCACAACATGGGACGCAGCGGACGCTAAAAAAACGCACCCGCAAATCCTGCAGGTGCGTTCGGAGGTCCTATCTTACTGCCTTACGGCTCTGCCTGTTCGGCGGCAGCTTCAGCTTCTTCTTCCTTCTGGTATTCTTCAAAGGCCGACCACATGGGTTCAATGTCCCTGCCCTTCACCCGGCGGTCCAGGTAGTTTTTGGTGATGGCCACCACCGTACCGGACAGGGCCAGCACGCCGATGAGGTTGGGGATCATCATCAGGCCGTTGAAGGTGTCGGACAGATCCCAGGCAAGGCCCAGCTTCATGGTGGCGCCCACCACGGTCATGCAGACGAACACCACTTTATAGATGCGGCTGCCTGCCGCGCCGAACAGATACTCCACGGCCTTGGTGCCGTAGTGGCTCCAGCCCAGCGTGGTGGAGTAGGCGAACAGCAGAATGGAAATGGCGATGAACTTGGGGCCAAAGCTGCCGAATGCGGCGGTAAAGGCCTGGCCCACCAGGGCGTTGTCCTGCACCCCGGCCAGCACGGCACCGCTCTCGAGGTCCACCACGCCGGTGGTCAGGATGACCAGCGCGGTGAGGGTGCAGACCACGATGGTATCCGCGAACACCTCAAACACGCCCCACATCCCCTGATGCACCGGCTCCTTGACGTTGGAGGCCGAGTTGACCATGACCGCAGAACCCAGACCGGCTTCGTTGGAGAATGCGCCGCGCTTGAAGCCCCAGGTGATGGTCTGGCTGATGCCGTAGCCCAGCGCACCGCCGCCCGCTGCATTCAGGTTGAAGGCCCCCTTGAAGATGGCCGCAAAGGCTTCCGGAATGTTGCCCGCGTGCAGCACCACGATGATGAGTGCGCCCGCGATGTAGAACAGCGCCATGAGCGGCACCAGTTTCTCAGTGACCGCCGCCACACGCTTCAGGCCGCCGATGACGATCAGCGCCGTGACCACCATCAGGCACAGGCCGGTGACCAGGGTCGGCACACCAAACGCGGCGTTCATGTTGCCCGCGATGGAGTTGATCTGGCTCATGTTGCCGATGCCGAAGGACGCCAGGATGCAGAAGCAGGCAAACAGCACGGCCAGCACCTTGCCCAGGGTCCTGCAGCCTTTTTTCGCGCCCAGACCGTCGGTCAGGTAGTACATCGCGCCGCCGGACCACTCCCCTTTTTCGTTTTTGCGGCGGTAGTACACGCCCAGCACATTTTCCGAAAAGCTGGTCATCATGCCCAGCAGGGCCATGACCCACATCCAGAAGATGGCGCCCGGGCCGCCGGAGACGATGGCCGTGGCCACGCCCACGATGTTGCCGGTGCCGATGGTGCCCGCCAGCGCCGTGCACATACTCTGAAACTGGCTGATGGCCATGTCCTCTTTGCTGGTGTGAGCGGTGACGTCCTTATTGGTAAAGATGGCCCCGATGGTATGCCTGAGCCAATAGCCCATCTTCCGGAACTGGAAGAACCCGGTGCGGACGCTCATCCAGAGACCCGTGCAGAACAGAAGCGCCAGACCGAACGGCCCCCATACCACGCCGTTGATGGCGTTGTTGACCTGCGTAATGATTTCCACCATGCTGTTTTCCCCCTCTGAACCAATCAAAAAACGGGCAGAACCCGCCAAAGGCTCTGCCCGCAAAAAACAGCACTTGCATTTCCCGCGCCGGACGTCCTTGTCCGCAGCGCAAAAGACGGTGCTCTGTCCTTTTGCCTGAGAGATTCAGCCGCCCGTCCCGGGCTGCTTTACACCTTCGGCACCCGCTGTGTGCGGGCTTCTCCAGAGTGCGGGGGTGCATTTTCCCCGCACGTCTTTTCAGTTTTTCTGCCATACACAGCTGTGCACAACAGAAAGACTATACCATATTTTGTCCGCCGGCGCAAGACATCTGCTTCAGTGTATGCACAGATTTCATTTATCATGCCCGGAGCTGAATTTTGTTTTTGTATGACTTTTTCAAATTTGGCCCATACTCTCCCCGAAAGGCAGGGATGGACCATGCATGGACGCAAGGGTTGGAATCCTTTCTGGGCAGCGCTGGGGGCGGCGCTGCTGGTGCTGCTGCCGCTGGTAGGCGGCACCGTGCTGCTGAGCCGGGCGTATCTGCACACCCGGCTGCGGCAGGCCGCACAGAGTGAGCGCAGCATTCCGGTGGAGCTGCCCCGGGTCACCGATCAGCTCACGGTGCTGCTGTGCATTGCGGACGAGCAGCCCGGTTTTCTGCTGGCCTACCTGAACGCGGAGCAGAACGCCCTGGACCTGCTGGTGCTGCCGGCAGAGCTTTCTGTTTCTTTTGCGGACGGAACGGCCACTCTGGCGCAGTGTTATGCCGCCGCCGGCCCCGCCCGCTGCCGGGAAGCCCTGGCCGTACTGCTCGCTTTGCCGGAGGATACCCGCTATCTGGCGCTCTCTGAAAGCGTATTGGAGCGCATTGCCTCGCGGTATGGAGCGGTACGGGTGGGCTTTTCCGGGGCCATGACCGCCGACGAGCTGGCCCGCTATGACCGCACCGACGCGGTGCAGGGCATTTCTGCCGCCGATGCCCACGCCTTTCTCACCGCCATGGACGCAGATGGCATCGTGCCGCCCGGCCATCGCGCCGCGGCCCGGGGCGCGGTGTGGGACGCCTTTTTCCGGCAGAATCTGGACCTGCTGCCCACGACCCTGCCGCAGGCTCTGCGCAGCAGCAGCTCTTCCCTGCTCACTGACCTGACCGCGCTGGATCACCCCACCTTGGAACGCACGCTGGAATTCCTCGCCAACAACAGTGCGGTGCCGCAGACCCAGGCCCTGCCCGGGCAGTGGACCGCCGGGCGTTATACGGCAACAGACGCTTCCCGCGCAGCCGTGCAGAGCTTCTTCAGGGTCTCCCCCACCGACGCACAGGCTTCGTCCGACAGCGAACCGTAACCCAGCACCAGGGCGCCGTCCGCCGAGCGGGCCGCGCCGGGCAGGTCGTAGTCGCTCAGCAGGCTCAGCCGCACGCCCTGCTGTTCTGCCGCCTGCCGCAGGGCTGCATCCGGCGGTGCATCGTGCAGTTTTGCCAGCAGATGCAGGCCTGTGTGCAGGCCCGCAAGGGTCAGCTCTTCCGGGGCGAACGCCCCCCGCAGGGCGGCGGTCAGGGCGTCCCGCCGGACCTTGTAGGCCACCCGCTCCCGGGCCAGATGCCGGGTGAAGTACCCCTCCGTGATGAACCGCGCCAGCGTCTGCTGTTCAAAGCGGCTCACCGTGCCGGAGTACAGCCGGTATTTTGCGTGCCACGCGGGCAGCAGGTGTTCCGGCAGGACCATGTAGGCGATGCGGATGCCGGGGGCCAGACTGCGGGAGCAGGTGGACAGATACACCACCGGGCCGTCCGCCCCGGCCATGCCCTGCAGACTGGGCAGCGGGCGGGTGTCGAAGCGGAACTCGGAATCGTAATCGTCCTCGATGATGTAGCGCTGACCCGGGCGGCGCGCCGCCCAGTGCAGCAGTTCGGCCCGGCGGCCTGCCGGCATGGTGACGCCGGTCGGGAACTGGTGGCTGGGGGTCACATAGCACACCGCCGCATCCGACCGGTTCAGGGCATCCAGCGACAGGCCGTCCGCGTCCACCGGCAGACAACAGCACGCCACCCCATTGTTTTCCAGCACCTGCAAAGCCCGGGGATAGCCGGGCGTTTCCACCGCCGCAGGGCCGGGCAGGAGCGGGGCCAGCAGGCCCAGCAGATATTCCAGCCCGGCCCCTACGACGATCTGGTGCGGGCGGCACTGCACCCCCCGGTATTCAGCCAGATACTCGGCCAGCGCCTGGCGCAGGGCCGGATCTCCCTGGGCGTTGCCGGGGGTCAGCAGTTCCGGCGAGGAATACAGCAGCTCCTTCTGCAGCCGCGCCCAGGTGCGGAACGGGAACAGTCCCGGGTCCACGCCCCGGGTGGACAGGTCGTACCGCACCGGCGGCAGCGCCGGGGCGGGCGGCTCCTGCGGCGGGCAGACCGGAGCAGGGGCTTCCCGCTGCGGCAGCGCCAGGTATTCCTCTACATAAAAGCCGCTGCGCTCCCGGGCCACCAGATACCCTTCCGCCGCCAGCATCTGATACGCAGCATCCACCGTGTTCACCGACACGGACAGTTCTGCCGCCAACCGCCGCTTGCCGGGCATCCGGGTGCCCGCTGCCAGCGCCCCGGTGCGCATCTCTTCCGCCAGGCTGCGGTACAGCTGTTCGTACAGCGGCACCCCGGACGCCGCATCCAGTGCTGTGGTCAAATGGACCATAAAAATCCTCTCCTATTCATGCACTCCGCCAAACTGACCCCATAAAAAAACTTTATTCTGGGTATTTTCACGGGTCCAGTTCTGCGTATAATAGGAGCATACCCGCCGGACACCCAAATGTCAAGTAGTTTTGTGGGTAATCAGCCGGATCGTCCTGTATCGGCAGCGGCATTCCGGCGGGTCTTGGAAAATTGGAGGGAAAGTAAATCATGTCTACTACTGCAATGTGGCTGCTGCTGGCGGTCGTTGTGATCGTCATCGTGTTTGGCAGCGTCCTGTACAAGCGCACCTTTACCACCAAGGAACTGGCACTCACCGGCGTCATGGCCGCCCTGAGCCTGGTGGCCTATCTGTTCTTCCGTGTGCCGTTCTACGGCGGCTCTTCGTTCCATCTGGGCAACACCTTCACCGCCCTGACCGCCCTGCTGCTGGACGGCGTGTCCGGCGGTCTGGCCGGTGCCATCGGCCTGGCGCTGGCCGACATCCTGGCCGGTGACCCGGGCTATGCCGTCACCACCTTTGTGCTGAAGTTCATCATCGGCATCACCTGCGGTGCCGTGGCCCACAAAGCCTTCAAACTGAAGGACCTAGACAAGCACAGCGCCGGTTACCTGGTCAAGGTCATCGTCTCTGCGGCCTCCGGTCTGTTCCTCAACGTGCTGACCGACCCCTTCCTGGGCTACTTCCGCAATGTGTACATCTTCGGTCAGGAATACACCGTGGCACAGGCGCTGACCAAGATCGCCGGCGGCGTCACCTTCGTCAACAGTGTGGCGTCCACCGTCTGTGTGGTCATCCTGTACCTCGCCCTGCGTCCGGCACTGGAGCGTGCCGGTCTGCTGCCCAAGGGCGAAAAACACTAACGCTATCTCTCTACCCTGATACAGCACTGCCGCCCCTGCCCGCCGGGTTTATCCGCCCCGGTGAGCGGGGGCGTCGGTGCGTTTTTTGCGTTTTTCTGAACTCGCAGGAGGAAAGATGCCGTTTCGGGGTCAGCGGCCCGGAAGTTTCTCCGAGGACCGTCCGCTGGGGTGGGACCCTGTTGCCCGCAGGGCAATAGGGCGGGCGATGGAATGGCCCGATTCGTGTCCGAGGAGAAAGCTCCCGGGCCGCTGACGTTTCACCGCTCTTGTATCCCGTCCCTATTTGTGCTATGCTGGATTCCATTGGAAATCCATTGCATCGAAAGGAGTTTTTCTGTGGCAAACGCTGTTGAAGCAACCCCAAAAAGCAGCCGCATGACCGAGGGCAGCATCGCCAAAAGCATTCTGCTGTTTGCGGTGCCGCTCATCCTCGGCAATCTTTTGCAGCAGCTGTACAATACCGCCGACAGCATCATCGTTGGCAATTTCGTGGGCGCCAACGCCCTGGCGGCGGTGGGTTCCAGCGGCTCCCCCATCTATCTGCTCATCGGCTTCAGCCAGGGCGTGGCCGTGGGTGCCGGTGTGGTCGTAGCTCAGTTCCTGGGGGCCAGAGACCGCAAAGAGGCCCAGGAAGCCGTGCACACCGCCCTGGCCATCTCGGTGGTGATGGGCCTGCTCCTGACCATCGGCGGCGTGGCCTGCGGCCGGGCGCTGCTGGTCTGGATGAACACCCCCGCTGAGGTGCTGAGCGACGCTGTGACCTACATCCGCATCTATTTTGGCGGCGTGCTGTTCAGCGTCGTGTACAATATGGCCGCCGGCATTCTGAACGCCGCCGGGAACTCCCGCCGGTCCCTGATCTACCTGGCCTGGGCGTCCGTGACCAACATCGTGCTGGACCTGGTGTTCATCGTGGGCCTGAAGATGGGCGTGGCGGGTGCCGCCATTGCCACCGACATCAGTCAGCTGGTGTCCTGCGTGCTGAGCCTGCGCTTTCTGGTGCGGGTGCAGGATGACTACCAGGTGACCCTGCGGCAGATCAAGTGGCACAAAAAGATGGCCGCGCGCATCATCCGGGTGGGCCTGCCCACCGGCATCCAGAACATGGTCATTTCCTTTTCCAACGTACTGGTGCAGGCCAGCGTGAACAGCTACGGTGCCGCCGCCATGGCCGGATTTGCCGCCTATATGAAGATCGACGGCTTCAACATCCTGCCGGTCAGCAGCATCAGCATGGCGGCCACCACCTTTGTAGGCCAGAACTACGGCGCAGGCCGTCTGGACCGCGTGAAAAAGGGGATGTGGGTCACCCTGGGCATGGGGCTGGTGTATACGCTGATCACCGGTGCCCTGCTGCTGTTGGGACAGGATGCCATCATGCGCCTGTTCACTCAGGAGGAGGCCGTCATTGCGTTCGGCAAAGCCGCCATGCACTGGTTCTGTCCCTTCTACTTCCTGCTGAGCATCCTGCACGGCCTGGCCGGTGCGGTGCGCGGCACCGGAGCCAGCGTGCCGCCCATGGTGGTGCTGCTGGTGTCGCTGTGCCTGTTCCGCATCGTGTGGATCCAGTGGGTGCTGCCTGCCTTCTCCACCATCGACGGCGTGTTCATCCTGTACCCCGTCTCCTGGGGTCTGGGTGCCGCCCTCATGGCCTTGTATGCCTGGAAGGGCAAGTGGATGGAATATCACGCGTAAAACCCTCTCAGGAGCTGGCATCGAGCAAAGCGAGATGACTGAGAGGGTTCCCATCGAAAAAAGCGTCCGCCGTACGAGAAATCGCACAGCGGGCGCTTTTGGTTTATACTTTCTCAAACACCAGGAACCGGAAATCGATGTCGGTGGTCAGCTCCGGCAGAGCGGCCAGACGGGCCGCGCCGTCCCGGGGCGTTTTCCAGTAGTAGGGGGTCATGGCGAACAGCGCTTCCAGCTGTTCGCGGGGCACCGTGATGGTACCGGACACCTCCCGCTCTCCGATGGCCCGGAAGCCCGGGTAGGCGATCTCCTGCACGGCGTTTTTGTAGGGCTTTTCGTAGAGCACGGCCTTCATCTGGTACAGATGCTCGGCTCCGGGCACCACATAGATCATGCGCCCACCGGGCCGCAGGACCCGCAGGAATTCCTCCTGCGCAAAGGGCGAAAAGCAGTTCAGCAGAACGTCCGCCCAGCCGGTGCGCACGGGCTGGCCAAAGCTGGACGCCACCGCATACTTTGCGGTGGGCAGAGCCTTGGCGGCCAGCCGCACGGCGGGCTTGGCGATGTCGAACCCTGCCAGCTGCAAGGGTTTTCCGGCGGCGGCAAACTGCTGGGCAATGCAGCGGTCATACCAGCCCTCGCCGCACCCGGCATCCAGCAGATGCAGGGGTGCATCCGGCGCGGCAGGCTGGCCGTACTGCAGGCACAGCTCCCCCACCGCCTGCCCGAAGATGCCGTAGTATCCGGCGTTCAGGAAGGCCCGGCGGGCGGCGACCATCTCTTTGCTGTCGCCGGGAGCCTTGGTGCGCATACTCTGCACCGGCAGCAGGTTCCAGTAGCCCTCTTTGGCCCGATCAAAGCTGTGATTTTTCGCGCATTTCAGCGAGACATCCCCGGTCAGGGGTGCGCCGCACAGCGGGCACTGCCAGGGCATCCATTCATTCCGGCTCATACGTCGTCGCTGTGGTCTTCGATGGGAGCGGTCGCGCCGCCGTGGGCGTTCATATACTCCTCAAAGTTGGTGTACTTCTGCTGGGGCGGGCGGCGGCTGATGAGCACCAGACCCGGATCTTCATCCTTTGCCGCTGCCGGACGGCCCCGGCGGCTGGTGTCGGCCTTGGCGCCGCGGCTCTGGGCCGGCTGAGCATTGCGGCCTGCGCTCTGATTCGGACGGCTGCCGCGGGCACCAGTCTGATTCGGGCTGCCGTTGGCACGGCCGCTCTGCTCACCCGAGCGGGCATTGCGCGGATTGCGGCCTTTGGAGCCGTTGGCGCTGTTCTGTGCCGGCTGGCCGGCGGTGCGGATGGCCGGAGCGGCAGGCGCAGCCGGGGCTTTCTTGGCCGGACGGAGCGGCGTTGCCTCCGGGGCGCTCACAAAGTGCGGGTCAAACTTGGGTTGGGCATTGCTACCGCGGGCCGGGGCGTTCGGTTCCCGGCGGGGGCGGCTGTTGCTGCCGGTCGTATTATTATTGGAGCGGCGGTCATTGGTGCGTCCGCCGGGGGTACGCTTCTGGTTTTCCTCCATGGATGGTTCCTCTTTTCGGATTTTTGCAGGCTTTGCCTCTGCCTTGGCGGCAGGCGCGGCCTTTTTTTCAGGTTTTGCCGGTCTGGCGGGCTTTTCTGCTTTGGGGGCAGTTTTTTCCGCCTTGGGCTGTGCCGCCGGCTCTGCGGCGGCTTTGGGCTTTTTGCCGCGCACAGGCGGCTCCGGACGCACCGGCGCGGGCACGCCGTCCCACGGGTGGCCGGACACCACCGGGATCTTGCGGCGGTTCAGCTTTTCGATGCCGGTCAGATACTCCTGCTCCTCCGGGGCGCAGAAGCTGACGGCCGTGCCGTCGGCACCGGCGCGGGCGGTGCGGCCAATGCGGTGCACATAGGTCTCGGGCACCTCGGGCAGGTCGTAGTTGAACACATGGGACAGCTCGCTGATGTCGATGCCGCGGGCGGCGATGTCGGTGGCCACCAGCACACGGGTCTTTCCGGCCTTGAAGTCTTCCAGCGCGGTGACGCGGGCGGTCTGGCTCTTGTTGCCGTGGATGGCGGCGGCGGGAATGCCCTGCTTGGTCAGGTCCTTGGCAATCTTATCCGCGCCGTGCTTGGTGCGGCTGAACACCAGGGCGTTGACCACCGGGGGCTGCAGATTCTTGATGAGCCAAGGCAGCAGGAATTTCTTGTTGCCCTTCTCCACAAAATACAGGCTCTGCTGGATGCGCTCCACCGTGCTGGACACCGGGTCCACCTTGACGAATGCGGGGTCGTGCAGGATGCCCTCCGCCAGCTGCTGGATCTCGGTGGGCATGGTGGCGCTGAACATCAGGTTCTGGCGCTGCCTGGGCAGCTTGGCAATGACCTTTTTCACGTCATGCACAAAGCCCATGTCCAGCATCCGGTCGGCCTCGTCCAGCACGAAGATCTCCAAGCTGGACAGGTCAATGAAGCCCTGCCCGATCAAGTCGTTCAGACGACCCGGGCAGGCGATCAGGATGTCCACCCCCCTTTTCAGGGCCTCCACCTGGGGTGCCTGGCCCACGCCGCCGAAAATGACGGTGCTGCGCAGGCTGAGGTACTTGCCGTAGGCGTCGAAGCTCTGGCCGATCTGCAAGGCCAGCTCGCGGGTCGGGGTGAGGATCAACGCACGGATGGCCCCCTTTTTCCGGGGGGCGTTGGCAGTGAGCCGGTCCAGCATGGGCAGCGCAAAGGCAGCCGTCTTGCCGGTACCGGTCTGGGCACAGCCCATCAGATCCCGGCCGGACAGCACCGGCGGGATCGCCGCCGCCTGAATGGGCGACGGGGTCTCATAGCCCGCCTCCTGCACAGCACGCAGCAGGGGGGCGGACAGATTCAGTTCTTCAAATGTCATGGTTCTCCTAATTCAAGTGGCACTTCCCCCTTGGCTTTCCCCGGTCGGGGGAAGCTGTCTGCGCAGCAGACTGATGAGGGCGCATTGATTACACACATCTGCTGTCCCATCACCCTCATCCGTCATTTCGCTTTGCTCAATGCCACCTTCCCCCGGCTGGGGGAAGGCTTTTGGGGGAGCGTTTTTATTTTACAATTTTCCGGCACTCGATGTAATACCGCTTTTCCTCCGCATGGCCCATGCTGAAGGTCTTGCGGGGCAGCACGCCGCCCATCACAACGCCCTTGAACAGGTCGCTCTTGGCAAACGGCGGCATCAGGAACGCCACCGCGCCCTTTTTGCACAGAGCACGGACCGCCGGTTCATCGTGCACATAGTCCACCCGGCCTTCGGGATGGCGTTCCAGGTAATATTCAATGAATTCATCGATGGTGCCCACGGTCAGCGGTGCGGTAGGCTCCTCGAAGCTCAGCACGTTGGCCATGTGCGGGCCGGCCAGCGTGAAGGGCTGCTGCTTGCTGCCGCCGAAGCAGCAGCCGGCCATGTTCTCGTCGCTCCAGGTCACCAGGGCCAGCAGCACGGCGGCGCAGTCCACGTTGAACAGCACCCGGTGGATCGGCTCGATCTCAATGGCAGGCGAGTGCACGTTGCACACCTCCGCCAGGCACCAGCGGGCCGGATGGTTCTCGGCCTGCTCCGGGGTCAGGGTCTTTTTCAGTTCCTCCCAGCAGGCCTTGGCGGTGGCCAGCGAGTGGTTGCCGTCGCCCACGGCCAGGGTCAGCGGGTCGCGGCGGGTTGCATCCGGGTATTTGGCGTCAAAAGCCTCCTGACTGCCCAGCGCGGCCAGAGCGTTTTCGATCTGTTCGATCATCGCCGGGTCTTCCACGGCCCAGCCCGCGATGTGGCCGCCGCCCAGCATCAGGTCTCCTTCATACACCTTGCGCAGTTCGTTCCTGCGGGCCGCGATCGGCTCGATGAGGGTGCACTGGGGGTCGTCCGCCAGCATCATGATATGGGGCGTCTCCAGCGGTGCACCGGTGCGCACCTTCATGCGGGGCGGGATGCGGCTCTCCACCGTGCTCTCGCTGGGACGCACGGTGCACTTTTCGCCCCGGCGGTAGCTGTAGGCTTCCAGATCCACCTTGCCCACCAGGCCCTGCCGCACGGCACCGCTCTGCTCGGTGCGCTCCACATACACAAAGCCGTCCACACTGCGGGTGAGCACCTTCTGGATGTACTCGTCCATGGCGGCATGGATCTTTGCAATGCGGGCATCCGCATCGCCGTCTTCCAGATAGACCTCCGGCAGGATCAGGTTCAGGGTGCTGGGATCGGTGCCCACGGTTTCTTCCGCGCGCTTCCAGTAATCCCGGTCGCTGGTGAACTGGTCACAGGCGATGCAGCCCCACTGTTCCAGCGGGATCTGCTCCGAAGGCAGAAGGATGTGTGCCGGTGCAAAGCAGGTTCTGGTGTTCATAGTTGGTTCCTCACTTTCCCATCAAAAGGCAATTCTGCATCACTCAAATCGAAAACATCGCGGTCATAAATTCGTCTGCGGTATGCAGCACCATATTCTGCACACCCGCATCATGCAGGGCACTTTCCAGCGCATTGAGGGCATCCTCATCCAGCGCGGAATCCGACGTGACCAGCAGGTTCTCCACGCCCAGCGTCAGTGCCGGCACATCCAGCGCCACGCTGCTGTCATTGCACTGCTCCAGCGTATAGCTGAACCACACCGTTGCCTTGTCCTTCAGGCGGGTCTGCAGGGCACGGATGTCGGCTTTCAGCTGGTCGGCGCGGGAAACGCCGTTCGTCGTGCCATAATCCTGCTTCTTGGTCAGCTTCGGGAACTGCACATTGGTCAGCACCACCTGCTCATATCCCATGCCGGCCAGCTCTTCCGCCAGGTCGCCCACATACTCCACTGCCGCCGTGGAATATGGGTTCAGCCAGGGATTGCCGTCCTTCTGCGCATCCAGCCACAGGGCATCGCCGTTGTAGTGGATGGCCATGGAGGGGTCGGTGCGGGGCGAGATCGGGTCCTTGAACGCTGCGATCTGTGCCACCGGCGCGATCTTTTCTTCCCGGAGGATGGACGCAATGTGCGCCGCATCCAGCGGATCCTCCACAATGCTGTTTGCAGCGGCCGCCACTTCCGATGCATAGAAGATCCTGCCATCGGTGTCTTTCAGGGTCAGGACGGCGTATTCCACGCCCTCCGCCTTCATCTTCTTTGCCGCCGCATGGAGCGCTGCATCATCCGTCAGATCGGCGGCATCCAGTTCCGCCCAGTTTCCGGAAATGACGCATTTCCCGTCAAAACGATCCTCTTCCGGTTCGGACGAGGCCTGCGAAGACGCTGCCGATGCCGCCGAAGCGGCTGCTGCCGAGGAAGAGGCGGCCTCCCGGGAAGCACTTTCCGCTTCCAGGTCGCGGTTCTTTACCACGGTGTACCAGGTGTGGGTCGCCCAGTCCAGCACATGGGGTGCCGCAAACCAGGCTGCGGCCAGCACAGCCGCCGCCAGCACCACGATGCCGGCGATGCGTTTGATCTTCATTTCGCGGCTATAGAAACTGCGGTGATACCGCTTGATCTTCTGCCGCCGTTTGTACCTTGCCATTGCTCTTTCCCTCCTCGTTACAGGATCACCGAATGTCCGGTAAAGCCATAAATGGCCAGCGCCAGCACTCCGATATACACCAGTGTGATGGGCAGGCCGCGGAATGCTGCCGGGATGGCTTTACTGCGCAGGCGGTGGCGGGCTTCCGTGACCAGAAGCACTGCCAGCACATAGCCCAGGCCGCTGCCCACGCCAAAGCCCAGGCTCTGCCCCAGCGTAAAGGTCTGGGTGCGCTCTACCAGCACGGTGCCCAGCACACAGCTGTTGAGACCGGCCAGCGGTACAATGCGGAGCAGCTGGCCGCTGTGGGGCAGCGCTCGGCCCAGCAGCAGAAGCAGCTGCTCTGCAAGGCAGACCACCGCGATGCAGGCCACATAGACCAGCGGACGCAGCTGGGCGCGGTTGTCCAGCGGGGCGATCCAGCTGCCGGCATACCAGGCCAGCGGAGCCACCAGCACCTGGGTGATGCACAGCTGCAGGCCGAACAGCCCGCTGCTGGTGCGGTCATCCCCTACCAGCTGCACCAGACGGGACACGCCCAGCGCCCGGGTGAACACCGCGTTCTGGGCGAAGATGGCCAGCACCGCGTAATTGAAGAACACTGCAGAGGTAATGACTACATCTCTCATCGCTCGCCATCCGCCTCCTTCTGTGCGTCAACGTCCATTACACTGCGGGCCTCCCGGACGAGATATTCCCTGCGCTTGGAGGCCAGCGCACGCCACACGGCGCACAGCACCCCCAGCACGATGAACCCGCCGGCCGGCATCCCGGCCATGGGCAGCACCGCCCGGCGGCCCACTGCCACGCCGAACACGGTGCCGGCCGACAGCCATTCGCGCACACAGCCCAGCAGCACCAGCAGCAGGGCGTAGCCCACCGTGATGCGCAGGCCCTTGGAGACCGCCTTGCGCACGGTCTCCTGCACGCGGCCGAAACGATAGATCAGCAGCGGCTCCACCACCAGCAGGGGCAGGTAGATGCCCAGCGCCAGCAGGCTGGTGCCAAACGCGGCATTCAGGATCGGATACGCCGCCAGATACACCACTGCGGCGCTCAGGCTGTACACCAGCGCACGGGGCAGCAGCTTTTTCTGCAATTCCTCCGGAGCCGGGTGTTCGCTGTTCAGCGGCACCAGACGGCTCAGCAGGCAGGCCAGCACGCGGGAGGGTACCAGCAGCAGCGCCACCGCCGCCGCCAGCATGACCGCATTCTGACCGGAGGTGGCCAGCACCACCAGCGGGGCCAGACCCATCCCCTGCATGACCACCGGGTTGTTCAGGAACACACGGTCATGATGGGCGTATTTGCCCGGATCCTTCAGGATCAATTCTGCAGTCGCCTTTCTCATTCCGCTGCCTCCTTTCCGCCGATGGGCAGGTGATGCAGCAGACGGTACAGCCGCACCTCGGTGCGGTCGATCCAGGCCGAAATGCTGTTGACCACCAGAATGGCAAAGCAGACGCCGGTCTCATACACACCATAGTACCGGAAGCCCATGCTCACGATTCCCACCAGCACACCGTACAGGATGCGGCCCACCCGGTGATGGGCGCAGGTATAGGGTTCATTGAGCAGGAACACCGCGCTGAACAGCATGGCGCCGCTCAGCAGCTCGTCCCGCACGCACTGCAGGCGCGGCAGGGTGTTGGACAGCACTGCGCTGTCCATCAGGCCCGCCTGCCGGGGGAAGAAGAATGCGATGAGCGCGCAGGTAAAGACAAAACTCACCGAGGCGGACATATGGGCATCCTTCTGCGCCCACAGGAACAGCCCGCAGGCCAGAACGATGAGCACCGCACCGGTGCCCATGGGGGCGGCATACTCGCCCAGCCCCAGGGCCAGCGAACCGATGTTCAGCATACCGCCGCTGCGCAGGGTGTCTTCCACCGCGCTGGACACCGGCACGCCGGAGGCATCCCACAGGGGGATGGCGGTGTAGGGCTGAGGATAGCGGAACACCTGATCCGGCCAGGACACCGCCGCCACGGCATAGCCCACCGCCGCCGGGTTGAAGGGGTAGCTGCCGTATCCGCCGAAGATCTCCTTGCCGATGAGCACGCCCGCCAGCACCGCCGCCACCAGAACATAAATGTCCACCGTGGCAGGCATCAGCAGGGCGATGACCAGGCCGAAGCTCTCGTTGGACCAGTCGCCGGTCTGGTACACGCGGTGCCGCAGCAGCGACACCAGACGGTCGCACAGGTTGCCGGTGAGCGCCGCGATGCCGCACAGCAGCAGCGGACGCGGCCCGTAAAGGTAGCAGGCCATGCACAGCAGCGGCACGGCCAGCCAGCAGATGTGTTTGTAATAGTTTCCGGTCTTCTGCAGCTGCTGTTCCCGCTCCCGGATCAATGCTTCATCCATGGGCGTGCCCTCACAGCGCGGCCAGCTGCTGCACAGCCGCGGCCGGGTCGGCGGCACCGAACACGGCGCTGCCCGCCACCAGAACGTCCGCACCGGCTTCCACGCACAGGGGGGCCGTGGTGCGGTCCACGCCGCCGTCCACTTCCAGCAGGAAGTGCAGGCCGCGGGCTTCCCGCTCAGCCTTGAGCCAGCGCAGTTTGTCCAGCGCCGAGGGCATGAACTTCTGCCCGCCGAAGCCCGGCTCCACGCTCATCACCAGCACCAGATCCAGCTGGTCCAGGTAGGGCAGCAGCGCTTCCGGCTGGGTGCCGGGCTTGATGGTCAACCCCACCTTGCAGCCCAGCGCCTTCACGGCGTCAAGGGTCTGCTGGATGTCGTCTTCGCATTCCAGATGGAAATTGTACAGGGTGGCGCCTGCCTTGATGAAGGGTTCCGCATACTGCAGCGGATGGCTGATCATCAGATGCACATCATAAAAAGCATCCGGCAGGTTCTTGTGCAGGCTCTTGAGCACCGGCACGCCAAAGCTGATGTTGGGCACAAAGTGGCCGTCCATCACGTCATAATGCAGCATCTGCGCACCGGCATCCAGCACCATGCGGCAGTCTGCGCCCAATTTGCCAAAATCGGCCGAGAGGATCGAAGGACTTATAATCGTCATTGTTTATCGTTACGCTCCGTTATATACAAAAGTTTTTCTACCCTGCGTTCCTGTATTCTGCAGTTCTCTGCCCCGCAAAAACACAAAGGCATGGATACTTTTAGTTTACATGAAAATGCGTAAAAAATCAAACCCGCCGCCGTCTTTTTCACCGAAATGACGTAAATGGAGTGAAATGTCCATTTTGGTCGGCAAGCTGCATCTGTCCGGTCTGCGGGCCGGGAGTTTCTCTGAGGACCGTCCGTTGGGGTGGGACCCTGTTGCCGTCAGGCAATAGGGCGGGCGATGGAATGGCCTGCAACAGCGACGACCGCCGCCAGTGGCGGAAACAGGGAGAAGCTGTTGGGGCAGCGGCCAGCAGGATGCAAGGCCCGCCCAAGGGCCGAAGCAGACGCTGGGTGCCGCAACCCGTTTTCGTGTCCGAAGAGAAAGCTCCCGGCTTGCAGACCCTTCTCCTGCAACGCAAAAAGCCAGACCGCCCACCGATGCGGGGCAGTCTGGCTGTGTGGTCATTCGACCGGCTTCATGCTGGCGGGGTCTTCCACCGCCGGGGAACCGCCGGACTCGTCCGGCAGGCGCTTCATGCCGCCGGGATTCGGGGCCTGGGAAGGCAGGGTGAACACGAACCGGCACCACTCGCCCTGCTGGCTCTCCACCCGGATCTGGCCGCCGGACAGGTTGACCAGCACCTTGCAGATGTTCAGGCCAAGGCCCGCGCCGCGGGCGTGCAGGCCGCGGGAACGGTCTTCCTTGTAGAACCGCTGGAACACATAGGGCAGGGCTTCCGGGCTGATGCCCTGTCCGGAGTTCCAGATGGCGATCTCGACCTCGGGGCCGAGCCGCTCCACGCTGAAGCGGATGGTGCCGCCTGCCGGGGTGAACTTGATGGCATTGTCCAGCAGATTGTACACCACCTGATGGATCAGATCCGGGTCCGCGTAGACCAGGACCTTCTCGTCCATGGTCAGGCCCTCGATCTCGATCATGCCGTCGTTGATGCGCTGCTCGGCGGAGAGCGCCACACCGGTGACGGTCTCCCAGATGTTGAACATCCGGGCGTTGACCTGATACTCGCCGCTCTCCAGCTTGGACAGATCCAGCATATTCTGGATCAGCCGGGCCAGCCGGCCGGTCTCCTCGCTCACCAGCTGCAGGTAGTGGTTCTGCAGGTCCGGCGGGATGGTGCCATCCAGGATGCCGTCCACAAAGCCCTTGATGGTGGTCATGGGGGTGCGCAGTTCGTGGGCGATGTTGCCCATGAACTGGCCCCGGGAGTTGTCGTTGGACTGGATGTTCTCCGCCATCCGGTTGAAGGTGCGGGCCAGATCGGCCACTTCGCCTTCGCCCTCCACGCCCTCGACACGGACGGACAGGTCCCCGCCGCCGAAGCGCTGGGCTGCATCCGTCACCTTCTGCAGCGGGTCGGTCAGGCGGCGCATCAACAGCTTGGTCAGCACGCTGGCGCACAGCAGCATCACGCAGGCCGACAGCAGGAAGTTGGACCAGAACTGCTGTTTGAATTCCGCCAGCTGCTCCCCGGAAGAGCACAGGAACAGATAGCCGCTGTGTCCGCCCCGCTCGGAGCGCATCTCGCTGACCGAAATGTAGCTTTTCTCGGCCAGAACGCCGTCCAGCGTGCTGAACAGGTGATAGTTTTTATCCACAGAATCGGCCTTAGTCAGCACCGCTTCGTCCACGGTATCCCCGTGGAGCATTTCCGGGTTGGACGCAATGAGGATGCTGCCGTCATTGTCCGTGAAGAACAGATAGGCTTCTGCGCTCTCGCCGATGATCTCCAGCTTGGTGCTGAGGGTGTCCAGTTCGTCGCCCTCCGGCAGTTCGGCCTCCTGCACCAGATACTGTGCTGCCCGCTGGGTGACGCCCACCACCTGATCCAGCGTCTCGTACCGGTCGCTGGCGAAGTAATTGCTGAACAGCACCCACTCCGAAAAGCCCATCAGCACGATGCCCAGCACCATCAGGGTAGACACCAGCGAGAAGAACGCGACCGAAATACTTTTGCGCATTACTGATGCACCTCAAACTTGTAGCCCACGCTCCAGACGGTCTTCAGTTCCCACTTGTCGGACGCACCGGCCAGCTTCTCGCGCAGACGCTTGACGTGCACATCGATGGTGCGGCTGTCGCCGTAATAGTCAAAGCCCCACACCTCGTCCAGCAGCTGGTCACGGGTGTAGACGCGGTTGGGATGGGACGCCAGGCAGTTGAGCAGCTCCAGCTCCTTGGGGGGAGCCTCCACCACCTTGCCCTTGACCTTCAGCTCGTAGCTGTTCATGTCCAGGCTCAGGTTGTCGAACTCGATGACGCCCTCTTTGCTCTCGGTCTTGGCGGCGGCGGTCACCGTGCAGCGGCGCAGCACAGCCTTGATGCGCGCAATGACTTCTTTGGTGTCAAACGGCTTGACCATGTAATCGTCTGCGCCCAGCTCCAGGCCCAGCACCTTATCAAAGGTCTCGCCCTTGGCGGTCAGCATCATCACGGGGGTGTTGCCGGCCGCACGGATGCGGCGGCAGACCTCCAGGCCGTCCATCCCGGGCATCATGACGTCCAGCAGCACCATGTCCGGCTTGATCTGGTTGAATTTTTCCAGGCCCTCTTCGCCGTCGTTGGCAGTGGTGACCTGATAGCCTTCCTTGGTCAGGTACAGCCGCAGAAGCTCGCAGATGTTGGTGTCGTCATCCACAACAAGGATCTTTTCGTTTGCCATCGTGATTCCTCCATCTATTGAATGCCCGTTTTCCGGGCAGATTGACAAAGTGTTCCATCTCTTATTATACGGGAGAGTTATGACAAAATAAAGAAGGTTTTGTATGATTTTTGGGATTCTCCGCCATAAAAAATACAGGCAGACCCGTTTTTCCGGGTCTGCCCGCTTCTTCGTTCCGTTCGCATCGTTTCCATTGTACCCGCGGGACTCTGCCGTGCAGCCCCGCCCCGGTCCTGCTGACCGGCCGCGGATTGTTTTGCCGCAGGCCTTGCACTCTCCTGCTGCTTTGCGTATAATGATAGATGTATTGTTATGCCCAAAAAACGTGTAAGGAGCGTATTTTATATGAAGTTAGGTATCGTCGGCCTGCCGAACGTCGGCAAGTCCACCCTGTTCAATGCCATCACCTCCACCAAGAACGCGGAGGCGGCCAATTATCCCTTCTGCACCATCGAGCCGAACAGCGGCATCGTGGCCGTGCCGGACAAGCGTCTGGACAAGCTGGCCGAGGTGTGGCAGACCAACAAAAAGACCCCGGCCATCGTGGAGTTCGTGGACATCGCCGGTCTGGTGAAGGGTGCCAGCCAGGGTGCCGGTCTGGGCAACAAGTTCCTGGGCCACATCCGCGAGTGCGACGCCATCGTGCACGTCGTGCGCTGCTTTGACGATGACAACATCATCCATGTGGTGGAGGATGTGACCAAGGCAGAAGCCGTGGACCCCATCGCCGACATCGACGCCATCGACTATGAGCTGATCCTGTCCGACCTGGAAGTGGTGCAGAACCGCGCAGGCCGCATGGCCAAAGCCGCCAAGAGCGGCAACAACAAGGGCGCTGCCGCCGAGGCTGCCTGGCTGCAGAAGCTGGCGGACCACCTGAGCGCCGGCAAGCCCGCCCGCAGCTTCGACTTTGACGAGGGCGACGCCGAGCAGCAGGCCGTTCTGCACGAGATGGGTCTGCTGAGCACCAAGCCGGTGCTGTACGCCTGCAACGTGGGCGAAGACGACCTGATGGACGGCATCGAGAACAACAAGTACGTTCCGCTGGTGGCCGCCCGCGCCAAGGAAGAGGGTGCCCGCTACATTCCCATCTGCGCCAAGACCGAAGAAGACATCGCCGACTACTCTCCCGAGGAGAAGAAAGCCTTCCTGGCCGAAATGGGCATCGAGGCCAGCGGCCTGGACAACCTCATCACCGCCAGCTACGATCTGCTGGGCCTGATCTCCTTCCTGACCGACGGCAAGAAGGAGTGCCGTGCCTGGACCATCCGCAAGGGTACCAAGGCCCCGCAGGCCGCCGGCAAGATCCACAGCGACTTCGAGCGCGGCTTCATCCGCGCCAGCGTCATCGGCTACAACGACCTGGAAGCCAACAACTTCGATTATGCCGCCGTCAAGGCCAAGGGCCTGCAGCGCACCGAAGGCAAGGAGTACGTCGTGAACGACGGCGACGTCATCGAGTTCCTGTTCAACGTGTAAGGAGAGTTCTATGATTTTTGGTATTATGGGCGCAATGCCCGATGAAGTCGATCAGCTGTGTGCCAAGCTGGAAAACGTCACCGTAGAACCCTACGGCGGCGTGGAATACCACAAGGGCACCCTGGCAGGCAAGCAGGTGGTGGTGTGCTGTGCCGGCATGGGCAAGGCCAATGCCGCCGCCACCACTCAGGTGCTCATCACCAAGTTCGGAGCCGAGAAGATCATCTTCTCCGGCATCGCCGGCAACATGACCAGCAAGATCGGCATCGGTGATGTGGTCATCGGCAAGACCGTGCTGTACCATGACGCACAGCTGGACATGATCTGCCAGAACCCGCCGTTCCTGAAGGAATACACCGGTGACCCGGAGCTGATCGCCGCCGCCGAAAAGGCCTGCGCGGACGCCGGGGTCAAGGCCCTGGTGGGCAAGATCGCCACCGGCGACCTGTTCGTGGGCGACAGCGCCACCAAGGCCGCCATCGAGGCCAAGTGTGCCCCGGACTGCGTGGAGATGGAGGGCGCGGCTGTGAGCCAGATCGCCGCCAAGAACGGCGTGCCCTGCGTCATCCTGCGCGCCATGAGCGACAACGCCGACGAGGACGGCCATGAAGTGCTGGTGGTGAAGAAATTCAGCATCGCAGAGTATGTGGCCACCGCCACCAAGATCGTGGCCGCCATGGTGGAAGCACTCTGATTTTCAGCTTTTCCAGATGAAAACCCCGGCAGGCTCAACAGGCCCTGCCGGGGTTTTGTGTTGCTGACGTGACACGCCCAATGTTGGCCGCGTCCCGGTAGCTTTCTCCTCGGACACGAAAAACGGGTTGTGGCACCCAGCGGCTGCGTCGGCTCTTGAACGAGCCTTGCACCCTGCTGGCCACTGCCCCAACAGCAACTCCCTGTTTCTGCCACTGGCAGCAGTCGTTGCTGTTGCAGGCCATTCCATCGCCCGCCCTATTGCCCTGACGGGCAACAGGGTCCCACCCCAGCGGACGGTCCTCGGAGAAACTCCCGGCCCACAGCCAGGTAACGTTTCTTACAAAAACTGTTCCAGCCGGACGCGGTTGTCCTCTTCAAATTCCATCAACCGCTGGGCAAGGCGCTTGGTGCCGGGTGCGGCATTGGGGTAGTCCTTCTGTGCCTTCACGCAGTCCACCACTCCCATGCCGCTGCCCTGGGTCAGCATCTCGGCCAGGTTGCGGGTGGACTTGTCGGTCAGGGTCTTCATGCTGATGCCCATCTTCGTGTTGAATTTTGCCATGGCGCTCTGGCCCTGGGCGGTGCCGCCGCAGGCTTCCATGGCGGTGTGGGCCTCCTGATTGAGCTGGTGGTAGAGGTTGCGCTGGCGCAGCAGCTCCGCCTTGAACTGGGTGTCGTCGGTCATAGGCACGATCTGTTCCAGCGTGTTCTTGCCCATTTCGGTGTTCTGCACCACGGCTTCCAGGAGATTGAGGTTGTCGTTTTTCTGGTTTTCCATACAAAAAGCCCCCTTTGGCAGCCAGTGTGCGCCAAAAGGGGCTTTTCTATACATGATCGTTATTCGGCACAGCCGATCCGGTCGCCGCCGGAAGCCTGCACCTTGCGCAGGCGGGCATCGCACAGCTCGTAGAGGGCGGGCCAGTTCTTGGCCTCCACCTCGTCCAGCCCGGCGGCCGCGCCGCTCATGGTGAACTGCACCCGGTGCATCATGCCGGTGGTGGTGATGCACTCGTGCGGCATCTGCTCGTACAGCTCCTGCATCCGGGCCGCCAGCTGCGGGCCGGTGGTGTCCACGCTGCCCACCACAAAAACGCTGCCGGTCAGACGGCACACCACCTGGTGCAGGGGGGTGTCGTAGTGCTTTTTCCACTGGTTGCCCACAAAGCAATGGAGCTGGTCCATCACCGGCTGGCCGTAAGTATCGCAGAGCTGAGGGCCCTTGTCCAGAGCCACCAGGGCCACAGCGGCGCTGCGGCCCTGCCGGGCCCACTGCTCCAGCTTTGCGCCGAACACTCGCTCCAGATACTGGCGGTTGTACACACCGGTCAGAAAATCGTGGCTCATATCGTCGCGGCACAGCTCCCGTTCCCGGGGCGTCATGCGCTCTTCGGGCAGGACATTGCCTGCCAGCGGTGCCGACATCTGCAGCTTCCAGCGCTTGCCGTCCGCTTCCACGATACGGTGCAGCACGCAGTCCACCCGTCCGCCGCGCAGCTCATAGTCCACCTGCAGGCTTTCGTCCTGCCAGCCGGGTTCCGGCTGTTCTTCGGTCAGGCTGACGCTGTCAAACACCGCCTGTGCAGTCTGCACAAAACTGTGCAGATCCTGCTCGGTCCATTGTTTTTCCATTGCATTTTCCCCATCATCATGCATCGTGCTGCCGTGCACCGGCAGCTGACTGATTCCCGGCACTCTCCGGGAACTCATAGCCATTATAGCATTCAGACGGACTTTTTGCTAGCAGAACGCACAATTTTTTTCCAGATTTTTTGCATTTTCGTCAGATTGCCAAACAATTTACAAAGTGCCCGCCGGAATTAGACGCGGCAGTACACACTGCACTCGTCGGCAATGGTCTTTGCCAGCGTTTTGCTCTCAAAACCGGCCTCTGCACGCCATGCCCAGTTGCCGCCCAGCTTGCCCGGGGTGTTCAGGTGTGCTTCCGCGCCCAGGCCCAGCCAGTCGTACAGGGGGATGATGGCCCGGTCGGCCACCGACCCCAGTGCGGCGCGCAGCAGGCCGATGCGGACATCCGCCGTCTTGACCGCCGCCAGCTCCTTGGCCGTGGGCTTTGCCCCGGTCAGGTGCAGGTAAGCGGCGGCGTTGGCCTTTTCCTTGTCGGACGCGCCGTTCTCCCACCAGTCGGTCAGGGTGGTGTTGTCGTGGGTGCCGGGGTAGACCACACTGTTCTTGACATGGTTGTGGGGCAGGTACTCGTTATCCCCGCCGCTGAAGGCAAACTGCAGCACCTTCATGCCCGGGAAAGTGCTGTCAGCCAGCAGCTTCCGCACGCTGGGGAACAGCTCGCCCAGGTCCTCGGCAATGATGGGCAGCTGGCCCAGCGCCTGCTCCAGCGCGTCGAACAGCTCCATACCGGGGCCGTTTTCCCACTTGCCGGTCTTGGCGGTGGCACTGCCCGCCGGGATGGCCCAGTAGGTATCGAAGCCCCGGAAGTGGTCGATGCGCAGCAGGTCGTAGATGCCCAGGGCGTGGCGCACCCGCTGGATCCACCAGGCGTAGCCGGTCTGCTTGTGATACTTCCAGTCGTACAGCGGGTTGCCCCACAGCTGGCCGTCTGCCGAGAAATAATCCGGCGGGCAGCCGGCCACCCGGGCAAACTTGCCATCGGCATCCAGCTCGAACAGCTGGCCGCCCACCCAGGCGTCCACCGAGTCTGCAGAGACGTAGATGGGGATATCGCCCAGGATCTGCACGCCCTTTTCGTTGGCGTAGTGCTTCACGGCCTGCCACTGGGTGCTGAACTTGTACTGCACGAATTTCCAGAAGCCGATCTCCTCTTCGTTCTCGGCGGCAAATTGGGCCAGCGCATGGGCGTCCCGCAGACGGTAGGGCTTTTCCCACTCCACCCAGTTCTTCATGCCGTTGGCGGTCTTCAGGGCCATGTACAGGGCATAGTCCTCCAGCCAGTCCTCATTGCTCAGGGCAAAGGCATAGTAGTCATCCGGGAAATAATACGCACAGCCGTGCAGACCCCGGCACTGTTTGCGCCAGGCAGCGTAGGCGGTGCGCAGGATCTTATAGCGGCTGGTGTACAGGGTGCCGTAATCCACTTCCAGCGGGTTTTCGCCCCATTCCTCCGCCTTGAGCTGGGCGGCCGTGAGCAGGCCCTCTTCCTTCAGGGCTTCCAGGTCGATGAAATAGGGGTTGCCGGCAAAGGCCGAGCAACTCTGATAGGGACTGTCGCCGTAACCGGTGGGGCTGAGGGGCAGCAGCTGCCAGATCTTCTGGCCGGCATCCACCAGAAAGTCCACGAATTTGAACGCTTCCTTGCCGAAGCAGCCAATTCCATAAGGGCCGGGCAGGCTGGACACCGGCATCAGGATTCCACTTTCACGCATGGTAGTACCTTCCTCACTTTTCAACATTTGGATGGGAACATTGTTGATTCTTATCATAACATAACCGCAGACTATTTTCCACAGGCAAAAATCGTGGTATACTTATTTTTACGGCAGCCGTCCTCGCCCTCTTCGTCACGGCTGACGCCGTGCCACCTCTCCCAAAGGGAGAGGCTTTGGCAGCACGGTCAACTTTCCGGTTTTGCCAAGGGCTCTCCCTTTGGGAGAGCTGCTGAGCAGCGCGAAGCTGAGAGGGCGAGCCATTTTATCTTTTGCATTGGAGGTACGCGCACCATGCAGTGCACCCAAAAATACTATGAGCAGGATGCCTTCCGCACCGAAGCGGAATGTGTCATCCTTGCCGCCGAACCGGACAAAAAGACCGGCGGCGGACGCATCGTGCTGGACGGCACGATATTTTACCCGGAGGGCGGCGGGCAGCCGGCGGACGTCGGCGTGCTGCGCCTGCCGGACGGCTCCGGCATTTCGGTGCTGGATGTCCACGAACACGGCGGGGTCATCTGGCACACGGTGGACCAGCTTCCGCCGGAAGCTGTCCCGGGGACTGTGGTGACCGCCCGGCTCAACTGGCAGTGGCGGTTTGACAAGATGCAGCAGCACACCGGCGAACACATCCTCTCCGGCATCCTGCACCAGATGTTCGGGGCGGAGAACGTGGGTTTCCACATCGGGTCGGAAGCCGTGCGGATGGACACCAGCGTGCCCATCTCCGCCGAGGGCCTGCGCCGGGCGGAGCTTGCCGCCAACCGCATCATCTGGCAGGACGTGCCGGTGGTCATCACCTACCCCACCCCGGAGGAGCTGGCCCAGCTGACCTACCGCAGCAAAAAAGAGATCGACGGCCAGGTGCGCATCGTGACCATTCCGGGCGCGGACGTCTGCGCCTGCTGCGGCACCCACACCAAAACCACCGGTCAGGTGGGCCAGATCAAGATCCTGACCAGCGAGAACTACAAGGGCGGCGTGCGGCTGAGCATCGTCTGCGGCGAGCGGGCGCTGGAAGCTGCCCAGGCCATGCGGGCGCGGCAGGCCGACATCGGTGCCCTGCTCTCCGCCAAGGCCGACCAGACCGCTGTGGCCGTGCACCGGGTGTACGACGAGTACACCGCGCTGAAGTTCAGCCACTTCGGCCTGTGCAGCCAGCTGTTCGACGCGCTGGCCGCCGCCGTGGAGCCGGGAGCCGACGCCATCCGCATCCTGCCCGGGCTGGACCCGGACGGCCTGCACCGGCTGGCAGTCCGCCTGAGCGAAGCCACCACCGGCCTGTGTGCCGCCCTGACCCCCACCGAGAAGGGCACCGGCTACTGCATCGCCCAGAACGGCGGCGATGTCCGCGCCCTGACCAAAGCGCTGAACACCGCGCTGAACGGCCGCGGCGGCGGCAAGCCCGGCATCTGCCAGGGCAGCTGTGCCGCCGCACCGGAGCAGGTGGAAGAGTTTTTGAAAAAATGAGCGAGGAAGCGCCCTCATCAGTCATCTGCGGTGACAGCTTCCCCCGACCAGGGGAAGCCTGAAACTTTTCTGCAACGTCAAAGCCTTCCCCCAGACGGGGGAAGGTGGCGCGTAAGCGCCGGATGAGGGTGCATCTATACGCACAGCTTTCCCTATCAACTTTAAAGCTATAAGGAGAACAACATTTATGAGAATGCGTTTCAAACCCTATGCCCACGACGAGCTGATGGCCGCGGACTTCCACGTCCATGAACCGCTGATCTGGGGCGGCAAATGGCACGCCCAGTATGCCCGCCCGGAACAGCCCTTCGTGCTGGAACTGGGCTGCGGCAAGGGCGGCTTTATCTCCCAGCTGGCCTGCGCTCATCCGGAGAACAACTATCTTGGCATCGACATCACCGACAAGGTGCTGATCCTGGCCAAGCGCAAGATCGAAGCCGCCTATCAGGCCGCGAACCGTCCCATCGACAACGTGAAGATCATGAGCACCGACATCGAGCGGATCGAGGGCGTCATCACCGCCGAGGACACCGTCAGCCGCATCTACATCAACTTCTGCAACCCGTGGAGCAAGAACGGTTCTTCCCACAAGCACCGCCTGACCTACCCCCGCCAGCTCATCCATTACCGCGAGTTCCTGCAGGACGGCGGCGAGATCTACTTCAAGACCGACGATGACGATCTGTTCCGCGACAGCCTGGAGTACTTCCCCGCTTCCGGCTACGACATCGAGTGGATGACCTACGACCTGCACGAGAACGAACCGGAGTGGAACATCCGCACCGAGCACGAGGGGATGTTCACCGAAATGGGCATCAAGATCAAGGCCCTGGTGGCCCGCAAGAACCCGGATCCCGCCAGCGTGACCTGGATCGAGCCGAAGGTGCTCAAGCGGATGGCCCGGGAAGCCGCCGAGGCCGAGGCCGCCGCACAGGAAGGCGAAGCCCATGTCTGACCCCTGTGAGCTGTGCCTGAACAACCTGCAGGACGAATACGGCAGTTTCTACTGCGCCCAGGGCGGGTCTCTGGACGAAGACGAGATGGCCCGCTACCTCTCCCGCACCACCGCCGCCTGCCCTTTCTTTGAACTGGGCGACGAGTACAAAATTGTGAGAAAACAAAACTGAGGTATGATTTTATGGTTTCCTTCCTCACCGACACCACGATCTGCGGCTTTTCGCTGTATCAGGTCCTAGCGTATTTCCTCATTTATTCCTGCATCGGCTGGTGCCTGGAAGTTGTGTATGCCGCCGTCACCACCGGCCAGCTGGTCAACCGCGGCTTCCTCAACGGCCCGGTATGCCCCATCTACGGCTTCGGCATGGTGATCGTGCTGTTTGCGCTGACGCCTTTGCAGCACAGCATCCTACTGCTGTACATCGGCGGCGTGATCCTGCCCAGCGCACTGGAACTGGTGGGCGGCTGGGCACTGTACAAGCTCTACCGCACCCGGTGGTGGGACTACAGCGATTATCCCTTCAACATCGGCGGCTACATCTGCCTGGAATTCTGCCTGCTGTGGGGCGTAGGCACCCTGGTGGTCATGCGCATCGTGCACCCGGTCATTGCCAATCTGGTGGCAATGATCCCCCCGCTGGCCGGCGTCATCTCCATGTGCATCCTGTACGCCGTGTATGCGGTGGACGTGGTGGTCACCGCCATTTCCGCCAGCAAGCTGGCCGACACGCTGGACACCATGGAAAAGCTGGGCGACAGCATCCATGCGGTCAGCGATGCCATGACCGAGCTGCTGGGCACCACCGCCCTGACCGCCGACCAGAAGATGGACGAGCACCGGCTGCAGCTCAAGCTGGCCGCTGCCGAGGCCCGGGACAATGCCCCCAAGCTGAAGCCGCGTGCGGCCATGGCCGCCATCCGTGCCAAGACCGACGAGGCCATGGAGGCCGCGAAAAAAGCATCCGATCTGGCCAAGCTCAACGCCGCCGAAGCCGCCAATGCCGCCAAGCTGGCCGCGCAGGGCGCTTCGGAACGGGCTGCCGAGCTGCTCAGGCTGGAGCAGCTGGCAGAAGAGCTGCAGGCCCGCTCCGACGAGATGCAGGCCCAGCTGCTCCGGACGCCCCGCATCGTCGGCCCCCGCCGGATGCTGCGGGCCTACCCCAAGCTGAAGCACGGTGCCAAAAACACCTCGCTGTCTGCCCTGCGCAAAGCGCTGGAATACCGGAACAAAAAAGACTGATTTTTTCGCTTGAACCGCTGCCCTGTGCAGCGGTCTTTTTTTACAGATTTTTCTTGTATTTTTGTTCATGTTTCCCTTGCAAAGATTTCCCGGAATCTATTTTCAAATTGCAGTTTTGGTGCTATACTGTTACATAGGATTGTAACATCATGTCCAGAGATGTCTGGCCGTGTCAGATCGCGAGGAATGACCATGTCGGAAGAAATGAACGTAAAGAAGAACTTTGACACGCCGCAGACCAGCGCTCTTACAGCCATTGTACGCAAGGAGAACTTCCTGCAGCATCTGCAAGACTTTCTGGACACACACAAAACCGAAAAGTGGTGCGTCGCGGCCATCGACGTTGAGCACTTCAGGCTGTACAACGAGCTTTACGGCACCGAACAGGGCAATACCCTGCTGAACACCCTGGCCAGCCATCTGCTGGACTATCAAAAGACCTCCGGCTGCCCTGTGGGCTACTGGGGCAACGATGACTTTTTCCTCTGCCTGCCGGACGACCGCGTGCAGCAGCAGGACATCGTGATCACGCTGCAGACCTGCGTGAGCCCCAATCATCAGGATGTCACCTTCTTTCTGGCGTTCGGCCTGTGCCCGGTGAGCGAGCACCCGGACGCCGATGTTTCCACCCTGTGCAACTACGCCCAGATCGCCGTGATGAACCCGGACCATTCCGGCAGCGGCATCCACCGCTTTGCCCCGGCCATGCTGGACAGCCTCAAGGCCCAGCAGCAGCTGCTGAGTGAGCTGGAGCATGCGCTGGACAACCACGAATTCACCTTTTTCCTGCAGCCCAAGTGCAACAGCATGACCCGCGCCATCGTGGGCATGGAAGCACTGGTGCGCTGGAACCACCCCACCCGCGGCTGCGTGCAGCCCGCCGAATTCATGCCGCTGCTGGAAAGCACCGGTCTGATCACCCGGCTGGATCAGTTCATCTGGGAATCCGTCTGCCAGACCCTGCAGAACTGGCAGGCCAACGGCAGCAATCTGGTGCCCGTCTCGGTGAACGTGTCGGTGGCGGACATCATCAATCTGGACGTGCCGCAGATCTTCTCGGATCTGGTGGAGAAATACCAGCTGGAGCCCAAGCTCCTGCTGGCCGAGATCACCGAGACCATGTTGGCCGAGAACTCCTCGGTGGTGGAAAACGCCATCCAGGGCCTGCACCGCAAGGGCTTCTTGGTGATGATGGACGACTTTGGCAGCGGCTACTCGTCGCTGAACATGCTCAAGGACACCAACGTGGATGCCATCAAGCTGGACATGAAGCTCATCGACATGAACCAGCAGAACCGCAGCAAAGGGGTGCAGATCATCCAGTCGGTGATCAATATGGCCCACCGGCTGAACCTACCCATCATTGCCGAGGGGGTGGAGACCCCGGAGCAGGTGTCTATGCTGCAAGCCGCCGACTGTGTGTACAACCAGGGTTATTACTTCTTTAAGCCCATGCCGGTGGAAAATGCCGAGGAGCTGCTGGCCCAGCCCAGCAACGCCAGCTACTGGGATATGCGCCGGGACCTGCTGCGCCAGGACCGCCGGGCCGTGGCCGGAGGCCGGGACCCGGAAAAGACTGCTGTGGCCTTGCAAGCTTACCAGATCGTCGCCGACAATGTGCTGGAGCTTTCGCTGCTGAACCTGAACACCGGCAGCTACCAGATCATCAAACGGGACAACCTCCTGCAAAACCCCGACCCTGCCGAGGAGGAGGATTTTACCGCCTTCTGCGGCCGATTGGTGGACGGAGGGCTGCTGCACCCCGATGACGTGGAGCTGTTCCAGGAGCAGACAGACCTGGGGCCCTTGCAGGACCTGCTGTTCCACACCCAGCAGCCGGAGTTTTACCGGTTCCGCCTCCAGGTGGGCCAGAGCTATTTCTGGATCACCCTGGAAGTGCTGCCCTGCCGGGGCTGCTGCGCCCAGAGCCCCTGGGCCACGGTAGGGATGCGGAAGGACCCCCAGGCCGACCAGCTCAGCGAGGAGCTGGACTTCTCCTACAGCCACGACACCCTGACCGGCCTTGCCAACCGCAGCAAGTATGAGAGCGACCTGCGGGAGCTGCAATATTCGGATTACGATTCCATGGTGTGCACCTACATCGACGTGGTGGGCCTGCATGAGGTGAACGATCACCTGGGCCACCGCAGCGGCGACAACCTGCTGTGCACCATTGCCAACGCCGCCCGCAAGTTCTTTGTGAGCAGCCGCATCTACCGCGTGGGCGGTGACGAATTCGTCGTGCTCACCCCCAACCTGCCACCCTACGACGCATGGACCGCCTCCGACCGGATGCGCAGCTTCCTGCGGGAAAAGGACTGTGAGATCTCGGTAGGCATCCAGAACACCAACAATCTGCACAAACTGGATGAGGCCGTGAACAAGGCGGAGCAGGCCATGCTGCAGGACAAGCAGGCTTACTACGACCGCAATGGCCGCGCCCGTCAGATCCAGGGTCTGAACGAAAAGCTGGAACGCACCCTGACCCAGAAGCGGGATGCCGAACACTTCCTGCGGGTGCTGGCTCCCAAATACCGGGGCGTATATGTGGTCAATCTGCAGGACGACAGCGTGCGGCCCATCATCATTCCGGACTTCTTCCAGAAGATCCTGGACACCTCCGGCGGCTCCTTCCGTGCCGTCATCACCGCTTACCGCGACCATTATGTGGTGCCGGAATCCCACGACGCCTTCAACAGCGTGCTGGATTACAGCTTTGTGCGCAGCAAGGTGCTGAGCGGCGAGATCGTGGAGGTGCACTACACCAGAACAGACGGTGCACCCTACACCCTCAAGATCACCCCGTATTCCTCCAGCGGCTCTCACATCCACGAGACCATCTGGATCTTTGCAGATGATACGGCAACCCTTACCCCCCCCCCGGCGCAAATTAAAAAACAATCGTAACAGCGTAAAATAGTAAAGAGCACCGTTCCGGCCGGAACGGTGCTCTTTTGCTGTTTTCGGTTCAATTTATGCCCAGAGGTTTTCCGGGTACTGGCCCTCGGCGGTCTTGCGGGCGATGGCCTCCACCACCAGCGGCTTGTCCTCGCGATAGGTCACGCCGAACCACTTGTCGGTGCTGCGCAGGACCTGGATCCTGGCCCTGCCTTCCTCGATCAGCTCGGTGACCACCAGCGGCAGGAAGTACTCGCACTTGAGCGGGTTGGTCGGCAGGTTCTTGTCCAGCCAGGCCGCAAAACGGCTCTCGGCTTCATCCAGGAAGCTCTTGCCGAAGCCCCACAGGTTCATGCTGACCGGGGTATCGCCGGGCAGGTCGGTCCAGCTTGCGCCGCCGTCTTCGGTGAAGTGCACGCCGTTTTCGCAGGTCTCGATGCGGGTGCGCTCGGTCACACTGTGCAGGGTGCCGTCCGGGTTGGTCTCGCAGACACCGCGGGCCACGCTGCCATTCTCGGACACGGTATTCTGCAGCAGGTAGCTCACCATGCAGTAGTTGTAGAAATCGCCGTCCTCGTGGGTGGACAGGTAGTCATACATGACCTTGAAGGCCTCCGGGCCATAGTAATCGTCTGCATTGATGACCGCAAAGGGGCCGTCAATGAGGTCTTTTGCCGCCAGCACGGCGTGGCAGGTGCCCCAGGGCTTCACCCGGCCTTCCGGCACGGCGTAGCCTGCGGGCAGTTCTTCCAGCTGCTGGAAGGCATACTTCACATTCATGCCCTTGGCCACACGGTCGCCGATGGCGGCTTTGAAGGTCTCCTCGATCTCGTGCTTGATGACAAAGATCACCGTCTCAAACCCTGCACGGCGGGCATCGTAGAGGGAATAATCCACGATCACCTGTCCGTTCGGCCCCACCGGGTCGATCTGCTTCATGCCGCCGTAGCGGCTGCCCATGCCGGCAGCCATGACCACCAATACCGGTTTGTTCATTTTGCGTCCTCCTCTGTGTCCTCAACGCCGCATCGCGCGGCGGAACTGTCATGGCTTTATTATACTCCTGCTGCACAGCGGGAGCAAGAGGACGGCAGGCCAGCGGAGAGCTTTCCCCAGGTCGGCGCGCCGGAAGCTTTCTCCTCGGACACGAATCGGGCCATTCCATCGCCCGCCCTATTGCCTACGGCAACAGGGTCCCACCCCAGCGGACGGTCCTTGGAGAAACTTCCGGCGCACCGGTTCCAATCCGCAACTCAAAATTCCCAATTTGCGCAATTTTATATTGTCAAAGTCTTGTTTTTCGCATAGGTTTATTGTATACTAAGCATATTGAGCGCAGGTTCAGCCTGCCAAATCCGATTTTTATTGCAAAGTTTTCCTTGCGGTCAAAAACAAGAAAGAGGTATTTTATCATGAACGAAGCCGTCACCAAGCGTTTTCTGCTGTATTTCCGCCTGATGCTGCTGGTCTGGATCCTGATCGTCAACTCCATCCTGCACGTCGTGGGCTTTGAGTACAGCTGGCTCATTTTCCTGAGCAACATCATGCTGTTCACCATGGAGGGCGACATCAAGGAGCGCTTTGTCTCGGTGGAGCTGGGCGGCCTGGTGGGCATGGTGTTCACCGTTGTGGCCCTGCTGGCCATCACGGCCCTGACCCCGGTGCTGGGCAGCTTCTTCGGCTTCCTCATCCCGCTGGCCATTGTGCTGTTCATCCTCATCATCCTGCACCCCTATGCTCCCAAGGTGCTGAACAATGTGGGCTTCGCTTATCTGACCGTGGCCTGCATCGATGCCGAGACCTTTGCCGCCAACCTGCCGCTGTTCTTTGCCACCTACATCATCGGCTCCCTGGCCTTCAACGGTGTGTGCGTCCTGCTGATGAAGCCTGCCAAGGCACTGGCCGTGAAGAGCGTGCAGCGCACCCAGAGCGAGACCGCCTGACGTTCTCCTATTTTTCTCCGATAAATGCAGCAGAGGCCCCTGTTCCAACCGGAACAGGGGCCTCTGCATTGTTTATGAGCCTTTATCAGGCGTTGTAGGTGCGGTTCTTGATCTCATTGGTCACCTTGGCAATGAAGGCATCCAGCTCCATCGTGGTGGTCTCGCCCTTGCGGTCACGCACCGAGATGTTGCCGGCCTCGGCTTCCTTGGCACCCAGCACCAGCATATAGGGCACACGGTCCACCTGCTGTGCGGCACGGATCTTGTAGCCGATCTTCTGGTTGTCGTCGTCCAGTGCCACACGGACACCGGCCTCCACCAGCTTTTCGGTCACGTCCTGGGCGTAGTCCAGGGTCTTTTCGGACACGGGCAGCACCTTGACCTGCACGGGAGCCAGCCAGGTGGGGAACTTGCCCTTGGTCTCCTCGATCAGGTAAGCCATGAAGCGGTCCAGAGAGCCCAGGATGGCGCGGTGCAGCACCACAGGGGTCTTTTCGGTGCCATCCTTGTCCACATAGGTCAGGTGGAACTTTGCCGGCAGGCAGAAGTCCAGCTGGCAGGTGGACAGGGTGTACTCAGCACCCACAGCAGGCTTCACGTTCACGTCCAGCTTCGGGCCGTAGAAGGCAGCCTCGCCGATCTCCTCGGTGAAGTGGATGCCCAGCTCGGTCAGCACCTCGCGCAGAGCGCTCTCGGCGTGGTTCCACATGGCGTCGTCATCGTGGTACTTCTTCTTGTCGGCGGGGTCGCGCAGGCTCAGCACGCAGCGGTAATCGGTGATGTTGAAGTCCTTGTAGGTCTCAAAGATCAGGTTGCACACGTCGGCCACTTCGCTCTTGATCTGCTCCGGGGTGCAGAACAGATGGGCGTCGTTCTGGCAGAAGTGACGGCCGCGCTCGATGCCCTTCAGAGTGCCGGAGGACTCGTAACGGAAGTCGTGTGCGATCTCACCGATGCGCATGGGCAGGTCGCGGTAAGAGTGCGGATGATTTGCGTAGATCATCATGTGGTGGGGGCAGTTCATCGGGCGCAGGACGTAGCTCTCGCCCTCCATCTCCATGGCGGGGAACATATTCTCACGGTAGTGATCCCAGTGGCCGGAGGTCTTGTACAGGTTCACGGTACCGATGCAGGGGGTCATGACGTGCAGGTAGCCGCGTGCACGCTCCTTGGCCTTGATATAGTTCTCCAGCTCCTGCCAGACGGTGTAGCCTGCGGGCAGGAACATAGGCAGGCCGCGGCCCACCAGGTCATCGGTCATGAACAGGCCCATCTCCTTGCCGATCTTGCGGTGATCGCGCTCACGGGCCTCCTGCTGCTCCTTCTCCCAGGCGTCCAGCTCTTCCTGATTGTGGAAAGCCACACCATTGATACGGGTCAGCATCTTGTTTTCCTTGTCGTTCTTCCAGTATGCGCCGGACTGCTGGGTGATCTTGAAGGCCTTCAGCGCCTTGGTGTAGGTCAGGTGGGGTCCGATGCACATATCCACGTACTCGCCCTGCTGGAAGAAGCTGAACTCGGTCTCGTCGGCCAGATCTGCCATGTGCTCGACCTTGTAGTGCTCCTGACGCTCCTCCATCAGCTTTTCAGCCTCGGCACGGGGCAGGATGAAGGGCTTGATGGGCAGGTTCTCCTTGACGATCTTGCGCATCTCTTTTTCGATGTTGGCCAGATCCTCATCGCTCAGTTTGGTGTCACCCAGATCGACATCGTAGTAGAAGCCGTTCTCCGTGGCGGGGCCGAACGCGAAGTCGGCCTGCGGATACAGGCGCTTGATGGCCTGTGCCATGATGTGAGCTGCGGTGTGACGGATGACGTGCAGTTCCTGGTCCTGCGGGCACTCGTCCACATGGCCGTCCTTATAGATGATCTTCATGATTGCATTCTCCTTTGACAGATAAAACAGATAACAAAAAAGCGCTTCATCCCGCACACTTCAACGGGATGAAGCGCCTGAAAAATTCAGAGCGTTCCACGGTTCCACCCGAATTGCACGCACCTGCGTGCCACTCGCTGTGCTGTAACGGGCGCACCCGGCAGAGGTTCGCCTCTGCACTCTGCGGTGGTAGAAGTCCGATCCATGGCAGGCTGCTTGCAGCGCCCGGCGTTCCGGGGCAGCCCTCTCTGCGGCATGGGGTGCGGGACTTCGGTTTGTCCGCATCAACGTTTTCAACAGGATGAAACTACGTTGATTGTAGCACGCCCGGGGCAAAAAATCAAGGGAAGCCGGCGTGAAATTTCTGCCATTGCCGGGTATCCGGGATGTCCGGATGCTCAGGTCCGGCTCTTCGGCTGCAAAAACTCCGAGAACAGCTTGCTGGTGCGGAAGGTCTGACTGCTGTACAGGCTGTGATAGCCCGACAGCATATAGCTCAGCCCGCAGGCCAGCGCCAGCAGCTCCAGCCCGGCCCCGCCGAACAGCTCAAAGGCCAGCAGGATGGAGGGCACCAGCGTGTTGGTGGCGGCGCAGAAGACGCACACCATGCCCACGGCAGCGGCAAAGCCTGCCGGCAGGCCCAGCAGCGGGCCGGCCACACAGCCAAAGGTGGCACCCACAAAGAAGCTGGGCACCACCTCGCCGCCCTTGAAGCCCACACTCAGGGTCAGGGCGGTGAGCAGCATCTTGCAGACAAAGTCCCATGGCAGGGCGCTCTCCTGCTCAATGGCAGCAGAAATGACGCCCATGCCCGCGCCGTTGTAGCGGCCCACGCCCATCAGGTAGGAAAGCACCACCACCGCGATGCCGCCCACAAAGGCCCGCACCCAGGGGTTGGGCAGCAGGCGGGGCATTTTGTGCTCGAACAGGTGCAGCAGCTGGCAGAAGATCACCGCCACCACCGCACAGCCAACGGCCAGCGCCGCCACCTGCACCGCGCTGAGCACGCCCAGCTCCGGCACAGCGGGGATGACAAAGTGGGTGGGTGCGATGCCCGCCGAAAGCGAGATGCCGTAGGCGATGAGCGCCGCCAGAAAGCTGGGCACAAAGGCCACCGTGAGCATCAGGCCCACGTCCACCACCATCATGGCAAACAGGGTGGCCGCCAGCGGGGTGCCGAACAGCGCCGAGAAGAACGCCGCCATGCCGCAGACGGTGGCAGTGCGGCAGTCGTGATCGCTGAAATGCATCACCCGGCCGATGTTCCAGCCGATGCTGCCGCCCATCTGCAGCGCCGCGCCCTCGCGGCCTGCCGAGCCGCCGCACAAGTGGGTGAGCACCGTGCCGAAGAAGATGGCCGGCACCAGCCACGGCGTCACCGGCTTGCCGTCCTGTACGGCCTGCAGCACATCGTTGGTGCCTTTGCCGGTGCAGCCGGTCACCTTGTAAAGGGCCGTAATGACCAGACCCGCTGCGGGCAGCAGCCACAGCAGCCAGATGAACTCGGTGCGCCACTCGGTGACCACCTCCACCAGCAGGTGGAATGCCGCGCCGACTGCGCCGCACAGCACGCCGGTGCACACCGCCAGCAGCGTCCACCGCCACAGCGCCTGCAGCGAGACCAGCACGGACCCCTTATAATGCTGAACAAAGTCCTTCATCTCAAAATTCTCCTGTAAAAAAGCTCCGAAATGCTTTCTGCAGGCGCACTGCCTGCAAAACACGCGCTATAAAATAGCACAAGCTTCCGGCAATGTCAACCAAAAAACGCTTAAAGAATCATGTAAGATCAACATGGCAGGAACCACGCCAAACCGAAAACCACCCCGCTTCTTTGTGCGCAGAAGCGGGGTGGTTTTCCGGGTCATAATTGGTCAGAAAAAAGGAAAAGGAAAAAGGAGAACAACGCAAGCAAAAAGATATTTTATCACGTCAACGGACGGGATAACGAAGATGGATCACTCCACATCCTGCAGGGCGGCAAAGTCCTCCTCGCCGGTGCGGATCTTGACCACGCGGGTCACGTTGTAAACAAAGATCTTGCCATCGCCGATGTGGCCGGTGTACAGCGCCTTCTTGGCGGCTTCCACCACGGAGTCCACGCTGATCTTGGACACGATGACCTCGACCTTGATCTTGGGCAGCAGGGTGCTGTCCACCGGCACGCCGCGGTACTTCTCGCTGGTGCCCTTCTGGATGCCGCAGCCCATCACCTGGGTCACGGTCATGCCGGTGACGCCCAGATCATTCAGAGCGGTCTTCAGCTGGTCAAACTTGGACAGCTTTGCAATGATGGACACCTTGTGCATCCCGGTGTCGTACACGCCATCGTGGATGACAGGAGACGGCTCCCGCACCACCGGCACAGCGGCGTCGAGCTGCTTGGCCGATGCTTTTGCCGCATCGTCCTCGCCCAGATCGGTGTTCTCGTTGGGCACCATGGCGGCTGCGTTGGCGTCGGAGATGGAGAAGCCAGCGTAAGCAGAAGCCAGGCCGTGCTCGTGGATGTCCAGGCCGTCGATCTCCACCTCAGCAGGGACGCGCAGGCCGATGAACTTATCGATGAGCTTGAAGATAATGAACATCACAACGACGACGTACAGATCCACGGTGACCAGGCCCAGCAGCTGGGTGCCCAGCTGTGCCAGGCCGCCGCCGTAGAACAGGCCGGCGTGCTCAGTGTTGGCACCGGTGGAGAACAGGCCCACCGCAATGGTGCCCCACACGCCGTTTGCAAAATGGACGGAGACCGCACCCACGGGGTCATCCACCTTGGCGATGTTGTCGAAGAACTCAACGCTCAGCACCACCAGGATGCCGGCCACAAAGCCGATGATGAAGGCGCCAAAGGGAGAAACGGTATCACAGCCTGCGGTGATGGCCACCAGACCGGCCAGAGAACCGTTCAGGGTCATGGAGACATCGGGCTTGCCGTAGCGCAGCCAGGTAAAGATCATGGTCACGCAGGTGGACACTGCCGCGGCCAGGTTGGTGTTGAAGCAGACCAGACCGGTCAGCGTCATGGTGGCATCGGTGGACAGGCTCAGAGAAGAACCGCCGTTGAAACCGAACCAGCAGAACCACAGGATGAACACGCCCAGCGCACCGGCGGTCAGGTTGTGGCCGGGGATGGCGTGGGGCTTGCCGTTCTTGTCGTACTTGCCAATGCGGGGACCCAGCATCCAGGCACCCAGCAGGGCGATGACGCCGCCCACGTTGTGGACTGCTGCGGAACCGGCAAAGTCATGGAAGCCCATGCTCTGCAGCCAGCCGCCGCCCCACATCCAGTGGCCGCAGATGGGGTACACCACCAGCGAAATGGCGGCGGAGTAGACGCAGTAGGCTTTGAAGTTGGTGCGCTCGGCCATGGAGCCGGACACGATGGTGGCTGCCGTGGCGCAGAACACGGTCTGGAACACGATGTAGACCCACAGCGGGATATCCAGGCCCAGGTGGCTGTAATCGCCGCGGATGAAGGGGTCGAACCCGCCGATCAGAGCGCCGGTGCCGCCGAACATCAGGCCGAAGCCGATGAGCCAGTAGCAGGGCGTGCCGATGCAGAAGTCCATCATGTTTTTCATCAGGATGTTGCCCGTGTTCTTGGCACGGGTAAAGCCGGCTTCACACAAGGCGAAGCCCGCCTGCATGAAGTAGACCAGGAACGCTCCCACGAGCGTCCAACAGGTGTTTACGGAGCTGAACATAACTTTTCATACCTCCCACGAATTTGGTCTGCCGCCCTGCACCAGAACAGTGCGGCGTGTGCCGTTCCCCGCGTCAAAATACGCGCAGGAACGTCTGTTCAGGAGGTCCTCTATCTCCTCCCGAGCAATATCCATCAAAACAAAAAAGCGCTGGCGGAATCTCTTCCGTCAGCGCCTTTGCTTTCGATGGCACGAGTATAGACCCTTTGTGCAAAAGTGTCAAGTCCTCATGTCAAGGTTTTACGTTTTTCACAACGCAGGGAAAGTCTGCCCCGCAAAAGTTTGGCAAAAAAGGCTTTTAGTCCTTCTTTTCCTCTCCCTGGGGTGACCGGTGTCCCGCCTGCATTTCCACGTGCAGCAGCAGGCTCATCATGGCCCGCAGGGCAAAGGTCGTCGCCAGCGGCACCACCGATTCCAGATTCTGCAGCAGGAAGGTCTTGGCGATCTCTGCCGACATCAGGAACTCCAGCGCCGTGGTCAGGCCGTTGCTCATCTCGTGGTGAAAATCATACTTGTCGTGGAAAAAGGTGGCCCGGATATAGTGGTAGGTGGCCTTGGTCAGGCTGGTGACGATGATGAACAGGCCGATCACCTCGGCCAGTCCCGCGATCATGGGCACCGCCGTCTCCAGAAAGCCCTCCAGCAGATGGGTCACACCCTGATTGAACTGGTACAGTCCTTCCATCGGTCAGGCCCTTACAGCAGGGTCTTGACGTAGGCAGCCAGCTCTTCGTCCTTGCAGGAAGCGAAGAACAGCTCCTGGAACTTTGCACCGGCCACAGCACCCTTCAGCAGGTCCTGGTCAATGCTCTTCAGGCACTCGATCAGGGGCTTGAAGGTGGCAGCACGCACGCCGTCCAGGATCTTCTTGTTGCGCTGCTCCGGCTCCACGCGCTCCTTGGGGTAGCCCTGGCCGTGGCCGAAGCCGAACAGCTTCTCGAAGCAGTACTCCAGGTTCAGCTCACCGCCCCAGCCGAAGCCTTTGGCAAAAGGCATGGCCACGGCGTTGCCGTCGTTGACATGGGCAAAGGTGTAAGCATCCACGGGATCCTCCACATGGCCGCAGATGACGCCGGGGAAGCTGTTCAGGGCCAGCATGGCACCCTCGCCGGTGCCGCAGCCGGTGATGACGTAGTCGGCCGCACCGCTGTTCAGCAGGATGGCGGCCAGAATGCCGCACTGCACATAGGTCAGCTGTGCAGCGTCATCGGCCGCGTACATCCCGTAGTTGACCACTTCGTGGCCCATCGGCTCCACGACCTTCTTCAGCGCAGCTTCGATGATGCCGTTCTTGGCGGCCTGGCTGTTTTCGTTGATGAGTGCGATCTTCATAGGTAGTTTCTCCTTCTTATTTTTTCTGCCCGGTCAAGCCGGCGGTTATACAAAGTCTTCCCGCATGGGGGTGAAAAAGTCCAGCATGACGCCGCCCTCCAGGCAGACACAGCCGTGCATGACGCCGTTCTGCTTCAGCAGGGTATCGCCGGGGCCGACCTCGCGGGTCTCGTCCCCGATGGTAAAGCGGTAGCGTCCCGAGACGATGTAGGTGATCTGGGTGTGGGGGTGGCAGTGCATCGCGCCCACGCCGCCGGTCTCAAAGGTGTTCTCCACACACATGGCGTCCTTGCTGTAGGCCAGCACCCGGCGCTTGACGCCCTGGCCGCACACCTCCGGCTCGATCTCTGCATGGGGCACCCAGGGGATATCTTTATGCTGCTTGTCCATGGCTGTTTTCCTTTCTGTACTGCGCATAAAAACGCGGCGGCAGGCAGGACGTTCCCGCCCGGCCTGCCGCCGTGCTTATCTCACGCAGGAAAAATCCCGGTGCTTACTGGGGCTGCTTGCCGATGTAAGCCAGGATGCCGCCATCGACGTACAGGATCAGGCCGTTCACGAAGTCGGAAGCGGCAGATGCCAGGAAGACAGCGGGTCCGCCCAGGTCCTCGGCCTCGCCCCAGCGGCCTGCAGGGGTCTTGGCCACGATGAACTGGTCGAAGGGATGACGGCTGCCGTCGGGCTGGATCTCACGCAGAGGTGCGGTCTGCGGAGTAGCGATGTAGCCGGGTCCGATGCCGTTGCACTGGATGTTGTAGGCACCGTACTCGGAAGCGATGTTCTTGGTCAGCATCTTCAGGCCGCCCTTGGCTGCCGCGTAAGCGGAGACGGTCTCACGGCCCAGCTCGCTCATCATGGAGCAGATGTTGATGATCTTGCCGCCGCCCTGCGCGATCATGTCGGGGATGACAGCCTTTGCCACGATGAAGGGAGCGTTCAGGTCGACGTCGATGACCTGACGGAACTGAGCAGCGCTCATCTCGGTCATGGGGATGCGCTTGATGATGCCGGCGTTGTTGACCAGAATGTTGATGTGGCCGACTTCCTCAGTGATCTTTGCCACCAGAGCGTTCACGGCGTCCTCATCGGTAACGTCGCAGACGTAGCCGTGCGCCTTGATGCCGGCTTCCTCGTAAGCAGCCAGGCCCTTGTCCACCAGCTCCTGCTTGATGTCGTTGAACACGATGGTTGCGCCGTTGGCAGCCATAGCCTTTGCGATTGCCATACCAATGCCGTAAGATGCGCCGGTGATCAGCGCGACCTTGCCGGTCAGATCAAAAGATTTGGGAGTGCACTGTGCCATAATAGAGTCCTCCAATCAAAAATGTTGCTTTGCTGCGGGCATACCGCCCGTCTTCTCCTTACAGGATGCGCCGCCCCGGCCAAGCCGGGCCGCAATCCTCTTGTATCCTAGGGTAACATTCTTTTCAGGGGCTGTCAAGGCATTTTCTTCCGCATTTTTGCTGTATTTTCTTTGGTTCGGCAAAATTTTTCGTGGAAATGCGCACATTTTTGCCAAGTCCGCACCGCCTCTGTCTTTTGATCGGCAGAACGCACAATTTTTGTGTTTGAATTTTGGGCTTGTCTCCAAGGTCAGCCCAGTTTCTTTTTCTGCTGGCGGGCCACGATGGGCATCAGCAGGCCGGTGGGCACCAGCTTCTGGGCCGTGGTGCACACCCGCATGAACGCGGACGGCACGATGATGGTCTTGTGGTGCAGCATCCCATGGAACGCCTCGTCCACGCAGAACTGCGGCGTGATGCCCTTAAGGGCAAACACCACACCTGCCCGGTCGTTGAACTCGGTGTTCACCGGCCCCGGGCAGAGGGCGCAGACGTACACCGGGCTGCGCTGTTCCTTCAGTTCCTGCGCCGCGCCCCGGGTCAGGCTGACCACATAGGCCTTGCTGGCGTAGTAGCCCGCCATATACGGCCCGCCGGGCAGCAGCCCCGCCGAGGACGCCACGTTCAGGATGGTGCCGCCGCCCTGGGCGTGCATCTTGCGCAGGGCGAACTGGAACAGCCGCCGCATCGCGGCCACGTTCACCTGCACCATTTCTTCTTCCTTGGCGGGGTCGGTCTCCAGCAGACTGCCGCAGACGCCGAAGCCTGCGTTGTTGATGAAAATGTCGATGTTCTCCCCTGCCAGCTCGGCACACAGGCGGTCGCAGTCTGCTTTGCTGGCAAGGTCTGCGGGCAGGATGCGGCACTGCGTACCGTGAGCCTGCTTGAGTTCCAGAGCCAGTGCTTCCAGCCGGTCGGCGCGGCGGGCGGTCAGGATGAGCCGGCAGCCCATGGCGGCATACCGGCGGGCAAACTCCTTGCCGATGCCGGAGCTTGCCCCGGTGATCCATACAGTCTTGGTCATACGATTCTCCTTTGGAACCCTCTCAGCCAATGCCTTTCGGCATTGCCAGCTCCCCCGAAGGGGGGAGCTGGACGCGAAGCGGCCTGAGAGGGTTTATTTTGCAGCCCCGGAAGCCCGGTCAATGGCTTCCAGTTCTTCGGCGGTAAAGGTCGTGTTGTCCAGCGCCTTGATGTTGTCCAGGATCTGTTCCGGGCGGGAGGCACCGATCAGCACACTGGTCACCTGACCGTCCTTCAGGATCCACGCCAGAGCCATTTCGGCCAGGGTCTGCCCGCGGGCAGCCGCGATCTCGTTCAGGGCACGGATCTGGGCCAGCTTTTCTTCGGTGAGGGCGCTTTCCTTCAGGAACCGGCCATCGGTGCGGACGCGGCTGTCCGCCGGGATGCCGTTCAGATACCGGTTGGTCAGCAGGCCCTGCGCCAGCGGGCTGAACGCGATGATGCCCTTGCCCAGACGGTTGGCGGTCTCCTTCAGGCCGTTCTGCTCAATGGTGCGGTCGAAGATGGAATAACGGTTCTGGTTGATGACAAAGGGGACGTGCCGCTCCTTCAGGATGGCGGCCGCCTTTTCCAGCGTGGGGCCGTCGTAGTTGGACAGGCCCGCATACAAAGCCTTGCCGCTGCGCACGGCCTGCTCCAGTGCCCCCATGGTCTCTTCCAGCGGGGTGTTGGGGTCCATGCGGTGGTGATAGAAGATGTCCACATAGTCCAGCCCCAGCCGCTGCAGGCTCTGGTCCAGGCTGGCCAGCAGATACTTCCGGCTTCCCCAGTTGCCGTAGGGGCCGGGCCACATCTCATAGCCCGCCTTGGTGCTGATGATGAGCTCATCGCGGTAGGGGCGGAAGTTTTCCTTCAGGATGCGGCCCAGATTCTTTTCAGCACTGCCCGGTTCCGGGCCGTAGTTGTTGGCCAGGTCGAAGTGGGTGATGCCGTGGTCAAAGGCCGTGAAACAGAGCTGCTTCATGGTGTCAAAATGGCCGGTATCACCGAAATTGTGCCAGAACCCCAGGGACACGGCGGGCAGCAGCAGGCCGCTTTCCCCACAGCGGTGGTACGGCATGGAAGCGTAGCGTGCATCGGATGCCTGATGCATAATGGAACCTCTCCTTTATTCTTTTTTGCTGGCTTTATTTTAACACAGCGCCTGCATGGTTTCCATGTAGAATCTGTAAATAAAACCTGCTCGTTCTACGCTGGTGTGCTGGGAGTTTCTCCGAGGACCGTCCGCTGGGGTGGGACCCTGTTGCCCGAAGGGCAATAGGGCGGGCGATGGAATGGCCTGCAACAGCAACGACCGCCGCCAGTGGCGGAAACAGGGAGGCGCTGTTGGGGCAGCGGCCAGCAAGACGCAAGCGAAGCGCGGCGGATGCTGGGAGCCGCAACCCGTATTCGTGTCCGAGGAGAAAGCTCCCAGCATACTACCCTCCAAAAAAACAAAAGAGCCTTCCCAGTTTGGAAAGGCTCTCAGACTGCTTACTTCAGCAGATTGTCGTTGTCAAAGTAGTCGATGCGCATGGACTTGCGGACCTCGGCCAGGGTGGCGGCGGCGGTCTTTTCAGCATAGGCACTGCCCTGCTTCAGGATCTCCACCACTTCCGGCAGACGCTGCTCCCACTCCTTGCGGCGGGTGCGGATGGGTTCCAGCTCAGCCTGCATGACGCTGTTCAGGAACTTCTTCACCTTCACGTCGCCCAGGCCGCCGCGCTGATAGTGGGCCTTGACCTCGTCCAGGTTCTGGTACTCGGGCCAGAACTCGGCGAAATGCTCGGGGCGGCAGAAGGCGTCCAGATAGATGAACACCGGGTTGCCCTCCACCTGGCCGGGGTCCTGCACCCGCAGGTGGTTGGGGTCGGTGTACATGGACATGACCTTCTTCTTGATGTCCTCCGGTTCCTCAGACAGGTAGATGCAGTTGCCCAGGCTCTTGCTCATCTTGGCCTTGCCGTCGATGCCGGGCAGGCGCAGGCAGGCGGCGTTCTGGGGCAGAACGATCTCCGGCTCCACCAGTGTCTCGCCGTAGACGGAGTTGAACTTGTGCACGATCTCACAGCACTGCTCGATCATGGGCTTCTGGTCCTCACCGGCGGGCACGGTGGTCGCCTTGAACGCGGTGATGTCCGCGGCCTGGCTGATGGGATAGCAGAAGAAGCCCACCGGGATGCTGGCCTCGAAGTTGCGCATCTGGATCTCGCTCTTGACGGTGGGGTTGCGCTGCAGGCGGCTGACGGTGACCAGATTCATATAATAGAAGCTCAGTTCGGTCAGCTCCGGCACCATGGACTGGATGAAGATGTGCACCTTGTTGGGGTCGATGCCGCAGGCCAGGTAGTCCAGGGCCACCTGCAGGATGTTCTGGCGCACCTTTTCCGGGTTGTCGGCGTTGTCGGTCAGGGCCTGGGCGTCGGCGATCATGATAAAGATGTCATCGTACTCGCCGGTGTTCTGCAGGCGCACACGCTCCTTCAGGGAGCCGACATAATGGCCAACGTGCAGGCGTCCGGTGGGGCGGTCGCCGGTCAGAATAACTTTTTTCATGGTGTTCTCCTTTATTTTGCCGGAAGGCGGCTCGCCCTCTCCGTCATCTCGCAAAGGCTCGATGCCAGCTCCCCCTTTGGAGGAGCTGGCGCGGCAGCGCCTGAGAGGGCGAGGCCGCTGCCCTTAAAAGCAGCCGCCCGCCAACAATTTTTTCATTCAAAACTTGTTTTAAGTATATCCCGCCCTGCATCCCCTGTCAACAAAAGCGGCGGCGGAAAAAGAAAAAAGCGATGGAAAACTTCCATCGCTTTGCTGGCGCCTCTTGCCTGACTCGAACAGGCGACACCCTGATTAACAGTCAGGTGCTCTAACCGACTGAGCTAAAGAGGCATCTATATAAAACGGCGTAGAGCCGTTTTACTACTATAAAATGGTGACCCGTACCGGAATCGAACCGATGTTAAAGGCGTGAGAGGCCTCTGTCTTAACCGCTTGACCAACGGGCCATACGTCCATTTTGCATCGGGCTTTCGCTCCCGACTTGGTTAGTTTATCACAGAGTACGACCTTTGTCAACACCCAATTGCAGAATTTTTTAAAAAATCCGCCGGACGCCTGCCTTTACCAATCCCAGCGCCAAACCCAGATAAACGCTGACCACCGTTTCTTCTCCGCCCAGATCCATTTTCTGGCGCTGGGGCAGGCCGGAGAGCTGCCCCTCGTACACACAGCGCAGGTCGGTCAGGGTGCTGTAATCGTTGGGGTGCATCAGGGTGCTGTGTTTGGGCAGTTCCATCGCGCCGCTCTTTTCCAGCACCTCGCTGACGAACTGCGAGCAGAAATAGTGCCGCCTGCGCTGCCAGCGGATGTGCAGGGCACACAAGATCAGCCCCAGCACGTTGAAGCGGTACAGATTGCCGTGGGCCATCATATGATCCGCCCGACGCTTGGCGCGGAGATACGCTTCGTTGGAAACTTCCAGCGCATAGAGGGCGCAGGGCACATCCGGGCGCAGCTTGAACACCCCCCGGTTCAGATACTCCCGGCTGGGGCCTGCGGGGAACATGGTATAGCCGTTTTTACGGGTGGAGCTGTACAGACAGCTGAGGTCCTCGTCAAAGGCCAGCGACGCATGGGTATAGCTGGCCCCGGTGACGCTGTAGACGAGGTTGGACAGCAGCGTGCCCGAACGGGTGAGCAGGATGTAGATGGTTTTCATGGTATGTTCCCTTTGCAGATGGGTGCGCTTGAACTGCGCACAGCTTGTATTCCCGTCAAGTATAGCACAAGCAAAGCTTCTTTACCATAAAAACGATTGAAACGCCGTAAAAATCGCAAAAAAACTCCAGTCTGCACCATTCGAAGCGTTAACAGGCCGGGACAGCCCGAGAGCAAAACACTATTCGAAAAGCAAAAAAGATTGACCGCCTCTGTCTCCCAAACCGAGCGGTCAATCTTTTTGACATACTGCCGGGTAGGAACTGACCACATGAGCAGCCAGTGCCTTTCCTTTGTTTTTAGTATAGTAGTATCGCTGTTTTTTGTCAAGCGAAATCCTATGTTCACCGTGCCGTCTTTCTCCGGTATCCCCACAGAGCCAGCGCGAGGAAAAGCACGATCTTCACCGGGGCCAGCGCCCGCAGAACGTCCGCCTGGAAGAAGGCGTGCCCGCCCGCAAAGAGGAAGTCAAAGCTGTACATCTTATAAAGCAGGGCATTGGACAGGCCGATGCCCCCTGCCGGAATCAGGGTGGACAGCCATTCTCCAAAGGAGCCCGGCACGACCATATAAACAATCAGCGGTGC
>CAKSZS010000007.1 GCA_934525845.1 uncultured Faecalibacterium sp. | reverse complement strand
TGGCGCTCAAGTATAATACCACACCCCCGTCCCATTGTCAACACTTTTTTCCATCTTTTTTGGCTTTTTTCGATTTTTCTTTTCAAATACCTTTTTCTGCACACTTCTGTGTGCTGCGCTTCTCCGCAAACGGCAGATAGCCGGAAGGTGCCAAAGGCCGTCCCTGCCCGTGGGCAGGGACGGCCCCCTTGCGCATTTTCGAGTCCTGTTATATTATTTATATTATAATATACATTATATTGCGCCGCGAAGGAGGCTTCCCCATGATCCTTACCGTCAACATCGGCAACACCCACATCACGGTGGGCGGCTTTGAACAGGATAAGCTCACATTTTATGGCCGGCTGCATTCCGACCCTGCCGCCACGCAGGACGAGTATGCCATGCGGCTGGTGAATCTTTTCAGCCTGCATGGAGCATCCTTCTCCCAGATCGAGGGCGGCATTGTAGGCAGTGTGGTGCCGGCACTGAGCGACCGGGTACTGGGGGCGCTGCATATGCTGTGCGGAAAACGCATCCTGACCGTCGGCCCCGGCCTGAAGAGCGGCATCAAGCTGCGTCTGGACAATCCTGCTCAGCTGGGTGCCGAACTGCTGTGCGGCGCCGTAGCCGCCTTAAAGGAATGCTCCGGCCCTCTGGTGGTCATTTCCGCCGACACTGCCATCTCCCTGATGGCGGTCAATGACCGGCAGGAACTGGTAGGCGGCGCGATCCTGCCCGGGCCGCAATTGTCCCTGCGGGCGCTGGTGCAGAACACCGCCCAGCTGCCGCAGATCGACCTGGCCGTGCAGGCACCCAAGTCCATCCTGGGCCGCAGCACCTCTGCCTGCCTGCAGAATGGCTTCGTGCTGGGCACCGCCAGCCTGCTGGACGGCCTGGCCGACCGCTTCCGTGCCGAGCTTGGCCCGGAGACCGCGTTCTATGCCACCGGCAACCTGCCGGAAGCCATCCGCACCTCCTGCCGCACCCCTATTGCGTATCGTTCCCACCTGATTTCCGATGGTCTGTACCAGATCTGGCTGCGGAATCGAAAAGGCTGACGAATTTCGTTTGCTTTTTTGAAAACAGTGTGCTATACTAAGTTGTACTGATTCATCAGTGCAATCTGCGATCGTAGCTCAGCTGGATAGAGCGTTCGGCTCCGACCCGGAAGGCCAGAGGTTCGAATCCTCCCGGTCGCACCAAGAAAAACCGACACACACAAGTGTGTCGGTTTTTCTTATGCTCCCGGGAGGATGAGAACAGCACGGCCCTGCTGACGCAGGGCAGCCAATCTGTAGGAATGTCTGCCAAGAACCAGTTCTCTGCGACCGGGAGGATTTGAACCGCCGCAAAAATCATCTTGCAAACGGACCGGCATTTCTTATAATAGAGGTGTGCCCCGGTGTGCGCGGGCACGGGTCGTTTGGAAAAAGGAAAAAGAGAATATGAAATCATCTACCAAAACCCTGACAGAAGGTCCTCTCGCCAGGCAGATCTTTCTGGTCAGTCTGCCGCTGGCGCTGTCCAACCTTTTGCAGGTGCTGTTCAATATGTCGGACGTGGCTGTGGTGGGCCGGTTCGCAGGCTCTACCGCGCTGGGCGCCGTGGGTTCCACCAGCATCCTGGTCACCCTGTTCACCGGCTTTCTCATCGGCCTGAGCAACGGCATCAACGTGCTGGTGGCCCGCTTTTACGGGGCACGGCACGCCAAGGACGTGGAAAAGACCGTGCACTCTGCCGCCGTCATCAGTCTGATCGCCGGTGTGGCGCTGCTGTTCATCGGCCTGCTGGGGTCGCCCTTCATGCTGCGGCTGCTGAACACCAAAGAAGACCTGCTGCCCGGTGCCATCCTGTATCTGCGGGTGTACTTCCTGGGTATGCCGGCGATGGCACTGTACAACTTCGGCAACGCCGTGTTCAGTGCCATCGGCGACACCAAAAAGCCGCTGACCTACCTGTCCATTGCGGGCGTACTGAACATCCTGCTCAACCTGTTCTTTGTCATCGTGTGCAGGCTGGACGTGATGGGTGTGGCGCTGGCCAGTGCCATTTCCCAGTGTGTCTCCGCCGGGCTGATCCTGCACGCCCTGACCAAGGTACAGGACTGCTATGTGCTGGATGTGCACAAGCTGCATCTGGACCCCGTCCTGACCAAGCGCATCCTGGGGCTGGGCCTGCCCGCCGGGTTCCAGAACGCCATCTTCGCCATTGCGAACCTGTTCATTCAAGCAGGCGTCAACTCCTTTGACTCCCTCATGGTCAAGGGCAACAGTGCCGCCGCCAACGCCGACGCCATGATCTACGACTGCATGGCCGCATTCTACATGGCCTGCGCCAGCTTTATGAGCCAGAACTACGGCGCGGGCAAGCCCGACCGTGTGAAGAAGAGCTACTTCATCAGTCTGGGCTATTCCTTCGGCGTAGGCCTGATTCTGGGCGGCGGACTGTTCGTCTTTGGCCGCACCTTCCTGAGCCTGTTCACCACCGAAGCCGCCGTCATCGATGCCGGCATGAAGCGCATCTGCGTCATGGCGTTCGCCTACTGCATCTCGGCGTTCATGGACTGCACCATCGCCGCTTCCCGCGGGCTGGGCAAGACTGTGGTACCCACCATCATCGTGGTGATGGGTTCCTGCGTGTTCCGGGTCATCTGGGTGTACACCATCTTCGCCTACTTCCACACGATCCCGGCGCTGTACCTGCTGTATCCATGCAGCTGGGCGCTGACCGCCTTTGCCGAGATCCTGTACTTCGTGCACTGCTACAAGGAGTCCATGAAAATTTTCCAGGCTCCCGCCGCACAGAACGCTTAACAAAACAAAAAACATCCGCAACGGTTTCTTTCGATTTTCCAAAAATTCAAGAAACTTTGTTGCGGATGTTTTTCTTTTTCGTTGGCTCGCCCTCTCAGCCTCACTTCGTTCGGCAGCTCTCCCAAAGGGAGAGCCTCTGGCGAACCCAAAAACTTTGCACGGACTGCCAAAGCCTCTCCCTTTGGGAGAGGTGGCATCGCGCCAGCGATGACGGAGAGGGCGAGGCCGTTTTCCTTTTACAACTCGTCGTAGGTCACAACGGTGACGTCGTGCTCTTTCAGCCACTGCTTGGTGGCGGGGTCGGTGGCCATGGCCACCTCCATGGGGCGCGGGTCCACCAGCGACGAATGGTGGAGGAGGTAATCGTCGATGTAGCCGGGGTGGCACACGAACATGGGGCACTGGCCCTCGGCGTACTCGGCCAGCGCGGCCTTCTGCAGGCTGGCAAAGGGGTCGTAGCCGGGCTTCATGCTGTCCATGCAGGTAATGAGCGTATGGCCGCAGAAGGGCGTGCCGGTCGGCTCAAAGCTGGTGGGCAGATAGGGCAGATCGTACTTTTCCGCCACGATGGCCAGGCCCTTGGAGAGGTTGGCGTTCATCACGGCGTGGGCCTCGAAGTAGTGGGGCTTCTCCCCCACCAGCTCCAGATAGCGGTGATACTGCGCCTCGATCTCGATCACCATTTCGTCCAGGTTCGTGATCTCCTCGCCGCGCTTCCAGGCTTCCCGGTAGGTGCGGCTGCTCTTCAGATTGCCGTTTTCGTCCAGCAGGCTGGGGATCTTGGCCGGGTCGGCGCAGGGCTTGCCCAGGCAGAGGTTGGTGTGCTGGCCGAAGCAGACGCCGGAGCCTTTCAGCAGGTCCACGCCGTGCTGTGCTTCCGGCATATTGGGCATGACGCCCGCCGAGCGGATGATGCCGTTCCAGATGCTGTCTGCGATGCCGTAGTTGATGCCGCGGCAGTAACCAATGTCGTCAGCACGAACCAGAATACGTCTTTTCATCTTTTTGCCTCTCAAAAATCAGTTCTTTTTCGGTTCACGGCAGAGCAGATAGGTTGCGATTGCAGCCACGACGATGGCAACGATACCGGAGATCACGCCATTGATGATGTTGGACGCGTTTCCGCCGGTATATGCAGTCAGCGCAAGGAAGTTGGCGACAGGAACCATGACATATGCCTTGACGCCCATCAGACCTGCGTACAGACCGCCTGCGGCACCGCCGATCGCCATACCAATGAAGGGCTTCTTATACTTCATGCCGATGCCATACAGACCCGGCTCCGTAACACCGCCGATGATCTCGGCGATCGTGTAGCTCCAGCTCAGCGCGCGCTCTTCTTTGTCACGCAGTGCCAGAGCCATACCGATGCACATACCGGCGACAGACATGCTTGCGGAAGTCGCGCCCAGAGAAACGACCGGATCATAGCCATTTGCGGCAAACAGCTGGATCATCTGGGCGATCAGGACATGGTGCATACCGGTCATGACGAGGAACTCCCACAGCGCGCCGATGACAGCCGCGCCGAGGAATCCGAAGTAGTTGCCGAACCAGATAACGGCTGCGCAGATGTAATTACCGAGGATACCGCCGATCGGTCCGCAGACGCACAGCACGATGGGAAGCATGATGGCTGTCGTCAGGGTCGGAACCAGCATGATCTTGACAGCGTCCGGAAGATGCTTTTTCAGGAATGCTTCCACATAGCTCATGATCCAGACCGTGAGCAGGATGGGCAGGATGGTGCTGCCGTAGTTCTGCGGGGTGCAGGGGATGCCGTAGACGCTGAAGGACGTGCCCTCGGCGGCCATGCTGACGAAGGTGGGATGCAGCAGGATGGCACCCATGAAGATGCCCATGACCGGGGTAGCGTTCAGCTTTTTGGCGGCAGTGTAGCCGATGAGCAGCGGGAAGAAGTAATAGCCCGCGTCACCGACGAAGGTGAACAGCTTGTAGAGGTCGCTCTCGGTGGAGAGGATGCCCAGCATATCCGGGCCGAACACGGCCACGATGCTCTTGAAAATGGCCGCGGCCAGCACCACCGGGATGATGGGGGTCAGGCTTCCGGACAGGTAAGCCATGATGTTGCTGCCCACCTTTTTCAGGGTCAGCGGCTCCTTGGGGGCGTCCAGGTTCTCGCTGACGGTCGCGGCCTGCTCCAGACCGGCCAGGGTGCACAGCTCCGCGCACACCTTGTCCACGTTGGTGCCCACGATGACCTGATACTGACCGCCGCTGCGGGCCACACCCATGGTGCCCTTGATGGCCTTTACTTCGTCATCTTTGGGGATGCTCATATCTTTCAGGTTGAAGCGCAGGCGGGTCATGCAATGGGTGACGGACACGATGTTCTCTTCGCCGCCCACCGCTGCCAGAACGCTCTGGGCGATCTGGGCGTTTTTGTTTGCTGCCATAGGGATTCTCCTTTTCTTTTCATAAACAACTACAAACCGGATGTATGTTCGCGGCGGGGTGCACCTTCCGCCGGAAAACCAACAAAAAAGACCTCACGCCCAGCACGCAGAGTTCCCCTCTGTGATAGCTGTGCGCAAGGTCATGCCCTGCCGTTGTGCAGGTTACATTCCTTCTTTGATGCAGATGCGGTTGACGTGGAGAATGAGGTACAGTTTCTCTTCCTCGGTCAGAGCGCTGTGCCATTCCCGTTCGATGTGCTGGGCGATCTTTTCCACGCAGGCGGCGATCTCCGGGAACTCCTCCCGCAGGCTGGTGTACAGCTGCAGATTGTCGCTGCGGATGGCCTGCCCCGTGTGGATGCGCTGGAACAGGTACTGCATATGGGTGGCATAGCGGGAATAATTGAATCCGGAACGCTCCACCAGGATGTGCAGCTCGTTTTCCACGATCTCGGTCACATCCTCCAGCATCTCCTCGTCCCGGTCCGTCTCGGCGGACTGGGGTTCGTCCTGGGTGAGCTTGGAGTTCAGCAGACTCATGGCGATGCCGGCCGTTTCGCACTCCGGCAGCGCCACGCAGAATTCCTTGCGGATGCGGCGGATGGCGTGCTGTGCGATGCGGTATTCGGCGGGGTACAGCTGCTCCACATCGTAGGCCAGCGGCATCTTGACCCGGATGTTCTTCCGGGCGCGCTCCATAGCAAAACTGATGTGGTCGGCCAGCGTAAAGGCGGCATTGGGGCTGAGGGCGTAGGGCAGTTCGTTTCCGGCGATCTCCACGATGCGGGCCGCAAAGGCCAGCACATCTTCGGGCAGTTCCGCCATCAGCTGCCGGTACGTTTCGTCCGTGTCGTAGAAGGTCCGCTCGATCTCGCTCAGGGCCAGCTCCCGCGGGAAACTGCCGAAGCCGACGCCTTTTCCCATGGCGATCAGCTCCCGGCCGCTGCCATCCCGGCAGAGCGCCACATTGTTGTTGATCCTGCGCAGTGCCTGCATCGGTGTCCGTCCCTCCTGCTCTGTGTTCCTCCGACAAAGAAAAAACCCTTCAAAGCAAACGGTACGGCACCTCGTGCCTTCTCAACCCGGTCATGCCTCAAAGAGTAACATTCCAATGATTCAAAATAGAAAAACCAGTCGATCATGCCCCTTGCGGGTAACATTTCGACTGGTTTTATGATAACACAGGATTTTCGCGCGGTCAATGTGCAGACCCGACAAAAAAGTTCAAATCTTCTTCACATTCTGCACAAAACGCGCTTACTGATAGTCGTGGTTCAGGAACATGGCCTTGATGACCACCACTTCGTCGTACTCCTCCTGCTCCACCTGCACGTCGGCGTTCAGGGACTTCAGGCGGGCTTCCACAGCGTTCAGGGCTTCCGGCACAGTGACGGCACGGCCCTCTTCCACGGCATCCATCATCTGCTTGAGCACAATGGGGTGCGCATAGTAACTGGGCACCGGGAACGCCCCGTTGGGATAATGCTTGACGTACTCCGCCATGGCGGTTTCGGCCTTTTCGGCCCGCTTCATGATGGCGCTGTGGTTGTTGCGGGCGGTGGGCAGCATATTGTAGCTGGAGAACAGGAAGATGGCCGCAAAACCGAACAGTGCAAAATAAATGCCATAGCTGCCGGTGTGGCTGAAGACGGAATACAAGCCGTAGGCCGCCGCCGCAATGCCGAAGATGAAGATGGCCAGGGCCACATAACGGTACACCGGCTTGCTCTGCAGCTGGGCACGCTTGCGGCGCTCGGCGGCGCTCAGCTCGTCGGAAAGCTCCGGTTTTGCCTCCAGATATTCCTTTGCCCGGCGCAGCACGGTCATGCTGTGCTTGGCATCGTCGGTCAGTTCGGGTAGCTTACGGGCCGCCTTTTCGGCTTCCTTTTTCTGCAGAGCCTGCTCGCCGCCGGCGCTCAGCAGCCTGATCTGCGGCTGCTCTTTGGCCAGCACTTCCAGCAGCTTGTCCACGTCCCGTTCATCCTTGAAATTGCACTGCTTCTGCTTGCCGCCGTCGTACTCCACCACAAGGTAGGCCATGGAGGCAAACATGCCCTTGCCGGTAAAGCCGCCGGAACTCATGGCCACCCGCTTGAACACGCGGGAGATGCTGCCATAGGGCAGATAATAGCGGCGGTCGATGTAAAAGCTGTTGAGGTACAGGGCCTTTTTGCCGACACCACAGGGGCCGATCTTGCGGCAGGCCTTTTTGTCCTGCTCCAGCTCCAGTCGGTCCAGTTTTGCCATGCCCAGTTGTGCGGGTCTGAAAATCATGGGTCGTTCCCTTCTTTGCTTAGATTTGCTTCTATTTTCGCACCTTACCGGTGCAAATGCAACCCCTTTGGCCGCTAAGATTTGCCAAAAAGGTTTGTGCGTTTTCCCAAACTTTCTGCGCTGAAAAAACAACAGCGCCCGCCGCTGTTTGGTCGGGCAGCGGCGGGCGCAGATGGTTCAGTTGAGCAGTGCGGTCAAGGCCTTATGCCTTCTGAGAAGCGGTGTGCTTCTTGGTGGCATGGATGAAGATGGCCAGCATTGCAATGGCAAAGACGATGCCGACGGGGTAAGCAACGGCGGTATTGTAAGCCACCAGCTTGCCGTCTGCATAGGTGTTGATCATCTTGCCCAGGCACTCGGGAGCCAGCACGAAGTAGGTGCAGGACACAGCACTCATGAAGGTAGCGGGAACAGCGGTGATCCAGTAGTTCTTCTTCTCCTTGAACAGGTACATGGAAGCAGCCCACAGGACGATCATGGCCAGGGTCTGGTTGGTCCAGCTGAAGTAACGCCAGATCACGGTGTAGTTGATGAAGCCCAGTGCATTGCCGATGCCCAGGAAGGCGCCGACACCCAGAACGGGAACGCAGAGCTTCAGGCGGTTTGCGTAGCTGTCCTGATCCAGCTTCAGCCAGTCGGCCAGGGTCAGACGAGCGGAACGGAAGGCGGTATCACCAGAGGTGATGGGGCAGATGACAACACCGATCATTGCCAGTGCGATGCCCACGCCGCCCATGGTCTTGGAGCACACGTCGTAGATGGCGGCGGACTGACCAGCGCTCAGAGCCTCGGCCAGACCGGTCATCTTACCACCAACGATGTCGTACAGAGCGCAGCCGGCAGCGGCCCAGATCAGAGCGATGACGCCCTCGCAGACCATTGCGCCGTAGAAGACGAAGTGGCCCTGCTTCTCACTCTTCATGCAGCGTGCCATCAGAGGCGACTGGGTGGAGTGGAAACCGGAAATAGCGCCGCAGGCGACGGTGATGAACATGAAGCTCCAGATGGGAGTGTTGGAGGGGTGCATATTGCTGAAGTTTGCCCAGATCTCGGGGATGGTGTAGGCGGGATTGGTGAAGATACCAAAGATAACGCCCACAGCCATGATGATCAGGCAGATGCCGAACACGGGGTAGATCTTACCGATGATGGCATCGATGGAGATAAAGGTTGCGATGAAGTAGTACACCAGGATGATGATCAGCCAGAACAGGGTGGTGGTGAGCACGCCGCTCATGCCACTGTTCTTGCACAGGGTGACGATCAGGCCGGCGGGGCCGACTGCGAACACGGTACCGACCATGATCAGCAGCACGACGGAGAACACACGCATGATGTTCTGCATCACAGGTCCAAGGTACTTGCCGGTGACTTCTGCGATGGATGCGCCGTCGTTGCGCTCGCTCATCATGCCGGAGAAGTAGTCATGGACACCGCCTGCAAAGATGGTGCCGAAGGTGATCCACAGGAACACCACAGGACCCCACAGGGCACCCTGCAATGCACCGAAGATGGGGCCGAGGCCCGCGATGTTCAGCAGCTGGACGAGGAACAGCTTCCACTGGGGCATCACAACGTAGTCAACGCCGTCGTTGATGCGCACAGCAGGAGTTTCACGGTCGTCCGGGCCAAACGTGTTGTCGACGATCTTACCATAGACAAAGTAGCCGATGATCAGAAGCGCCAGACAGAGTAAGAAGCTAATCATACCAGAAACCTCCTTTTTGATTTCAAACCACGGACAGCGTATGACGTGCCTGCCCGTGGCTCTGACCAATCTCTGGCTTCATGTTAACACTTTTTTCATAAACGTGTTAATACTTTTCCGGAATGGCTCCCATATCAAAAAGTATATAGCCCCATACTCTTTTGGCATTGAAGCAAAGATTTTTTATCGTTCCTAAGATAAAATTTCTTTGCCATTTGGAAAAGATTCTTTCCCGGGAACGGTCAGAACCGTTCCTTCCAAATTTTTCACGTTCAATTTGTGCACATTGCTCAATTGTCCGAGATTTTCTCCTGCAATCGTGCTTTCTTCATCCAAAGCCAACTGGTATTCAAAAAGGCCCCGCCGCTGTCCGGAAACAGCGGCGGGGCCTTTGCACACGGCTTATGTATATATGTTTGTATATATCGTGTTATGCTTTCGCCGCACTCTTCTTCGTTGCATGGAGGAAGAGCACCAGCATCGCGGCTGCAAAGAGAACGCCGATGGGGTACGCCACTGCAGTGTTGTAAATGGTAGCACCCTCAGCGGTCTTGCTGTTCAGGATGCCGCCCAGGCACTCGGGAGCCAGGATGAAGTAGGTAGAGGACACGGCGCTCATGAAGGTGGCAGGCACGGCGGCGATCCAGTAGTTCTTCTTTTCTTTAAAGAGGTACATGGAAGCGGCCCACAGAACGATCATGGCCAGCGTCTGGTTGGTCCAGCTGAAGTAGCGCCAGATGACCGTGTAGTTGATGAAGCCCAGTGCGTTGCCGATGCCCAGGAACGCGCCCACACCCAGCACGGGGATGCAGAGCTTCAGGCGGTTCGCGTAGCTGTCCTGATCGATCTTGAACCAGTCGGCCAGGGTCAGACGAGCGGAACGGAAGGCGGTATCGCCGGAGGTGATGGGGCAGACCACAACGCCCACCATAGCCAGTGCGATGCCTACGCCGCCCATGGTCTTGGAGCAGACATCGTAAATGGCCTTGGACTGGCCCATGGCCAGAGCCTCGGCCAGACCGGTGTTCAGGCCGCCAGTGACCTCGTACAGGGAGCAGCCGGCTGCAGCCCAGATCAGAGCGATGACGCCCTCACAGACCATGGCACCGTAGAACACGAAGTGGCCCTGCTTCTCGCTCTTCATGCAGCGCGCCATCAGGGGCGACTGGGTGGAGTGGAAGCCGGAGATCGCACCGCAGGCCACCGTGATGAACATAAAGCTCCAGATGGGGGTGCCCGACGGATGCATACTGCCGAAGTGGTCCCAGATCTCCGGGATGGTATAAGCGGGGTTGGTGAAGATGCCGAAGATGACGCCAATGGCCATGATGATGAGGCAGATGCCGAACACGGGGTAAATTTTGCCGATGACCGCGTCAATGGAGATGAAGGTGGCGATGAAGTAGTATACCAGGATGATGATCAGCCAGAACAGCAGCGAGGTCAGCACGCCGGAAGCTCCACTCTGGCTGCACAGCTCCACGATCAGACCGGCGGGGCCGACTGCAAACACGGTGCCCACCATGATCAGTAACACCACCGAGAACACACGCATGACGTTCTGCATCACAGGTCCAAGGTATTTGCCGGTGATCTCCGCGATGGACGCGCCGTCGTTGCGCTCGCTCATCATGCCGGAGAAGTAGTCATGCACGCCGCCTGCAAAAATGGTGCCGAAGGTGATCCACAAAAAGACCACCGGCCCCCACAGTGCGCCCTGCATGGCGCCAAAGATGGGACCCAGACCTGCAATGTTCAGCAGTTGGACCAGGAACAGCTTCCACTGCGGCATCACAACGTAGTCCACACCATCGTTGATGCGCACAGCGGGGGTCTCGCGGTCGTCCGGACCAAAGGTGTTGTCCACGATCTTACCGTAGACAAAATAGCCTGCGATCAACAGCGCAAGACAGAGTAGGAAACTAATCATACGAGAAACCTCCTTTTGATGATCTGCGTCCGCAATGATGGAAACAGTTTCCATTTTTTCCATCGTTGCGGCCCGTTTTCTGTCTTCATGTTAACATATTTTTCATAAAAGTGATAATATCGTTTCGGCATGAAGGCATATCAAAAGGCATATAGCCGCAAAGAATTTTTACTGATGACTCGTGTATTTTTCCGTCGTTCCTGCAACAAAAAAGCAGTCCCGGTGCGTTTTGCACCCGGACTGCCGGATAAAGGCCTTTGCCGGCCCTCAAAATTCTTTGCTTTCTCTTTTGCCAATTCTTAACCGTTTCCCGGTCATTTGACGGTCCATTCCGCCTGCTGATGGAGCAGCCGAATGAAGGTCTGCTCCTCCGGGCGCAGGGTACCCTTGTCCGGCCAAACCAGCACGTCCCGCATCCGCTGGCGCTGGGCCGGACACTTTTTCAGCACCAGATGGTACTGTTCCAACGCCCGTTTGGGCATGGGCGATGCCCACATATAGGCCATGGGCAGGCTTTGCAGAATGGAGAACTGGCTGCACCGCTCGTACACATGGATGCGGCGGTTCTGGTTCACCTGCCAGCGCAGGCCGCTGCCCTCCTCGCCCGGCAGCTGAAAATCGTCGTGCAGAATTTCCGTGTAATCGTTCAGCTGGGCCATGTCGGTCACTTCCCTGCGGGCCAGCGGGCTGTCCCGGTTCACCAGCAGCCGGTACTCGAACTCCATCACCGGCTCCCGGTGCAGGCCCCGGCGGCTGCAGTAGTGGGCATAGTAGTCCTCGTCCTCCTCCGCATAGCGCAGCAGGGCCAGATGGTACCCCCGCCGCAGCACGAAGTCCAGCGCATCCATGGAGCTTCCCTCCCGCACGTGCACCCGCAGCTGCTGGCTCTGGGCCGCCTGCTGCAGAAAGTCCACTGCCGCATAGGACGCATAGGTGGCGTGGGGCAGGGCCACCCGCAGTTCGGCGCAGACACCCTGCTGGCGGGCATCTGCATCCAGCCGGTCCACCTCCTGCAGCACCCGCTGGGCCTGGGCAATGAACTGCCTTCCCTGCTCGGTGGGGATCATGCCGGTGGAGCAGCGCTCAAAAATGCGGATGCCATACTCCTCTTCCAGATTTTTCAGGGCCTTGCTCACGTTGGGCTGGGCGGCGTACATCTGTTTTGCCGCCGCCGACACCGAGCCCCACTTCATAATGGCCACCAGATAACGCAGTTCCGTGATATTCATAGCCGTCTCCCCATCCAAAAAGTACCCCCATTGTATCAAGTCTGCCGCCGGGCTGTCAAGCCGCCGCAGTTGACGCATCCGCCGCAGGACTTTATAATAGGAATGATGTATTTGCTGCGCAAATAAGATGTTGCCCTTCGGACAAATGATGTGTGCCTGCGGGCACAGGAAGAATTGCGAAGGGCCAGGCCCGGAGCACATCATGGCCGCCGCAGGCGGCTGCATCATTTCCGCGCAAGCGGAACATCATGCCCGAAGGGTGCATCCTGTTTGCCCGCAGGGCAAATACATCATTCCTAACCCCCGGAGGTTTTGCTAGATGGAAAAATTTTACCGCGTACTGTGCATAGAAGAACAGATGTACGGCTGTGAAGAGCTGCCCGCCGGACAGCCTGTGCTGTGTGACGTCACCCTGCAGGATGCCGCCGGGAACACCCGCACCCTGCCCTATCCGGACCAGGAACTGACCCGGCTGGACATCGACGAAGGGGATGTGGTCTGTCTGCATCCGGACGGCACCCTGACCAAAGAAAAAGGAGAAACCTTATGAGACCCATTCAGACTTCCGCGCTCATCGGCCTGGGTGCTTTGGGCATCCTGTTCGGCCGCAGAATGCCCGGCGTGCAGGTCATCGCCGACCCGGACCGCATTGCCCGCTACACCGCCGACCCGGTGGTGTGCAACGGGGAAGAATGCCACTTCTCTTACATCACCCCCGCCGAGGGCCGGCCGGTGGACTTTCTGCTGGTGGCGGTCAAGGCGACCGTGCTGGACCAGGCCATTGCCGACATGAAAAACTTCATCGGCCCGGACACCATCATCGTCAGCGTGCTGAACGGCATCACCAGCGAAGAGCACATCGACGCCGCCTATCCCGGCCACACCCTGTGGAGCGTTGCCATTGGCATGGACGCCACCCGCACCGGGCGGCATCTGGTGTTCCAGCAAGCGGGCAAAATTCAGTTCGGCGAGCGGGACGGCTCTATGACCGACCGGGTACAGGCTGTGGCGGACTATCTGGACGCCTGCGGCATCGCCAACGAGCCGTGCAACGATATCCTGTACAAGCAGTGGAACAAGCTGATGGTCAACGACGGCCTGAACCAGGCCGCTGCCGCCTTTGACCTGCCCTACGGCGGGCTGTGCCAGCCCGGCAACGCGCAGGACACCATGCGTGCCGCCATGCAGGAGGTCATTCATCTGGCCAATCTGGAGGGCGTTCCCCTGCCGCCGGACAACGACGTGAAGTTCCTGGACGCCATGATGCCCACCTTCAACCCGGAAGGAATGCCCAGCATGCGGCAGGACGTGCTGGCCAAGCGTCCCACCGAGGTGGAGGAGTTTGCCGGTGTCGTGCGCGCACGGGCGAAAAAATACGGGATGCCCACCCCTGCCAACGACTTTTTCTATGCCCGCATCCACGAGATCGAAGCGGGCTATGACCAGTAAGGAGACACCATGCACAAGCTGTATTTTACCCGCCACGGGGAGACCGTGTGGAACGTGGAGAACAAGATCTGCGGCATGACCGACAGCCCGCTCACCGAGCGAGGCCGCGCCCAGGCCCAGGCGCTGGGCGAAAAAGTAAAGAACGGCGGGTATGCCATCGACGAGATCCTTTACTCTCCCCTGTCCCGCGCCGCCGACACCGCCAAAGCCATTGCAGAGGCCACCGGCATTCCGGCCCGGTGCGAGCCGCGCCTGCGGGAGCAGTGCTTCGGCAAGTACGAAGGCACACCCCGCAACGGCGAGAAATTCCGCGTTTCCAAGACCTATTTTGCCGATCGCTACGGCGGCGGCGAAAGTATGCTGCAGCTGGCTCAGCGCATCTACAACCTGCTGGACGAGCTGCGTGCCCAGCCGGACAAGACCTATCTGCTGGTGGCACACAACGGCATCGCCCGGGTGGTGGAGTCCTACTTCCACGACATGACCAACGAAGAATACGCCGCCGCCGGCATCCGCAACTGCGAACTGGTGGAGTATCATTTTGAATAAAAGCGCTTACCCTTTACCGCATATGCAATAAAAAAGAATCTGCAACTGTCAGCCTAAACTTCAGGTATCACAATTGCAGATTCTTTCTTTTTATGTCTTATCCTCTATACAGCCCAAACAGCTTGAGCAGCTTCTGCCAGAAGTTCAGCACCGCCGGCTCAGCTTCCAGTTCTGCTTCCGCTTCCGGAGCTTCAATGGCGACGGTCTGCAGCGCGAACTGCACCGCAGACACCTCGGTGTTCTCGGTCGAGGTGAAGCTCTGCACCTCGCTGTCTCCGCTCAGGCTGTCCAGCAGACCGTTCAGCTGGTCGCCCAGGTCCAGGTCTCCCACGCTGGTGCGCAGCTCGCCGGTGCCGGCGGTCAGCTGGGCGGCACCCGCTGCCAGTTGCTTCACACCGCTTTTCAGCTGGGCGGTGCCGTTAGTGTAGGCGTTCAGACCGTTGTCCAGGTCGGTGTACTGGCTGGCCAGCTGGTTCACGCCGTCGGTCAGCACAGCCAGGTTGCCCAGCATATCGGTCAGGGCACTGGCCAGCTGGCGGACACCGGCATCAAACTCGCCGTAGCTGCTGTTCAGGGTGCTGCTGCCCTCGTGCAGCTGGGCGATGCCGCTGTGCACGATGTTCAGATAGGTCTCCATGGCGTCGATGTTGGCGCTGGACCCCTTCAGCAGCAGGATAACGTTCTCCATCTGGGTCTTCAGACTGCACGGCAGGATCTTCACCAGCTGTTCCAGCTGGGCAATGGCCTGTGCGTTGCCGTCCTGCAGCCGATCCAGGTCCAGGCCGTTTTCCTTCAGAATGGCCTTGTAAGCTTCAAAGCTCACCTGCTCTTCCAGCTGGGCCGCACCGTCATCCAGCTGGGCAATGCCGTCCTGGATCTGGCTGGAAGCGTTCAGTAGGGTGGTGATCTGGTCGGTGGAGGCCGAAATGCCGTTCAGGGCGGTCTGCATCTGGGTCAGCGCCGCCCGCACCTGGGCAGAACCGCCGGTCAGGTCCCCGGACCTTCCGGTCAGGGTGTCCAGACCCGCCTGCACCTGATCGATGCCGTCCGCCAGCGCGTTGGCACCGTCGTCCAGCTGCACGGAACCGTCCTGCAGCTGGTCCATCATGCCGGTCAGATCTTCGCCGTCCAGATCCAGATTCAGGTTCAGCCGCACGCCATTCAGCGAGATGGCGTCCATGGCAAAGTCGGTCACATCGGCGGTGATGGTCACATCACTGTCTGCGCCCGGCAGCAGGATGTAAGAAAGCTGCTTGCTGCTGCCCACATTGGCTACGGTAGCCCCGTCGGCCACGATGTTCTGGGCCAGCTTGGTGTCCAGGCTCATGGTCACCTGCAAAGCATAGTTGTCGAAGAAATCGCCGGTGCAGTCTGGGTTGCGGCTTACCTGCAGGCGGATGGTCAGCGCGCCGCTTTTGCCGCCCAGCTCTTCCGGGGCGATCTCGGCCCCGTCCAACGTGTAGGTCAGCTTCACGAGCCACGGCAGCGCGGTGGCGGTGTCCATGGTGCCCTCATAGTAGAGCTTGCCGTCCTCGGAGGCGGTCACCGAAATGGTGTCGCCGCTCTGGTCCAGCGGGTCGGCGGTGGTCATGTTGCGCACGGCAGAATAGCTGCCATGATCGGTGATGGTATCGCCTGCGCTGACCACGAAGCTGTTCACGGCGTACACGCCGGTCACCGCACCGGAAGCGTCCAGATTGGCGTAGATGACTTCTTCTTTCGGGGTGGCAGCCGCTGCTGCCACGGCGGGCATGGATGCTCCGGCCAGCAGACAGCCGGCCAGTACCAGCGCCGAAGCCCGGCGTACAAAGTTCTGTTTCATATTGTCAAGCCTCCTTCGGCTGTTTTTTCTTTTTGATGATGAGCGGGTCGGCCAGATACAGATAGCCCGGCAGAGCCAGCAGCACGATGGCCAGCGACACCAGACCGCCCACGCCCAGGAAGTTGCCCAGCTGGCCCAGCAGCTGGTTGGTGGAGATGGCCCCCATCAGGAAGCCCACCACGGCCAGCGCACTGCCGGTGGTGATGACCGAGGTGGTCACGGTGGCCACGGTGGCCGCAATGGCATCTTTCCGGCCCAGGGTCTCGCGGAACTCCTGATAGCGGTCGGAGAACAGGATGGCGTAGTCCACGGTCGCGCCCAGCTGGATGGAGCTGATGATAAGGTACGCAATGTAGAAGACGTGCTGACCCCGGAAATACGGGATGGCCAGATTGATCCAGATGGCGGTCTCGATGCTCAGCACCAGGATGACCGGCAGCAGCAACTGGTGCTTCATCAGCAGCAGGATCAGGAATACGGCACCGATAGCCAGCAGATTCACCTTGACCATATCGGCGGTGATGGTGTCCATCAGGTCGTAGGTGCTCACGCCCTGTCCGGCCAGATAGTATTCGTCCGGGTAATATTCCTGCACCGTGGCGCGGATGTTTTCCACCAATGCAAAGGCGGCATCGCCCTCGGTCTCAGCGTCCACGGTCAGCACCAGACGGGTGTAGCCGCCGGACACCAGCAGGCTGAGGGTGTCCCCCGGCACGAACTCCGGCGGGATGGATGCGCCCGCGTTGTCCACAAAGGACAGGATGCTGGTCACCTGCGGGATATCGTGCAGCGCCTGCGAGAGCTTTTCCTGCTGGGCAGTGTCCCCTTCCGGCACCAGCACCACATAGGTGTCGCTCTTGCCGAAGGTTTCCTCAATGGCGGCGGTGTCCTCGCCCAGACGGGTATCTGCCCCGAACATATGGGCGGCACCGTAGTAGTATTCGTTGTGGTTGGAGGCCAGATAGCTGGGCACCATGATGACGGCCAGCGCCAGCGCCGCCGGCAGCATGATGCGGGACACAAACCGCCCGAACTTGTCAAAGCGGGGCAGCAGAGGCTTGTGGTGGGTCTTATCCATCCACGGGTAACACACCAGCGTCAGGGCCGGCATGAAGGTGAACACGGTGACAAGGCTCAGCACCACGCCCTTGGCCAGCGCAAGGCCCAGGTCCGGACCGATCTGGAACTGCATGAGCACCAGCGCCAGGAAGCCGATGACCGTGGTCAGGCCGCTGGACAAAATGGAACCGGTGGACTTGCACAGCGCATCCACCATGCAGTCCTCGGGGCTGGCGTCCGGGTTTTCCGCCCGGCACTCGGCAAAGCGGTGGATCAGGAAGACCGAGTAGTCCAGCGACACGGCCAGCTGCAGAATGCTGCCTGCCGCGTTGGTCACAAAAGAAATGGTGCCGAAGATCAGGTTGGTGCCGTTGTTGAGGAGAATGGCCACGCCCAGGCCCGCCAGCACCAGGATCGGCTCCACCCAGGAATCGGTGGTGAGGATCAGGATGAACAGCACATAGATCACGGCGATGCCCGCGATCTTGGCCACCTCGGTGACGGTGGAATTGGTAGCCACAGCAGTGGACACCGCGGTCCCGGCCAGGGCATTGTCCTCCCCGATCAGGTCCTGGATGGCGGCCACAGCCTCCAGACGGTTCGCATCCTCCACCGTCACGGTGAACAGCGCGCAGTTGTCCTTATAATAGGTCTCCACCGTGGCGGTGTCCTGCATCTGCAGCGGCACGGTCACATCCAGGCTGTCGTCCAGCCAGGTCACGGCCTCCACACCGTCAATGGCGGCCAGCTGTTCCTTGTAGTCCAGCGCCTCGGGCACCGTGACGTTGCGCACCATGACGCGCACGTTGGGGATGCCGCCGGTGAACGCACCGTTCATCGTCTCCAGTGCGATGGTGGAAGGCGAGTCCGGCGGCAGGTAATCGTTCATGTCGTAATCCACCTGCACAGCCCGGGAGGCAAACGCGCTCAGTATGACGGCCAGCGCGAACACGGCCAGCACCAGCCGGCGCTTGCGCACGATGGTCGTATAAAATCGTTTCAGCAAAAGAAAAGGCTCCTTTCGTTTTGTTCGGAATTCCTTATCATTCTATCAGATTTGATGCACCCAGAAAATAGACAGATTTTAAATTTTGGCCCATAACCTTGGATTTTTACCGCTGCTTAGTCTTGACAAAGTCCAATTTTGGATTTATACTGTTCCGGCTGCTCAAATCCAATTTGGGATTTTTAAAAAGGAGGGACGCTATGGACGCCGAGATCAAAGCGCAGAATCTGGCCATGAACCAGTACTGCAAGCGCCTGAACGAACAATATCACAACTACGCCGTGGCCTGCGGCCTGTCGGACCCCACCCTGTGGGTGCTGTACTCCCTGTGGGAGACCGACACGTATCTGACCCAGAACGACATCTGCGCTTTGTGGATGTACCCCAAGCAGACCATCAACTTTACCATCACGGGCCTTGTCAAAAAAGGCCTTGTCCGGCTGGAACAGCGGCCCGGGGCTCGCAGCGGCAAGACCGTGAAGCTGACCGACGCCGGGGCTGCCCTGTGTCATCGGGTCATCACCCCGCTGATGGAAGCCGAGGAGCGCGGCCTGTCTCAGCTGACCGCACAGGACCGCGCTTTGCTTGTGGCCCTGTGCGAACAGCAGTGCACTTTTTTTGAACGGGAGATCACGGCTCTGACCGAATCCGCCGCACCCCAAACTGAAAGGAACTCTCATGGCAAAAAATAAGATCCAACTTTCCGATCATTTCACCTATCCCCGCCTTTTGCGGTTCGTGCTGCCCTGCATCGGCACCATGCTGTTCACCTCCATCTACGGCATCGTGGACGGCCTGTGCGTGTCCAATTTTGTGGGCAAGACGGCCTTTGCAGCGGTCAACCTCATCATGCCGCTGCCCATGCTGCTGGGCACCATCGGCTTTATGCTGGGCACCGGCGGCAGCGCCATCGTGGGCATCACGCTGGGCGAGGGCGACCAGAAAAAGGCCGACCGTTATTTCACCATGTTCCTGCTGGCGGCGCTGGTATCGGTCAGCGTGCTGGCCGTGCTGGGCATCGTGTTCCTGCGGCCCATTGCGGTGCTGCTGGGTGCCAAGGGCGAACTGCTGGACTACGCCGTGCGCTATGGCCGCATCCTGATGGTGTCGCTGCCCACCTTCGCGCTGCAGAATATGTTCCAGAGCTTCTTCGTCACCGCCGAAAAGCCGAACCTGGGCTTCTGGTTCACCGTGGGTGCAGGCTGCACCAACATGGTGCTGGACGTGGTGATGGTGGGCCTGTGGGGCTGGGGCGTCGAGGGCGCGGCCATTGCCACCTTCATCAGCCAGCTGGTGGGCGGCGTGCTGCCGGTGTTCTACTTCCTCAACCACAACAATTCCAGCCGCCTGCACCTGTGTAAAACGGAGTTCTACGGCGGAGTCCTGCGGGACGCCTGCATCAACGGTTCCTCCGAGCTGATGACCAACCTGTCCATGTCTCTGGTAAACATCCTGTACAATTACCAGCTGCTGCGGCTGGCCGGCGAAAACGGCGTGGCCGCTTACGGCGTCATCATGTATGCCGCCTTCCTGTTCGTGGCCGTGTATGTGGGCTACGCCGTGGGCAGCGCCCCCATTGTCAGCTTCCACTACGGCGCACGCAACCATGCCGAGGTGCACAACCTTTACCAGAAGAGCCTGCGGCTCATTGCAGTGGTGTCCGTGACCATGACCGCCGCTTCCATGGTCATCATCCCTTATGTAGCACGGTTCTTTGTGGGCTATGACGCCGACCTGCTGGAGCTGACCACCCACGCCTTCCGGCTGTACGCGCTGAGTTTCCTCATCATGGGCTTCAACGTGTATGCCTCCTCCTTCTTCACGGCGCTGGGCGACGGCGTGACCAGTGCGCTGATCTCCTTCCTGCGCACTCTGGTGTTCCAGATCGCCGCCGTGCTGATCCTGCCCGCCGTCCTGGACGTCGACGGCATCTGGCTGGCGGTCACCTTTGCGGAACTGGCCGCGCTGGCGGTCAGCGTGACCATGTTTATCCGCAAGGATTCCGTGTTCCACTACCGCAAGGCCTGAGTCAACGCCCCCGCTTTCTGCGAAACAGCAAAAAGCGGGGGCGTTTTTTGGTCATTCTGGCTCTGCCGCGATGCGGGGATTTGTGCTAGAATGAAGGTGTATCCTGCCTGCAAACCTTATGAGGAATCGTTTATGACATTGTTTCTGACCAGCAGCCCCAGCGGCTGTCCCTTTGAGCCGGGTCCTGCGGTGCCCGTGCTGGACACGCGCAACCACTTTGTGATGAACCTCCGGGCCGTGTGGCCGGACCACCCGGTATTGGGTCTGGCCATCGCCGCTGACCCGGACGCCCACGAACAGAATGACGAAATGTGCCGGGTGTTTTTGCAGAGCTTTGCGGATGCCCACCTGCCCCTGACCGACCTTGTTCCCTGCGACAGCCGCAATGCGGAGGAGATCGGCTCCCTGCTGCCGCAGAGCGGCTTTGTGATGCTGTGCGGCGGCCATGTGCCCACCCAGAATCATTTCTTCGCCCAGCTGGGCCTGCCGGGGCTGTTCCACAACTATCACGGCATCGTGATGGGGGTGAGCGCCGGTTCCATGAACGCCGCCCGGCTGGTGTATGCCGCCCCGGAGGAGCCGGGCGAAGCCGCCGACCCCGGCTACTGCCGCTGGCTGAACGGCCTGGGCCTGACCAAAACGCGCATCCTTCCCCACTACCAGTTCATCCGGGAGCACATCCTGGACGGACAGCGGATGGAGGACATTGCCCTGGCCGACAGCAGAAAACGGCATTTCCTCGCCCTGCCGGACGGCTCCTACATCCTGTGCGCCGACGGCCACGAAGCCCTGTACGGCAAAGCCTGGTACTTTGCGGACGGCACCATGGAAGAGATCAACGAGGATGAGGATGTTTTGCCGCTGCGGTAACGAACCCTCTCCGTCTTTGCTTTGCAAATCCACCTCTCCCGAAGGGCGAGGTCTTATGCATCTAACCGTTACGCATAATAAAAGCTCCCCCTTTCGGGGGAGCTGGCAAACCCGTCGGGGTTTGACTGAGAGGGTTGGCAACAGCCCTCTTTTTTCTTTACTCTGCAACCCGCACAAACGGTGCAATGGCGTTGGCGTTGCCGTGGCGCACGATGGAATAGGTGATGTCGCAGTAGGGCTGGATGGCGGTGCTCTTTTCCACGGTGGAGATGAGGATCACCTGCAGCTGCAGGCGGCGGAACAGCTCCATCATGGGGCGGATGCGGTCGCTGGTCATCTTGCTGAAGGCCTCGTCCAGCAGGACCAGCCGGATGCTGTTCTCGCTCTTCTGGTAGATCTGCAGAAGGCTGGCGCAGATGGCCACATAGAAGGGGGCCTGGTTCTCGCCGCCGGAGGAATCCCGGCTGACCCGGGACAGATAGGCCTGCTGGCCGGTGACCCGGTTGGTCACCTTGATGTCGTAGTCCAGATAGGTGCGGTAATCCACATAATCCGACAGGGTGGTTCCGCCGGTGGAGCGGCCCTCCTGCCGGGCGCGGGTGTTCTCGTCCACATCCGCCATGATCTTTTCCATCAGCTCGTCCACCTGCCGCTCATAGGCGGGGTCGGAAGTGGCGGCCAGGTTGTCCAGCGAGTTGTCCTCGGTCATCTGCTGGTTGCCCTTGTCCACGATGACCTGATAGAACGCGGCCAGCTGGGGGTCGCGGCTGGGTTCCAGCTCAAAGCGGTAGACCTCCTCGCCGTAGGTCAGCTGTTCCATGACCTTGTTCAGCTCCCGGAACTGCCGCCGGGCGTTGAAGATATCGTCCTTCATGCGGAAGAGGATGTCCTTGCGGAAACGGTCCTTGCAGTCCCGCTGGGCCTGTTCCAGACGGGCGGCGTAGCGCTCCAGGTCGATGCGCACCAGGCTCTCATGCTGGGCGCGGTACTGGTCCAGCCCGGCCAGACCCAGCGGGTAGTCGCAGACGTAGTGCTCGTTGTAGGCTTTCTGGGCGGGTTCCAGCGTGCCAGTGAGGTAGACGGCCAGGGCATCGTCCAGCTTGGCCTGGGCCTTTTCTGCGGTCTGGGCGGCGGCACGGGGCTTGTCCGCCGGGGCAAGGGCCAGCATCCGGGTGCGGGCCAGCGGCTCCACCAGCGGATGCGCCGCAAAGAACTTCTGCACGGCGTCTGCGCTCTGTCCGGCGGTGTCCCCGGCCTTTTTCTGCTCTGCTTCACAGGAAGCCAGCTGCTTTTCGCACACCCGGATGTCGCCGCCCACCTGCTCCACGGCGGTGCGGGCGGCTTCCCAGGCGGCTTCCCGGGTTTCTTCCTCCCGGTACAGCTCCTGCAGCATGGGGTTCTCGCGGCATTCGGCCAATCTGGCCTCCTGTTCCGAAACCGCCGCCCGGGCGCGTTCCACGGCGGCGCGGGCGTCCCACAGCCCGGCCAGCTCCTGCGGCGCGGTGCCGCGCTGGAAGCTCTGATACTGGCTGTAGGCGGCTTTCAGGTTCTGTTCGGTCTGGGCGGCGGTGCGGGTGCGCTCGGTGAGGGCTTCCAACTCTTCGGCCAGCACCCCGGCGCAGGCGCGGCGGGCTTCCAGACCAATGAACCGCTGGGGCGTGCGCAGGCGTTCCAGCCGGAAGGGGTGGTGCCGCAGCAGGTCCCGGGTGGCGCTGTCCGTGTACTGTTCCAGCGTGTCAGGGGTATCACAGCAGATGATGCGGCCCAGGATGGTCTCCGCGTACTGCGCGGCCAGCGGGTTTTCGCTGGTGACCTGCGCGGCCAGGCTGTCCGGGCTGAGCCGGTTCATGCGGCGGTTGGCCTTGCGGATGCCCGGGGTGTCCAGCAGGCTGATGGGTCCCACCTTGTCCTTCAGGGCCACAAAAGCGCTCTTGGCGGCTTCGTAGTGGGTGGGCGGCACCAGGATGTCGAACCGGCGGTCGCCCAGGCAGGCTTCCACGCAGTCCTGCCAGCTCTCGTCCTCCACGTTCAGCAGCTCACAGAAAATTTTGGCGTCCGGCTTCATGCCGCGGCTTTTCAGTTCCGCGTTCACGGCATCCCGCACCCGGGTAGCGGCGTCCCCATGGGGGTACACCCACTTGCCGCCGGTCACGGCGTCCAGCTCGGCCCGCTTGTCGGCCTGTTCTTTCTGCAGCGCGGCAGTGTTCTGCCGGGCGGCAAAATAGGCTTCTTCCAGCGGCTTTTCCTGCGCCGTGAGCCAGTCGGTAAACTGGGGCAGGGTGTCGGCGGTCAGATCCGCCGGTTTGATGCCGGACGCAAGGCCGCCCCGGCGCAGGGCTGTGAGCAGTGCGTCTGCCTTGGCGGCGGCGGCTTCCGCCTGTGCCGCCTTGCGGGAAGCCGTTTCCAGCGCCGTTTTGCGGTGAGAAAGCTCCTCGGTCATGGCATCCAGTGCCCGGCCCTCGCCGCTGGCCGACGCCGCGCCGTGGGCGGTCAGGTAAGCCCGGCGGGCCTCCGCTTCTGCACTCTTGGCTTCCGCATAGCGGGCGTTCAGGGTGTCCAGCTGGCGGTGTCCGTTGTCCAGACGTTCCTGCCAGACTCCCTGTTCCCCGCCGTCGGCGGCAGCACGGGCCAGCAGGGCCGCGCCCCGGTTGACCAGCGCTTCGGTCTGCTTCTCGGTGGCTTCCCGGCCGAATTTCACGATCTCCTCCAGCGCATCGGCGCGGGTCTGGGCCTCGGCCAGAACGGCGTGCAGGTTTTCCAGCTCCAGCCGGTCGCCCTGCAGAGCGTCCAGGTCCAGCTCCGGCTGGGGCAGGATATACTGGTACAAAAACTCCCGGAAGTTCGGGATCTCGTCCATGCTGGTGCCCATCTGGAACACCTCGTTGAACTTCTTGCCCAGCGGGCTGGATGCCCGGCCAATGCCCAGCGCACGGCTGATGCGGTCCCGCGCTTCGCTGGGGCTTCGGGTATAGGAAAGACGGCCCGTGGCCGGCTTGAAGTCCTCTTTGGCGCTGGGTGCCCCGGTCTTGGGGTCGATGAAGGGCAGCTGTTCCAGCGTGCAGCCGTCCTCCGAAAGATACCAGGTCTGGTCGCCGGGGTGCAGCTCCTGCATGGGGCCTTCGGACTCCACCCGCACCGCGATGACAAAGGGCGTGCGCTTGGCGCTGTCCCAGAATTCCGCGCCGATGTAGGCCACGGTATGGCCCGGGCGGCGGTAGGCGTTCTCGCCGCGCTGTTTGGCGTGCACCGATCCCTGCAGGGTGCGGCCGCTTTTTTTGTTGCCCAGGGCATTGAAATTCCGGTTGGTGGTCAGGCAGTAGCGGATGGCGTCCAGAATGGTGGTCTTGCCCACGGCGTTCACGCCGATCATATAGGTCAGGCGGGCGCAGTCGAAGGTGACGTTTTCAAAGTTGTGCCAGTTGATGAGTTTCAGTCGTTTTAATTCGATCATTCCTCTGCCTCCCCGGTCTCGTCCGCGCGTTCATACAGGCCCAGCTCGGCGTGGGTGCGCTCCGCCTCGGCGGCAGCATCCGCCAGATCGGCGTCCGGCAGGGCCAGCAGCACGGTGGGAAATACCTCGATGCGGCTGTCCAGCCCGGTCAGGCGCCCCACCGGGCGGGCCAGATTGTACCGGCGCAGGGTGCGCATGAGCCGTTCCAGGGTCTGCTGGTCCAGGCGGCGGGGCAGGTTCATCTTCTGCAGTTCGGTCTGCACCTCTTCCACGGTCACCAGCACCTGGTCGGCGCTGGCGGCAAGGCTCTCCCGCTTTTGCAGGTAGAGCAGCCGCAGCACCAGCAGCAGGATGCTTTCATACTTCAGCAGACGGGCCTGACTGCCCTCGTGCTCGTTGACCAGTGCGGCCGCCTGCAGGGGCGCGGGGTACAGCAGCACGGTGTAGCCCAGCGGCGCGAACACCCGGCGCACCTCGTTGAGGTGGTCCTGCACATACAGATATTTGGCCCGCTGATCCTCCACGCCGCCCAGCACGAAGCAGTGGTTCAGCAGGTAGTTTGCGGTCTCTTCCAACAGATCAATCGTTGCCATCCGTGTTTTCCTCCTTGCGGCGGGTCAGGACAAAGTCCCGGAACCGGAAGCCGCCGCGCTCCACCCAGTTTTCGGTGAGTTGAATGTCATAATTCCGGTGCGGCGACTGCGAATAGGTGTGCAGGCCGATGATGCGGGCAAAGTCGTTCGGGTATTCCTCCGCCAGAGCGGCGGCATCCACCTGCGGCCTTGCCGCCAGCGCCTGCTGTGCCAGCAGGGCCACGTTCTCCTCGGTCACGGCCAGCCGGGCATATTCCAGCAGCAGCTGCTGCTCTTTTTCCAGCTGTTCCGGGTCGAACGTCCCGCTCTGCACCGGAGCCAGCGGGGCCGCACTGCGGGGTGCCGCCGGCGGATACAGAAACTTTTCCCCGAACACCGCCGCCGGGTACAGATGCAGCCGCTTTGCCACCGGACCGTCGTCCGGCGCAAAGAGCTGGTCCGGGGTCTTGATGTCCTCGGCGTAGCGGCGCAGCAGGGCCGTGACGCTGCCCTGGGAGGAGCGGTCGCTCAGCAGCAGGAACTGTGCCCGCTGCACCGCCCGCTTGCGGTAACGGATGTGGCTGGCGTCGATCTCCCGGATGAGGGTGCTCATCTCTTCCAGCGCGTCCCGCTGCTGCTGGATGAGGGCACGCACCCGGGGTGCCGCCTCACCGGGGGCACAGCGCTCCACCCGGGCATAATCCAGGGCCAGCTGGGGCAGATAATTCTCCTCGCAGGCATCCAGCCCTTCTTCCAGATAGGCGCGGTAATTGAACAGGTTGTCGCTGGTCTTGAAGCGGTGATACGCCGCCGCCACCACCTTTTCCTCGTACTGGTCGAACAGTTCCAGCACCTCCTGCGGGGTGCGGTTGCGGGTGAGCCGGTCGATGTAGTGGCCGATGGACGCATTGAGCGCCCGCAGGGAGCTGTTCAGGGCTTCCAGGTCGGAAGCCACCTCCCGCAGAACGTTCTCATAGGGGCTTTTCTCCTCCCCGACTCCCTGCAATAACTGCCAGGCCTTGTACAGCTTGCCGGTGTAGGTGATGACCCGGGGATTCAGGATCTCTTCCAGCGCTTCCAGCAGCGGGGTGACCTCCGGCACAAAGGCCAGGGTGGCTTCGCTCTCGTAGCTGCCGGGCTGCTCTTCCAGCCAGCCGGTGCGGCGCAGCCGCAGAAGAAAGCCCACCGCCAGCGTGTGGGGGTCCCGGGTGGGCTGTTCCTCTTCCTCCCCGGCCCCATCGGCGTCCAGCGTCAGGGGCTTTGCCAGCGCGGCAAAATAATCCTCGGCCCGGGAGACGGCTTCCGCCCGGGAAATGCTGTAGTCTGCCGTATGGCGGCACTCTTCCCACAGCAGGAGCAGTAGCTCCGCATAAAATGCCCGGTTCGGCCCCGCCAACGGGCGGAACAGCCGTGGGCTGACCAGTTCAAACAGCTGCATGGAAATGTCCTTTCTGTCTGTATTCGATGCTCTTTTATTGTACCACAGCCAGCAGGTTTTGTCACAACGCAAAAAGGGGCCGGGGCCCCTCTCCTGCCAACAGGCACAAAAAAGCCCCGGAGGGCAGCTTTGCAGCCACACTCCGGGGGAAAGGATGATGATTGATGGTTACTTGTGGGGGTTCTTGACCCGGATGGCGATACCGATGTAGCTCTGAGTCTCGTTATGCTTGATCACAACGCCTACCTTAGACCAAATGCCGCTCTGGTTCACGCTGGCATCGACATTCGTGTCGATGTAATTCGACAGTCTGAACAGAATATCGCTCAGCAGGGTGTCCTCATAATCGTACTTGGCAGTAACGGTGATGACCAGATCATCGCCCAGGTTATTCATATAGACGCCGCCCACGAATGCATGGTTGCCCAGCTTCCAGACGATCTTGAGATCCTCGTTCAGATGTGCCTCAGCTACTGCACGAAGCTCTGCATCATTGGTCACTTGGACGTTCTTCTGGCTGCCGATCTTCTCCATTACTTTCTGCTCTTCGGTCTTGTCAACGGACCCGCCGCCGCCACCGCCGCCACAGGCAGTAAGCATCAGCAGGGCCATGGCACCTGCCAGTAACAGGGCCGCGAACTTCTTCAGGTTTTTCATAGGATCTCCCTCCAGTCTGGTTGTTTTTGTGGATATGTTTCGTGATTCACGAAGCTGCATCCCCGGCGGGGGACGCTTTCCTTGTCTCAATTATATCGAACAAAAGCCAGGGCTGTCAATGGGGGAGTTCCCTAAAAAATCAGAGGCCGATTCGTGAAAAAGTCACGAAAACAGGTGATGTTTGTTGCGCTGTTGTAACTGCCATACCAAACTTCGCAAAGAACCTTTGCCGCTTGGGATTTCCTGCCGCCGGGCACGGGCGGCAGGGCGCTGCCGTGCCCCGCAGCGCCAAAGACCCCTTGTTTGCGCAAGCAGCGCAGCGCAGTTTGCATTTTTGTTGTGCTGCCTGCCCCGGGCGGCACAGCACCCGCCCATGTCTACGCCGATGTGCCAAAATTTCGTCCAAAATCGGGCCGAAATTACACAATTTCACCACGTTTGGGTGGTAAAATGATGTCGTAAAAACAAGACAAAAGGGTGATCCTACTGATGCAACACTGTCCCGCCCGCGCGGCACAGCGTCTGGCGGCGGCAGTGCTCGCACTGGTATGTCTGCTGGCACTTGCTGTGCCCCGCGCCCATGCAGCCTCGCTGCAGGAAACCCACGGCATCGAGCTGCTGAGCTTCGATTCCCGTCAGATCCTTTCCATCGGCAACCAGACCTCCGGCAAATGCAGCTGGTATGCCCTGCGCTACGCCCGCACCATTCTGGACGGCAAGACCTGTTCCGGCAGCGGGATGTGGTCCAACGGCGCGGTCTGGTCGGCAGGCGGCTACACCGGCTATTCCGGGACCCTGAGCGAGTGTCTGCACAAGATGTACAGCGAGCTTTCCGCCGGGCGTCCGGTGATCGTCCATCTGAAAAATACCACGGTGAGCGGGGTGTCCAGACACACCAACCGCACCTCTACGTATGAATATCACCTGACCAGTTCCGGCTGGACGCAGGTGAACTACCCCCACATTGCCACCAGCGACACCTACGGGCACTGGGTGTGCGTGGTGGGCATCTCTTCCTCGGCGGATCTGTCCAACCTGAAGGAAAGCGATTTCTACGCGCTGGATCCCGCCCGCGTTTCTGCCAACGGCACGCTGGCCATCACCCGCCTGCTGGACGGCACGATCTGGACCGCCAACTCTCCCCTCAAAATTGCAGGTTGATCATCATAGAAAGAGCAAAACGGCTGACGAAGGCATCACGTCAGCCGTTTTTGCTTTTTCTTTTTTGGCTCAGTATCCCCGCACCGAGAAGCCCCGCTCCCAGGGATCCGGGGGCAGGTCCTTCTGGCGGATGCCGGTGATCCGGATGTAATCGCTCCTCTGGATCAGGGCGAACAGCTGCAGAAACTTATCCGGGTCTCCCTGCACTTCCAGCGTCACGCTGCCGCCCTCCTCATTCTCCACCCAGCCGGTCAGCTCCAGCGTCTGGGCCGCGTACCGCGCCCGGTAGCGGAACCCCACCCCCTGCACCTGCCCGGTGATGGAATAGTGCCGCCGCACCGTGCCCTCCGGCAGGGCGGGCGGAACGGCATCCTTTGCTTTCTGCTTTAAAAAATCAAACATAGCGCTCTCCCTGAGAGAATGATGGATCGTGCCAAGGACGCGACATGATGTGCTTCGCAATGATGTTCGGCTAACGCCGAAATGATACAGCCGCCTGCGGCGGCCATGTGCCGCAAGGCACACATCATTTGTCCGAAGGACAACATCATTTTCCGCAAGGAAACATCATGTCGTGCACAGCACGATCCATCATTTCTTTTACAGTTCCTGGTATGCCGTCATCAGGGCGGGGATGAACTGCTTTTTGCGGCTCACCACGCCGGGCAGCGTCCAGCTGCCATCCTCAGCGGGTTTGGTGTCGAAACCTTCGGCCAGCACTTCCGATGCGTAGCGGCCGGTGCTGATGACCACGCTCTCCTCCTTGGGCACATCGGTGAGCAGCATATACAGATCTTCCACGTTCTGCTTGTTGCGGGCCTCTTCCAGGTAGGGGGCCAGCAGGGCTTCTGCGGCCAGCAGGTTCTTGCGGGTCATGTAGCTGCCCTGTGCCACGCCAAAGCGGATGTCGCCGCACATGAACACCTTGAAGTCCTGCAGGAACACCTCTTCGGCGGTCTTGCCGTCCAGCTTCTCGCCGGCTTCAAACATCTCGTTGGCGAACTCGTTCACGTCCACCCCGGCGATCTTGGCCAGCCGCTTGGCACACGCCACATCCACAGGGGTGCAGGTGGGGCTGCGGAAAGCCAGCGTATCGGACAGGATGGCCGCCAGCAGCAGACCGGCGGTCTGGGGCTGGATCTCCACACCGTTCTCGTCATACATCTGGGTGACGATGGTGGCGGTGCAGCCCACGGGCTGGTTGCGGAAGTACACCGGGCCGCTGGTCTCCAGACTGCCGATGCGGTGATGGTCGATGATCTCGAGGATCTCTGCCTGGTCAAAGCCCTCCACCGCCTGGGTGGACTCGTTGTGGTCCACCAGAATGATGCGGCGCTTGCGCAGGTTGATGACGTTGCGGCGGCTGACCAGGCCGCAGTACTTGCCCTCTTCGTCCAGAATGGGGAAATAGCGGTGGCGCACCTTTGCCATGACCCGCATGACATCCGCCACCGGGGTGACCAGCGTGAACTTCATGATGTCATCGCGGGTCATGTAGTAAGAGATGGGCGCGCACTGGCTGATGAGCTTGCCCGCCGCGTAGGTATCCACCGGCGTGGTCATGATGGCAACGCCGGTCTCCTCGGCGATGCGCTGGATGGTGCGGCCCACCTTGGAGCCGTTGCAGATGATGATGAGGGACGCTTCCTTTTCAATGGCGCACAGCTGGCTCTCGTAGCGGTTGGTCAGGATGACGATGTCCCCTTTTTCCACCGTGTTTTCCAGCATTTCCGGGGTGGCAGTGCCGATGCGGATGTGGCCGGTGGTGCACACGGCATCCTCACTGCCCACCACCATGGCACCGTCCAGCGTTTCCAGAATATTCTTGAAGCTGGTGCGGCTCTTGGCCAGGATACCGGTATCGAACAGGTCCATGTTGGCGGTGGCGATGTCCTTCACCGTGATGATGCCCTCCAGCTCGTTGTCCGGGCTGGTGACCGGCAGGGTGTCCACCTGCTGGTCGCGCATGATCTCCCACGCCCGGCGCAGACTGGTGGAGCCGGCGATGCCGGGCATCTCGCGGTAGTCCACGTCCCGGATCTTGGGGTTGACGTCCGTGCACATCCGGGGCGGCTTGACGCCGAACTTTTTGAGCACGAACTCGGTCTCCTGGTTCATCTTGCCGGCACGGCGCGGCTCGCAGACCAGATCACTGGTTTTGTTTTTCAGCTCCGCATAGGCAATGGCGGAGCAGATGGAGTCGGTGTCCGGGTTGCGATGCCCGATGACCACGACCTTGTGGGCTGCTTTTGGCATAGTTTTTCCCCCTTTATCGGGTGTTTCCCTTCTATCGTTCTTATCATTTTCCGCGCCCGGCAGGCTCCTGCACAGCACCGCCGGGCCGCACCTGTATTCTAACACAATTCCCGGCAGGGGTAAAGGAAAACAACCACGCTGCCGCGCGGCTTTTCGGCATCATCTCTTGACAAGTTCCGGCAAACCTTTTATCCTGAAGAAAAATGGATTCGGAACGGAGGACACCCATGAAGAAAATATTCCGCACCCTGTGCGCCGCGCTGGCGCTGACCGTCTGCCTGTGCCTGCCGGCTTTTGCACAGGAAGCCATCCCCGCCCAGCCGGCCGCCAAAGAGGACAAGGTGGTCACCGACCTGACCGGCCGGGACGCTTTTCTGCGGGATGTGAAGGGCTTTACCACCAACTTCGGCGGGCCTTATGTCTTTGCGCAGGCTGACCACAAATCCCCCGCCGAACCCTACGGTGCCGCCCCAGCGGAAGGCTCTGTGGCCACCCTGCGCATCTACACCATGTCGGACGACAAGGGCGATGCCTCCATCAACGCCAGCGGCCACGCTTTCGTATCGGTGACCAATGTTTCGGACCGCGACATCAATGTGGGCGGTCTGCTCATCGCCCCGGGCAAGGCCGTGACCATCGGCACCCGCGGCAACCGCAGCGAGCACTCCGGCATCTGGTACGATCTGGAAAGCTATTATATGTATTACATCCCCGATTATTATTACCACCTCTACGCCATGCAGACCTCTCTGGACGCCGGCCAGCTGGAGGTGCTGAACCGCGGCCTGCGCCGCGCGGATCACTGGTCGGCCTGCTACAACTGCTCTGCTTTTTCGGAAGCCGTGTGGAACAGCGTATGCGCCGATGCCCTGAGCGCCGGACGGCCTGCCAGCCCCGCAAACCTGCAGGCCGATATGCTGGCCAAGTACCCGGACAAGACTGCCTATGAGCCGCCCATCCCCTACGACTACGCCGTGTATTACGGCTGTGCGCTGACCCCCAGCCGGGAATTCGCCTGATGCCGCGCCTGTTGGATCATTTCTTGTATCCATTCTCTTGTAATTCGCACGGGCGCGCGGTATCATAAAAGCACGCATCCCCAAAGCACGCATCCCCACACCTCGTGTCAGAAATACGGAGGAAGACATGACATCGTCGAAATTCACATCCAAGCCGCTGTTTTCGCGGCAGGCACTGACAGCGCTGCTGCTGCCGCTGATCGCGGAGCAGGCGCTCAGCGTCACCATCGGTCTGGCCGACACCCTGATGGTGTCCTCGGTGGGCGAAGCCGCTGTGTCCGGCGTCAGCCTGGTGGACAGCTTCAACACCCTGATGATCCAGATCATGAGCGCTCTGGCCACCGGCGGCGCGGTGGTCACCAGCCAGTACATCGGCCACCGGGAGCCCAAAAACGCCAAAGCCGCCGCCGCCCAGATCCTGTTCGTGCTGTCCAGCTTCAGCCTGGTGGTGGCCGCGGTGGTCGTGGTGGGCCGCCACGCCATCCTGCGGGGCATCTTCGGCTCCATCGATGCCGACGTCATGCGCTACGCAGAGACCTATTTCCTGCTGTCCGCCCTGAGCTACCCCTTTATCGGCCTGTACAATGCCGGGGCGGCGCTGTTCCGCGCCCAGGGCAACAGCAAGATCAGTATGCTGTCCAGCCTTGTGATGAACGTGGTGAACATCGGCGGCAACGCCGTGCTGATCTTCGGATTCGGCATGGGGGTCATGGGTGCGGCGCTGGCCAGCCTGATCTCCCGCGCCGTCGCCTGCTTTGCAGTGCTGTCCCTGCTGCAGAAACCCACCTGCCCCCTGCGGGTGGAGGGTCTGCAGGCCCTGAAGCCGGACGGCGGGCTGATCCGCCGCATCCTGCGGGTGGGCATCCCCGCCGGCATCGAGAACGGAATGTTCCAGATCGGCAAACTGTCGGTGTCCAGTCTGACTTCCACCCTGGGCACTGCCGCCATTGCGGCCAACGCCGTGGCAAACACCACCACCACCTTCCTGAACATCCCGGCCAACGCCGTGGGCATGGCCGCGCTGACCGTGGTGGGCCAGTGCCTGGGCGCCGGCGAAAAGGAGCAGGCGGTGTATTATTCCCGCCGCCTGCTGCTCACTGCCTACTGCGGGGCCTGGATCATGAACATTTCGGCCTTCCTGTTCGCCAACAAATTTGCCATTTCCCTGTTCCACCTCTCGCCGGAGGCGCAGGCCATGGCGCTGGAAGTGATGATCTGGTTCAACATCGTTTCCCTGTTCTTCTGGCCCTCCAGCTTTACCCTGCCCAACATCCTGCGCGCTGCCGGAGATGCCCGCTTTACCATGAGCGTGAGCATCTTCTCCATGTGGGCATTCCGGGTGGGCTTCTGCTACCTGATGGTGCTGGCCTTCCACGGCGGCCTGCTCTCCATCTGGACCGGAATGTTCCTGGACTGGGTGTTCCGCTCCCTGTGCTTCTTTGTGCGGTTCGTGCGGGGCAGGTGGATGGAACAGAACGTCATCTGAACGCACATTTTTCACGGCCTGCCGGAATCGGCAGGTCTTTTTTTGCATTTTGTGCAGGAAAACCGTTTTCTGATTCGTATTCTAAGCAGAACGTTCTTTTTCGTCCGTCTGCTTTTTGCAATTTTGCCAAATAAGCTGCTGATTTTTTGACAAAGTTGTCACCTTTCCTTCTTGTTTTCGTCATCCGGCAGGCGTATAATTTTTCAATGCCAAGAGCTAAGATTCTTTGCATTCCTGCAAAAAGGAGGCTTTTCCCATGAAGCGAAACTGGTTTTCGCGCCATCCCATCGGGTTCATGGCGCTGTACTTATTGCTGTATCTGTCCGCATTCAACTTTCTGGAGACCCGCATCTCCATGCCGGTGGTCACCCTGGTGCACTGCACGCTGGATGATCTGATCCCCTTCTGCAAATACGCCATCGTGCCCTATTTCGCGTGGTTCGTGTGGATCCCGTTCACCCTGTTCTATCTGCTGTGGAAGGCACCCCGGGAGGACTTCTGGCGGCTGTGCCTGCCGCTGTTCTCCGGCATGACCATTGCGCTGGCCTGCTATGTGGTCGTGCCCACCGGGCTGGACCTGCGGCCCTACTGGGTTCCGGGCAGTGACATCTTTGCCCAGGCCGTGCGTTTCTTGTACCGCACCGATACGCCCACCAACGTCTGCCCGTCCATCCATGTCTTCAACTCGGTGACCCTGATGCTGGCCTATTACCGCTGCCGTCTCTTTGAGGAGCCGAAGCGCCGCTGGATGCGGCCCGCGGCCGCGGTGCTGTGCGTATCCATCGTCCTGTCCACCGTACTGCTCAAGCAGCACAGCTGCATTGACGTGGCGCTGGGCGCTCTGCTGGCCCTGGCGCTGGACGCCGCCTTCAACTACCGCACCGAGCACAGCGATGTGCCTCAGATGCGCCGCATTTGAACCCAGACAAACAAAAAAACCGTGCTGTCGGTGGACAGCACGGTTTTTGTTTTTTCAGAACAGCCCTTCCGGCAGGCAGACGTCCGCTTTGGGTACCTTGTCCCAGGAGAAATCCGGGATCAGACTTTCCGGCGTGCGGGGAGCGGGTTCCGGTTGCAGGCCGTAGGCATAAGCCAGCTTGCCCACGATCTCCGGCGCGGTGTATTTGGCCCGCAGGTTTTCCAGGCTCTGGTCTCCGTCCCGCTTGGACAGCCGCCGCCCGTCCGGCGCCAGCAGCAGCGGACAGTGCGCAAACTTCGGGGCCTGCAGGCCCAGCAGACGGTACAGGTAGAGCTGCCGCGCCGTGGAGGACAGCAGGTCCGACCCGCGCACCACTTCGGTGACGCCCATGCGGGCGTCGTCCACCACCACGGCCAGCTGATAGGCAAACACGCCGTCCGCCCGGCGCAGGTAGAAGTCCCCGCAATCGTGCAGCAGGTTTTCGGTGTGGGAACCCATGCAGCCGTCCACAAAGGAGATGTCCTCATCTGGCACCCGCACCCGGTAGGCCGGGGCTTTCTTTTTGCGTTTTTCGGCGATCTCAGCGGGAGTCAGGTCCCGGCAGGTGCCGGGATAGATGACGTTGCCGTCCGAAGTGTGTGGCGCACTGGCGGCGTGCAGCTGGGCACGGGAGCAGAAGCACGGGTACACCAGCCCCTGCGCTTCCAGCTTTTTGTACTGTACCGTGTAGATGTCCGCGCACTCGCTCTGATAATAGGGGCCGTGGGGGCCGCCGGTGCTGCCGCCCTCGTCCCAGTGCAGACCCAGCCAGTCCAGGTCCTGCTCCAACAGGTCGGCGTAGATGCGCGGACAGCGCTCCGCATCCAGGTCCTCAATGCGCAGGACGATGCGCCCGCCCTGGCTCTTGGCGCTGAGCCAGGCCAGCAGGCTGCAGGCCAGATTGCCCAGATGCAGCCGCCCGCTGGGGCTGGGCGCAAAGCGCCCGACCACGCCCCCGCTCACAGGCCCAGCTTCCACTGCCCATCCTGCGGCTGGAAGATGGGCGTGTTGTAGTAGGCGGCACAGGCGTTGGCCAGGTATTCCGCGTCCTTGCAGCTGGCGGTCTCCATGGCGGAGTGCATGGCCAGCTGGCCCACGCCGATGTCCACCATGGGCATCAGGATCTGACGGCCCAGCAGGTTGCCCAGGGTGCTGCCGCCGGCCACATCGGCACGGTTGGCGAACACCTGCACCGGCACCCCGGCCTTTTCGCAGATGGCAGTAAAGGCGGCACCGGTCAGGCCGCTGGTGGTATAGGTCTGGCGGGCATTGTATTTGAGGATGACGCCGCCGCCCATCTGGACGGGCAGCTTCTGGTCGCTCTTTTCGGGGTGATTGGGGTGGATGGCGTGGCCGTTGTCCGCGCTGAGCAGCAGGGTGTTGGTGCGGGCACGGATGCTCTGCTCCTTGGTGACGCCCAAACTTTCCTCGATGCGGGCCAGCACGTCGCTCATCAGGGTGCCCTGGGCACCCTGACGGCTGGAAGAACCCACTTCCTCGTTGTCAAACATGACCCAGATGTCGCCCCGGCCTGCTTCCTCGCCGCGGCCCTGCAAAAAGCCCCACAGGGTGGTGTAGGCGCATTCCAGGTCGTCGATGCGGCCGGACATGAAGTATTCGCCGTCCAGGCCCACCCGCTGGGCTTTCTCGGTGGTGCAGAGCACCAGGTCGGTGGCCAGAATGTCCTCGGCCTTTACCCCGGCTTCGGCGGCCAGGGCGTGCTTCAGGCTGCCGCCCTCAGCCCCAAAGATGGGCTGCAGGTCCACCTGCGGGTTGTAGTTCAGGCCGGTGTTGGCCTCCCGGTTGAAGTGGATGCACAGGTTCGGGATGCAGGCCAGCGCCCGCTCCGGGTGCACCAGACGGCTCTCCACGCCCTCGGCGGTGCGCACCAGCAGACGGCCTGCCACACTCAGGGGGCGGTCGAACCAGGTGGACATGAGCATTCCGCCATAGCCTTCGGTCTCCGCACGGGCAAAGCCGTGCTCCTCGCCCTCCAGCGTCTTGATGCGCCAGGTGGGGGAATCGCTGTGGCTGGCAGCGGCGTGCCAGCCGGTCAGTTCGCCGGTGGGCATCCGCCAGGCCAGAATGGCCGTGCCGTTGCGGGTGGTGTAGTACTTGCCGCCGGGCGCCAGCTGCCAGGCCGCGCTTTCCGGGCAGTTCTGGTAGCCGTTGGCTTCCAGAATGGCCGCAGCCGCCGCAGTGGAGTGGAACGCGCTGACACCGGCGTTCAGAAACGCAAACAGATCTTCCATGGAAAATGCTTTGTTTTGCATGGGGATGCTTCCTTTCGCTTTTACTGGTTCTACTCATTATAAGCCCTTGCTCTGCAAAGGTCAATGCGTACAAAAAAGCCGCCGCAGGCGGCAATGCCTGCGGCGGCGGGAAAGCCGGCTGCTCAGTGCAGCTCCGGCCAGTAGCCCTTGTTGGCTTCGATCATATCGTCCAGAATGGCCTTGGCAACGTTCATGCTGGGCACAGTCTTGTTCAGGGTAAAGGCCTGCAGCACCTTCTCGTAGCTGCCTTCCACGCAGCCCTCCACCAGCAGCTTTTCGCTGTTGAGCTGCTGCATCATCAGGCCCTGCTGGAACAGCGGGATGTTGTCCCGGGCAATGACCTCCGGGCCGTTTTTGCCGATGTAGGCGGGCAGCTCCACCATTGCGTCATAGGGCATGTTGGGGATCGCGCCGCGGTTCTCGGTGATGATGAGGAAGCGTGCCTTGGTGTCGTTCTTCAGCGCAGCGGAAAGATCTGCGATCCAGTCGCCGTGGCTGCCGGCATAGAAGGTGTTGGCGTCCACCTCGCCGGTCTTGAGGTAGTGGTCGATGCCGTCGAACAGGTTCTTTTCGCGGGTCTCCTCCACCTCGTTGGCGCGGGTGTGGTTCGGGTCCGAGTGCTCCACGAACTCCTTGGCCTGCAGATAGTAGTTCAGGTAGGTGTTGGGCAGGTACTCCGGGAAGTTTTCCATGATCTCGTACTCGCCCTTCCACACATAGTACCAGCTGCCCTTGGTGTGGCGGTTCTGGCTGGCGGAGGAAGTCAGCGCGCCCATGCCCTTGAGGTAGCTTTCCGGCAGAAGGATCTGGTTCTCCTTGATGTAGGCGCGCAGCTTGGGCATCAGATCCTCGCCGTGGTACTGGATGGAGGTGAACCAGCCGAAGTGGTTCAGGCCAAAGTAATCGTAAACGATCTCCTTCTTGTTCTGGATGCCCATGGCAGCTGCCACCACGTCAATGATGGCGATGGGCATATCGCAGATGTTGATGATCCGTGCCTTCGGGCGCAGCTTGCGGCAGGCCTCGGATACGATGGCGGCGGGGTTGGAGTAGTTCAGGATCCAGTAGTCCTTCTTGGCATACTTTTCCACGTCGTCGATCAGCTGGATCATGGGGAAGATGGTGCGCATTCCGTAGGCCATGCCGCCGCAGCCGCAGGTCTCCTGTCCCACGCAGCCGTGGCGCAGGGGGATCTTTTCGTCCTGCTCCCGCATGGCGTAGCCGCCCACGCGCATCTGGGCAAACACAAAAGAGGTATCCGTGTAAGCCTGCTGCACATCGGTGGTGACCACCAGCTTGATGTCGGTATTCAGCTCCTTGTGCAGGACCCAGTCCACCACAACGGCAACCTTGTCCTGCCGCTCCTTGTTGATGTCGAACAGACGGATCTCGTCCACTTCCAGTTCTTCCCGGCGCAGGGCGATGGATTTGACGATACCGGCGGTAAAAGTGCTGCCGCCGCCAGCGATGGTAATGACCATAATAAACGCTCCTTTTTTGTATTTTCAGGTTTGCCCGGCGCAGTCCGCCGGGACGCGGAAAAGCGGTTTACTGGTTTTCCAGCTGTGCCTCCACGGCACGCTTGATATCGGCTACCTGCAGACCGTAAACGATCTGGATATCGGTACCCTTTTTCACGATGCCGCTGTTCGGCAGCTTGTTGATGGCAGCTTCGTCCAGCTTTGCGGGATCCTTGATGTTTACCCGCAGGCGGGTGAAGCAGTTGTCCACCGACAGGATGTTCTCCTTGCCGCCCAGACCATCAATGACGCACTGCACCTCGGCAGCGTTCTTCACGCTTGCCTTTTTGGCGGGTGCTGCGCTCCCCGCGGTCTCGGTGCTCACCTCTTCCCGGCCGGGGGTGTGGATGTTAAAGGTCTTGATCAGCAGGGTGAACACCACAAAGTACACGGCGATCTGGCACAGCGCCAGCAGGTACAGGATGGGATAGTTGGTCTTATCTGCACCGGCAGAAAGGTTCATCAGCACCGAGCCAAGGAGGTTGGTGGTAAAGCCGGTGACATGGAAGGTGTGCAGCAGCACGATGAACAGGCCGGAGATGCAGGCGTGTGCCACCCACAGGATGGGGGCAGAGAAGCAGAACATGAAGTCCAGCGGCTCGGTGATGGAAGCCAGAGAGGCGGTAAAGGCCAGCGGCACCAGAACGGCAGCGGTCTTTTTGCGGTTCTCCTTGCGGGCGCAGAAGATGAAGGCCGCCACGATGCCAAAGTAGCCGAAGGTCTTGGTGAAGCCGGTGTACATCCACACGATGCCGTCCGAGAAGGGCAGACCCATGCTGTACTCCATCATCATAACGATATAGGAGCCGGTGTAGGTGGTATCGCCCACGGTCAGGCTGTTGCCCAGTGCAGAGAACTGGAAGGGGGTGTAGATGAGGTGGTGCAGGCCGGTGGGGATGAGGAAGCGCTCCAAGAAGCCGTACAGGAACAGGCCGAAGTTGCCGGAGGTGGCGATCAGATCGGTCAGTGCGCTGATGACGCTCTGCACCGGCGGCCAGAAGAAGCAGGAGCCAAAGCCGAACAGGATGGAAAAGACCACCATGCAGGTAAAGGACCAGCGGTTGCCGGAGTAGATCTGGGTGATGATGCCCTTGAACTGCTTTTCACAGGTGCGGTTGTACACCCAGCCGCAGACCAGACCCAGCAGGATGCCGCCGAACACGCCCATATCCACCGTCTGGATGCCGAACACGGTGGACTGACCGGTGCCGTACAGACCCACCATCGGGTCAGCCTCGGCCAGCATGCCCAGCTGGGTCAGGGTGACGTTGCCGGCGGTCAGGTACATAAAGTAGCTCATCAGGCCGATGATGGCAGCCTGCTGCTTGTTCTTTTTGGCCAGCGCCGCTGCGATGCCCACGCAGAACATCAGGCTGAGGTTGTTGATGATGACCATGATGCAGTTGTAGATCAGCTGACCCAGCAGCTTGATGGGGGTCCACTGCAGAACGGGGATCATCGCGCTAAGGCTTGTGCTGGTAAGCAATGCGCCCAGCACAAGGATCAGGCCTGCTGCCGAGATATACGACAGCGGTGAGAGCATGGCTTTGGAGAACTTTTCCAAGCCATTCATGACTTTTTCTTTCATCGTGTAATACTCCTCACTTTTTGACTTGACTGTTTTTGGGGGATGATTTCTATTCCGCAGGGCTTCCGGACGCCCTGTTGAAACATTTTAACCAACTTAACCAACGATCTTGGTCAGGTGGATGAGCAGATAGACCTGCTCCTGATGATCCAGCTCGTAATCAAATTCCTGCCGCAGATAGGCATTGATGCGCTGCAAGCACACCTCGTTGCGGCTGTCGCGCTGCAAAAGCACCGTGTACATGGATTCCAGCCCGGCGTCCTGCCACGGGGTGTGCCGCAGGATGCGCGCCGCCAGAAACTTGAGGTGCACGGTCAGGCGGGTGGTCTCGAGGCTTTCTTCCTCAAAGGTGCAGTGATAGGTATCGCAGATGATCTCCTTGACCGCCTTGACGAACTTTACGGTATCATAAGCCAGCGCACCGTCCGCCGCACCGGCTACCAGATGCAGGGCAATGTAGCCCGCTTCGTCCTCCGGCAGCTGTACGCCGCAGAACTGCCGGACAAGCTCCAGCGCCCTTTGCCCCACTGCGTACTCCTTCGGGTACAGCATCCGGGTCTCCGAGAGCACGAGGTTGGGCAGAAAGGTGCCCTTTTCCACACGTTCCAGCGCAAAGCTGATGTGGTCCACCAGCGAGATGGTGCTTTTGCTGCTGAGCAGGATGCCCTGCTCCTCTGCCGCCAGCGAGATGCGCTCGGCGGCCTGCATCACCTGCGGGGTGACGTTATCCAGCATCTTGAGGAACTTGGTCTGCAGCTCGTTCTGCACATAGTACACCTTGGAAACGCGGCTTTTGTCGATCACGTCCCCCGGGCGGCGGCCAAACCCAAGCCCGTTGCCCACGAGAATGGCTTCCCTGCCGTCCGGCATGACCACCGACACCGCATTGTTATTGAATACCTTTACAGCCTGCATCGCCGCACTCCTCCGCTTCCATGCCGCAGCTTTTGTGAAAAAGAAAAAGGGCACAAGAACCAAAGGGATGCCGTTGCCGCCTTCCCTCTGATGCTCATGCCTGATCGAACAGTTACACGCACTGATAAATTCACTTGTCTGTCTTTGATTATACGAGCCAGCGCGGAAAATGTCAATGCGTTGAACTGCCCGAAATTCAAGCCGCATTTTTGTATATCCTGCACAGGTCTGCTTGAAATTCGTCCTGCGCGGAACGATTGACAACGCCGGGCGCAGAACGTATACTTAGGGTGTAGATCCCGCTTCGCTCCGGCGGCTTGCCGGAGCACCGTTTACGGAGGTTTTTCTTATGAGATCGAAATATATCCGTCCTTTGGCTCTGGCACTGTGCGCGGCGCTGCTGTGCGGTCTGCTGACTGCCTGCACCGGCACCGTCGGCAGCGGCACCGCTTCCCGTTCGGATCCGGCATCTGACAGCGCTGCCTCCGCTTCCTCGGACAGCGGGGAGCTTCCCGATTCCACCACCCAGGCCAACACCGGCAGCCTGCACCCCGGCAATTTTGACGAGAACTCCATCTTCTCCATCCAGAACACTGCCGACGCCTTTGAACCCTGCCTGGGCTGGGGTCCCGGCGTGTCCGGCTGCTCTCTCAAGTCGGTGATCGCGGCTGCTTCCCTGCTGCAGTGGGCAGAGGAGCAGAATCTGTCTTCCTACAGCGCAGACGAGATCCAGGACGCCTTCTCCGGTTGGTATGAGAATCTGTCTGCCGTGGACCAGGAGAATTTTGCCGAAGCCTGGACTCTGATCGAGCCGGACGCCCTGAGCCTGCTGAGCGACAAGGAGAGCATGGCCGGCCGCATCGAGGATGCCGGTCTGGATCCGGACGACCTGCCCGGCTGCACCCTGAAGAACTGGCAGGCCCTGCAGAACGTGCTGGATGACTGCGTGCCCGAAGCCAACGGCGAAGCTTGACCCATTCTGCCATGCAAAAGGCGCTGACCGACCGGTCAGCGCCTTTTTGGGGTTGTGGGCAGATTTTCAACTTGCTCGTTCTCTCCTGCATTGCGCAGGCAATGACGGAGAGGGCGGGGCCGGATCCCGGAGATCACACCTTCTTCAGCACATACTGGCGGGTGCCCATGCCGATCTTCTCGGCCTGCTCCAGGGTGGCCTTCCACTCAATGTTGGGGTTGGAATCCTTGAAGTTGTCGTGGTGGCAGTTCCAGCCGGGCTTGGCCAGGTTGCTGCTCAGCTGGCTGTTGGGCAGGGGCTGGGCGTTCAGGCAGGCGTCTGCACAGGCCTGATCCAGCGCCACCGGGTCGAAGGATGCGAACATCCCGATGTCCGGCAGGATGGGCGCATCGTTCTCGCCGTGGCAGTCGCAGTTGGGGCTGATGTCCTGCACCAGTGCCACATGGAAGCAGGGGCGGTCATGGCAGACCGCAGCGGCGTACTCGGCCATCTTCCGGTCCAGCTCCTCGTTGGCGCATTCGTTGGGGGAATACACGGCGTCAAAGCTGCAGGCACCGATGCAGCGGCCGCAGCCCTTGCACTTGTCGTAGTCGATGACAGCCTTGTTCTGCTGGTTGTAGGTAATGGCGTCGGAGCCGCACTCCTTGGCGCAGCGGTGGCAGCCCCGGCACAGGCTCTCCTGCACTGCAGGCTTGCCGGCGGCGTGCTGCTCCATCTTGCCGGCCCGGGAGCCGCAGCCCATGCCGATGTTCTTGATGGCACCCCCAAAGCCGGTGGACTCGTGGCCCTTGAAGTGGGTCAGGCTGATGAACACGTCGGCGTCCATAATGGCCCGGCCGATCTTGGCGGTCTTGCAGTATTCGCCGCCGGGCACCGGCACCTCCACCTCATCGGTGCCGCGCAGGCCGTCGGCGATCAGCACCTGACAGCCGGTAGTCATGGGCCAGAAGCCGTTGAGCTGGGCACAGGTCAGGTGTTCCAGCGCGTTTTTGCGGCTGCCGGGGTACAGGGTGTTGCAGTCGGTCAAAAAGGGCATACCACCCTGCTCCTTGCACAGGTCTGCCACCACCTTGGCGTAGTTGGGCCGCAGAAAGGCCAGGTTGCCCAGCTCGCCGAAATGCATTTTGATGGCCACGAACTTGCCGTCCATGTCAATGTCCTTGATGCCGGCGGCAATGCACACCCGACGCAGCTTTTCCAGCAGGCTGGTGCCCACCGGACAGCGGAAATCCGTGTAATAGACCTTGGATGCTTCCATGGTGTTTTCCTCCCTTGATGGCGTTCTTCTCGGTGCGGCGCAGCGCCGCAAAAATACTCTCTGCGCCCAGTATAGCACATTTCCGGGCATGAGAAAAGGGACGGCACAATGCCGTCCCTTTTTTGCATGAATGCTTCAGAACACCGCCGTGAGAGCCGCAACGGCCAGCACGATGATGCCCAGTACGATGCGGTATACGCCGAAGAATTTGAAGTCATGCCGTTTGACATAATCCATCAGGAAGCGGATGGCCCCCATGCTCACTGCAAAGGCCACCACACAGCCCACCACCAGCACGGCGATCTCGGTGCCGGTCATGACCGAACCGTCCAGCACGAACTTGACCACCTTGAGCAGCGAAGCACCCGCCATGACCGGGATGGCCAGATAGAAGGTGAACTCGGCCACGCAGGCGCGGGACAGCCCCAGCAGCAGACCGCCCACGATGGTGGCGCCGGAACGGGAGGTACCCGGAATGATGGCTAGGCACTGCCACAGGCCGATGATGAAGGCTTCCCGGTAGGTGATCTGGTTCAGCCTGGTGACGTGGGGCGCGGTGCGGCGGTTCTCCACCACCAGGAACAGCACGCCGTACAGGATCAGCATGGCGGCCACCGTGATATAATTGTAGAAGTGCGCCTCCATCCAGTCATCCAGCGGGCTGATGACCAGCACCGGGATCGTGGCGGCCACGACCTTGAACCACAGGCTCCACACGCTGGGTTTGGAGATGACCCGGCCCTGCTTCAGGCCGAAGGGCCAGAGCTTGTTCCAGAACAGCACCACCACGGCCAGGATGGCACCCAGCTGGATGACCACCCGGAACATGGACAGAAACGCTTCGCTGGCGTTGAACCTGACGATCTGCTCCAGCAGGATCATATGGCCGGTGGACGAGATGGGAAGCCACTCGGTAATGCCCTCCACAATGCCCATCAGGATCGCTTTGATGATTTCAAAGAACGTAAAAATCCCTCCTCATTCTGCGCCGGAGACGGCGCGGGTGTTCCTAACCATCCCAGTATACCATACTATGATGGGAAGCGCACGCCGAACGCAAAAATTTTACGCAGACGCCCGGCTTTCTCTGGCTTTGGAAATGTGTTATACTGTAGGATGAGACCGGTCTCCGGAACCCCCATCATTTTTCCAATGAGGTGAGCACACGATGAATATTCTTGTTATCGGCTGTGACCAGGTGGGCGCATCCCTGATCCGCGACCTGGAGCGCATCGGCCACGATATTTCCCTGATCGAACGGGATCCCGAACAGCTCAAGCGGCTGGACGCCTTCGACGATTATTCCTTCGGTGGTACGGCGCTGGTGGGCGACCCCACCGACCCGGACGTCCTGCGCCGGGGCGGCGTGGAGAACTGCGACGCCGTGGCTGCTGTCAGCGAAGACGACTCGGTGAACCTGATGGCCGCCCAGATCGCCAAAAGCATTTTCCGCCGGGAAAAGGTGATCTGCCGGGTGTCCGACCCGCACCTGCAGGTGCTGTACCACAAAGCCTACGAACTGGAGACCATCTGCCCCACCGTCCTGACCGAGCAGGCCGTGTTCCGGGCACTGGCCAAGTGACCTGCCCGCATTTTGAAATTCCGCTCTATAGAATGAGGTAACGATATGAAAGTTTGTATTGCCGGCGGCGGCAAAGTGGGGATGTATCTGGCACAAAGCCTGCTGACGCACCGCCACAAAGTGACCATCATCGAGCCGCAGGAAGCCTTGTGCCGTTCGCTGGCCGACACGCTGGACGTGCCGGTGATCTGCGGCGATGCCATCAACTTTGACACCCTGCGCACCGCCGATGTAGCCAGCTGTGACGCCTTTGTGGCCGTGACCGGCAACGACGAGGACAATCTGGTGGCCTGCCAGATCGCCAAGCGGGAGTTCGGTGTGGACCGCACGGTGGCCCGGGCCTCCAACCCCAAGAACCGGGAGCTGCTGCACACCCTGGGCGTGGACACCGTGGTGTGCGGCACCGACAACCTGAGCCATATTCTGGAACGGGAGATCGAGACCGACACCATCCGCCAGCTGCTCTCCCTGGGCGGCGGCACCGCCAGCCTGAACGAGATCCTGCTGCCGGAAAACTTTGCCTACGCGGGCAAGCCCATCAAGGAAGTGCCCATTCCGGGCAACGCCATTCTGGTCAGCATCACCCGGGACACCGAGTTCATCATTCCCCACGGCAACACCACCCTGCTGCCCTGGGACCGCATCCTCTGCCTGACCCAGGACGATACCCTCCATCTGCTGACCGAGGCCTGGGGTCTGACCGACAAATGACCGAACAGGAACTTCTGCGCACAGCGCTCATCATCCCGCCCCGGGCACGGGCTGTGCTCTGTCTCTGGTGTACAGTGCCCGGGCTGCTCTGCGCTCCCTTCGTCTTCTGGCAGAGCCTGTATGCCGGCGCGGTGTTCTGCCTGCTCTGGGCAGGGCTGGTGTTCCTGCTCTGGGCGCGGATGTGCAGCTTTGCCGCCGTGCTCACCCGGGGCAGTCTCTTCGTCCATGCCGGGGCAGCCTTCGTGGTCACCCGACAGGTGCCCCGCCGGGCCGTGACCGGTGTGCAGCTGCTGCGCACCCCGCTGCTCTGGATGGCAGGCGGCAGTGTTCTGGTGGTGCGTTCTCCCGGCGGACAGCTGCTGCTGCCCGGGGTCCCGTCTGTGCAGGCAGACGCCCTGTGCGCCATCCTCACGGAGGATCTTCCATGACCGAAAAGCGTTTCCATCCGTTTGCCGTGCTGCACCTGCTGCGCAAGACCATTCTGGTCTTCCTGCTGCCGCTGCTGCAGGTGTTCTTTGCCCGCAACTGGGCGGCACTGCGCACAGCACTTTTGCAGGATGCCGTCCTGTTCGCAGTACTGTTCGTCGTAAGCTGGACGGCCCTGCACGCCAGCCGCTGGCGGGTGGATGTCCGGGGCGATCTGCAGATCTGCTGGCGGCTGGGGATCCGCTTTGACCGCACCCTGCGGGCGGCACAGCTGGCCGCGCTGACCATCGACCGCCCCATCCTGTACCGGATGGCCGGTGCCAGCCGGGTGGTGCTGTACCCTGCCGGACAGGCCCGGGCCATGACCCTGACCCTCTCCCGGCAGGACGCCGATTGGCTGGCCGACCGGCTGCTGCCGGTGGAGCAGCCGGTGGTGCACCGGCCCCGGGGCGGCGAAAAGCTGGTGTTCACCGTGCTGGGTGCCAACAGCCTTTCCACGCTGGCACTGCTGGCACTGGCCGTCCGGCAGAGCCAGCCCTACGCGCCGGATGCCCAGACCTACGCCTTCGCCCACCTGAGCCGCCTGGCGGCATGGGCGGCGCGCTGGCTGCCTGCCGGCACCGCCTGGCTTCTGGTGCTGTTCGGCACCCTGTTCTGTGCCAGCCTGCTCCGCAGTGCAGCGCAGGCCGCGCATTATACGGTCTGGCGCACCGAGACCCATCTGGGCAGCCGGGGCGGCCTGCTGCGGCAGTACGAAATGCGCCTGTGCCGCACCCAGCTGAACTACGCGGATGTGCGGCGCTCCCCGGCCACCTGGGCGCTGCATTTCTGCCCGGTCTTCGTCACGGCAGGCTGCTGCCAGCCGGAGCTGCCCCTCTTTGTCTGGCATGAGGGCAGCAGCCTGCTGGAAGAACTGCTGCCCGGTCTTGCGCTGCCGCCGGATGCAAGGCCGGATCCCAGACGCCGCAGCCGCATCTTCTACGCGGCGGGCGGCATCCCGCTGGGGCTGTGCCTGCTGCTGACAGCAGTGTCCCGCTATACCCTCCCCGCCCTGACCCTGCCGCTGCTGATCCCCACCGCCTTTTTTGCGGCGCTGACGGCGGCAGCGGCCGTGGGCCGCCGGAAAGAGGGCGTCTGGCAGAACGCCGGGCAGCTGACCTTCCGGCGGCAGCACCGGTTCCACCTGCACTGCATCTGCGTTTTGCACCCGGATGTCTGCCTGACCCTCCAGCAGTCCCCCTGGGCTGCTGCCGTGCAGCGCGCCAACCTTGTCCTGACCTTTCCGGGGCGGCTGAAGTTCAAAGTGCGCAGTGTGACCCTGCGGGAACTGGAATTTCTGAAACGATAAAAAGGAGTCTTTTTTGTGATCAAAACCGTTATCTTCGATCTGGACGGCACCTTGCTGAACACCATTGACGATCTGGCGGATGCCGGCAACTGGGTGTGCCGCCAGCATGGCTGGCCGACCTTCTCGGTGGAGCAATTCAAGCACATGGTCGGCAACGGCATCCCCAAGCTGGTAGAGCGCTTCTCCCCGGAAGCAGCCCGCACGCCGGAACAGCTGGCCGCGACGCTGGCGGAGTTCACTGCCCGCTACGATGCCCACAAGGAGGACAAGACCGCCCCCTATCCCGGCATGGCACAGCTGCTGGATGCCCTGCGGGCGGACGGCATCCGGTGCGCGGTGTTCTCCAACAAGGCCGACGCCCTGTGCGGAAAGATCATTGCGCACTACTTCGGGGAAGGCCGCTTTGCCGCCGTGCGGGGCAGTCTGCCCGGCGTGCCCACCAAACCGGATCCTGCCGGACTGTATGCCCTCATGGAGACCATCGGGGCGGACCGCACCAGCACCCTGTTCGTGGGCGACAGCGACGTGGACATTCTCACCGGACACAATGCTTCCCTGCCCGCCATGGGAGCCTTGTGGGGCTTCCGCGGCCGTGCAGAGCTGACCGCCGCCGGGGCCGACGCTCTGGCAGCCGTGCCGGAGGATATCCGGACGTATATTCAGGAACAGAACAAGTAAAACAAACCACCTGCTGAGGTACGGCTCAGCAGGTGGTTTTGTTTTGTCTACGATGCGATTCCCGTACGGGTCAAATAAAAAACGCCCCGAGCGAATGCGCTGGCGGCAGCAACCCCTGTAGACATTCCTACCGGGTGGGACCCGCGGGCTAACCAAAGCCCCACTGGGGCTTTGGTTACGGTGCTTGCGCACCGCCGCCCTGTTCGATTCCCGTACGGGTCAAACAAAAAATCCCCCGAGCGAATGCTCGAGGGATTTTATGACCCGTACGGGAATCGAACCCATGTTACAGCCGTGAAAGGGCCGTGTCTTAACCGCTTGACCAACGGGCCTTACAAATACAGAGCTTCGCTAAAACCTCCGACTTTCATCGTCCACTACTGCGGACGACCGTCCCCCTTATCTTAGCGAAACTCTGTAACGTGGTAGCGGTAACTGGATTTGAACCGGTGACACTTCGGGTATGAACCGAATGCTCTAGCCAACTGAGCTATACCGCCATATTGTCGTGCACTTGAACGGTGCTTTATTATTATAGCCAGAGAAGCGCCTTTTGTCAACACTTATTTTAAAAAAATTCTATTTTTTGCAGCGGCTCCCCTCCCTCGTGTTCCTTCTCCCGGACACAAAAAGATCCCCGCCTTCTGCTCCTGCACAGAAAGCGGGGATCTTTTCAACTTATGTTACGCGCCGTGTGGAAAACTGCGGACCGTCTCAGCCCTTCTTGTGGGTGGGGACCATGACCTTCAGGCCGCCCATATACGGCTGCAGCACTTCGGGAATGGTGACGGTGCCGTCGGCCTGCAGGTGATTCTCCAGGAAGGCGATCAGCATACGCGGAGGTGCCACGCAGGTGTTGTTCAGGGTGTGGGCCAGGTAGGTCTTGCCGTCCTTGCCTTTCACGCGGATGTGCAGGCGGCGTGCCTGTGCATCGCCCAGGTTGGAGCAGGAGCAGACCTCGAAGTACTTCTGCTGGCGGGGGCTCCAGGCCTCGATGTCGCAGCTCTTGACCTTCAGGTCGGCCAGGTCGCCGGAGCAGCAGTTCAGCTGACGCACCGGGATCTCCATGCTGCGGAACAGCTCCACGGAGTTCTTCCACAGCTTCTCGTACCAGTCTGCGCTCTCGTCGGGGCGGCAGACCACGATCATCTCCTGCTTCTCGAACTGGTGGATGCGGTAGATGCCGCGCTCCTCGATGCCGTGGGCACCCTTCTCCTTGCGGAAGCAGGGGCTGTAGGAGGTCAGGGTCAGGGGCAGAGTAGCCTCATCCAGGGTCTGGTCGATGAAGCGGCCGATCATGGTGTGCTCACTGGTGCCGATCAGGTACAGATCCTCGCCCTCGATCTTGTACATCATGGCGTCCATCTCGGGGAAGGACATGACGCCCTGCACCACGTTGCCGTGCATCATGAAGGGCGGGATGACGTAGGTGAAGCCCTTGTCGATCATGAAGTCGCGGGCGTAGGCCAGCACAGCCTCGTGCAGGCGGGCGATGTTGCCCAGCAGGTAGTAGAAACCGTTGCCGGCCACGCGGCCCGCCGCGTCCATATCGATGCCGTCAAAGCTCTCCATGATCTCGGTGTGGTACGGGATGGGGAAATCGGGCACGACCGGCTCGCCGAAGCGCTGTGCTTCCACGTTGTAGGTGTCGTCCGGGCCGATGGGCACGCTGGGATCGATCATCTGGGGGATGGTGTACATGATCTCCTGGATGCGGGCAGCCAGGGTCTCTTCTTCCTTCTCCAGCTCTGCCATCTTGTCGGCGTCAGCCTTGACGGCAGCGTTGTTGGCATCGATCTGTGCCTGCAGCTCAGCCTTCTTGGCCTCATCGTCGCACTTCTTCAGCTGGCCGAACAGCGGGCCGTTGGCCTTGCTCAGCTTGTTGCGGGCCGCCTTCAGGGCTTCCACTTCCTTCAGGGCTGCACGGTACTGGGCATCCTTCTCGATGACCTCGTCCACCAGCGGAAGCTTTGCGTCCTGGAACTTCTTCTTGATGTTTTCCTTGACGGCGTCCGGATTTTCACGGACAAATTTGATATCAAGCATGATTGACTCTCCTTGCTCTATTTCGTTCGCACAGGGAAGCTCCTTCCCTGCACCGCTCAAAGGCGGGGACGGCCCGCCTTGGATCGCGTTATTGTTCGGTCTGGTACTGTCCCAGCAGGTTGGCGAAGGCCCGCAGCTGCTCGTCCGAGTAGAAATGGACGGTCAGCTTGCCCTTGCCGTCGTGGTAGGCCACATTGACCTCACTGCCCAGCGCCTGCTTCAGGCTCTCTTCCACTTCCACCGGCAGCGTGCCGCGCGGAGCCGGTTCCTTCGGCTCCTTCTCGGGCTTGAGCAGCTTCTTGCACAGCGCCTCGGTCTGGCGGACATTCAGTTCATTGTCCGCCACGATCTGTGCGGCCTGCTCCTGCAGTTCTGCCGTGGGCAGGCTCAGGATCACCTTGGCGTGTCCCATGCTCAGGAAGCCGCCCCGGAGCAGTTCCAGTGCTGTTTCCGGCAGGCTCAGCAGGCGCAGGCTGTTGGCCAGTGCACTGCGGCTCTTGCCCAGTTTCTTGGCCGCCTGTTCCTGGGTCAGGTCACAGCGGGTCATCAGTTCCCGGATGCCGGCGGCTTCTTCCACCGGATCCAGATCTTCACGCTGCAGGTTCTCCACCAGCGCCAGCTCCATGGCCTGTTCATCGGTAACGTCCTTGATGACCACCGGCACCTCGCTCAGCCCGGCCATGCGGCAGGCACGCCAGCGGCGCTCGCCGGCCACGATGGTGTAACCGCTCAGTCCACGCGGCCGCACCGCGATGGGCTGCAGCAGGCCATGCTCTGCAATGCTGGCGGCCAGCTCGCCCAGCGCCTGCTCATCAAAGGTTTTTCGGGGCTGGTCGGGATCCGGCTCGATCTCACGCAGGGGCAGGGTCTCGATCGCTGCATCGGTTTCCAGACTCGGCGCGGCGTCCTCAAACAGACTTTCCAGCCCGCGGCCCAGTCCTCCTCTTCCTTTTGCCATTTTTCTTCCCCCTGTGTGTTAATCTTCCAGTGCGTTCTTGGCGGGTTCCTGCGGCACTGCCTTTCTGGAACGCGTCTTTTTCGGTTCATGCGGCCGGTTGTTCTTCACGAACTCGATGGCCAGATCCATGTACGCTTCACTGCCCTTGCCCTTCGGCTCATAGAAGTTGATGGGCTGCCCGTAGCTGGGCGCTTCCGAAATACGGATGGAGCGTGGGATGGTGGTCTGGTACACCTTGCTGCCGAAATACTTCTGCACCTGCTCCACCACCTGAAGGGTCAGGTTGTAGCGCAGGGAGAACATGGTGAACACCACACCTTCAATATCCAGATACGGGTTGTACTTCTTGCGGATGGTCTTGAGGGTGCTGATGAGTTCCGACAAGCCTTCCAGTGCATAGTATTCACACTGCACCGGGATCAGCACGCTGTCGCAGGCGGTCAGGCCGTTCAGGGTGAGCAGATCCAGGCTGGGCGGACAATCGATGAAGATGAAGTCGTAGTCCTTCTGAACGCTGGCCAACGCCTTGCGCAGATTGCTCTCACGGCCGGGCAGGTTGATCAGCTCCAGGCTGGCACCCGCCAGACGGGTGTTGGAACCGATGACGTCGGTGCGGTACTCGGTCTTGCGGATGGCCTGTGCGGCCGTTGCCTTGCCGATGAGCACCTCGTAGGTACCATACTCCACACTGCGCTTGGGGATGCCGTAGCCGGTGGTGGTGTTGCCCTGCGGGTCAAGATCCACGATCAGCACCTTTTTGCCCAGTGCCGATACGCAGGAGGACAGGTTGACGGCGGTCGTTGTCTTGCCAACGCCGCCCTTCTGGTTTGCGATTGCTACAATTTTTGCCACGCACATTTCTTCCTTCCGGGAAAATTTGGGTTGTTCCACATGGAACATTCGCAGTTGCGCCCGCCCGTTTCCCGTCGGGCGGACATCTCGAGACCTAGTATAACACATTCAAAGCGCTTTTTGAACCGTTTTCGGGCGTTTTTGTGCGAGTTTTCTGCTCTGTGCCGGCAGAAATTCCCGAAAATGCCCCCGTTTTCCCGCGGTTCTGTGCGGAACGGCTTTACTTTTCCGCCGCTGCAGTCGGGATGCGCACGGTGTATTCAATGTATCCGTCCCGCTCCTCCCGGTGGGCGGTGGCAGGCACGCCGTTGTCGGTCATCAGGCGGATGGCATGGTCGATGGTGTTCATGAAGATGCGCACATCCTTGACCATGGAGATGCGGTGCCGCCCTTTTCCGGCGCTGCTCAGCAGCTGTTCGATGTACAGATCGGTCTGGCGGGCGTTCATCCGCCGCTTGGCAATGTTGATGAGCGCTTCACTGCGGCGCTTTTCCGGCAGGCGCAGGACCGCCCGGGCGTGCCGCTCACTGAGGTCATTGTTCAGGATGAACTGCTGCTGGTCTGCCGTGAGCTGCAGCAGCCGCAGTTTGTTTGCCAGCGTAGGCTGTGCCATACCCAGCCGCTTGGCCGCTTCCGCCTGGGTGCAGTCCCACAGCACCAGAATGTCCCGCAGCCCCCGGGCCTGCTCAAAAGGGTTCAGGTCGGTGCGCTGGATGTTTTCCAGCAGCCCCAGTGCCGCCGTCTGGGGATCTTCGTAACTGCAGAGGATGGCCGGGATCATGGTCATCTTCGCCAGACGGCAGGCGCGCAGACGGCGCTCCCCTGCCACCAGCTCATAGCCGTCCTCTGCTTTCCGCACCGAGATGGGCTGCAGCAGCCCGTTCTCCCGGATGCTCTGCGCAAGCCCCGCCAGCTCCCGCTCGTCAAATTCTCTGCGTGCCTGAAACGGCGATGGATGGATCTGGTCAATGGGCAGGAAATAAATTTTGCCTGCAGTTTTTCTGCGTTCAAACATGGTACAGACGCCTCCCTCTGTGCGCGTTGATCTTGTTTTCCACACTTTCCCGGGGAAACGTGGAAAAGTTCGGTTTGCAAGGCCAGTGTACCACACAACAAAAAGCCCTGCCAGAATTTTCGTTCGGCAGGGTTCGTTTCATTCTTCTCGATGGTGCGTTATTTCAGCGGACTTTTTGCGATCTTTCCGCCGTTTCTGGGATAGGCTGTCGGAGTTTGCGAAATCTTTTTGCACAAAATCAGGGTGCGGGTGTCGCCGCCGGGCAGATGCAGGGTGCGGGTCTCCTGGTATTCGCCGCCCAGCTTCCGGATGGCACCCCGGGCCGCCGCCAGCTCTTCCTCGCCGGAAGCGCCCTTCATGGCCAGGAAGTTTCCGCCCACCTTCACCAGCGGCAGGCAGTACTCGGCCAGCATGGGCAGAGCCGCCACGGCGCGGGCAGAGGCCAGATCGAATTGTTCCCGCCAGACCTTGCGGGCCGCTTCCTCGGCGCGCTCCTTGGCGAACTCCACCCCGGTCAGCCCCAGCTGGGCGCAGGCATACTTCAGAAACTCCACCCGCTTGCCGGTGGGTTCCATCAGAGTGAGTTCCAGGTCCGGCTTGTAGATCTTGGTCACGATGCCCGGGAAGCCCGCGCCCGCGCCCACATCCACCATACGGCCCGCTACTTCGGGCTGGCTGGCAAAGAGCAGACTGTCGAGAAAATGCTTATCCTCAATGCCCTCGGGGTCGGTGATGGCGGTCAGGTTGACCTTCTGGTTGTAGTCCACAAGGATCTGTGCAAAAGCGTCCAGCTGGTCCAGCTGGGTGCCGGTAAGGACGATGTTCCATGTAGAACATTTGGCCTCCAGCCGTTGTTTATTGATCATAGATCGTTCCTTTCTGTCATTCACCGGTGAGGTGCACAAAGACCGGCGTGTGATGCACAGCCGGCAGATAGACGTTCAGCACATCCGCCGTGCGCAGTTTGAGCGAGGAGGTGTTGATGCAGGGATGGCACCCCAGGTACTCCCCTTCCCGGATGTCTTCATCCATGAGCAGCTGCACACGGTCGTCCGGGTCATTCATCAATCCCATGATGGAGGAAGAGCCGGGCGTGCAGTCCAGATACTGCTCCATGTCTTCGGGAGACGCAAAGCTCAGGCGGGCAATGCCCAGCTGATGGGAAAGCTCCTTGGTCTTGAAGGGCTTGTCCCCCGGCATCATGAGCAGATAGAAGTTCGTCTTCTGCCGGTTGCACAGAAACAGGTTCTTGCACACGGTAGCCCCCAGGCAGGCGTCAATGACCCGGCAGTCTTCCATGGTGTCGGCTCTCATCCACGCATGATCGGTGCGCCAATACGGGATGCTCAGCTTGTCCAGAAAATCATACGTGCGGATCTCTTTTTCCAGCCGCCCCGTGCAGTCCGCCGGACGGCCCTCGTATAAGGTCAGTTGTTCCATCAGTGTTCACTCTTTTCTACTTTGCATCTGGCAGACCGGGAGTTTCTCTGAGGACCGTCCGCTGGGGTGGGACCCTGTTGCCGAAGGCAATAGGGCGGGCGATGGAATGACCTGCAACAGCGACGACTGCCGCCAGTGGCGGAAACAGGGAGAAGCTGTTGGGGCCGCGGCCAGCAAGACGCAAGCGACAGCGAAGCGGATGCTGGGTGCCGCAACCCGTATTTCGCGTCCGAAGAGAATGCTCCCGGTCTGCCGACCCAGTTCTCTTTTGCGCCCCCAAAAAAAGAGAACATCCTCCATTACTTCTTCGCCGCCAGCGCAATGCTCAATTGTGCCACATCCGACGGCGACACGCCGGGGATGCGTCCCGCCTGGCCCAGGTTCTTCGGACGGATGCGGGCCAGCTTCTCGCGGGCTTCCAGCGTCAGGCCGGTCAGGCCTTCGTAGGAAAAGTCTTCCGGGATGAGCGTCTTCTCGTGGCGGGCCACGTCTTTGATCATGCGGTCCTGCCGGGCAATGTAGCCCGCATACTTGATCTCGGTTTCCAGCCGCTCGGCCAGCATGGGGGTGATCCCCTCTCCCCAGCCGATGACCCCGGCCAGCAGATCGTAGTGGATCTCCGGGCGGCGCAGAAGCTCTTCTGCAATGCCGCCCTCTGCCGCCGGCGCCAGACCCGCCGCGGTCATGGCCGCCTGCAGGTCTGCCGTGCGCAGATGGGTGTCGTGCAGGCGGCGGCGCTCGGCATCCAGAATGCCCTGGGTATGCTGGTACTTGGCCCAGCGGTCCTCCTGTACCAGACCGTATTCCCGGCCGATGGGGGTCAGGCGGGTGTCGGCGTTGTCCTGCCGCAGGGTCAGCCGGTATTCACTGCGGCTGGTCATCATGCGGTAGGGGTCCATGACGCCCTTGGTCACCAGATCATCCACCAGAGTGCCCAGATAGCTCGTGTGGCGCGGCAGGATGAGCTGCTCTTTGCCCAGGGCATTGCGGGCGGCGTTCAGACCGGCCAGCAGGCCCTGCGCGGCGGCTTCCTCGTAACCGGAGGTGCCGTTGAACTGCCCTGCCCCGTACAGGCCCCGCACCACCTTGCTTTCCAGGGTGGCTTCCAGACTGGTGGGGTCTACGCAGTCGTACTCGATGGCATACGCCGGGCGTAAAATTTCAATGTGTTCGAAGCCCTTGATGCTCCGATAGAAGGCGTTCTGCACGTCTTCCGGCAGACTGCTGGATGCACCCTGCAAATACATTTCTTCCGTGTTCTCGCCGCAAGGCTCCACAAAGATGGGGTGGCGGTCCTTGCCTGCAAAGCGCACCACCTTATCCTCGATGGAGGGGCAGTAGCGCGGGCCGACGCCCTCGATCATGCCGCCGTACAGCGGACTGCGCTGGATGTTGTCCAGAATGATCTTATGGGTCTCCGGGTTCGTGTAGGCGATCCAGCATTCCACCTTGTTGTGCATGGGCGCATCGGTCATGAAGCTGAAGGGCTGCAGTTCGTTGTCCGGGTCACCGGGCTGGCACTCCAGCTGCGAGAAGTCGATGCTCCGCCGGTGCACGCGGGCCGGGGTGCCGGTCTTGAACCGCCGCAGGGGCAGACCGGCGGCTTTCAGGCTCTCGGTCAGGGCGTTGGCCGCGTGCATCCCGTCCGGGCCGGAGGCATACCAGGCATCGCCCACAAAAATTTTGCCGCCCAGATTCGTGCCGGTGGCCAGCACCACACACTTGGCGCTGTACTCGCCGTTCAGCTGGGTGACCACGCCCTTCACATGGCCCTCCTCCACCTCAAGGCCCACTACCTCGGCCTGATGGATGGCCAGACCCGAGGTCAGTTCCAGCGCGTGCTTCATGTATTCGTGGTAGCGCTTGCGGTCGGTCTGCACCCGCAGGGCGTGCACCGCCGGGCCTTTGCCCTTGTTGAGCATCCGGCTCTGCAGATAGGTGGCGTCCGCCGCCAGACCCATCACACCGCCCAGGGCATCCAGCTCCCGCACCAGCGTTCCCTTTGCGGTGCCGCCGATGCTGGGGTTGCAGGGCATATTGCCGATGGCATCCAGGCTCATGGTGAACACGGCGGTCTTCGCGCCCAGAACAGCCGCCGCGTGGGCCGCTTCGATGCCGGCATGACCGGCACCAATGACAATGACGTCATAGTCTCCTAAATGGTTCATAAATTCTCTTGGTTTTCCTTTGATTGATTTATGGCTTACCAGTGGATGGCATCCCGGGAGATTTCTCCTCGGACACGAAATACGGGTTGCGGCACTCAGCATCCGCTTCGCTGTCGCTTGCGTCTTGCTGGCCGCGGCCCCAACAGCTTCTCCCTGTTTCCGCCACTGGCGGCAGTCGTCGCTGTTGCAGGTCATTCCATCGCCCGCCCTATTGCCTACGGCAACAGGGTCCCACCCCAGCGGACGGTCCTCGGAGAAACTCCCAGTATGCCGTTACGATAACCGGAACTTCCTTACTATTTTCCCACACAGAACCGCTCGAACACCTGTTCGATGACAGCTTCCGAGGCGTTCTCGCCGGTCAGGTCGCAGAGGGCCGACAGCGCGTCGTCCACGCAGACCGACACGGCGTCCAGCCCGAAGCCGCCTGCGGCGGCATCCAATGCTCCCTGCACGGCGTCCCGTGCACGGAGTGCGGCGGACAGCTGCCGCTGGCCGGACAGGCTGGCGGCGTGGGGGTCGATCTGGTTCGTACCCAGCAGGCGGGCCACCGCCGCCGCAATGACCTTGCGGCTCCCCTCTTCCTGGCAGCACACCGGCAGCACCATGGCAAAATCCTGCGCGATCAGCTCCGCGTCAAACTGCGTGGGCTTGTCCTCCTTGTTGATGAGGGCGATGGCCGGCCGGCCGGCACAGCGCAGGGCCAGTTCCAGGTCCTCCCGGGTGGGCGGCTCCGAACCGTCGAACACGGCCAGGACCAGGCCGGCTTCTTCCAGTTTTTTCCAGCTTCGGCGGATACCTTCCGCCTCGATGGCGTCTTCGGTTTCCCGCAGACCTGCAGTGTCGAACAGGTTCAGCCGGATGTCCCCCAGCTGCACTGCCTGCTCCACCACGTCGCGGGTGGTGCCCGCCACCGGCGTCACAATGGCGCGGTCGAACCCGGCCAGCAGGTTCAGCAGGGTGGATTTGCCCGCATTGGGGCGGCCCACGATGGCGCAGTCCACGCCCTCCCGCAGAACAGTATCCGCGCTGTAATTCCGGATCAGGCCGTCCAGCGCTTCCTGCACGCCGCCCAGCACGGTGCGCAGATGGGCTTCGTCCAGCTCCGGAACATCTTCTTCCGGGAAGTCCACCCACGCGGCCAGATGGGCCTGCAGGGCGGTGAGGGCATCCTTCTGCTCCCCGATCTTCTTGGCCAGCGCACCGGACAGGGCCGCATTGGCCAGCGCGGCCCCCTGCCGCCCGTCCGCCGAGATCAGATCCATGACCGCCTCCGCCTGGGTCAGGCCCAGCTTGCCGTTCAGGAATGCGCGGCGGGTGTACTCACCGGGCGCGGCGGGCTGGGCACCGGCCGCGAGACAGGCTTCTACCAGACGACGGGCAACGGCATTGCCGCCGTGACAGGAAAGCTCCACCACATCCTCGCCGGTGTAGCTGTGGGGTGCCCGGAAGAACAGGGCCACGCCCTCGTCGAACACTTCCCCGCCCTCCACGAAATGGCCGAACAGGGCTGTGTAGCCCTTGGCGTCCCGCACCGTTTTGGAAGGACTGGCCGGGCGGAACACCTGTTCCGCCACGGCATAGCTCTGCCCGCCGGACAGGCGCACCACCGCGATGCCTCCGGCACCCGGGGCGGTGGCAATGGCTGCAATGGTCGTTTCCTGCATGATGGTTATCCTTTCAGCGTGCCTGTTGGTCCAGGACACCGCAATGCTCTTCTTTCTGCCGGGTCTGAAATGCCACCCGTAGGTTTCATTTTACCACGAAATCCGGCGGAATGATACACTTTTTCCACGTTTTCCCGGGAGACGGTGGAAAATCCGTTCCTCTGCGCAAAAAGACCTCCCGCCGGATGGCAGGAGGTCCTGGGTCGCTCAGAAATTACAGCTCGATCTTGCCAAAGCTGAAATCGGCAAAATCGTCCACGCGCTCGGTGCGCTTGGGTGCTACCGGTGCAGCATCCTCGGCATCACGGGGTGCATAGGTGCGCTCCGGCACACCGGAAGGACGCGGGCCGCGGCTGCTGTTGCGGCCTCCGCGGTAGCCGCCGCGGTCATTCTTCCGGTCGCCGCGGTCGGAACGGCTGCCGCCGCGATAACCGCCATTGCGGTTTCCGCCGGGGCGGCGGTCCTTGCCGCCGCGTCCGCCGCGGGGACGGCGCTCGCTGTAGGTGTTGTCGGTCTGGGCATCGGGTGCGGTGGAGTAGATGACCACACGGCGGTCACGGCCCTCACCCTTGCTCTCACTGCGCACACCCTCCATCTTGCTGATGGCAGAGTGGATGATGCGGCGCTCGTAGGGGTTCATGGGTTCCATGGCGAAGCTGCGGCCGGTCTTGCGCACCTTGGCACCAATGCGCTGTGCCAGGGCGGTCAGGTCGCTCTCGCGCTTGTCGCGGTAGCCGGCCACATCCAGGCCCAGCTTGATGTAATCGCCTTCCAGGCGGTTGGCCACCAGGCTTGCCAGATAGGACAGGCTCTCCATGGTCTCGCCGCGGCGGCCGATCAGGGCACCCAGGTGCTCGCCGTCCAGACGGATGATGGTGGCTTCGCCCTTCTGCACGGCGCTGAAGGTCACATTCTCCACGCCCATCTTGGCGATGACTTCCTGCAGGTATTCCACCGCAGCCTTGACCTTGTTGTTTTCCTCGATGTTGATGGGAACTTCCACCTCGGCTTCTTCCGCAGCCGGTGCTTCTGCCGGCTCGGCCGCAGGGGCAGTCTCCCCGGCCTTTTCCTCTGCCGGGGCCTCTTCGGCGGGTGCCGGAACGGCTTCTTCCGCCGGGGTCTCGGCCGGTGCCGCTTCTGCCGGAGCAGAAACTTCTGCGGGAGTTTCCGCAGCGGGCGCCGCTGCCGGGGCATCCGGCTCTTCCACGCTCACACGCACCTTGGCGGGCGTAAGCTTCAGGCCCAGAAAGCCGGTCTTCTGCGGCATTTCCAGCACCTCATAGCTGACATTCAGATCATCCGCCTGCACACCCAGCAAAGCGCAGGCGTTGGCGCGTGCTTCATCGACCGTCTTGCCGGTCGCTTCCTGTGTACGGATCATAACCGTTGTCCTCCCTTGTTATTCCTTGTCCTGCTTGTTCAGCTCACTCAGCGGCACGGTGCGCTCGTCCTTGTAGCGCTCGGCGTCCAGCTGACGGGCATACTCCAGGCGGCGCTTGTTCATCTCGCTGGCGGAAAGGTTCTTTTCCACGGTCTTGCCGGTCTTGGGGTCGGTGACCTGCACGGTGGTGTTCTTCACGCCGCGCTTCTGCTGCTTTTTCTTTTCTTCGATCTGAGCTTCCACTTCCTTGCGCATCTTCTCGGGGTCGTAGATCTTGCGCATGACCTGGGTCTGCACGGTCATCACGATGTTGGAAATGACGTAGTACAGCGAGAATGCCAGCGGGTAGGTAAAGCAGAAGAACAGATACATCAGCGGCATCAGGTACATGGTCACCTTCATGCTGCCCTGCATCTGCTGGCCGGAGGCCTTCATGCTGATGTGGGTGGACAGGAACATGGTCACCACGGACAGCAGCGGCAGCACCAGGTCCAGCGACAGGCCGATCTGCGGGATGCGGGTCAGGTCGATGCCCAGGAAGTTCATGTGCTGGCTGAACTCGGTGATGGTGGCGATCTGGTCTGCGCTGAAGCAGCCGATCACGCCGGAATTGCCGGCCACGACCTGTGCAATGATGTTGGTGTCGCGGGTGATGGCGGTAAAGGAAACCCCGGCGGCGGTCAGGGCCTCACCGGCTGCGGTCAGAGCAGCGGCACTGATGTGGAAGATGCGCTGCAGCGGGTTGTAAACAACACCGATAACGCCGAAGATGACCAGGAAGTTGAGCAGCATGGGCACGCAGCCGGCGGTGGGCTTATAGCCATAGTCCTGCTGCAGCTTGAGCATTTCTTCCTGCTGCTTTTCGGGCTTATCCTTGTACTTGGTCTGGATCTCCTGCAGCATGGGCTGGAAGGCCGACATTTTGGCCATGCTCTTCTGCTGGCTGAGCTGCAGAGGGATCTTGACGATGTTGATGAGCAGCGTAAAGAGGATGATGTCCCAGCCATAGTTCGGGAGCAGCTTGTAGATCCACTCCATCACATAGCCGAGAGGAGCGCTTAGGATGTAGAAAAAGTTCATACCTTTGTCCATTCTGCCCCGTCTGTGGCACGGGACGTGTTATTTTTTATCGTAGGACACGCCGCCCACAGTGCAGCGCGTCACAAGAAGCTGGATGGATAAGAAATGATGTGCCTGCGGCATGATGCGCTGCCGCAATGATGTTTTGCTCTGCAAAACGATGTGCGCTGCGGCGCATGAGAGAAGTCTCTTCCCGGCAGGACGGCAGGAAGTTTCCTAAGCAAATGATCCGCTGGGGTGGGACCCTGTTGCCCGCAGGGCAATAGGGCGGGCGATGGAATGGCCCGAAGCATTTGCGTGGAAAGCTTCCCGTCGGCCTGCCCGGGGAACTGCCACTTATTTTTCCACTCTTTTTTCGTGTCGGGTGGAAAACAGCCTGGCCGGCTGGAGCCTGCGGGCGGGGTTCGACCACTTCCCTGCTTCCGGGATGGGGTCGTAGCCCCATTTGCCCAGCGGATTGCACCGTGCGATGCGCCAGGCCCCCAGAAGGACGCCTTTGAGACAGCCATGGGTCCGGATGGCCTGCATGGTGTAGTTGCTGCAGGTGGGCGTAAAACGGCAGCTGCGGCCGATCCAGGGGCTTAACACGAGCTGATAGGCCCGGATGGGCAGGCACAGCGCCCTGCGGCAGAACCGCTGGATGCGGTTCATACTTTCGGAGTCTCTGCCGTCTCCGGCTTTGCCTTGCGGGCCGGGGGCAGGGTCGCGGGCGGCGGTGCGTCCGGCCGCTTGGCCTTGTCCGGCAGGCCGGCCTGGGCGAACAGCTTGGCCACGATGCTGCTGAGCTGCCAGCTCTTGAGCCGCGGGGTCATGCCCCGGGCCACAAAGACCAGATCATACCCGCCGATGTTGTAATCCAAATGCTCGTCAATGGCGGCTTTCATCACGCGGCGGGCGCGGTTACGCTGCACAGCGTGGCCGATCTTTTTCGTGGCGGTCAGGCCCACACGGGTCCGCTTGCCGCGGGTCTTGAGCACATACAGCACCAGCGCCTGGTTGACGTAGGATTTGCCGCGGGCATACACGCGGCCAAACTCGCTGTTGCGGCGGATGGGACGATAGCGCATTGCTTCGGCGCCTCCTTTCACTTCGTCCGGGTGTACCAGGGTACACTCTTTAGCCAGTATAGCAAAAATTTTTCGACTTTAAAAGCCCATGGGGGCATTTTTGCGAAAATTCTTTTGGATGGATAAAATAAAATAAGACCGCCAATCCAATATCAGCGGTCTTTTGTGCGCATATTCATTTCTGCGCCGGATCCCGTCATACAGCCAGGATCAGACAGTCAGGCTCTTGCGGCCCTTTGCACGGCGAGCATTGATGACCTTGCGGCCGTTCTTGGTGCTCATGCGGGTCAGAAAGCCATGAACTTCCTTGCGCTGACGCTTCTTGGGCTGAAAAGTTCTCTTCATGGTTGTATCCTCCGTAAAAACTCGTCCCCGGTGATGGGGTCTATTCTGGTCCCAAAATGGGGACAGGCTTGCAATTCAACAGTATATCGCACACTATCCCCTTCTGTCAAGCATTTTTTTCGCTTTCCAGCAAACTTTTTTCAAAACCGGGTGTGAAAAATCTTTCAACTTTTTCACCCATTCCCCGTGGAAAACTTTTCTTCCACCATATCTTGTGGCTGATTTGGGTGTTGGACACAAGCCTTGCAGACGGACGCAGGTGCGTCTTTTCTTATGTATTATAAATTACATTATAGAATGTAGACGCAGGGAGATTTTTGTGGTATACTAACCTGGTATCAGCAGCATTGTTGAAAACTTCAATGGAGTGGATGTTTTATGGATTCTTTCAAGGACGTTTTAGAGGCCGCGCAGGCGTACTGCAAAACGCAGATGGCCGAGCCGACCTATAATCTCTATATCGATGGCCTGGAGCCCATCAGCTTCGAGGACTCAAGCCACATCACCCTCTCGGTGCGGAACGACTTCATCTGCAAGATCGTGACGGACCGCTACCTCGGCCTGCTCAAGGAAGCCTTCAAGACCGTGCTGGGCTTTGATGTGGACATCACCCTCGTGGTGCCCAGCACCCCGCCGCACGAGGTCGTGCTGGCGCAGCAGTACGAGGCGAACCCCGCCTCCCCGCAGGGCAACTACGAGTTCACCTTCGAAAACTTCATCAAGGGCCCGTCCAACCAGTTTGCGTTTGCTGCTGCGCAGGCGGTCGCGGCCAACCCTTCCGGCGCCTACAACCCGCTGTTCATCTACGGCGGCTCCGGTCTGGGCAAGACCCATCTGCTGACGGCCATCCAGACCGAGATCAAGCGCACCCACCCCGATTTCGTCATCATGTATGTGACCTGTGAGCAGTTCACCAACGAGCTGATCGCCGCCATCCGCGCGGGCAGCACCGAGGACTTCCGGATGAAGTACCGCGTGGCCGACCTGCTGCTGGTGGACGATATCCAGTTCATTGCGGGCAAGGAGTCCACCCAGGAAGAGTTCTTCCACACCTTCAACTCCCTGCACGACGCCCACAAGCAGATCGTCATCGCATCCGACCGCCCGGCCAAGGAGATCAAGAGCCTGGAAGAGCGCCTGCGCACCCGCTTTGAGTGGGGCCTGACCGCCGACGTGCAGCCGCCGGATTTTGAGACCCGCGTGGCCATCGTCAAGCGCAAGGCCGAACTGCTGCACCTGGATCTGCCCGAGGATGTGGCAGAATTCATCGCCAACCACCTGAAAAACAACATCCGCCAGCTGGAAGGCGCGGTCAAGAAGCTGAACGCCTACTATATGCTGGAGGGCATCCAGCCGGTCATCAGCGTGGCTCAGAACGCCATCAAGGACATCCTGAACGAGACCCAGCCGGTGCCGGTGACCATCGAGAAGATCATCGGCGAGGTGTCCCGCACCTTCAACGTCTCCCCTGCCGACATCCGCGGCACCAAGCGCAACGCCAACGTGGCGTCTGCCCGCCGCGTGGCCATCTACATCCTGCGGGATGTCACCGGCATGAGCATGGAGGAGATCGGCCGGGAGTTCTCGGGCCGCGATCATTCCACCATCGTCTACTCCCTGAAGACCATGGAGCGGGACATGAAGAAGGATCAGCACCTGCGGGAGACGGTCAGCGACATCATCAAAAATGTCAAGGCCTGACCGCCCGTCCTGAGGGAAAAGTCATACTCATATTACGGGGAGAACCCCCAAATATAGGGAGAAAAAGGAACAAAACCGGGAAAATCATCCCATATCTTGTGGGCAGACGGCAAACCTTTCCACACTTTCCACCGAGTTTTCAACAGTTAACATTCATTTCTCCACACGCTTGTGGAAAGAAACCGCTCTCCTCACAATTCCACACTTCATTCACAACCCATCCACAATCCGGTGGAAACCGAACACCCCGCATCCCGTCAGGACTTTTCCGAGTTTTCCACAAGTTCCCCACCCCCTACTACGAATACTACAACAAGTTCAATTAGAGAAACAGGACACTGCCCCCTCACGCGGACAGATTTTCAGACCCTGTTGTGAAAAAAGGAGCGATCTGATTTTGAACATTGTATGCGATAAAACCCTGCTGAGCGCCGCCATTGACGGCGTCTCCAAAGCCGTCACCATGCGGTCGGCCATCCCGGTGCTGGAAGGCATCCTGCTGAAAGCAGAAGGGTTCCAGCTGACCCTGACCGGCTACGACCTGGAAATGGGCATCGTGACCACCATCGAAGCCAACGTCAAGGAACCCGGCGAGATCGTGCTGAACGCCAAGCTGCTCAGCAGCATGATCAGCCGGATGCCGGCCGGCCAGATCACCATCATTTCCGCGGAAAACGGCAAGACCACGATCCAGAGCGGCGTGGCCCAGTTCGAGATCCAGTCCATGGCCGCCACCGATTTCCCCGAGCTGCCCAACACCGGTGCCGAGGAGACCCTGACCATCAAGACCGGCATCCTGCGGGATATGATCGATCGTACGTTGTATGCGGTCAGCCAGGACGAGAAAAAACCGGCCCACACCGGCGAGCTGTTTGAGATCGAGCCGGACAAACTGACCATCGTGGCGCTGGACGGCTATCGTCTGGCCATCGTGGAGCGGCCGGTCACCGCCGTCAAGGACATCCGCATCATCGTGCCCAGCAAGACCATGAACGAGGTAGCCCACCTGCTGCCCAACGATGACGAAGAACTGGTGCACATCTGCGCCAACCGCCGCTATGTGGTGTTCATGGCCGCCGGCTACACCATCATGAGCCGCCTGATCGAGGGCGAATTTTTGAATTACCACAACGTCATCCCCGCCGGAAGCCGCACGAATGTGACCATCGACACCAAGGAGTTCATCGAGACCATCGAGCGTGCCTCTCTGATTATTACAGAGCGTTTAAAAAATCCCCTCCGCATCTCCTTTACCGAGGGGAAAGTCATCGTCCGCTGCCAGACCAACCTGGGCCGTGTGGTGGATGAATTCAACGCACAGTGCGAGGGCGATGAGGTGGAGATCGGCTTCAACAACCGCTATCTGCTGGACGCGCTGCGCAATGCCCGTACCGAGCAGGTGCGCATGGAGATCAGCGGCCCCCTGAGTCCGGTCAAGGTGCTGCCCGCCGAAGGCAGCGATTTCCTGTATCTGGTGCTGCCGGTGCGCTTCAAGAACGACTAAGGAAGGCGAATTTATGCAGAAAATCCTCATTCATACGGAATTTATCAAGCTGGATGCCCTGCTGAAATATGCAGGCCTGTGCGAGACCGGCGGCGAAGCCAAGGAGCTGGTGCAGGGCGGTGCCGTCAAGGTGAACGGCGAAGTGTGCACCATGCGCGGCAAAAAGTGCCGGGCCGGCGACGTCATCGAACTGGACGGGCAGTCCGTGGAAGTCGGGCAGGGGCAGTAAATGCGTCTGCTTTCGCTGGAAGTCACGAATTACCGCAACATTGCTTCTGCAAAGTTGGAACCCGGCCGGGAGCTGACCGTCATCTGCGGCAACAACGGCCAGGGCAAGACGAACCTCCTGGAAGCCATCTGGCTGCTCACCGGCGGCAAGAGCTTCCGGGGCGGCAAGGATGCCGAACTTGTGCGCCGTGGAGAAACATTTTCGGTGCTGGAAGCGGTCACCCAGCGCACCCGGCAGGAAGACCAGGAACCGGATGACCCGGCAAAGGTGCGCATCACGGTGGGAACGCCGAATGCTCCCCGCCCCGGGCGCTATGCTTCGGTGAACGGTGCCCCGCCCAGGCGGGCGGCGGGCCTGGCCGGGAGCTTTCCTGCCGTGGTGTTCGACCCCGGCCACCTGAGCCTGGTCAAGGGTGCCCCGGAGGGACGCCGCAAATTCCTGGACGCGGCGCTGTGCCAGCTCTACCCCGGGTATCTGGCCACCTACCGCCGCTATGTGCGGGCGCTGCAGCAGAAAAACGCGCTGCTGCGGCATTCTTCCACAGGCCAGGAGCGTCCCTATGCGGAAAAATGTGCCCTGCTGGAGGTGCTGAACGTGGAGCTTGCCGCCCAGGGCGAGGCCATCCAGAAGCGGCGGCGGGCTTATCTGGCCCTGCTGGGGCCGCTGGCCTGCGCCAATTATCAGGAGCTTTCCCACGGGGCGGAGCGCATGAGCCTCCACTATGCGGCCCAGTTTGAGCCGGGCGGTCTGGCGGACTTATTACAGAAGCGCCGGGACGAGGAGCTGCGGGCCGGCCAGAGTCTGTGCGGCATCCACCGGGAAGATCTGGAACTGCTGCTGGACGATCAGCCCGCTAAGGTGTTTGCCAGTCAGGGACAGCAGCGCAGCGTGGTGCTGAGCCTGAAAATGGCGGAAGCCGCTGCCGCCGCCCGCATCACCGGCGAACATCCTGTGCTGCTGCTGGACGATGTGCTCAGTGAGCTGGACGAGAGCCGCAAGCAGTATCTGCTCACACGGATGCGGGAAAAGCAGACCTTCGTCACCAGCTGTGACGATACCGCGTTCCTCAAGACGGACGGCGAGGTGTACCGCATGAACGGCGGTGTGCTGAGCCGGGTCTGAAGGCCTGTATGCATGGAAAATCGTTGCATGGGAAAATGCATAGGCTTTGCATAAAACGATGCGTTATGCAAAGAACAAAAGCAAAGGAAATACGGAATGTATATTCATCTGGGACGGGACTATGTGCTGAATGACCGCGACATCATCGGCATCTTCAATCTGGAGACCACCACCATCTCCCCCCGGGGACGGGAATTCCTGAACTACGCGCAGAAGAACGGCGCGGTGGTCAGCCTGTCCGAGGAACTGCCCCAGAGCTATGTGCTGGCCGACGGTGCCGTGGTGGACACGGTGTATCTGTCGGAGCTGTCCCCGGCCGCTTTGCGCCGCCGCGCGGAAAAAATGGTGGAATGAAAAACAGCACAGGATCACGCCAACCACAGCAGGAGCCGTTTCGGACGGAAGGGCTTCTGCGCTGCGATAGAGAACACATCCTACGAAAAACAACAAAGGGAGAAAGGAAATGGCAGAAGAAATCATCACCAGTACCAATGCCGAAACCGCTACCGACCACGAGTATAACGCCAGCGAGATCCAGGTCCTGAAGGGTCTGGAGGCTGTCCGCAAGCGCCCCGGTATGTATATCGGTTCCACCGGCGAACGGGGTCTGCATCATCTGGTCTACGAGATCGTGGACAACGCCATCGACGAGGCGCTGGCCGGCTACTGTGACCACATCGAGGTCAAGATCCTGAAGGACAACATCATTCAGGTCACCGACAATGGCCGCGGCATCCCCGTGGACATCCAGGCCGACACCGGCCTGCCCGCCGTCACCGTGGTCTACACCATCCTGCACGCCGGCGGCAAGTTCGGCGGCGAGAACTCCGGCTACAAGGTGGCCGGCGGCCTGCACGGCGTCGGCGCATCCGTCGTCAACGCCTGCTCCGAGTGGCTGACCGTCAACGTCCGCCGCGACGGCCACGAGTACGAGCAGACCTTCCGCCGCGGCGACCCGGACGGCCCGCTGAAGTGCATCGGCACCGTGGACAGCAGCGTCACCGGCACCCGCGTCACCTTCAAGCCGGACCCGGAGATGTTCCGCGACACCACCGTGTACGACTTCGACACCCTGGAAAAGCGCCTGCGGGAAGAGAGCTTCCTGAACGCCGGTGTCAAGATCACCCTGACCGACGAGCGCGAGCTGTACACCCCCGTGCTGGAAGACGGCAAGGAGGGCGAACCCTGCTACCGCACGGAGGTCATGTGCTACGAGGGCGGCATCAAGAGCTTCGTCACCTATCTGGGCGAGAAGCGCAAGCTGGAAGTCCTGCACCCCGGCGTCATCTACCTGAAGGGCCAGACGGACCGCGGCATGGCGGAAATCGCATTGCAGTACAACTCCAGCTACAATGAGCTGCTGCTGAGCTTCGCCAACAACGTCAACACCCCGGACGGCGGCACCCACGAAGAGGGCTTCAAGTCCAGCCTGACCCGCGTGTTCAACGATTACGGCCGCAGCCACGGCCTGCTGAAGGACAAGGACGAGAACCTGTCCGGCGCAGACGTCCGCGAGGGCCTGATCTGCGTCATCTCGGTGAAACTGCAGGAGGCCGAATTTGAAGGCCAGACCAAGGCCAAGCTGGGCAATACGGAGATCCGCACCCTGGTGTCCAACATGGTCTATTCCAAGCTGATGGAGTTCTTCGAGGAGAACCCCGGCGTGGCCAAGGCCATCTTTGAAAAGGCCACCCAGGCCGCCCGCGCCCGCGCCGCCGCCAAGAAGGCCCGCGAGCTGGTGCGCCGCAAGAGCGCACTGGAGACCAGCCGGATGCCCGGCAAGCTGGCCGACTGCCGCGAGAAGGACCCCTCCCGCACCGAAATTTTCATCGTCGAGGGCGATTCTGCAGGCGGCTCCGCCAAGATGGGCCGTGACTCTGCCATCCAGGCCATCCTGCCGCTGTGGGGCAAGATGCTGAACGTGGAAAAGGCGCGCGCCGATAAGATCTACGGCAACGACAAGCTGATGCCGGTGGTGCTGGCCCTGGGCTGCGGCATCGGCGATGAATTTGATATCTCCAAACTGCGGTATGACAAGGTGTTCATCATGGCCGATGCCGATGTCGACGGTTCGCACATCTGCACCCTGATGCTGACCTTCTTCTTTCGTTATATGCGCCCCCTCATCGAGCAGGGCCATGTGTATGTGGCACAGCCCCCGCTGTTCAAGGTGCAGAAGGGCAGCACCATCAAGTACGCCTACAACGACGCCGAAATGGCCATCCTCTCCCAGGAGATGCCGGGCGCCAAGGTGAACCGCTATAAGGGCCTTGGTGAGATGAACCCCGACCAGCTGTGGGAGACCACCATGAACCCGGACAACCGCGTGATCGTGCAGATCACCATCGAGGATGCCGAAAAGGCCGATGAAGCCTTTACCATCCTGATGGGCGACCAGGTGGAACCCCGCCGCCGCTTTATCGAGACCAACGCCCAGTACGCAAAGCTGGACGTGTAATAAACGAAAAACGCCCTCATCAGTCACCTGCGGTGACAGCTTCCCCCGGCCGGGGGAAGCCTGCGTGACCGGAAACTGCCGGATGCCTTCCCCCAGACGGGGGAAGGTGGCATGGAGCAAAGCGACATGACGGATGAGGGTGCATGGCAGCAGCTGTGTATGTTTTTTGAGTAACCCTACGGAGGAACAAATGGAAGAAGATTATGTGATGATACCGGGCAGCGGAACCAAAAAGATCATCCGCGACGTCAAAAAGGAGATCGAGACGGCCTTCCTGGACTATTCCATGTCGGTCATCGTGTCCCGCGCCCTGCCCGATGTGCGCGACGGTCTGAAGCCTGTGCACCGCCGCATCCTGTACACCATGCATGAGCGCGGCAACGACCCCAGCCATGCATACCGCAAGTCTGCCGACACCGTCGGTGCCGTGCTGGGTTCCTATCACCCCCACGGCGATGCATCCGTCTACGACGCCATGGTGCGTCTGGCCCAGGACTTCTCCCTGCGCTACCCGCTGGTGGACGGCCAGGGCAACTTCGGTTCGGTCGATGGTGACCCCCCGGCTGCTTACCGTTACACCGAGGCCCGCATGAGCCGCATGGCCGTGGAGATGCTGACCGACATCGACAAGGACACCATCGACTGGGACCCCAACTTCGACGAGACCAAGAAGGAACCCAGCGTGCTGCCCTGCCGCTTCCCCAACCTGCTGGTCAACGGCAGCCAGGGTATCGCGGTCGGCATGGCCACCAACATCCCGCCCCACAACCTGAGCGAGGTCATCGACGGCTGTGTGGCCTATATCGATGACCCGGACATCGACCTGCCCGGCCTGATGGAATACATCAAGGGACCGGACTTCCCCACCGCCGGCATCATCATGGGCCGCAGCGGCATCCGCGCCGCCTACGCCACCGGCCGCGGCAAGATCACCCTGCGGGGCCGTGCCACCATCGAGGAGACCAAGAACGGCCGCACCCAGATCGTCATTACGGAGATCCCGTATATGGTCAACAAGGCCCGTCTGATCGAGAACATGGCGGACCTGGTGAAGGAAAAGCGCATCGAGGGCATTACCGGCCTGAACGATGAGACCAACCGCAAGGGGATGCGCATCGTGGTGGACGTCCGCAAGGACGCCAACGCACAGGTCATCCTGAACCAGCTGTACCAGTACACCCAGCTGCAGGACACCGTGGGCGTTATCATGCTGGCCATCGACCACAAGGTGCCCAAGGTGCTCACCCTGAAGCAGATGCTGCAGAAGTATGTGGAGTTTCAGGACGAGGTGGTGCGCCGCCGCACCCAGTACGACCTGAAAAAGGCCAAGGAGCGCGCCCACATTCTGGAAGGCCTGAAGAAGGCCACCGACATCGTGGACGAGCTGATCGCCACCATCCGCGCCTGCAAGGGCGGCATGGCGGAAGCCAAAGCGGCCATCATGGAGAAGTTCGGTTTTGACGATCCTCAGGCAGACGCCATCGTCAAGCTGCAGCTGGGCCGTCTGGCCGGTCTGGAGATCCTCAAGATCGAGGACGAACTGAACGGCCTGCACGCCAAGATCCAGGACTGGGAAGACATTCTGGCCAACGACGCCCGGGTGCTGGCCATCGTCAAGGCCGAGCTGCTGGACATGAAGAAGCGCTTCGGCGATGAGCGCCGCACCGAGATCGAGTCGGTCACCGGCGAAGTGGACATCGAAGACCTGATCGCCGAGGAGCAGTGCGTTTACACCCTGACCGAGGCCGGTTATATCAAGCGCCAGCTCAAGGCCACCTATCAGGCCCAGCGCCGCGGCGGCCGCGGCATTTCCGGCATGACCCGCAAGGAAGAGGACATCGTACAGGAAATGTTCGTCGGTTCCACCCACGACTATGTGCTGTTCGTCACCGACAAGGGCCGTCTGTTCCGCATCAAGGGCTATACCATCGCCGAGGGCAGCCGCACCAGCAAGGGCACCAACATCGTGAACCTGCTGCAGCTGGCCGAGGGCGAAAAGGTCACCAACATGATCTGCCAGAGCAAGGATGCCGGCACCGAGGGCGGCTTTGTGACCATGGTCACGAAGCAGGGCCTCATCAAGCGCACCCCGCTGGAACAGTACGCCAACATCCGCAAGAGTGGCCTGATCGGCATTGCCCTGAACGAGGGCGATGCCATCGCCTGGACCCGTCTGACCACCGGCCACGATATGCTCATCGTTGCCACCCGCAACGGTCAGGCCATCCGCTTCAATGAAGAAGATGCCCGTCCGATGGGACGCAGCGGCCACGGCGTGCGCGCCATCAAGCTGGCCGAGGGCGATGAGGTCATCGGCGTGTGCATCTGCCGCGAGGGCGGCACGGTGCTCACCGTGACCGAGAACGGCAAGGGACGCCGTTCCGACATCGACACCTACCGCATCACCGCCCGCGGCGGCAAGGGCATCCGCAACTACGACGTCACCAAGGACAAGGTGGCGACGGTCAAGATCGTGGATGATGTGGACGACGTGCTGCTGAGCAGCCAGGAGGGCATCATCATCCGCCTGCACGCCAACGAGATCCCGCTGCAGAGCCGTTACGGTTCCGGCGTCCGCGTGATGCGTCTGGGCGAGAACGACAAGGTGATGGTGCTGGCCCGCACCGACCACGACGACGAGGCCCAGACCGAACAGATCGACGCCTCCGAGGCCGATGCCGAACCCACTGCCGAGCAGCTGGCCGAGATGGAAGCCGCCGATGCAGCAGCCGCCACCGAGGCCCCGGAAGCGGACGCCGAAGAATAAAAACGTGTTTACGGCAGGCCATCGGGTAGTTCCCTCGCAAATGCAACGGGCCATTCCATTGCCCGCCCTACTTCCTTCGGAAGCAGGGACCCACCCTCCGGATCATTTGCTTCGGAAACTACCCGCCGTCCTGCCTCACGAGCCGAGCGAGTACTGGAAGATCAGAAAAACTTACGGTAAATGCTCAAGTTTGTCTGGACTTCTCCATAAAATTGTGATAAGATAAGCAAACAATCACAATACCCGTGGGGGAGTAGCAGGCGCTTTTGCAGGGCGCAGCAAGTCAACACAATGGCCGTTGGTTCCGGCCTGGCTTGCTTTCATTTGCGAGACTCATGTGTTTTTGGCGTGGGAGATGCGCCCGGCACATGGAGTTGGTTTATTCAAAAACTTACCCGGTTCTGGACGTTCAGCGCGCCCGGGACCGGGTTTTGTATTGCCCCAATATTCTGGTTTTACAAACAGGAGGCAGACAATATGGAATGGAGTTTTGTGTTTTTCCTCAACAGTGCCCTGCTGGGCGTGGGTCTGGCGATGGACGCCTTTTCGGTATCCATGGCAAACGGTCTGCATGACCCCAAAATGGGCAAAGACACCATGTGCAGGATCGCGGGTACCTTCGGCGTGTTCCAGGCTGTGATGCCCATGACCGGCTGGATCTGTGTGCACACCATCGTGGAGCTGTTCTCGTCCTTTGAAACGTTCATCCCCTGGATCGCCCTGGTCCTGCTGGGCTACATCGGCGGCAAGATGCTGCTGGACGGCATCAAGGGCGAGGAAGCCGAGGAAGCCGCCGAACTGAGCGCCGGTGCTCTCTTCATGCAGGGCGTGGCCACCAGCATCGATGCCCTTTCCGTGGGCTTCACCATTTCGGAATACGGCTGGCTCATGGCACTGGCGGCGTCCCTCATCATTGCAGCAGTGACCTTCGTCATCTGCATGGCGGGCCTGAACATCGGCAAGAAGTTCGGCACCAAGCTTTCCGGCAAGGCGTCCATCCTGGGCGGCGTCATCCTTATCGGCATCGGGCTGGAGATTTTCATTTCCAACGTGTTCTGAGAGAATAAAAATATTTCCAGGCAGAGCGTTTTCGGGTGGAGAAAGTCTGATGGGTTTTGTGGACGGCATTGCCGCAGGGGACGCTCCGCTGGGCCAGAGGACAAGAGAGGCGTTTCGACGCGCCCCTCTCATCCTCTGGACTCCACTTACCCCTGACGAGAAAGGGGCTTCTCGCCCCTTTCAGACCCCAAAGAAGAAGTCGAAACGCAAAAATGCTAGCGCTTCGCTCAACGCATTTTTTGAGTTTCTCCGATTTGGAGTCGCTGCGCGACGGCCGCAGGCCGACAGCAGCAAATGCTCCTTCCCGGAACGACCTTTCCCGTGAAAAGCGAGAGCCAGAAAATCCGCAGATTTTCTGGCTCTCTTTCTTTTGGAAAGCATTTTTCCGCTGTTTTTTTCAGAGCGAAGCGGAGAAAAATTCAAATCGGTTACTTGCGAATAAACTTCTGGTCCTGTTCCGGCACACCGGCTTCATCCGAGACATAGCGTTCGGCCCGCATATGCAGGTCATACTTAGCCCGCAGGTCGGTGATGGTCTGCATCATGGGTGAAGCGTGGTGTGCATCGATGGCAGCCTGATCGGTCCAGCTGTCGATGAGCAGGACCGTCTCCGGGTCGTGGAACGGCGTGAAATACTCGTAGCGCAGACTGCCCGGTTCGGCGCGGATGGCGTCCACCGTGCCGGTGGCGATCATCTCTTCCGCAAAGCGGCGGGCACTGCCGTTGGTCCCGGTGTAGTACAGATTCATGGTAATGGCCATGGAGAAAGGCTCCTTTCGGTTATTTTGTGGATTCCGGCTCAAAATAGTCGGCGTATTCATCGGTGAGCCTGCTGCCCAGCCGGCGGATGCCGCCGTACAGATGCCGCTCCACCAGCGGCTCAAAGGCGGCCAGGTCGCAGCGCTCGATGGCGTCCAGCAGGTTCCGGTGGTCTGCAATGACCTCGGCCAGTCCGCCGCTGGTCATGGTGTCCAGCATCCGGAAGCGGCTGTAGTCCGCGTGGGCGTTCTGCAGGGTGCGCCACAGATACATCTTGTCCATGGCGGCAAACCAGGTCTCGTGCAGGGCACGGTCCGCTTCGTACAGGCGGTTGAAGTCCGGCGCAGTGGCCCGGGCCAGCTCCTCGTAAGCGTCCACCCGCTTGCGGATCAGCGCCCGCTGCTCCGGGGTGCAGCGCGGGGTGAAGTCCCGCAGGACGCGGGCCTCCACAGCGGTGCGCTCATAGATCAGCTCGTCCACGATGCGGCGGTTCAGCCGGGTGACGGTGGTGCCCTTGTACGGCACGATCTTTACCAGACCGTTTTCCTGCAGTTTCTGCAGCACCACACGGATCAGGCTGCGCGGCGCACCGAACCGGGTGCACAGCGGATTCTCGCTCAGAGGACTGCCAGGGCGCAGGGTCAGGTCGATGATCTCCCGCTCCAGCACCGCGTAAATTTCAGCATCGGTTTTGTATTGCTCCATACCTCTCACCTAATCGGAATGATGTATTTGCCCTGCGGGCAAACAGGATGTTGTCCTGCGGACAAAGGATGATTGCCGCTTCACGGCAAAATGATGTGTGCCTGCGGGCACAGGAAGAATTGCGGATGGCTTGGCCCGGAGCACATCATGGCCGCCGCAGGCGGCTGCATCATTTCCGCGCAGGCGGAACATCATGCTTGAAGGGTGCATTATTCTCCAAACGTTTTCCAAGGTTCTCCGTCCGGCAGCGGCAGGGTGAAGCTCAGCACTTCCCCGTTTTCCGGGTGCCGGAACTGCAGGCCGCAGCTCTGCAGGGCGATGTTCCCCTTGCAGCGGCTCCCGTATTTGCCGTCGCCCCACAGCGGGTGCTTCCGGGAGGCAAACTGCACCCGGATCTGATGGGTGCGGCCGGTGTGCAGGGTGATCTCCGCCAGGCTGCAATCTTCGGCTGTCTGCACGATGCGGTAGTCCAGCACCGCTTCCCGCACCCCTTTGCGGGGGCGCTTGACCGGGAACACCCGGCCCCTGCGGCTGTCCTTGAACAGATAGTCCCGCAGGGTGCCTGCTGCGGGCAGCGCATCGTCCGGACAGCCCGCGATCACGGCCCGGTAGCGCTTGACGAACTGCGGGCTTTCAGCGGGGCCTTCTGCCCGGCCGTCCTGCACGGCATAGGCGTTCTGGCTCTGGGTGATCTGGCGGCTCAGGGCGGCCGCGGCGGCGGGCGTCTTGGCATAGACCATCAGGCCGGACACGCCGGTGTCCAGCCGGTGCACCGCGCCCACAAAGGCGTCTGCCTTCCCCCACTGCTCCCGCAGAGCGGCGGGCACGCCCTCCTCGCTGGAAAGGCCCGCTGGTTTGTTCAGCACCACCAGGGCAGCATCCTCGTACAAAAGGGAGATCACAGCTTGCCCTCAGCCAGCAGGGCCTTGAGCTTCAGGATACCGGCGATGGTTTTGCCGTCCTTGATCTCGCCGCTCATGACCATCTCGTAGGCTTTTTCCAGCGGCACACGGTCCGGGGTCAGGAACTCGTCATCGTCCAGGTGCATATGGGTCTCGTGCAGGCCGGTGGCCGCCCAGGTATAAATGACCTCGGTGTCATAGCCTACGGTGGGGTAGAACTCGCCCAGAGAAGTATAGGTGTCGGCGGTCAGGCCGCATTCCTCTTCCAGTTCCCGCTTGGCGGCTTCAAAAGGATCCTCCCCCTTTTCCAGCTTGCCGGCGGGCAGCTCCCACAGTTCCTGCTGCATGGCATAGCGGAACTGCCGCACCAGGCAGATGGTGCCGTCTGCAAAATACGGAACGATGCAGGCACCGCCGTGGTGATGCACCACCTCGCGGCTGGCGGTCTTGCCGTTTTCCAGCAGGGCCGTGTCCTTGGTCAGGGTGATGACCCGGCCTTCGAACAGCACTTCGCTGGAAAGAGTCTTTTCAAAATGCACTGTATTTTTCATTTACCTTACGCCCCTTTTTCTCCGGCGGGATGCCGGGCTTCTGCTTCCCAGTTTACGGCAAATAACGGGGGGTGTCAATGATAAAAGAAAGGCTTTTTTGAAATTTAAGATGCAGCGAAGCTGAGAGGGCGAGGCTGTTGAAATGGGAAATATTTTTATACAGAAATTCCAGAAAAATTCAATTTTTGAAAAAGGCAGCCACAGCAAACCGGTAAAAACCGGAAAATCCGCGCCGCTGCTCACTTTAATGCGCTAAAGACGTACAAAACCGCTAAAAAATTTTTTTTATTTTTGGTGCGTTTGTCGGGCGGTTTGCGTTTACTTTGCGGGCGGAATTTGCTATTATAGTATACAAGCAATAGTGCCTTTATGGGGTTCTCCGGTCCCATGTGGGGCATATTGCCCCGCGCAAAAGGTACCAAATTCTGAATAATGGAGGAAGAAAAATGCCTAGAGCAAAGCAAACTATGGATGGCAATACCGCTGCCGCCCATGTAGCGTATGCCTACACGGACGTGGCTGCCATCTACCCCATTACCCCGTCTTCTCCGATGGCTGACTCTGTGGACCAGTGGTCTGCAGCCGGCCAGAAGAACATCTTCGGCAATCAGGTCAAGGTCGTCGAGATGGAGTCTGAGGCAGGCGCCGCAGGCGCTGTGCACGGCTCTCTGGGTGCAGGTGCTGTTACCACCACCTTCACCGCTTCTCAGGGCCTGCTGCTGATGATCCCCAATATGTACAAGATCGCTGCGGAGCAGCTGCCCTGCGTGTTCGATGTTTCGGCTCGTACCGTTGCTACCCAGTCCCTGAACATCTTCGGTGATCACAGCGACGTCATGGCCTGCCGTCAGACCGGTTTTGCAATGCTGGTCGAGAGCAGCGTGCAGGAAGTCATGGATCTGTCCCCGGTTGCCCATCTGGCAGCCATCGAGGGCAAGGTCCCCTTCCTGAACTTCTTCGACGGCTTCCGTACTTCTCATGAGTACCAGAAGATCGAGAAGTGGGATTACGCCGATCTGAAGGAAATGTGCAACATGGAGGCTGTGGAGGAGTTCCGTAAGAAGGCTCTGAACCCCGAGAACCCCAAGATGCGCGGTTCCCACGAGAACGGCGACGTGTTCTTCCAGCATCGTGAGGCATGCAACAGCGTTTACAACGCTCTGCCTGCTGTTGTTGAGAAGTACATGGCCAAGATCAACGCAAAGCTGGGCACCAACTACGATCTGTTCAACTACTACGGCGCACCCGATGCTGACCGTGTGATGATCGCTATGGGCTCTGTCTGCGACGTTGCTGACGAGGTCATCGACTACCTGAACGCCAAGGGCGAGAAGGTCGGTATCGTCAAGGTCCGCCTGTACCGTCCCTGGGTGTCCTCCGCTCTGCTGAAGGTCCTGCCCAAGACCGCCAAGAAGGTGGCTGTGCTGGACCGCACCAAGGAGCCCGGCTCTCTGGGCGAGCCCCTGTACCTGGATGTTGCCGCTACCCTGCGTGAGGCTGGCCTGAACGATGTCGTTCTGACCGGCGGCCGCTACGGTCTGGGCAGCAAGGATACCCCGCCGTCCTCCATCTTCGCTCTGTTCAAGGAGCTGGAGAAGGATCAGCCCAAGGAGCGTTTCACCCTGGGCATCACCGATGACGTCACCTTCCTGTCTCTGCCGGAAGTCAAGCCCGCTCCCATCACCGCAGCTGCTGGCACCAAGGAGTGCAAGTTCTGGGGCCTGGGCGGCGACGGCACCGTCGGCGCAAACAAGAACTCCGTCAAGATCATCGGCGACCATACCGACAAGTATGTTCAGGCATACTTCCAGTATGACTCCAAGAA
>CAKSZS010000006.1 GCA_934525845.1 uncultured Faecalibacterium sp. | reverse complement strand
CATCCAGAATGCGCTGACCATCAAATTCCACCACGATATCCCGCAGTGAAACGATCACCGAGTTGTCCATTTTTACTTATCCTCCTTAAACTCAGATACGAAAAAAGACAGGGCCTATGCCCCATCCCGCTTCCGTACCAGGGTGACTTCGGAGTGCCCTGCAGCAGCACACTCCGTCCCGCACAACATCCATGACGACCGTAATATTGCGCAGTGATTCTGCCCTGTCATGGTTAATCATAAACAATCCGAAGTGAAATGTCAATCATTCTGTCGCGGTTTGCCGAAACTTTACACGGAGCGCAAAAAAATCCTGCGCCGCAGCGGACTTTTCGCCAAGCGCAGGATGCAGTATTTTTTCAGGTCATTCCGCCTTCAGGTCCTCGGCGGAAGTCATCAGGGCGGCCATGGTATTTCCATCCACCGCATAGATGGAATCATCGCCCTCCACCATCAGATAATAGCCGTCGGTCCCGGCGGCGTAGCTCACCGCAGTGGTCCCGGCATCGGTGGTCACCTGCACGGTGGCCAGCGGCTTGGCAAAGCCGTAGTCCGCCGGGTCTGCCCCGGTGACCTGGGCGTAGACGTAGGTGCCCAGCGCCGACAGCAGGCTCTGCACCTTGTCCTGATCCAGGTCGGCATCCGGCTCTCCCGGGAACCGCCAGACCGTCTCATACGCGGTCGAATCGGAACTGCTTTCCCCGTCCGTTTCCTCTGCTGCCTCTGCCGGTTCCGAGACTGCCGTCAGCGACAGGCTGCTGCCGTCCATAAAGGTCTCCGTGAGAGACTGGATGGACGAAGCCGTGATGCCCGCCGGGTTGAAGCTGCCGAACAGTTCCGCCTTGCTCTGGGCAAAGCAGGAGACCTTGCTGGTTGACACCGTATAAATGGTATCCGCACCGTCCAGCTTCACATAGCGGTCCCCGGTGACGGTATTTTCCGCCCCGAAGGTCAGGGTGTGGGTCTCCCCTGCTGCCGTGAAGGCCACGGTGAGCCAGGGTTCTGCAAAGCCGTAGTCCTCGCCGGGCTGAGCCTCGATGGTGCGCCCGGCGTTCATGGACCCCAGCGCGGTGAGCATCGTATTGCAGGCGGTGTCATCCAGATGATACGCTGGGTCTTCCGCCAGCGTCCAGCCGCTGTCTGCATAGTCCAGTGTGTTGGTCTCGCCGTTGTAGGTGACCTGAATTTGGGTCAGATTGCTGGCCGACACCGCCGCCAGCGGGATGCTGCCCTCGGATGCCGCGTCGGCGGCTTCTTCCAGCGTGGTCTTGGTGCGGTTCACGGCCCAGAGGGCACCGCCCAGCAGAACGGCCAGAACCACCAGCACCGCAAGGGTGCGTTGTTTTGCTTTCATATCGGTCTCCTTATTTGCGGCGGCGCAGCAGCACGACTACAGCACCGGTTGCCAGCACCGCGGCCGGCAGCAGGAACACGAACACCATGCCCAGTGCGGTGGACGCAGACGCGGGGACTGTGATGGGGTCTGCTTCCATGGTCTTGGTGTCGATGAGCACCGCGCTGTCCTGATCCGCCAGCGAAGCGGCACAGCCCTGCAGGAAGGTCCGGTTGCCGGGCACCGACTGATACAGCTGCTCGTTGTCCAGGTTGCCGCATCCGATCCAGATGACCTCTGCTCCGGTGGTGTCACTGCGTGCCCAGGCCGCCAGCGTGAAGGGGCCGTCCAGGTCGCCGTCTTCCTTGTCTGCGGTGGACGATGCCGTGTTCACCTTACTGTAGGCTTCGTCCGAGGTGTTCAGCAGCGCTTCGGCGGTCACATCGTCCGTCTCCGTGATGGAGATGCCCTGCGCCACCGACAGCATCACGCGGGTGTTCTGGTTCACGCCGTCCAGCGCGGTGGTCTCACTGGTGGAAGCGTAGTCCGGGAACAGCGAGTACGGGTAACCGTACAGCGCATGGCTGCTGTCCCCTTCCACAACAATGCCATTCTCCCGGCTCAGGCCGAACTCTGCCAGCAGGCTGTCCAGTTCCGGCGTCTCATTGTAGGGGTTGGTCGCGACCAGCAGATGTCCGCCCTCGTTCAGGTAGTTCTGCAGCATGGAAACTTCGTCCACCAGACCGCCTTCCGCTGCGAAATCAGAGGTGGGGTTGTTGATGATGAGCAGGTCGCAGTCCTCCGGGATCTCACTGCTCAGCAGGTCCAGTGCATCCACCGTGATGTTCTGGGCGTTCAGCGCCTCGGTCAGGGAATCGGTCAGGGCCTGTTCCCCGTGGTTGGTGATATAATAGGCATGGGTCTCTGCACTGCTGGTGAGCTTGTAGATGGCGGCAGAGATCTGCTTTTCGCCGCTGAAGGTCACCTTGGCGGAACCGGTGGTGTAGTAATCGGAGTAGTCATACTCGTACAGGTCAGCAGCGTCCAGCGCCACATGGCTGTCCCCGCTGACCACGATCAGACCGCCGGTGGAAATGTTGTCCTCGCCATACTGGGCCGCGAAGGTCGGATACAGGGCCGGATCCTTCTGTTCCCAGCGGATGTGGCTGCTCTGGGCAGCATAATTGTTCAACAGCTTGGTGATGATGGTGTCTTCATCGCCGGTCTGGCACAGATAGTAGATGGTCACGTCCTGTTCCAGCTTCTGCGTCAGCTGCACCGAAGTATCGGTCAGGGTGTACATTTTGCCCTCGGACAGGTCAAACTCGGTGTACTTGGACGGAATGGCCCGCACCAGCAGGTTGAGCAGAATGGCCAGCACGATGGCCGCCGCCAGAATGGCCGTGGAATACAGCCCGTTGCGGAACACCTTGCCGTTGGAGGGCTTTGCGTTGAATTTTTTCATAATCGTTCCCTCCCCTCAGTTCCAGCGGCGCTTTTCCAGCCCCTGCGCGGTGAAGAACAGGAACAGCACCGTGATGGTGCCGTAATACACCAGCGTGGGAATGGAAAAGCTGCTGTTGACGAACTCTTCAAAGGGGGTGAACAGGCACAGTGCGCTCAGCACCGCGCTGAAGCCCTCGGTGAGCCAGCTGCTCTGCAGCAGGAACAGCGCCGTCAGGGCCACACAGCAGCCTGCAAAACTCAGACAGCCCAGCGTAAAGCTCTTGCTGCGCAGGCCGGCCACCACACAGAGCACCGCCGACAGTGCCGTAAACAGCGCCAGAGCAATGGCGCTTCCAGCGGTGAACATACTGCGCAGACTGGGCATCAGGTAGGCCAGCAGCAGTACGGCCACGCCGGACACCGCCGCAATGATCTGGTTCTCGGTCAGGCTGGACAGGAAGATGCCAATGGCCAGCGCGGCACAGCCCAGCAGAAAATAGCACAGCAGGGCTGCGAAATTTGCCAGCGTCGTAGCGGTGGTGGCCCCCAGTGCTTTCAGCACCAGAATGAGCACGGCGTCCACCGCACAGGGCACGGCGAAGACCGCGCACAGGGCAAAGAATTTGCCCAGCACAACGCCCCACACGGACACCGGACTGGTGAGCAGCAGCTGGTCGGTGCGGGTGCGGCGCTCCTCCGCGAAGGAACGCATGGTCAGCACCGGAAAATAGAACAGCAGCATAAAAATGGTACGGTACAGCGTATAGTAGCCGAAATCCGTCAGGCCGTAGCCCAGATTCAGCGCCACAAAGTAAATGGCGGTGGACACCAGCAGGAACGCGGTGAGCACATAGCCGATCATGCCATGAAAGTAACTGCGCAGTTCCCGTTTGAAAATGGCATTCATGGGTCAGTCCTCCTCCTGTTCTGTAGTTTTCGCGGTTTCGGCAGCGGATGCACCGCCGGTCAGAGCCAGGAAGATCTCTTCCAGGCTCTTGTTCTCCGCCGCCAGTGCCAACACCGTGCACCCGGCCTTGGCCAGCGCCTTGGACACAGCAGCGCGGCGGTCGGCGGCGTCCTCACTCTCGGCAGTAAAGGTCACCTCACCGTCGGCTTCGCTCTCCACCTGCACCTTGCAGATGCCGGGCACAGCCTGCACGGCTTCCAATACCGTTTTGCGGTCACCCAGGACAGTGGCACGCAGACAGCTGCCCGGGTTGAGCTTTTCGCCCAGCTCTTCCGGCGTGCCCTCGGCCACCAGCTTTCCCTTGGAGAGGATCAGTACCCGGCTGCACACTGCCTGCACCTCGCTCAGGATGTGGCTGGACAAGATAACGGTATGCGCCCGGCCCAGTTCCTGAATCAGTTTGCGAATTTCAATGACCTGGGCGGGGTCCAGGCCCACGGTCGGTTCGTCCAGAATGATGAGTTTCGGACTGCCCAGCAGAGCCTGCGCGATGCCCACCCGCTGGCGGTAGCCCTTGGACAGGCTGCGGATGAGCCGGGGCAGCACGGATTCCAGTCCGGTGCGGCGGGCGGCTTTGAGCACCTGCTCTTTGCGCTGGACCTTTTTTACGCCCTTCAGTTCGGCCGCAAACATCAGATACTCCTGCACGGTCATCTCTGGGTAAAGCGGCGGCTGTTCCGGCAGATAGCCCACACAGGCCTTGGCCTGCTGGGCCTCTTCCGGCAGGCTGTACCCTGCCACCTTCACCTCTCCGCTGGTGGGGGCCAGATAGCTTGTGAGGATGTTCATGATGGTGGATTTGCCCGCGCCGTTGGGGCCGAGCAGTCCGTAAATCTGCCCGTCTTCCACCGTGAAGGACAGATCCTCAATGGCCGGATGACTGCCATATTGTTTGCTCAGATGCGATACTTCGATCATCGCAGACGCTCCTTTGTCTCAATTTTTATGCTGGTTTATTTTAGACGGAAATTGTGTTCAAATTGGGGCAAAGCTGTGTGCAAACACAGAACAATTGCGCCGCCGCCATACAAAAAAGCGCCGCCTCCCAAAGGAAGCGGCGCCTGATAGCCTATAATTACTTACGGCCGAAACGCTTGTTGAAGCGCTCAACACGTCCGCCGGTGTCAACCAGCTTCTGCTTGCCAGTGTAGAAAGGATGGCACTTGGAGCAAACTTCGACGTGGATCTCAGGCTTGGTGGAACGAGTCTTAATGACGTTGCCGCAAGCGCAGGTGATGGTGCAGTCAACGTAGTTCGGATGGATACCCTGTTTCATTCTTTTCACCTCATTTCTGGTTCTGACGTATTGGGGCCATATTATAAATGTATGTGCCCATCACAACCTTCAATATCGGCTACCCCGTCGAGCGGCCTTGGAAACGATTGCCTTACTATTATAGCACCATTTCAAAGAATTGCAAGAGGAAATTTGAAATTTTTCCGCACAAAAAATCCCCCCTGCGCTTGCACGCAGGAGGGATTTTGGTTCAGCTTATGCCGCCAAGGAGGACCTTAGTGGATGAACACGGGGCCCAGAGGATTGGCGATGGGGCTGACGTAACCGCCCAGTAGCTTGGGGATGGCAAGGCTGATGTCGGGGACGTAGGTCAGCAGCAGCAGTGCGATAAACATGCACAGGTAGAACGGCAGGGTAGCCTTGACCACCTTTTCCATGGGGCGCTTTGCAACGGCAGAGCCGATGAACAGCACGGAGCCAACGGGAGGAGTCAGCAGGCCGATGCCGCAGTTCAGCACCACGATGATACCAAACTGGATGGGGTCGATGCCGATGGAGGTGGCGATGGGCAGCAGGATGGGGGTAGCGATCAGGATGATGGGAGCCATATCCATGATCATGCCCAGCACCAGCAGGATCAGGTCGATCAGCAGTGCGATGATGTAGGGGTTATCAGTCAGGTCGGTGATGGCGGTTGCTGCCAGATCAGGCACGTGCAGCATGGTCAGGCAGTTGCCGAACACTGCAGAGGTGGCGATCAGGATCAGCACGATGGACAGGGTGTTGACGCACTCGTCCAGAGCGTGCCACACGCCCTTCCAGTCCAGGCCCTTGTAGACGAACACGGAAACGAGCAGGGAGTAGATAACGGCGATAGCAGCGGACTCGGTAGCGGTAAACACGCCGCCGACCACGCCGAACACCACGATGATAACGGCGGCCAGAGCCCAGATGGAGGTGCCCAGCTGCTTGATAAAGCGCTTGATGCTGAAGGAATCACCCTTGGGGTAATTGCGCTTCACGGAGATGATGTAGGAGCCGATCATCAGCACGATGGCTAGCAGTGCGCCGGGCAGGTAACCTGCCAGGAACAGGCTGCCCACGGAGATACCACCGGCGGTGGTAGCGTAGATGACCATGTTGTGGCTGGGAGGAACCAGCAGGCCCTCGCAGGAGGAGGTGATGGTAACAGCGGTGGAGAAGTCTGCACCGTAGCCCTGATCCACCATCATGGGGATCATGATAGAGCCGATGGAGGCGGTATCGGCGGAAGCAGAACCGGAAATGCCGCCGAAGAAGTAGGAAGCCACGATGTTGACCATGGCCATGCCGCCGCGCATCCAGCCGACGCAGGCATCGGCCAGAGCGATCAGTTTTTCAGAGATGCCGCCGGAGCCCATGAGCACACCCATGGTGATGAAGAAGGGCACGGCCATCAGGCTGAAGGACGAAATGCCCTTGACCATCAGACGGCAGACATCCGTAAGGGCCTGGCCCTGCACCATCAGGCAGAACACACTGGAAAGGCCAACGGCGTATGCAATGGGGAACCGCAGGAAGATCATCACAAAGAAGCTGACCAGAAGGACAAGGATCGCCAGTGTCTGAACTGTCATATCAATTCTCCTCCTTTACAAACAGGCTCTTGATGTGGTTGTAGATGGACTCAAACTCGAACACGATCATGGCAACACCGGCCAGCGGCACGGGGAAGTACATCCAGAAGCGGCTCAGCCAGGGCATGGAAACGTAGAAACCGCGGCCGCCCAAGGTGGTAGCGTAGTTCCAGCCCACCACCATCATGATGATGCCCAGCACCATCACGGCAACATCGGCCAGGATGTCCAGCGCCTTGACGACGGTCTTGGGCAGGTAGACATCAAAGGCGGTCATGCGGATGTGGGCACCGCGGCGGATGGCCAGCGCTGCACTCAGCACGGCCATGTAGCTCATGCAGGTCAGCACGACTTCTTCCGACCAGGCAGGGTCCGGGATAAAGGGGACGTAACGGCCAATGACCGACATGGTGGTGATGAGGATGTCCAGGATCAGCAAAAGCTTGCAGATGAACAGCACCACCTTATAGGTAACGTCGTACGCCGGTTTGATCTTATCCAATGTGGTAAAGATTTTCGGCATAAGGTTTCCTCCTTTACTATAAAAGCCCGGCGGGGGCAGCGGGCCGATTTCCCGTTGTCCCCGCCGGGCCATTTTATTCTTGCATGGAAAAGGCGCGTTTGCTTATGCCTTCATGTCCAGCAGCTTCTGGTACAGCTCAGCCTGATCGGAGGTGTTGTCGCTGATGACCTTGGCACATGCTTCCTGCCAGGGTGCCTTATCGGGAACATCGACCACATTGCAGCCGGAGGACTTCAGCTCATCCAGAACCTTGTTCTCAGCGCTCTCAGACAGGTCTGCATTGAACTTCTGGGTGTCAGCACCGGCCTCCATGATGGCAGCCTGCTGGTTCTCGGTCAGCTTTGCCCATGCGTTATCGGTGATAACAGCCTGGATGGCGCCCAGGGTGTGGCCGTCCAGGATCAGGTTGTTGGCAACCTCAGGGAAAGCGTTGGACTTGTAGTTTGCGATGGGCTGCTCAGCGCCATCGACAACGCCGGTCTGCAGTGCGCTGTACAGCTCACCGAAGGAAACGACGGTGGGGTTAGCGCCCAGGCCCTCGACCAGACCGTTCATGACGGGGTCGTTGGACACGCGCAGCTTCATGCCCTTGAAATCAGCAATGGTAGCCACGGGCTTGACGGTGAAGAAGTGACGGAAGCCCTCTTCGCCGTAGAACAGGCCGCGAACGGGCAGGCCCAGTTCCTGAGGCTCGTTCAGGAATTCGGGAGCCAGATCGCTGTTGGCGAAGTTCCAGAAGTGAGCACGGTTGTCAAAGGTGAAGGGGATGGACAGCAGCTTGGACTTGTTGCAGCCGTAGCTGGTCAGTGCGAAAGCAGAGATACGGCTGATGTCGATGGAAGTAGAACCGCCCAGGATAGCATCCAGAACGTCGTTCTCAGAACCCAGAACACCGGAAGCCTGCACGTCAACGACGACAGAACCGCCGCTCAGCTCCTCGACCTTCTCCTTGAAGTGAGAACCGGTCTGGCCGACGATGGTATCCAGGGGGTTGACCTCAGCGTAGACCAGGGTCACCTTGGGATCGTTTGCAGCAGCAGCGGCATCACCAGCGGCAGCAGAAGAAGCTGCGGTGGAAGATGCAGCAGTGGAAGAAGCAGCGGTAGAGCTGCTGGAACCACCACAAGCGGTCAGAGCGACTGCAGCAGTTGCTGCACCGGCAACAGCCAGGAAGCTGCGGCGAGAAATCTTTTTCATAGGTATCGTCCTCCTTAATATTGGGAACAGGCTGACCTGCACAGGGGTTCGTTTCCTGTTCATTTACTGTACATACTTTAACAAACTTTCTGATATATTACAAGCGTTTTCGAAAAATGTCCTGTTTTTTGAAAAAATGTCAGAATTCTTTTTGTACAGGTTGCTCAACAGAACATCTTTTCGTTTGTGCAATACTGCTTAACACTTGGATACAAGGACTTTTTCTTCCTGCAAAACCGCCCCGGAAGCTTGCGGCCTCCGGGGCGGAACGGAAATGCTGTTTTAAGACGATCCAGGAAAATTATGCCACGGTGATGCGGATGGTCTTCTGCTCGGGGATCACACCGTCATCCAGCGTAAAGGTGACCTTGTAGGTGCCCTTTGCCACCGGCTTGAAGGTGAGGGTGTGGGAACCGGCATCAAAGGATGCGCCCACCGGCAGCAGACCGGCGGTGCCGTAGGTCAGACCGCCGTCCAACGCCTCGATGACCGCGGCAGGCTGCTTTTTCGTAGTGCGCACGCCGTTGGCCGGGTTGCGGGCCGAGATGGTCAGGGTCAGGGTATCGCCCAGCTTGACGCTCTGGTCGCCGATGTAGCTGAAGTACGGGCGGTGCACGGTCAGTGGCAGCGGATAGTCCTCGGTCTTGACCGGGAACTGATAGCCGTTCTCGGGGATGGGCAGGCGGATATCGGCATAGCAGCTGTCGGCGGGGGTGCCGGGAGCCGGCGTGTCCACGGTGACCTCTTCCCTGCCCAGCAGGCCCAGCTTGACGTTCTCGCAGGTGGTGGTAAAGTACGGCTCGTCCGGCACATACTCGTTGCCCACATGGCGCTTGTACTGGTTGGTCACAGTGACCACGGCCTTGACGCCGGAAGCGGTCTTGGCGGCCACGGTGCGCAGGTCGGCGTTGGACACGTCATCCAGCACGATGGCCGGGCGCTTATCTTCGATCTCGTAGCTCAGACCCACGTTCTGCAGGGTCAGGCCGTCCACATGGCGGGCGTAGACGCCATAGGCCGGCAGCACACCCAGGATGGAGGGTTCCGGATACTCCGCGACCATCTCCGGCACGTTGTACGGGTCATCCACCCAGGTGCCGTTCTTCCAGGACACACGGGGCAGCAGGCCCTCGCACTTGCTGAAGAAGGTGTTGACCAGCCAGGGCAGCTTCTGCACGGTGGGTGCGGAACCGCTCTGGGAGTAGACCCAGTAGGTGCCCAGCTGACGCTGTTCCACGGCTTCCTTCAGGGACAGACCACCGCGGTACTTGACCGAGATGTTGCGCAGGATCACGTTCTGCACCTTGCTGTCCACCAGGCCTTCCAGCAGGATGGGATAGCGGGGATCCACGTTGGTGATCTTGACGTTGCTGATCTCCACATTGCTCACGCTGGCCAGGTTCTGGGCTGCGGTGGCGTTGGCGTAGTACACGGCATCCTTCTGGGAAATTTCCCTGGTCAGGTCGGGCACATACTGATGCTGTGCATCGTCCCAGCGGTAGAGGTACAGCTTGCCGTCCACCTCGGCGAGGTTGGCGTTGTTGATGCGGGTGGGGTTCTCGGGATCCACGACCTTGAAGGACGCGATGCCGTCGATGGAAACGGTCTTGCTCTTATTATAGGAGGGGCTGTAGCGGGCCACGGGGTACAGCTGGTACTCGGCGCGGTTGGGCAGCACCCAGCCGGAGTTGTCCAGACGGACGTCGTTGGCGGCGTTGATGGCCTGCTCGGTGGTGTGGCCGGTGACAGGGTACCGGGCACGGTCGCCCACGCGGATGAAGATGGGCGAAGACGAGATGGTGTCCATGGTGCAGTCGGTCAGCACGATGTTGGTCAGCGGGCTGCCGTCCACTGCTTCCATGCAGAAGCCGCGGGAACGCTCGAACTTGACCCGGGTGATGGTAACGGTGTTGTAGCCGCAAGTGGACTCGGTGCCGAACTTGACACGGGCGGTGGGGCCGCAGGCGTCGGTGGCCACGATCTTATCGGTGGTGCAGGCTCCGGTGATCACAGAACCGGCATCGTAGCCGCTGACCACGCAGTCCTCGATCAGGACGTTCTGGGTGGGCATGAAGATGCCGGCACCGTAGGAGGCCTTCATGACGATGGCGTCATCGGTCAGGGAGTTGAAGTGGCTGTTGCGCACGGTGACGTTCTGGGTGCAGTCGATGTTGTAGGCGTCACGGTTGGTGTCCACAATCAAATCGTTGACGGTCATGTTCTTGGTGCCCTCGGCGATGATGGCAAAGTGACCGCCGTTCAGGATGCGGATGCCGTCCAGCACCACGTTCTCACAGCGCACCAGGGCGATGGCCTTGTTGCCGTACCAGGTGGCGCTGTGGCCCCGGTCGGTGCGGTTCTTGGGGTTGGAGGGGTCGTTGCCGGACAGCACATTGATAAGGGTGCCGGTGTCGTCCATGTAGCTGCCGTCGATGAGGCCCTCGCCGTAGATCATGATATCGTGCTTGTCGGCGGCGTAGAACAGGCTGTTGGCAAAATAGGTGTGGCCGTGGTCCTGCAGACCGGCGTAGAGGTTGACTTCCGGCTCATCGTAGTTTCCACCCTCGCCTACCATAGTCTGGTTGCCATACCAGTCGTACAGGTCTGCCCGGGCAGCCCGGATGATACCGTTGGCATCGATGCGGATGTTGACGCCGCTCTGCAGCCGGATGGTGTAGGATTTGAAGTCGCCTGCCGGAACCACCACGGTGCCGCCGCCTGCATCACTGGCGGTCTGGATGGCCTTGTTGATGGCTTCGGTGTTCTGGATGGGGTCGCCCTCCGAGACGGCACCGAAATCGGTGATGGAGTACAGCCGGCTCTCATTCAGCAGCACGCCCTTGTCCACGGTGCTGCCGGTGGCGCGGGGGATGTCCAGCCCGGTCTTGATGCAGTTCTCGTCCTCCGGCTGCTCGGCAAAAGCGGGCAGACCGACGGCGGCCATCGCGGTGGTGATGGCGCTGGCTTTCAGGAAATTGCGGCGCGAAATTTTCTTGGAAAACATACTGAAATCTCCTCCTTGTGTTTCGCATTCTGGGGTCCGCTGCCGCACAGCCTGCGTGCTCTGTGCGGCCTGTTGCTTGGTGATTTCATTGTAGCGCAAAGAAATTTAGCCCGCAATCGGTTCGTAAAAATGTCCTGTTTTTTATAAAATTGTGAAATTTCATTTTGTCGTTTTCACAATTTTCATTCCATCTTCTTTGGGCAATCTGCCAGAAACGGGCAGAAATGCGCAAAAAAAATCCGCCCTTTCAAGGGAACAGCTCCCTTCCGGGCGGATTTTTTCGGTTTTGGTTTCAGGTATTCTGGATGCGCTCGATCAAGTCGCTCTGCCCGGCAAAATCCTCATAAAGGGGCTGTACCGCAGCGCGGAACTTCCGCTTCTCATCCTCATCCAGCTCGGTGACCACGATGCCGCGGCGGCGCATATTCTGCTCCGATTCCGCCTCCCGCTGTGCCCACAGCTCCCGCTCAAACTTCGCGCTCTCCCGCGCACAGATGCGGATCAGCTCCGGATAGCTTTCATCCAGCGCGGCCAGCTTTTCCCGCACTGCCGGGCTGGCCAGCTGCACCTCCGGCACACGGGTATGCTCATCCTTTAAAAAGTAGGGGGCCACTTCGTAGTGTCCCATGGCTTCATAGCTGGGCCAGTTGTTCTCGGCCCCATCGATCTCGGCATTGTGCAGAGCCGCATACACCTTGCTGTACACCACCTGCGCCGGAACTGCCCCCAGGGCCGCGATCATCTCGCACATCATATCGGATTCCTGCACCCGGAGGGTCAGTCCCTGCAGATCCGCCAGACCGGACACCTTTTCCCGGGTGTAAAAACTGCGGACACCGGCATCGAACCAGGACAGACCGGTAAGCTCCAGCATCTTCAGCATGGCCAGGAACTCGTCGCCGATGGTACCATCCAGCACACGCCACATCTGGTCTGCATCCTGATACAGATACGGGAGCTGGAGCACGCTCAGTTCCGGCGCATATTCCGCCAGCTGGCTGAGCGACACCCGGGAAAAATCGATGCCGCCGAACTGCATCTGTTGGATCACGCTCTGTTCCGCACCCAGCTCCCCGCCGCTGTAGACCAGGATCTTTACCCGCCCGCCGGTGCGCTGCTCCACCAGCTCGGCAAACCGCAGAGCGGCCTGAGTGGTGGGGTAATCTTCCGGCTGGTTCTCCGCATAACGGAGGATCAGCTCCGGGGTCTGGCTTTCGGACGGAGCCGCTGCGCTGCACCCGGCAGCCGCCAGCAGCGGCCCGGCGGTCAGCAGGGTGAGCAGCTGCCGCCGGGTCATGACTGCTTCTCCCGCGCGTTCTTGAGCGCTTCCCGCCGGAACTGGGTGGGGGTCATGCCGGTGCGCTTCTTGAACGCCCGGGCAAAATAGCTGGAGTCTTCATATCCCACCATGGAGGCCACCTCTGAAGCCGACCGGAAGGGGTCGGTGAGCAGCTCCTTGGCCGCATTGATGCGCAGTTCGGTCAGGCAGTCCAGAAAGTTCATCTTCTGGTACTTTTTGAACTGGGCGGACAGGTAGGCCGGGCTGATGTGCAGGATCTCGCTGACGCTGTCCAGCGAGAGGTCGAACATATAATTGTCTTCCATGTACTTGCGCACGTGCGCCATGACCAGCGCGTTGCGGTCATTCTCCCCTTCCCCGTCCTGCTCCGGATCCGTGCCGGCGTCCGGTTCCGGCTCCACCGGAGCCAGTGCCGCCAGACGCCGGCCAGCCTCGATCTGCCGGATGGCCCGGCGGATGGAAGCTTCCACTTCGTCCGGATCCACCGGTTTGAGCAGATAGTCGCAGGCTCCCAGATGCATGGCCTCGTGGGCGTACTGGAACAGGCTGTAGGCCGTGACGAAGATCACCTTGCAGTCCGGGCGCTGTTCCAGCACTGCGCGGGCGGCGTCCAGGCCGTTCATGCCGGGCATCTCGATGTCCATCAGGATCAGGTCTGCACCCCAGAGCACAGCGGTGTCCGCGCCCTTCCGGCCGTTTTCGGCGGTCTCCACGGTGACCTCATGTTCAAACCGGCGCATCACGATGTCGGTCAGGGCTTCCCGCTCCATCAATTCGTCATCCACGATCAGCAGACGGATCATTCTTCCAATTCCTCCTCTTCATTTTCCACAAGGGGCAGATACAGCACCACGGCAGTACCCTGTCCGGGTCGGCTGTGCACCACCAGACGGCAGCGTGCATCCAGCAGATGCAGGCGTGCCGCCACATTATAGATCCCGATGTGCTCACTGCGCTCACTGCCGCGCTGTGCCAGCGCCGCCCGCAGTTCCTGCAGCTGCGCCGGCTGAATGCCCATGCCGTTGTCCAGAATGCGGATGCACAGCAGCCCCTTCTCCCGCAATGGCACGATGCGGATGCGCACGATGCCGCCCTCTTCCTTGGGGCAGATGCCGTGCTTGAAGGCGTTTTCCACAATGGGCTGCAGGATAAAGGACGGCACCATCGTCTCGGTCATGTCCAGCGAATCCGAGATGCGCCACTCCATCTGCACCCGCTCGCCGAACCGCACATGATAGATGGAGTAATATTCGTCCACGATGCGCACCTCCCGGGAAAGGGGCACCTGTTCGTCGTTGCTCATCAGGCTGTACCGCAGCAGATGGGACAGCGCCATGATAAGCGCCTGGGTGCGGTAGCCTTTCTCGGTGGCGGCGGTCTGCTGGATGACGTTCAGGGTATTGAACAGGAAATGCGGATCGATCTGGCTGCGCAGCTGCTGCAATCGGCTGCGCTCCATGCGGTTCTGCAGTTCCAGCGCCTGGGTCTTCTGCCGGTGCAGTTCCCGCTCGATCTCGTTTTTCTCCTGCAGGGTGCTCACCTGCTGCGCCATGGAGTGCTTCATGCGGTTGAAGCTCTCGGCCAGCTGGCCGATCTCCGGCTGTTTGGGGATGGGGATGTCCGGCGTGTCAAACTCACTGCGTCCGATGGCGCGGGAGGCCACGATCATCTGCTGCACCGGGGTCAGCAGCCGCATGACCATCATACCGGTGATGCAGCCCAGCGCAACGCAGATGCCCACCACCACGGTCTGCAGCAGGTTGATCCGCTCGTTCAGGGCGGAAAGTTCGGTGTAGCTGCTCTGGGCATCCAGGATGGAGGTCTCCAGAAGCTGCAGGGTGTACTGGCTCAGATAGCCGCCGCAGGGGGACACCCGGCTGTAGTACAGCTGGGAACCGTCCGCGTCCCGCCCTTCGGTCAGGTCCTGTTCCAGTTCCTCCAGCAGGCCGGTGTAGGTGCGGTAGGTGGTCTGCACGGCACCGTACAGCACCCGCTGTTCGTCACTGACATTTTCCAGCCCGTCCATCCCGGTCTCGATGCGCCACAGCCAGGCGTTGCAGGTGGACTGCGCCGTTTTCAGGCGGTCGAGCACATCCTCCCCTTCCCCGCTCTCCCAGCGGTAGTCTTCCAGCGCACCGATGGCGTTTTCCACGCCGCCCTGAAACCGGCTGATGGCGTGGAAGCAGCCCATCTGCTGATCCAGCACGGCCTGCACCGCCGTGGACTGGTAGCCGCTGAGGGCGATCTGCACGCCCAGCGCCGCAAAAAACGCCGCCAGACACAGGATCATGCGCTCTTTCAGCGTGATGCGGCGGAGCTTTCCTTTTTTCTCCAAGGTCTGCACGTCTCCTTTCCCCGAATAACATCTTATTCTACCACGATTTGCGGCACATTTGCAAGATTCAGGCTTGCTTGTTGTGTACAAATGTGTTACTATGCCAAAAAAGGAGGCGACTTCATGTCCCAGACAATTTCCGTTTCTACCCAGATGGACGAACAGGGCTTCCGCGATTTTGCGGTGTTTGATGTATTCCGCCACAACAAAGCCTGGCTTCGTCCGGCCATTTTCTGTGCGATCATGCTGGTTTTTTCCGGCGTCTGCATGAGTCAGATCGGCAAACGCGAGGGTGCCGGCCTGCTGACCGCCGTGCTGGCCATTGTAGCCTTCGGCCTTCCGCTGGCCTACTTCGGGTTCTACTTCCGCAGTCTGACCCAGCAGATCAAGCGGATGAAGCTTCCCCGCCCGTTCTACCGCACCGAGCTGTCGGATGACGGCGCAGCCGTGTGGATGGTGGGCAGCCAGGATAAGCAGGAGCCGACCGAATGTCATGCATGGGATACGATCTATTGTGCCTACCGCACCGCAGACGCCGTGTATCTCTATGTGGAAAAGAGCAAGGCCTTTCTGCTGAACCAGCGCACCGAGGCCGTGTGGCAGCTGCTGCAGGAAAAGCTGCCGGCTGAAAAGCTGCACGACTGCCGGAAGGCGTGACCGGCCGGAGATCCATCCGTACATCCTGAAAAAGAGCTGCCGCACAGTATGCTGTGCGGCAGCTCTTTGTTCTGTATGGTTCAGGAAGTTTCTCCGCTCTCCGGCAGGCGTGCGGCGGCCGGACGGCCCGGTTCGGCGTCCAGTTCCAGCAGGGCGGCGGCGCTGGCCTCGTCCAGGGTCTGGACCGCGCGCAGTTTCCGGCTGATGGCACGGCTGCGCACCCCGATGAGGTTGTCCAGTTCTTCGTCCGTCTGGCGCAGACGCTGCTGCATCTTGGTCAGTCCCTGCCCGAACTTGTCAAATTCCGTCTTGACGGCTCCCAGCAGCTGCCACACCTCACCGGAACGCTTCTGGATGGCAAGGGTCCGGAAGCCCATCTGCAGGCTGTTGAGCAGCGCAGCCATGGTGCTGGGGCCTGCCACGTTCACCTGATAATCCCGCTGCAGCGCTTCCAGCAGACCGGCGTTGACCACCTCGGCATACAGCCCCTCAAAGGGCAGGAACAGGATGCCGAACGCGGTGGTATAGGGCACCTCCACATACTTTTCGCGGATGTCCTTGGCCTCACTGCGCAGGACCAGTTCCAGCGCGCGGCGGGCATTTTCCACGGCCTGTGCATCGCCGGACGCCTGTGCATCCTGCAGGTGGGCATAGGTATCCCCGGGGAACTTGGAGTCGATGGGCAGCCAGACGCTGCCGCCGTCGGCACCCGGCATCTTGATGGCATACTCCACCCGCTGGGTGCTGCCCGGGATGGTGGCCACATTGGTCTCGTACTGTTCCGGGGCCAGGATCTCTTCCAGAATGGCCCCCAGCTGGATCTCGCCCAGGATGCCGCGGGTCTTGACGCCGGACAGCACCTGCTTCAGGCCGCCCACATCGGACGCCAGACTCTGCATCTCGCCCAGCCCCTTATAGACCTGCTCCAGCTGCTCGTTCACCGTTTTGAAGCTCTCGGTCACCCGTTTCTGCAAGGCATCCTGCAGCTGCTCATCCACCGTATGGCGGATCTCGTCCAGCTTCCGGGCATTCTGCGTCTGCAGCGCCGCCATGCCGGTCTCCAGCGTTTTGCGCATCTCATCCAGCCTGCGGGCATTGGATTCCTCCAATCCCTGCAGACGCTGTTCCATAGTCTGCTGCTGGGCACTCTGCCCGGCGTTCAGGGTGTTGCTCATGCCCTGCACGGCCGTCTGCAGGGTCTCGCTGATGCCGCGCATGGCATCATAATTCTGCTTGGCAAGTTCGGCCTGTTTCTGTGCAAACAGCTTGTTCTGCGCCTCCAGCTGCTGCTGCAGCCAGACTTTCAGTTCCGCGTTGTCCTGCCGGGCAGCAGGCTTGCCGGAGCGGTACAGCAGCACCGCCTGCTGCAGGCAGATGGCCACCAGCAGCACCGTATAAAGCAACGATAAGAATTCCATTTTGAACCTCCAACGGAAAATTTAAAAAACACAAAGCCGGGCCATGCAGCTGCACAGCCCGGGAATGTGTTGATGCGATGTTGTTTTTGCTGTTTCCTGCGGTTCAGCGGCCGTTTTTTCAGACGGTGCGATGGGACAGGACTTTCTGCTCAGTCACCACGCAGGCCCCGTACAGGCCGTGGCCGTCCGCTTCCAGCTCGCCCACCTGATTGTCACAGGGGTCGGCGCGGAGGGTCTCCATCGGCGGGGTGAGCGGCGCGCTCAGGGCACGATTTGCCACCATGCGGTCGGTATCCAGATTGCCGAAGTAGTGCAGCCGCATCACCTCGTTGCCGGCCCGCGCCATGGAGGCACCGGCCGAGCAGTCGGCGTACATCCAGCCCTTGGGTGCAATGTAGAACATTGCCCAGTCGTGGCAGCCGGCCAGTTCCGGCCGCGCCACCAGACCGCTCTGCCACTGCGCCGGGATGCCGGAGATGCGGCACAGCGCGATGAACAGAGCCGCCATCATGCCGCAGTCGCCGTGCAGGTTGCGGGCACAGCTGTCTGCAATGTTCTCATGTACGATGTAGGGCGGCTGGAAGAAATAGTGCACATTGAGGGTCACATAATCGTAGATGCGCCGCGCCTTCTGCACCGGATCCGCAGTGCCCTTGGTGATCTGTGCGGCCAGAGACCGCAGATACGGCGTGAACTCCAGATGCGGCAGTTCCTCTTCCGTACAGAACGCAGGCTGCACCGGATCCGCCCGGACCGCCATGGGGTCTGCATAATAGGCCGTGCTGCGGTAGCTGTACTGTACCGTGAAGCTCCGGTTCTCGGTCAGATCCGCTTCCCAGTACACGGTGCGCTGGGGCGCATCCTCCGGGGCAATGGACGCAGGCGGCTCGGAAAAAGCATCCAGCGTGATCCTGCTCTGTGCCGGACAGGCCGCGGGGATGGGCAGCCAGGCCCGGACGTGCACCGCATCACGGCCCTCTTCCTTCGCCTTTTTCAGGAGGCAGCCGAAGGTCTCGTCTGCGATCCGGATGCTGGCCTGCATGGCAATGTCCGCGCTGACCGAACCAGCCTTCTGCATTTCTTCCCGCTGCGGCGCGTACCGCTCCCAGCTGGGCATCTTTGCGGGCGGGTCGATCTGGCGGGCCGCCAGGTCGGGATGGGTAGCCAGCAGGGTGTCTGCAAACGAACGGATATACCGCTTTTTCCCTTCGATGAAGCGCCAGTCCATCTGCTCCTGCGCATCCAGCTGGTCGAATTCCTTCGGGGTGAAGTCCCGCACCAGCTCCTGCAGGATCTTGATCGCCTGCCTGCGGCTGACCGTATATTCTGCTTGCAGCCGGTCCATCCGCTCAGCCCACACTTCCACGATGGTCTGTTTCTCCCTGAGATCCTCAGAGACGGGATCTTCCGGCCGATCCGGTGCTTCCTGCGGCTGATTCCGGTACCGGTCGGCGGCGGCATGGAGGTAGTATGAGACCAGCTTCAACCCGGCTTTCTGATAATACCCTGCTTCGTACAGGCGGCGGATGGGATCCGGCAAAGCGGCGTTTGCGGCGGCGAAAATTTCATTTTTGTTTTCCATATCCGTTTCTCCTTTGTCTGCTTATCTGTTTCGTTTGTCTGCTTATCTGTTTCGGCTCCAGAAGTCTGCGACATCCTTATACCGGGCTTCCGCGTCGGTACCGTTCTTGGTGCCGACGCGCCTGTTCTACCACCGTTCTGTCCCGAAACAACGGGGGAATGCGACCCCACCCGCATCAGGCGGTCTGTTCCTCCCAGAACGCCACCGCATCCTGCAGCCAACCTTCGGCATCGGTGCCCTTGCCTGCACCAATGGCGTGGGGCGCATCGCTGTAGACCGTGTAATGATGGACGATGCCGTTTTTCTGCAGAGCATTTTCCAGCCTCGGCCCCTGCGCCGTCAGACACATGGTTTTCAGGGTGATGTCGTTTTTGCCGTACCAGTGATAGGTCGGCGGATAATCCGGCGTGATGTAGTTGGAAAGGGTCAGATCGTAGTAGTTCTGCTTTACCATGAACGGGTCGATGATCATATTGAACACCGGCTTGAACTCCAGAAAGGTATTGACCGGATAGCCCAGCAGCAGTGCTCCCGGCTTGTTCAGTCCATAGGTCTTGTAGCCCAGCTTGTCCGAAGCAAACAGGCCTGCGATCTGCCCGCCGGAGGAATAGCCCAGGATGGCATACTCTTCCGGCTGCACCTGGAACTGCTCCGCATGGTCTGTGATGTACCGGACGGCGCGGGCCACATCTTCCAGCGGCGCATTGTTGGAGGCCTTTGCACCGATGCGGTAGCGCAGGACAAAGCAGGTATAGCCCATCTCGTGCAGGTTCCACGCCGAGGAAACACCCTCTCGCAGTTCCGCACTGACGACCATCGCGTTGCCGGGAATGATGAGAAGATATTTTCCGTTGGGCTGCTCCGCCGGGAAATAATAGAGTTCCGCATCCCGGCGGGTCCAGTCCTTCCGGATCTCCTCTTTGGTGTAGAGCGGGTAGGTCACCTGCTGCCCGGCATTGTACTGCTCAATGAGAAAGTTCAGGCCCTTGGCCGTATCCCATGCCGTAAAGCGGTTGGAAAGCTTTTCCAGCGTCTGCCCGTTCCAGTACATCCGGTCCAGCGGCCGGTACTGGTCCAGCGAGTAGGTAAAAATGCCTGCCCCCAGAATGCTGGGATTCTGGCGGATGTCCTCCATTTTCGTGGCAGGTGTAATGTCCGGTGCTCCGTACGCTTCTGCTGCCGCAGGCAGCGCCAGACATCCCGCAAGCAGCAGCCCCGCAAGCAGGGCCGAAAAGATCTTTCTCAATGCAGTGTCCCCCTTTTTGTCGTTCAGGTCTGTTCTTCCCAGAAGGCAGCTGCATCGTTCAGCCAGCCCTCGGCTTCCGTGCCGTTGGCCAGGCCGATGCCGTGCGCCGCATGGTCATAGACCACTTCTTTGTACGGCACATGGTGCCGGATGAGTGCCCGGCGCAGCGCCGGCCCCTGCAGCTGATAGTTCAGCGCGATGAGCAGCAGATCGTCTTTGCCGTACCAGAAGTACACCGGCGGAAAATCATCGGTGACCGCCGCCGATACGCTGAGCTGGTAGTAGCACAGCCCGGGCTTTGCGCAGTCCACCGCCACATGGTAAACGGGTTCCGCCTCCGAGAAGTTGACGACCGGGTAGGCCAGGATGAGCGCACCCGGCTTGGGAACGCCGTAGTTCTTGTAGCCCAGCTGGTCGGAGCCGAAAATGCCGGTGATGTGGCCGCCGGACGAGTGGCCCAGGACGGCATACTGTTCCGCCTGCACCCCGAATTCCGCCGCATGATCGGTGATGTAGCGGATGGCATGGCCCACATCTTCCAGCGGCGCGTTGTCATCGTTCTCCGGCCAGACGCGGTAGCGCATGACAAAGGCCGCATAGCCCATTTCGTGCAGGCAGTAGGCGGTGGAGACGCATTCCTTCATCTCGGCGGTCTTGGTTCCTACATTGCCGCTGAGGATCAGCGCATACTTTGCGCCGGCCGTTTCCGCCGGGAAGTAATAGATCGATGCGTCCTCTTTCGAGCTGTCCGCCGCGATCTCCTCTGCCGAATAGATCTTATGCGCCACCGGGACGCCGTTGTTGTAGTTTTCGATCATCAGGTTCAGGCCGTTGGCACAGTCCTCTGCCACCCAGCTGCCCACATATTCTTCCAGCATCTTGTCGGCCCACTTCTGCCGCTGCGGGAAATATTTATCCTTGGAGTAGGTCAGAAAGCCGATGGCCTTCAGGCTCGGATTCTCGTGGATGTCGGTCATGATGGTCTGGGTGGTGATGTTTGCATCCGCACAGCCGTCTGCAAAGGCGGTCAGCGGCAGGCCGGACATCGCCAGCGCTGCGGCCGCTGCGCCGGATGCCTGCAGGAACTGCCGGCGTGAAATTTTACGATTCATGATGAGGATCTCCCTTCTGTTCCGGTTTATTTTGTCTGCTGTTCCCAGAACGCCACGGCGTCGTTCAGCCAGCCGTCCGCATCGGTGCCGTTGCCCAGGCCGCAGCCGTGGGGCGCATTTTCATAAACGACCGCCCGATACGGCACATGGTGATCCCTCAGGGATTTTTCCAACGCCGGCCCCTGCAGCGGATAGCACATGGCCTTGAGGGCAATGTCGTTCTTGCCGTAGAAGAAGTACACCGGCGGATAGTCGCTGGTCACGCTGCCGGATACCGAATAATCGTAGTAGCGCAGACCCAGCGCCATGGTGTCGATGATGGTATGATAGATGGGAACGCCCTCCATGAAATAGTTGACCGGATAGGCCATGATGAGGGCACCGGGCTTGGGCACCTGGAATTCCTGATAGCCCAGCCGCTTTCCGCCGAACAGTCCCACCAGATGTCCGCCGGAAGAGTGCCCGATGAGGGCGTAATCTTCCGTATCCACGTTGAACTGCTCCGCATGGCTCGTGATGTACTGCACTGCGCGCCCGAGGTCATACGCCGGGGCATCGTCGTGCATATCCTGCCAGGTGCGGTAGCGCAGAACGAATGCCGTGTAACCCATCTGGTTCAGCTGATACGCCGCCGCCGTGCCCTCTTTGACCTCCTCGGTCTCGGTGAGCACATTGCCGCAGAGGATCACCGCATACTTCGTTTTCCCATAGGAGGCATCCGCCGGGAAATAATACAGCTCCGCATTGTTCCGGCTGGGTTCCTGGGCGATCTCCTCATCGGTGTAGATCTTATAGGTGACCTGTACGCCGGACTCGTAATTGCGCATGAGCTGGTTCAGCGATGCCACGCAGTCCTCCACCACATTTTCGCCCATGTACTCGGAAAGCGGCCGGTCCTTCCACTTTTCCCGGTCCCGCTCGCTCTTGTCCCGGGTGTAGGTATAAAAGCCTGCTGCCTGCAGGACCGGGTTGTCGTGCAGCTCCTGCACGGTGGTCTGCGGGGTCAGCAGCGGCAGTTCCGCCGCCTGTTCCGCCAGAGCTGCCGGTGCCATGCAGAACAGCTGTGCCGCACACAGCAGCCCGCATAACGCAGTTTTCATCTTTTTCATCACAGGGTTCCTCCTTTTGTTGGGGCACGTTTGAATTTATTGTATCACATCCGCAGGCATTGTCAAAGCAATTCTGTGCAGGTCTGCGCTTGTACCGCTGTGCAAATTCTGCTATACTACAATTACAAATCTGGGGAGCACTGCGGCTCCCGCCGGGGATGGAAAAATGAGTGAGATATGCATCCGGCCCATGAAGCCGGAGGATTGGGATGTGGTCTCCAGAATTTATCTGGAGGGCATTGCCACCGAATACGCGACGTTTCAGACCGACTGTCCGCCTTACACGGCGTGGGACGCCTCCCACACGAAGGAATGCCGGCTGGTGATCCTGTCGGACGGCGTACTGGCCGGGTGGGCAGCGCTGCACCGGGTGGATCCGCGCTGGTGCTACCGCGGCGTTGCCGAGGTGAGCATTTACATCGGGGAACGCTTCCGGGGGCACGGGCTGGGCTTCCGCCTGTTGAATGCGCTGTGCGCCGATGCCGAGCAGGCCGGATACTGGACGCTGCAGTCCACCGTCCTGCAGGACAATGCGGCCAGCCGTGCCCTGCACGCCAAATGCGGGTTCCGGCTGGTGGGGCGGCGGGAACGCATCGCCCGAGACTGTCATGGCCGCTGGCTGGACACCTACCTGATGGAGCGCCGTGCCCAGGCAGACGAACCGGAAGGCTTCAAAAAGCTGTAACATCCTTCCGGAGTGCCGGCTGTTTCCTGTTTTGATACGATCCAGCCGCACCTTTTCGTGCATTCAGACAAAAAACGTCCGGAGGACACAGGATCCTCCGGACGTTTCCTTTTTAGATGTTACCACTCGGCGTCCTCACCGTCTGTAGTCTTGGTGGCCACCACCCGGCTGCGGCGGAACATACTTTCCACCACAGCGCAGTACTTGTCGGCCAGGCAGACGATGATGGCTTCCCGGCAGGTGGGGACGTGCCGGAAGGTCAGCGGCCACATATGGCTGGAAATGATGCGCTGTTCCTTTTTGGTGATGTGGAACACCCGCTGTGCGTTGACGCAGGCATAGCCCGGATGGGAAAAGCCGTGCATCTCAAACAGGCGGCGCAGGCCGTGGAAGCTGCTGGTCTTGTGCCAGTCGTACAGATAGAAATCGTGCAGGAATGCTCCCACAGCCAGCGAGGTCTCGTCCGCGTGCAGGTGCAGGCGGCGGTTGAGCCAGAAGCTGACGACCACCACGTTCTTGCAGTGCTGGTAGGTGGTCACATCACCGTGCTGGATGAACTCCCGCATCCGCTGCACTTCCGGGTTCTGATCGTATTTTTCCACAATGGCGTAAAGCTGTTCACGCTCTGCGAAAGAAAGCTGCATGGGCAAATTCCCTTTCCCCTGTTGTTCAGGGCTGCTATGACCGGGTCAGGAACGAAGCTGCACCGGGTTCGAATTGCCAAAGTTTTCGGCCTGGGAGGGGTTGGCCCGCTTGAGGGTCAGATCCACCAGGTACTGCTTGCCGTCTCCCAGCTCTTCCAGCTGGGCAAGCTTGGCATTGGCGGAAGCAAGATCCGGATACCACTGGATCAGGAAGAAATTTTCCTCCTCCACGCCGTAATACAGCCACTGGCCGTCGGCGCGCACGAGGTCATCCAGATGATCCACCTCCTCGCCGTCCGGCAGGCCGAGGCCCTCTTCGGCATACAGGCTCTCCGGCTCCACCTGCAGCACCTCGATCACCTGGATGGAGCTTTGCAGGTATTCGTCCTGGGAGACCGCCTTGTCTGACTGTTCCCAGCCGGTGAGGAATGCCTGCATAAGCAGGTCTCGTACTTTGATGCGCGGCAGCGTAGGATCCATAACCATCGGAAATTCCTTCTTCCTTGTTTGTTTCCGCTGACCAGTATACGGCAAAGCCTTGTGCAAGTCAACGGTTTATTTGTGAATTTTTTGTAGGTACGACTAAATCAAGACGATTTTTAAGCGCCCAGATGGAAATCAAAGGTATCGTCCAGCCACTCCCGGGCCAGCTGCACCCAGCGGTTCCGGTGCACACTGGGGTGATTCACCTCGGCAGTGCTCAGGCTGGTGCCGTGGCAGCCTTTTTCAAAGAGATGGGCTTCACAGGGAACGCCCGCCTTGTGCAGGGCGTTGAGCAGCAGTAGGGTGTTTTCCACGGGGACGGTCTCGTCCTCCATGGTATGCCAGACAAAGGTTGGCGGTGTGGACGGGGTGACCTTGTCTTCCAGGGCAAAAACCTGCTGGGCGGCAGGGTCCTTGCTGCCCGCCAGCTGCTCAAAGCTGCCCCGGTGGGCATATTCCCCTGCTGTAATGACCGGGTACGCCAGCACCACGGCATCCGGGCGGGGCTGTGCGTCCAGCCCGGGCACGGTCAGCACCGCACTGGAAAAGGCCAGGTGTCCGCCCGCCGAAAAACCGCACACCGCGATCTTTTCCGGCAGGATGTGCCACTCTTCTGCGTGCTCCCGCACCAGACCGATGGCCTGCGCCAGCTGCCGCAGCGGGCGGTGATCCCGCGCGGCTTCGCAGATGCTGTAATTCAGCACGGCGGTATGGTAGCCCGCTGCCGCAAACTGCAGTGCGACGGGATCGCCCTCCCGGGCACTGACGTGCACATACCCGCCGCCGGGCACCACCAGCACCAACGGACGCTCCATCGCGTCCGGCATACTCTCCACGGCATCCCGCAGATAGACCGTCAGCGAACCGCCGTCCAGCAGTTCCAGTTGTTTCAGCTGCATTTATGCTTCCTCCTTGTAGGTTCCATGCCGTCCCTCCGGGTGGGCCGCGATGAACTCCGCGCACAGGTTGCCGCAGATGCGGCACAGTTCCGGGCAGGGACGCTTTTTATAATAGTCGGCGGTGCGGGCTTCTGCGGCCGTTCCAGCGGAGGGCACCGCGCCGGCCTTTGCCAGCAGTTCCCGGCAGAGAATGCTATCCCCGCCGCTGCGGGTGCGGTACATCTGCGCGGCTTCCTGCACCAGCGCGTACATCCGGGATTTGTCCTGCGGATCCGCCGGGTCCGCATAGACCAGGCTCAGCACACTGACCACCCCGCAGAATGCGCCGCACACCTCCCGCATCCGTCCGATACCGGCACCAAATCCGGCGGAGAGCCGCAGGGCCAGTTCTTCGGACAGCCCCAGCTGCGGCGCAAACGCCGCCACCACGCTCTGGCTGCAATTGTATCCTTTTAGAAAGTAGGCATAAGCTGCATCGCCCTGTTTTCCCATCGGTTTCACATCCTTCTGCGCTATTATAGCAGGTCTGTTTGGGGAAGTAAAGTTTTCCATCCACGGCCGATTTTTGTTTTCAATTTTAAACTTTTTATGAAAGCCCTTGATTTTTGTCTTCCATCGGTGTATATTAGCACTCGAAAGATATGAGTGCTAAGAAGTCTGATGCAGTTTATCCTTTTTCTGCATCCGCTTCTCCCCTCATCCGCCGCCTTTGGGCGGCAGGGCTTTTTCCTGTGAAAAGCCCACTCAAAAAACTGCAAAAGAGGTTTTGTATTATGGCCAAGAAAGAATTTCAGGCAGAGAGCAAAAAACTGATGGACATGATGATCAACTCCATCTACACCAACAAGGAAATTTTCCTGCGCGAGCTGATCTCCAATGCTTCGGACGCCATCGACAAGCTGTACTATAAGAGCCTGACCGACACCTCTGTGGGCATGAACAAGAGCGATTTCCGCATCCTACTCACCCGCGACAAGGAGAACCGCATCCTCACCGTGGAGGACAACGGCATCGGCATGACCAAAGAGGAACTGGAGCAGAACCTGGGCACCATCGCCCATTCCGGCTCTCTGGACTTCAAGAAGGACAACAAGGATGACGGCATCGACATCATCGGTCAGTTCGGCGTGGGCTTCTACGCTTCCTTCATGGTGGCCGATAAGGTGACCGTCATCTCCAAGGCTTACGGCTCGGACGAGGCCTGGCAGTGGGAGTCCTCCGGCGTGGACGGCTATGAGATCAGCCCCGCCGAGAAGGACACCACAGGCACCCAGATCATCCTGCACATCAAGCCCAACACGGACACCGACAGCTATGACAACTTCCTGGACGAGTACGGCATTGTGGCCATCGTCAAGAAATACAGCGACTATGTGCGTTACCCCATCCAGATGGAGCGCGAGAAGAGCCGCCAGAAGCCGGAACCGGATCCCAAACCTGAGGACTACAAGCCGGAATGGGAGACCTACACCGAGCTGGAGACCCTGAACAGCATGGTGCCCATCTGGAAGAAGCAGAAGAGCGAAGTGACTGACGAGGAGTACAGCACCTTCTATAAGGACAAGTTCAACGATTACACCGACCCCGCCCGGGTCATCGTGAGCCGCACCGAAGGCACCGCCAACTACAACGCCCTGCTGTTCGTGCCCAGCCACCGCCCCTACGACTTCTACACCAAGGACTACGAGAAGGGTCTGGCTCTGTACGCTTCCGGCGTGCTCATCATGGAAAAGTGCGCCGACCTGCTGCCCGATTACTTCAGCTTCGTCAAGGGCATCGTGGACAGCCAGGACCTGAGCCTGAACATCAGCCGCGAGATGCTGCAGAAGGACAGCCAGCTGAAGCTGATCCACAACGCTTTGGAAAAGAAGATCAAGAACGAACTGCACGCCATGCTGGCCAACGACCGCGAGAAGTACGAAGCCTTCTGGAAGGAGTTCGGCCGCCAGATCAAGTTTGGCGCCTACTCTGACTACGGGATGCACGCCGAGCTGCTGCGTGACCTGCTGCTGTTCTGGTCGGCCAAGGAGCAGAAGATGGTCACCCTGCAGGAGTATGTGGAGAAGATGCCCGCCGAGCAGAAGTACGTCTACTTTGCCGCCGGCGACTCCATCGACCGTCTGGCCAAGCTGCCTGCCGCTGAACTGGTGCTGGACAAGGGCTATGATGTCCTGCTGCTGACCGAAGACGTGGATGAGTTCTGTATGCAGATCCTGCACAGCTATCCCCGCAAGGATGCCGAGGGCAAGGACGGCACCGTGGAGTTCAAGAACGTCAACAGCGGCGACCTGGGTCTGGAGACCGAGGAAGAAAAGAAAGCCGCAGAGGACGCCACCGCCGAGAACAAGAGCCTGTTTGATGCCATGAAGGACGCCCTGAACGGCAAGGTGAAGGAAGTCAAGGTCTCCACCCGCCTGAAGGATCATCCCGTCTGCCTGAGCGCGGACGGCCCCCTGTCCATCGAGATGGAGAAGGTGCTGTCCAAGCAGCCCGGCAGCGAAGGCGTCAAGAGCGACAAGGTGCTGGAGCTGAACGCCAATCACCCGGTGTTCGCCGTGCTGAAGGCCGCTCAGGAGGCCGGCGACACCGAAAAGGTGAAGAAGTACAGCGATCTGCTGTATGCACAGGCACAGCTGATCGAGGGTCTGCCCGTGGATGATCCCACCGCTTACGCCGAGGCTGTCTGCAGCCTGATGAAGTAAGGTCCCCGGGAGAGGCAGATTACTCCCCTGCTCCTTCCGCCGCATATTTTCCCCCTTAACAAAAAGACCGCGGTCCGCTATAATAGAGTGGAACGCGGTCTTTATTTTTGCGTGTGAAAGGAATTGAAGTTCCATGGAGCCGAAAAAGCATTATTTTGCGCACATCCCCACCATTGCCATCTTCATCGCATTTGCCATTGCGGGGCCATTGGGCCTTCTGCTGTTCATCCTGAAAAGCATCGATAAAAAATCCGAAAAGGAAGAGCAGGCCCGGAATGGCTGGGGAACCGCATCCCGGCAGACCACTGCCCGCCCCGCTCCGGATCGTGAGACCGTTTACGGTCCCGACGTCCCCACCCGGGAACAGCAGGACGCCAAGGAGCGCCACAATTTCCTGACCTTTCTGTGCACTCTGGGCGGTGCGGTCTTCCTGTTCGTGGGGTTCAGCACGCTTTTCATGGACGGCGCTGCTTCCGTGATGGAAGCCCTGACCGCCATTGCCCAGATGCTGGGCGGCGGTGCCGCGCTGCTGACCGGCCTGCACATGAAGCGCACCCGTCAGCTGGAACGACAGCTGGACAAGATCGTGGGGGACCGGGACAACATCCCGCTGGACGAGCTGTTTGCCGCTGCCGGCGTAGACCAGGCCAAAGGCCGTTCCGCCGTGGAAAACGCCATCGAGCACGGTTATTTCGGAGCCGATGCCTACATCGACAACCGTACCAATACCCTGGTGGTGCGCGGTCCGGCCCCGCAGCCGCCCCAGCCGCCGAAACCCAAAGCCCAGCCCAAGCCGGAACCCACTGCTCCGGAAGACGAATATTCCAGCCTTCTGCGTCAGCTGCGCGAGGTGAACGACGCCATTCCGGATCCCGTGATGACCCAGAAGATCACCCGTCTGGAAGAGGTCAGCGCCCGCATCTTTGCGCTGGCCCAGAAGGACCCGGACAAAAAAGCACAGCTGCAGAAATTCATGAATTACTACCTGCCCACCGCGCTGAAGCTGCTGAACACCTACGCCAGCCTGTCGGCGCAGGATGTGCAGGGCGAAAACATCACCGAAGCCCGACAGAGCATTGAGCGCAGCATGGATCTGCTGGTGACTGCCTTCGAGAACCAGCTGGACAAGCTGTTCCAGTCCGATGCGCTGGATGTTTCCAGCGACATTGCCGCACTGGAGGGAATGCTGAACCTGGACGGCCTGACCGGCGGCGGGTTCGGAAAGCAGTAAGTTCTCCTGTTCCGCAAAAAAGCAGATGCCCCCGGCCGTTCAACGGCTGCCGGGCATCTGCTTTTTTCAGAGCTTTTATCAGGAAAGCGCCTCAAACCGTGCCGCACCGCTGGTCTTCAGCCAGCGCAGCAGCAGCAGATCCGCTCCGGCCAGCACCGCGCTGCAGACCGCAAGAACCGCTTCCGGCGGTGCAGCGGCTGCTCCGTACAGATTCGCCAGGCTCAGCGCCAGCACGGCCAGCCCGCTGCACAGCAGGCTCAGAAGCGTGCTCATGCTCATCTTGATGACCGCTGCTTCGTTCGTCCACTGCAGATTGGGCAGCAGCAGACCAAACAGCAGCCCCAGTTCCGCCGTAAAGCAGTTGAACAGCACCACAGCGGCCAGTGCCAGCACAGCACCGGCCAGCGGAGCCTGCAGTGCCGCCAGCATACAAACCCCGGCCGCCAGTGCCGGAACCGCCGTCAGCAGCAGATGCAGATCCAGTTTGGCACGCAGTGCCTGCCAGGCTGTCACCGGCAGGCTCCGGATCAGCCACAGGGAACGACCTTCCAGCGACACCGAGGGGGCCGTCAGCAGGTTGACGGCGGAGCCGCCGCAGATGGCACAGCACACCAGACAGGCCGCCGTTCCCGGCAGCGTACCGTGGACGAACGCCCGCAGAGCCGGCGTTTTCCACAGGGCTGCAGCACCCAGCACCGGCAGCAGCAGCGTTCCCAGCGAGGCATTGAGCAGATAGGCCGCACTGGAACCAAGATGCCGCAGTTCCCGCCGCAGGAGTGCCCGCCGCAGGCTGACCGCTTTTGTACGGACGGCATGGTATACCGCTTTCGGGGTGCCATGCTGTGCCGTCATCCGGCGCAGATAGGGCTTTTCCAGCAGGCGGAACACACCCACCGTACCGAGCAGGACTCCGACCGCCAGCCCGGCCAGGGCCGGAAGGTCGCCCATCGCTGCACGCCCCAGAACATACAGCGGACCGCTGCCCTGCTGCAGGGCAGTGCCCAGTTGTGCGGCATCCGCCGCCAACTCATCCAGCAGGCTCTGCACTTTCAGGAATCCCGCATAGTACAGCGCCAAAAACAGCAGCGAGCATACCACCGTCACCAGGCTTTTGTGCCGGGCGCGGGCATTGCCCAGTGCCACCGCCCAGCCCAGCAGAACCGACAGCAGTGATGCCGCGCCGGCCAGCAGAAGCGCCATGGGCACCGCGCTCAGCAGCGCGCCGGCCGGGGCCGGGGCAAACACCAGATAGCACCGCACCGTGGGCGCCCAGACCAGCAGCAGATAGATCAGACTGGTCAGATACACCGTGCTCACCCGCACCGCAAAGATCACGCCCGGCGGGATGGGCAGGGACAGCAGCATTTCGTTGTCCCTGCTCTGAAACAAACTGGTGTAGCTGGTAAACGCGCCGGCCAGAACACTCACCAGCAGCGCGGTCAGCTCCATGGACGCAAAATAAAGCCAGTCCCCGCCCTGCGGCACCAGCGCGGCGCTCAGGGGCAGTGCCATCGCGCCGAAACAGACCATGAGCACCAGCAGCAGTGCCAGAAACAGCGCGGCATAGCCCACCCGCTGCCCTCTGGTGCGGCGCCGGCCGGTCCTGCCGCTGCGCACAAACGCCGCGAACAGCTCCTGCAGCTGCTTGCGGAACAACGCCCGGATCATACGCCGTCCTCCGTTCCGCTGCCTTCCAGTTCCAGGAATACCTGCTCCAGCGAAGCGTCGCCCCGCACCTCTTCCATGGAACCGGCACGGATCAGCTGTCCCTCCCGGATGATGGCCACCCGGTCGCAGAGCTTTTCGGCCACTTCCAGCACATGGGTGGAGAAGAAGATCGCGCCGCCCGCATCGCAGAATGCCCGCATCTGGGTCTTGAGCTGGTGCGCCGCCAACGGATCCAGCCCCACAAACGGCTCGTCCATCACAATGAGTCTGGGGTCGTGCAGCAGCGCCGAGATGATGGCAAGCTTCTGCTTCATGCCATGGGAATAGGCCCCGATGGACTGCGCCAGATCCTCGGTCAGGCCGAACTGGTCTCCATACTGCCGGATGCGCTGGGCGCGCTCCTCTGTTCCTACCCCGAAAATATCCGCGATGAAGTTCAGATACTGAATGCCGGTCATGTATTCATACAGCTCCGGATCATCCGGCAGATAGGCCAGCCGGCGCTTGCATTCCAGCGGATCTTCCCGCACGGAGATGCCGTCCACCCAGATCTCTCCGGCATCGAACTGCTGGATGCCGCAGCAGCATTTGATGGTGGTCGTCTTTCCGGCGCCGTTGTGCCCGATGAATGCGCACAGCTCTCCGGGGCGGATGTGCAGGCTGAGATCCCGGACCGCCGGCTTGCCGCCGTAGGTCTTAGTCAGGTGTTCGATTCTGAGCATAAGCTTCCTCCTTGTCAGACCCTTTTCTGTGAGGTCTTTCCTCTAGAATATACCTTCCGGCAGGGGGAAGGTCAAGGAATCTTTTTTCACTCCGGCCAGGATCCATGCAAAAAGCGGGGGCGGCATCGCGTCCTGCTCTACCGTCCCCGCCAACCGGAGTTCCATGCTTGTCGTGTTTCTGCTTATTTCCAGGAATCTGCCAGCAGCTGGGCACCGTAAGGATCGACCTTGGCATAAGCCGCAAGGGTGTCACCGAGCTTTTCATCGTCCAGTGCCCGGTAGATCCGGCAGGCCGTCTTCAGATGATTTTTGTTCGGCTCTTTGTCTCTTGCCAGGCAGGCTTCAATGGCATCCCGTGCCTTTTCGTAATAGCTGCGATCGCCCGTTGCCTCGCTGTAAGCATAGTAGCAGGTGCTGAGGTTAAAATAAAACGCCTCTTCTTCCGGGTCGATCTGCAGTGCCTTCTGCAGCGCCTCCACAGCCATGTTCAGCCATTTGACATCGTCGGTATTGATATAAATGCCGTAGTACAGCCGGTTGGGCTGGTTGTAGATCTGTGCAACGTCCTCCGGATCCTCGCCGTCCGCTTCGCCTTCCAGGCGGCTGCACAGTTTCTGCACCAGCTCCAGGCCCTCCTGCTCCTTATCTACACAGCCCAGATAGCTCACCAGGCATCCCAGGTATTCCACCTTTTTGTGGAAGGACACATCGCTGTCGAAGAACTCTTCCGCCATTTCGACCGCCATTTCACCGGCCATCTTGGAGCCCATCGCGGCCACCTGCTCTACCACCTGATCGTAGAATTTGATCTTGTCCATGCGGTACTGCAGCTGCTGCATGGCTTCTTCCGCCAGCGGAATGTTCCGGCTGCGCAGGGCAAAGCGCAGTTTATTGACCGGATCCACATCCGTTTTCCCAGACGTGCCGTTCCCGAAGCCCGTACCGGTCCCCGGCACGGGCTTCGGATTCACGCCGGAGGTAATGCGGTCCAGCTTGCGTTCCAGACGGCTCAGCGTCTGCGCAATGTCACTCAGGGTCGCACTCTTGCCGCGGTCCTCAAAGCCCTGCTCGATCAGCGGCTCCACAAAATTCCGGATGGCCGTCTGGGCATCCCGGATGCCGTGGCGGTTGTCCCAGTCATACTCAAAATAGCGCCGGGTCGCGATGTCCACCGGGCTGGTCTGCGCGCCCTTGCGCTTGAGCAGCAGCACCGGCTTTCCGGTCTCATCCCGGCGTCCCAGCTCATAGTAAACATTGGGATTCTGCTCCGTGATGTCGCAGATGCAGATGTCCGCGTCCTGGATCTTCTGGATCACCGATGTATCGATCTTTTCTTCCGTAATATAATGGTCGCCCCGCGACACCTTGATGTCATAGACTTCCAGTGCCGGGACAATGATCAGCTCCATCAAATCCTTGTAGTCCTGATAGAGTTCCGTTCCCTCCTTGCCGATGGGACTGATGACAAAGCACGTATACTTGTTCATGTTCCGCTCCTTTCTGCTCATACCATTTCCAACCGGCCGGCAGGCCGGCTGCCCCTTATGCCCCCTCCCGTCCGCAGGAGGGATCCTGTTTTTATTATAACACCTTTCCCGGAGGCCACAAGAAAAAATTCCCGGCACGTTTTTGTCGAAAATGCCGGGACTGCCAAATTCCGAGCACAAAATGTTTGCGTTTCGTGCCGCTGCCCTTTCTGCAGTGATTGACATTTTCGCCCGGACTTGGTAAACTATAGGATACAGCCGTGCGGGAGTGGCGGAATGGCAGACGCGCTGGTTTTAGGCACCAGTTCCCCGTGAGTGAGGGTTCGACCCCCTTCTCCCGCACCATGAAAAAAGTGCAGTGCATCGTATGATTCCAAGTCATTTGATGCACTGCGCTTTTCTTTTTTGCATGGAAGGATCCCTGCACAGCAAAAGCCCCTTCCTGTTTTGTGCCGTACCGGCTGCAGAACAGGAAGGGGCTTTGCTTCTGAACTTCCGGATCAGACGCGGGTGCGCAGGCACTTGAGTGCAGTGCCCTGCACGGTATATTCCCCGGTACCCGCCGGGACAAAGACGCTCTCGCCTTTCTTCACGGGCAGAGTCTCGCCGGAAGCAGTCTCGGTAAAGGTGCCTTCTCCTTCCAGGATCAGCAGCGACGTAAGGGCAGATAGGTGAACATGAAGAGCAGCAGCAGCGGAACAAACAGAAACACCAGCGTTACAATGAGCTGCTGACCGCGCATACTGTGCCAGAATTCCTTGAAGCTCTTGCGCTTTTTGGGAACGGATACGGTTGCGGAAGATGCCATGCAAAAGGCCTCCTTTCACCAAAAGCAGGGCGGACATGGGCCCACCCTGCTGATTTGTTGCGGTAAAACAATCACTGCGGTGCGCAGGCATCCACGGCCTTATCCCAGGCAGCGTTCCAGTCGGCCACGATGTCGTCCAGCGTCTCATCACCGTTGATGCCAGCCTCCACCACGCGCATGACGTGGGTCTGGTCGGCGTTCAGCATCAGCTCAGCCTCCTGCTGTACCTCGGTGGCAAGGTCTGCCAGCTCTGCGGGAGCGGGGGTGTCCTCGATGAGGTCGATGCCGTCGAATGCTTTCAGGGTATCGGGGTAGGCCTGGCTCTTCAGCACCGGCACGCCGCCCTGATCAAAGGCGAAGTTGGAGCTTTCGCTGAACCACTTGATGTACAGCTGGGCAGCCAGCTTCTTGTCATCGGTGGTGTTCTTGTTCACACCGAAGCAGTAGTCTGCGCCTGCACTGGCGTACTGGGTGCCCTTGACGGTGATGGGGAACGGCATATAGCCGATGTCGTCGGCGTTGTCACCGGCGGCCTGCATCTGCACGATGGCCCAGCTGCCCAGAACCATGGCACCGATCTGGCCGTTGTTGATGCGGGGCTTGCAGCCCTCCCAGTCGGTGGTGGTGGGGTCAGCTTCGGTCAGGCCGCGCTTCACTGCCTCGTAGAGGATGTAATACACAGCGTAGGGCCCCATATCGTCTGCACCCAGAATGCCCTTCTGGAACGGGTCTTTGGTCTGGGGCATGGTGATGTTCATCCAGTCGGGGTCTGCGGTCGCGCCGCCGCCGATGTAGGCGTCTCAGGCGCTCATGGTCCAGCCGGCGGCGTAGTTGGTGTACAGCGGATCGATGGAAGCATCGTAATCCTTGATCTTCTGCAGGGCATCCAGGAACTGATCCGGGGTCTTGGGCAGCTCGGTCAGAGGAATGGTGGTGGGGATCATGCACACGTCGCCCCAGTCGTTGGAGGTCAGGCGGGTGGTCATATCGTCGGCGTAGCTGGTGATGCCTTCATATTTAATGGTGATGTTGGGATACAGCTTCTGGAACTCGGCGATGTAGTTGTCGAAGGTACCGTCATCGATCAGATCGGTGCAGTTGCTGATGATCTTCAGCTCGGCGGTCAGGTCGGTGTTGTCGGTGCCGACGGTCAGCTCATTGTAAGCCTTGCCGGTGGAACCGGCAGCCGCGCCGGAGCCAGTGGAACCGGAAGCTGCCGTGCTGTTGGAACTGCCACCGCAGGCAGCCAGTGCAGAAGCGGCTGCCAGGATGCCGGTGGCCTTGAGGAAACTACGACGATTGATCTTACGAATAGGGAATGTCCTCCTTCGTGACGTGTGGAATCCGTTTTGCGAGCTTAATTTAGCTTAATTATTTAGCTTATTGATTCGCTCACTTTCTGTGCTTTTAGTATATAATTTTTAATCAGCAGTGTCAACAAGCCCAAAAAGATTCGTTTTTTGTCTGCATTTTCAAGATTTGATTGTTCAATCTGCACCAGAAATCCGGGATACATCAGGTTTTCAGCAAATTAAATTTTCTGTTAGGTTTATTTTTAAGCAATTTTTAAGCTGCAAGCGTCTGAAGTGCCGTCATTTCAAATTGAAGAAGCGTGGAAAAGCATTGCGCAAAGCGCTCGTATTTTTACGCTTCCGTTTCTGCTTTGGGGCCTGAAAAGCGTGCATGATCCCTTTCTCCGCCTCTTTGCTGAAAAAATCAGCGGATTTTTAGTGAAAATAGCGTTTGACGAATCCCACAAAGACCGTTATACTACTATTAAGGTAATTTTTTGAGTTCGTTAAGTTTATTTTTCGGAAACATCCGGAGACTTTTCGATCAAAGCAAAAAAGAAAGTGAGGAACGATCATGGCCAAAGCAGTGCGGATGGCAGATATCGCCAAGCGGCTGGGCATCAGTACCGTCTCGGTCTCCAAAGGCCTGTCCGGCAAGGACGGCGTCAGCGCAGAGATGCGGGCAAAAATTTTGGCCGTTGCCGAGGAGATGGGCTACCAGCCTCCCACCCGCACCAACGCACAGCCCGGCGGCGAGAGCATCGGGATTCTGGTGGCAGACCGCTTTTTCAACGAGAATGCCTTTTATTCCAATTTGTACCGCGCAGTGCTCAAGTGCGCCGCCGAGCAGGACATCTCGGTGCTGATGGAGATCGTTCTGCCGCAGGCGGAAAAAAGCTGCAATATGCCCTCCTTCCTTGTAAACCGGAAAGTGGACGGCCTCATTTTTATGGGCGAGATCAGCCGCCGATACCTTGCCACGGCGGTGCAGACCGGGGTGCCCTTTATGCTGCTGGACTTTTACGATGATGCCATTGCCGCCGACTGTGTCCTCAGCGACAACACCAGCGGCAGCTACATGATGACCGAACATCTCATCTCTACCGGGCGGCGGAACATCGGCTTTGTGGGCAGTGTGCTGTCCACCAGCTCCATCATGGACCGGTATCTGGGCTACGTCAAGGCGATGCTTCGTGCCGGTCTGCCCATCCGGGACGATTGGCGGCTGGAGGACCGCGATGACCGGGGCATCTTCATCCCCTTCACCCTGCCCCACGAGATGCCGGAGGCCTTCGTCTGCAACTGCGACGAGGTGGCGTACAATCTGGTGGAGACCCTCAAGCGCAACGGCTACCGGGTGCCGCAGGATGTGGCGGTGACCGGCTACGATGACTACCGCTATTCCACCATTTGCAGCCCCCAGCTGACCAGCTACCGGGTGGACCTGGACGGCATGGCCAAGACTGTGGTGGCTCAGCTCCGCCGCAAAATGGCGCACAAGCCCGCCATTGCGCCCACCGTCATCGTGCCGGGCGGCTTCGTGCGGCGGGAATCGACCTGATCCCTGCACCAAGTCCCTTCTCCCAAGAGGATGGGCCGGGCGACATGAAGGGTTTCTGCGCAAACGCAAAAAAGTGTGCAGTCTGTTCGCTGGAAACAGGCTGCACACTTTTTGTTTACAGATGTTCTTTCAAAAACGCCGTCAGCACTTCCGCCGCCTGGCGGTGATTCTCCGCGCCGGGGTGCTGGCGGGCACCCACGGTTTCGGGTGTGGTCTCCGGCAGCTTCAGCAGAACGGCCCGGGCGTCCCCCGCTGCCGCCCTGTACTGCTCCACGCCCCGCTGCAGCACCGGCGCAATGCGTGTGCCCAGCATTCCGATGCACCATACCAGCAGCGCCTGCGGATTCTTTTCCCGGACCACGGTCAGAAAGTCCTGCACCGCATCTGCGATCCGCTGGGCATCCGCCGGGTGGAACGCTCCGTTGGCGAGCAGCCGCAGCTTATGCGCATTCCCTGCCAGGTCGATCCAGGCCGGCTCGTCAAAAGCGCCGTTGTCGTTGGTGCCAAGGTTCAGGATCACGGCATCCGGCTGCCAGGCTGCAAAATCATTGGGCTGCTGCGCCCCCAGCGCCGCATTGCGCTCCCCCTGCGCCACCCCGCACACCTGCGTGTAGTAGGGCGGCAGTATGTGGGTGGGGTCATTCTCCCAGCTGGCGGTGATGCCCCATCCGCTCTGCGAAAGGCAGCGGTATTCGGCTCCCAGGGCATCAGCGGTCATCCGGGCATAGTGGTTCTCGGCGGAGAAAAACGCGCCCGCCCAGTCCTCTTCCGACTTGGCCCCGATGGCGCCTTCCCCGCTGGTGATGCTGTCCCCCACGAATTCCAGCCGGTACCGCGGCTCAGGCAGGGGCAGGAACACGCCATCCGCATATTCCAGCCCCGTAATTTGCAGAAGATGTGCCGGGTCCTCGTGCATGGCCTGCACGTCCTTCAAAAGACGGATGTGTTTCGGTTTGCCCGGCGTCATGCCCCGGAACAGACAGACCCGGCTGTGCCCGGGATTCACCGCAAAGCGTGCGATCCAGGCACCGTTCAGCTCCACGCTGACCCACGGTTCCACCGCTGTATAATCCGCAAAAAAGTCCACCCACAGTGCACTGCCGGTAAAGTCCAACTCGATGCCGCTGGCCGTCCAGAACAGAGTGAGTGGGTCTCGCCCCGTGTGCCGTCCCAGCGCCCGCACCTGCGGCAGCTGTGCCAGAGAGGCCTTGTTCCATGCTTCCATTTTCTTCCCTCCTGCAGAATTCTGGGCTGATGATAGCACATCCATTTTCAAAGCACAAGAGAGGATCTGCAGGACGCCCTTCATTTTTAGTCAGCTAATAAAAACTAAAATTTGATTAACCGGCTGTTTTTTCTGTTGTATCCCGGATTTTCCGTCAGCCTGCGCAGGATTCTTGTCCAACTTTGTCCACCCTGCCGAATCGTCTCTGCACCGATTGACACAACCTCCAAAACTCGCTTATACTATTTGTGCAATTTGTACGCAAAGGAGCGTGTCATCATGCATTCTGCCAGCTTTTTCCGTCTCAAACAGCTTCTGCGCCGTGCCGCTGCCGGTGAAGAACTGACGGTTGGTTTTCTGGGCGGCTCCATCACACAGGGCAGTCTTTCCAGTACGCCGGAGACCTGCTATGCCTTCCGGGTGTACCGGTGGTTCGTACGCACCTTCCCGCAGGCATCGTTCCACTACGTCAATGCAGGCATCGGCGGCACCAGTTCCCACTATGGCGTTGCCCGTGCCGTGACCGATGTGCTGATGTACCAGCCGGACTTTGTGGTGGTGGATTTCAGCGTCAATGACCTGAAAGTCCCCTTCCGGCAGGAGACCTACGAGGGCGTTGTCCGTAAGCTGCTGGCATGGCCGTCTCACCCGGCGGTGGTGCTGCTGAACAACATTTATTATGATACCGGTCTGACCGCCGAGGATGACCATGTGGAGATTGGGGAGCACTACGGCGTGCCTCACGTCAGCATCCGGGACAGCATTTACAAAGACCTACACGCAGGCCGCTATGCCCGCCGGGAACTTCTCAGCCCGGACGGCCTGCACCCCAACGACTTCGGCCATGAATTGGTGGCGGGTGAGATCACAAAGCTTCTGGATGCGGTAAATGCACGCCGGGATGAACCGGAAGCCGTTCCGCCCTTCCCTGCCCCTCAGACGGTCAACGCCTATGAGAACGCCCGGCGGCTGACCATCCGGGAGGTCAGCCCGCGCCTGCAGGGCTTCCGGGCGGATCCTGCCGAAAAGACCGGGCACCTGGACGCCTGGAAAAACGGCTGGATCGGTGCGCACCCCGGGGATGCGGTCACCTTCACGGTGGAAGCCTCCTGCATCGCGGTGCAGTACCGCAAAACCATCCGCCGGCCAGCCCTCACTGCCCGGCTGGTGCTGGACGGTGACACAGCGCACGCCGTTCTTCTGGACGCCAACTTTGCGGAGGATTGGGGCGACTGTCAGTATCTGCAGCCCATCCTTCACCACGGCGAGCAAAAGCTCCACACCGTGGTGCTGACCATCCTGCCGTGCGCTGCAGCCGATGTCGCTCCCTTTTATCTGCAGAGCCTGGTCATTGCCTGATCGCGCCTGCTGCTTTTTCCAGGCACCCGTTTTCGTTCCCGGCACACCGCCGGCCCCCGGAAACCGGGTGCTTTTTGCTTTGCCGCAGGCGTTTCGCTGCACGATGCAAATCGTTCTTGACAGTTTTCGGAAAATATGATAGAATATTTTTCGTTGCAGAACTTGCTGTGGTTTTGCCGTCTGCTACTGTGGCTCAGCTGGTAGAGCAGCTCACTCGTAATGAGCAGGTCGCCTGTTCGAATCAGGTCAGTAGCTCCAAAGAAAGATCCCTGAAAAGTGGCTTTGTGCCGTACTTTTCAGGGATCTTTTTTGTGTAGTCCGCACCTCAAAGGCCTTTCTCGCAAAAGATCTTATGATGCAGGTCAGACGAACCCCTCCGGGAACCAGCAGAGACCGCCTGTTCCAGCGCGGCGCGCATCCCGCCCGCCGGCGCAGGGCGCCTTGGATTCTCTTGCGTTTTACAAGGTTCTGTGCTATACTCTTTGACGAACTGAATAAAAGCAGCAGGTGCTTTTCGTCGTTTTGCCCGTTGGGCGGCGATGGAAAAGGTAAAAGGGAAGCGGGTGTGAATCCCGCACGATCTCGTCACTGTGATAAGGGAGCTTTCCGCCCGGGTGCTTCGGGCACCGGTCACTGAGCCGCTCGGCTTGGGAAGACGGCGGGGAGCGGTGATCTTTCAGCCAGGAAACCTGCCCGCTGCTGGTACAGGAGCGCAGGCTCCGGATCACGAGGAATTGGTTGTACCAAAAAGCCTGAAGAAATTCGAGGTCTTTTTGTTCTGCCTTCCGCAGAGCGAAAGACCTCTTTTGTTTTCGGGTCCTTCTTTCCAGTCCGTTTATTCAGTGGTGTACGCATTCACACAAAAGGAAAGGAATCAACACACATGAGAAAACGCAATGTCAAAAAGGCAGCCGCCGCGCTGACCGCTCTGGCTCTGTGCGCCGGCGTGCTCACCGGCTGCGGCGGGGCTGCAAGTTCCACCGCTGCTTCCAGCACGGCAAGTTCTGCCGCCAGCAGCGAAGTTTCCAGCGAGGAGGCAGACGAATTGGCTGCAAAGAATGTTGCCGACCTGATCGATGCCATCTATGTGCAGGAGCGCAATGATGACACGGACGCGCAGTGCGAAGCCGCCAAGGCTGCCTGGGATGCCCTGACCGACACCCAGAAGGAACTGGTGGAAGGCGAGAATGCCGACCCCGACTACTTTGGCCGTGACACCGGCGATGCTTCCGCTGACGATGCCCGCAACGAGGACAACATCGGCGACAACGAACTGCTGGTGGTCTCCTTCGGCACCTCCTTCAACGACAGCCGCGTGAAGGACATCAAGGGCATCGAGGACGCCCTGCAGGCCGCATACCCCGATTGGAGCGTGCGCCGCGCCTTTACCGCACAGATCATCATCAACCATGTACAGGCCCGTGACGGTGAGAAGATCGACAATATGCAGCAGGCCATGGACCGCGCTGTGGCCAACGGCGTGAAGAACCTGGTCGTGCAGCCCACCCACCTGATGCACGGTGCCGAGTACGACGAGATGATGGAGATGATCGACTCCTACCGCGACAAGTTCGAGACTGTGGCCGTGGCCGAGCCTCTGCTGGGCGAGGTCGGTTCCGACGCTTCCGTCATCAACGAGGACAAGGAGGCCGTTGCCAAGGCTGTCACCGCTGCTGCTGTGAAGGACGCCGGCTACGACAGCCTGGATGCTGCTGCCGAAGACAAGGTCGCATTCGTCTTCATGGGTCACGGCACCTCTCACACCGCAAAGGTGAGCTACAGCCAGATGCAGACCACCATGCAGACCCTGGGCTATGACAATGTGTTCATCGGCACCGTGGAGGGTGAGCCGGAAGCGACCGCCTGTGAGAACGTGATCGAGGCAGTCAAGGCCGCCGGTTACACCAAGGTCGTCCTGCGTCCCCTGATGGTCGTTGCCGGTGACCATGCCAACAACGACATGGCTGGTGAGGATGCTGATTCCTGGCTGAGCCAGTTCCAGGCCGCTGGTGCCTTTGATTCTGTGGACTGCCAGATCGCTGGTCTGGGCGAGATCGACGCCATCCAGCAGCTGTACATTGACCACACCAAGGCTGCCATCGCTTCCCTGAACGGTTAATAACTTGCTTTTGATTGCCCGAAGGGAGAAATCTTTTCGGGCAATTTTTCGTTTTTGTGGTATACTGTGGGAGGGCAACGTTGTCTCCTTTCTTGTAGGGAACGCATTCATGCGTTCCGCTGGTTTCCGGCAGATGCAGTTTGCCTGCGGAGCGGATAAATCCGCTCCCTACAAGGGACATCTGTTCCTTCTTTTTACTTTCTATGAAATCGAGGTATTTTTGATCTATGCGCTGCAAACAGTTTCTTTCCCTGTCCGCTGCTTCCCTGCTGCTGGCCGCTGTCCTGACCGGCTGTGGTGCGTCTTCCACCGCAAGCAGCTCTGCCGCTTCCAGTGGGGTCGCTTCTTCCGTGGCTTCCTCCGTTGCCGCCGAGGACACCGCTTCCCTGCCGGACGGCCTGTACACCGCTGACTTTGACACCGACAGCAGTATGTTCCACGCCAACGAAGCCTGCGACGGCAAGGGCAACCTGACCGTGAAGGACGGCGTGATGACCTTCCACGTCAGCCTGGTCTCCAAAAAGATCGTGAACCTGTACGTTGGTCCGGCCGCTGACGCTGAGGACAACAAGACCGACTGGCTGCTGCCCACCACCGACACCGTGACCTACTCCGACGGCACTTCCGAGGAAGTGTACGGCTTTGACATCCCGGTCACCGCGCTGGACGAGGACTTCCAGCTGGCCATTCTGGGCAGCAAGGGCAAGTGGTACGACCACACCGTGCGTGTGACCAACGCCCAGCCCTTGATCCAGGAATCCGCTGAGACCCCCGCAGACGGCGAGTACACTGTGAACGTGACCCTGGAGGGCGGCTCCGGCCGTGCCACCGTGGACAGCCCCGCTGCCCTGACCGTGGCCGACGGCAAGATGACCGCCACCATCGTGTGGAGCAGCCCCAACTACGATTACATGATCGTGGACGGCGAAAAGTACCTGCCCACCAACACCGAGGGCAACTCCACCTTTGAGATTCCCGTGGCCGCGCTGGGCACTCCGCTGTCCGTCACCGCCGACACCGTGGCCATGAGCACCCCCCACGAGATCGAGTACACCCTGACCTTCGAGATGGAGTAACATGAAAATCACTCGCCGATCCTTTCTCCGCGCTCTGCCCGCCGCCGGGCTTCTGCTGGCAGGGTGCAGCTCTGCTTCCACCGCACCGGCCACCACCGACACCCTGGTGCCGGACCACGCTTATCCGCTGGACTACGCCAAACAGTTCACCGCCGAATGCTATGAGGGCGGCTATACCCTGCTGACCATCCCGGAGGACGGGGCGCAGTTTCTCGTGGTGCCGGAGGATGCCGCTGAATGGTCCTCCCCACCGGAGGGCGTGGTCGTTCTGCGCCAGCCGGTGCAGAACATCTATCTGGTGTCCACTTCCGTGATGGACTTCTTCTGTGCGCTGGACGGGCTGGACCATATCGCACTGTCCGGCACCCGGGCCGAGGGCTGGTATCTGGACGATGCCAGAGCCGCCATGGAGGCCGGGCGCATCGCTTACGCAGGCAAGTACAGCGCCCCGGACTACGAACAGATCCTGGCCGCTGACTGCGGACTTGCCATCGAGAACACCATGATCTACCACACCCCCGAGGTGAAGGAGCAGCTGGAACGGTTCGGCATCCCGGTGCTGGTGGAGCGCTCCAGCTACGAGAGCGGCCCCCTGGCCCGGCTGGAATGGATCAAGTTTTACGGCATTCTGCTGGGCAAAGAGGAACAGGCTGAGCAGCTGTTCGAACAGCAGGTGAAAACGGTGAACGCCGTGGCCGCGCAGGAACCCACCGGCAAGCGATGTGCGTTCTTCTCCATCACGGGCAACCATCTGGCCAATGTGCGCAAGGGCGGCGACTATGTGGCCCGTATGATCGAACTGGCCGGCGCAGACTATGTCTTCGCAGACCTGACCGACAGCGGCAACAGCCTGTCCACCATGAACCTGCCGCTGGAAGACTTCTATGCCGGAGCCAAGGACGCCGATGTGCTCATCTACAACAGCACCATCGAGGGCGTGGTGCACACCACCGCCGAACTGGTAGGCAAGTGTGCCCTGCTCTCCGAGTTCAAGGCCGTGCAGACCGGCAATGTCTGGTGCACGGCCCAGAGTTTTTTCCAGCAGAGCATGGCACTGGCCGACTTCATCGCGGAACTGCACCGCATTTTCACCGAGGACTCCCCCGAGGGCCTGACCCTGCTGACGCGGGTGGAATAAAGGAACATCTATGACCTCCCAAAAACGCTACATTTTCTCCTATCTTCTGCTTCTGCTGGCGCTGGCCGTGCTGTTTGCGGCCAACCTGTTCTGGGGCAGTGTCGTGCTGACCCCCGGGGCCGTTCTGGCCGCCCTGACCGGCAAAGGCCAAGACGCGCTGGCACTGGGCATCATCACCCAGCTGCGCCTGCCCCGGGCCGTGATGGTGGTGCTGCTGGGCGCCGCCCTCTCGGCGGCGGGCTACCTGCTGCAGACCTTTTTTGCCAACCCCATCGCCGGGCCGTTCGTCATGGGCATTTCCAGCGGGGCCAAGCTGGCGGTGGCGCTGGTCATGGTGGTGTTTCTGAACCACGGCCTGCTCACCAGCTCCCTCACCCTGATCCTGGCGGCGTTCGCGGGTGCACTAGCCGCCATGGCCTTTGTGCTGGCGGTGTCCCGCCGGGTGCAGCACATGAGCATCCTGGTCATCTGCGGTGTCATGATCGGCTACATCTGCTCTGCCATCACCGAGTTCGTGGTGGCCTTTGCCCAGGATTCCAACATCGTCAACCTGCACAACTGGTCCCAGGGCAGCTTTTCCGGCATGACCTGGGGCAACGTGCGGGCGGCGGCGCTGGTGGTGCTGCCCGCGCTGGCGGCAGCGTTCTGCCTGTCCAAGCCCATGAGCGCCTACCAGATGGGCGAGGCCTATGCCCAGAGCGTGGGCGTGAACGTCAAGCGTTTTTCCCGGCTGCTGGTGCTGCTGTCCAGCCTGCTGGCGGCCTGCGTCACGGCCTTTGCGGGACCCATTTCCTTTGTGGGCATCGCGGTGCCCCACCTGGTCAAGCAGCTGCTGGGCACCTCCAAGCCGCTGGTGGTGCTGCCCGGGTGCTGTCTGGGCGGTGCGGCCTTCTGCCTGCTGTGTGACCTGCTGGCCCGCAGTCTGTTCGCCCCCACCGAGCTGTCCATCAGCGCAGTGACAGCGGTGTTCGGTGCGCCGGTGGTCATCGGGCTGCTCATCCGCCGGAATCAGGAGGGTGCACGATGAAGGAATTTCTCTGTGAAACGCAGGATCTTGCCATTGGCTACGGCAAAACACCGCTGGCGAAAAACATCGCGCTGGGCGCAAAGCCGGGCCAGATCCTGACTCTCATCGGCCCCAACGGCGCAGGCAAGTCCACCCTGCTCAAAACGCTGGCCGGACAGCTGTCCCCGCTGGGCGGCACGGTTCTTCTGGACGGGCAGGACCTGACCGCCTACACCGGCCCCGACCGGGCCAGAAAGCTGGCCCTGATGCTGCCCCACACCCGCCGCACTGAGCTGACCACCTGCTTTGAGTTTGCCGCCGCCGGGCGCATCCCTTACACGGGACGTCTGGGCATCCTGTCCCCCGCCGACCGGCAGGCCGTGCAGCACGCACTGGAAGTGGCCGGGGCGGCGCACCTGGCGGACCGGGACTTCAATTGCATCAGCGACGGCCAGCGCCAGCGGGTGCTGCTGGCCCGGGCCATCTGCCAGCAGCCGCAGGTGCTGCTTCTGGACGAACCCACGTCCTTTCTGGACATCAAGGGCAAGATCGAGCTGCTGACCATTCTGCAAAAGCTGGCCCACGAAGACGGGCTGGCGGTCATCGTCAGCCTGCACGAGCTGGACATGGCGCAGAAGGTCTCAGACGCGGTGGTCTGCGTCTTTCCGGACCATGTGTCCGGCGTTCTGACGGCGGACGAGGCCTTTGCCCCGGAGAATATCCGGGCGCTCTACCGTCTGAGCGAGGAGCAGTACACCGCCCTGTTCGGGGCCGCCAAGCCGGACAAGCCCAAATTTGAGCACTACGTCCGCAGTGGGCAGAAGCTTCTGCGCTGCGGCTACACCACCGGCACCTGTGCGGCGCTGGGCGCGGCAGGCGCGGCCCGTCTGCTGCTCACCGGCCGCACACCGGATTCCGTGGTCCTGCGCACCCCCAAGGGGCTTGTGGTGGAAGTGGCCCCCCTGTTCTGCCGCCTCACCGCCGCCGGGGCCGAATGCGCCATTGAAAAGGACGGCGGCGATGACGTGGACGTGACCACCGGGCTTGCCATCGTGGCCACGGTGGAACTGCGGCCTGAGAGTCCCGACATCTGCATCGACGGCGGCGTGGGTGTGGGCCGGGTGACCAAGCCCGGTCTGGACCAGCCGGTGGGAGCTGCGGCCATCAACCATGTGCCCCGGCAGATGATCACGGACGCCCTGCGCCGGGAAGCCGCCAGCGCCGATTACCACGGCGGCTTTGCGGTGATCCTCTCCATTCCGGAGGGTGAAGCGGTGGCCAAGCGCACCTTCAACCCACACATCGGGGTGATGGGCGGGCTGTCCATTCTGGGCACCAGCGGCATTGTGGAACCCATGAGCCAGCAGGCCATTCTGGACACCATTCAGCTGGAAATGAACCAGGCCGCTCTGCGGGCCGGAAACCCCAAACGGCTCATCCTGGCCCCGGGCAACTACGGGCTGGACTACCTGCATGAGACCTACCCGGACTTTGCCGTTATCCCGGTGGTGAAGACCTCCAATTTCATCGGCGATACGCTGGATATGGCGGCGTCTGCCGGGTTTGAAGAGGTGCTTCTGGTGGGCCATGTGGGCAAGCTGGTCAAGGTGGCGGGCGGCATTCTGAACACCCACTCCCACACGGCGGACTGCCGTACCGAGCTGTTCTGCACCCACGCGGCCCTCTGCGGCGCGGGGCGGGACACCTGCGCTGCCCTGTATGACGCCGCCACCACCGACGCCTGTCTGGACATCCTGGACGCTGCCGGTCTGCGTGCCCCGGTGCTGGAAAGCCTGCTCCAGGCCATTCAGTTGCATCTGGACCGCCGCGCGGCGGACGCGTTCCGGGTGGGTGCGGTGCTCTTTTCCAACCAACACGGCCCGCTGGGCCTGACTCCCACTGCAAAGGAGCTGCTGAACACATGGAACACCTGACCGGTACGTTTTACGGCGTGAGCGTCGGCCCCGGCGACCCGGAACTGCTGACCTTCCAGGCGGTGCGGCTCATCCGGCAATGTCCGGTGCTGGCCGCGCCCCAGACTGTCTCCGGGCAGATGCTGGCGCTGGACATCGCCCGCCGCGCCCTGGGCGCCGAACTGGACGGCAAGACGATCCTGCCCCTGCACTTTGCCATGAGCCGGGACCCCGCCGTGCTGCAGGCTTCCCACGAAGCAGCAGCGGATGCCGTGCAGGCCCATCTGGATGCCGGAACCGACGTCGCCATGCTGAATCTGGGCGACGTTTCCATTTATGCCACCTTCGGCTATGTGCAGGAACTTTTGCAGGCCCGGGGCTATGCCGCGGCCATGGCGGCAGGCGTGCCCAGCTTTTGTGCCGCTGCGGCCCGGCTGAACCGCCCCTTGACCGGCGGCATGGACATTCCTCTGACCATTGCCCCCGGCAGCTGGGCGGACCGGGTGCTGGACCTGCCCGGCAGCAAGGTGCTGATGAAATCGGGGCGGCAGCTTCCTGCCCTGCTGGACGCACTGGACGCCCACGGGACTCTGCCCGACAGTGCCCTTGTGTGCAATTGCGGCCTGCCGGATGAAGCCGTTTATCCCGACCTTTCCGCCGCCCGTCCTGCCGATGCAGCGGGCTATTTTGCCACCGTACTGGTAAAGGAGTGAGTTTATGGTACACTTTGTAGGCGCAGGCCCCGGTGCCCCGGACCTGATCACCCAGCGGGGCGCGGCCCTGCTGCAAACCGCCGACTGCATCATTTATGCAGGCAGTCTGGTCAACCCGGCCCTGCTGGGGCTGGCCAAAGCCGACTGCACCATCTACAACAGCGCCGAGATGACCTTGGAGCAGGTGCTGGACGTGATGCGCCGGATGGAAGCCGCCGGAAAGACCACCGTCCGGCTCCACACCGGCGACCCCTGCCTGTACGGGGCCATCCGGGAGCAGATGGACGCGCTGGACGCAGACGGCATCCCCTACGACGACACCCCGGGCGTGTCCAGCTTCTGCGGGGCCGCCGCCGCGCTGAACGCCGAGTACACCCTGCCCACCGTGAGCCAGACCGTCATCATCACGCGCATGGAGGGCCGCACCCCGGTGCCTGAGCGGGAAAAGCTGGCCAGCCTGGCCGCCCACGGGGCCACCATGGTCATCTTCCTGTCCATCGGTTTGGTGGACAAGGTGCAGGGTGCCCTCCTGCAGGGCGGGGCTTACACCCCGGAGACCCCTGCCGCCGTGGTGTACAAAGCCACCTGGCCGGAGCAGAAAACGGTGCGCTGCACCGTTGGTTCTCTGGCCCAGAGCGTGCACGATGCCGGCATCACCAAAACGGCCCTCATCGTGGTGGGCGGCTTCCTGGGCACCCGGTACGAGCGCAGCAAGCTCTACGACCCTGGCTTCACCACTGAGTTCCGCAAGGGGTCCGACCAATGACCCGGGCCTATCTGGCCTTTACGGACACCGGCCTTGCGCTGGCCCGGCGGCTGGCCCAGGCCCTGCCCGGCAGCGTGACCCGCTGTGGGAAAGGCGTCTCCCTGGCAGACTGGACCGCCGCGCAGTTTGCACAAAGCGATGCGCTGATTTTTGTGGGGGCCGTGGGCATCGCGGTGCGGGCCATCGCGCCCCACTGCCAAAGCAAAGCCACGGACCCCGCCGTGGTAGTGCTGGACGAATGCGGCCACTTCGCGGTGCCCATCCTGTCGGGCCACCTGGGCGGGGCCAACGACCTGGCCCGGGCGCTGGCAGCAGTCTGCGGGGCCGCACCGGTCATCACAACGGCCACCGATGCCCACGGCATCTTTGCAGTGGATGAGTGGGCCAGGCATCAAAACTGCATCGTGCTGGAACCGGAGCGCATCAAGCTTGTCAGCAGCAAACTGCTGGCCGGGGAGCCGGTGAGATACTGGTCGAATTTCCCCATCGGCGGCACCCCGCCCCGGGGCGTCACCTTCTCCGAAACGCCGGATCTTGCCCTGACCCTGCACCCGGGCGGCAGTGCTCTGCACCTGATTCCCCGCATTGGGGTGCTGGGCATCGGCTGTCGGCGCGGCACCTCGGCGGAACAGCTGGAAGAAGCCTTTGCCGCGTTCTGCGCCGCGCACACCCTCTGCCCCGCCTGCATTACCACCGCTGCCAGCATCGACCTGAAACAAAACGAGCCGGGCCTGCTGGAATTCTGCCAAACCCATCGGTGGAACATCACCTTTTATTCTGCCGAACAACTGCGGGCCGCGCCCGGACAGTTCACGCCCTCCTCCTTTGTGCAGAGCGTCACCGGGGTGGACAACGTGTGCGAGCGGGCGGCGGTGCTGGCATCCGGCGGCTTTCTCCGCATCCCGAAACAGGCCGGCGGCGGCGTGACCTTTGCGCTGGCGCTGCAGCCCTTTGAGCCAACCTGGAGGTAACAACATGGACGAACTGGAACGCGACCTTATGATGATGGAAGAGGAAAACATCGTGTATGTAGTGGGCCTCGGCCCCGGCGACACCTATTATATGACCCAGGAAGCCTCCAACGTGCTGGAAAACGTGGACGCCATCTGCGGCTACCAGCTCTACCTGGACCTCATCGAGCCGTATTTCCCCTGCGAGGAATACTACGCCACCGGCATGACCCGGGAGATCGACCGCTGCCGCTGGGCCTTGGAAAAAGCCCAAAGCGGCAAAAAAGTCGCCATGGTCTGTTCCGGCGACGCCGGGGTATACGGCATGGCCAGCCCGCTGCTGGAGCTGGCGGAAGAGTATCCGGACGTGGCGGTGGAGATCGTGCCCGGCCTGACAGCCGCCCTCAGCGGCGGAGCCGTGCTGGGTGCTCCGCTGGCCCACGACTTCTGCGTCATCTCCCTGTCCGACCGGCTCACCCCGTGGGCGGTCATCGAGAAGCGCCTTGCCGCCGCCGCGCTGGGAGATTTCTGCGTTGCTCTGTACAATCCGTCCTCCAAGGGCCGCCCCGACTACCTGGCCAAAGCCGTGCGCATCCTGCGGGAACACGGCAAGGCACCGGAGACCGTCTGCGGTCTGGTGCACAACATCGGCCGGGAAGGCCAAACCTCCCGCGTGCTGACCCTCGCCGAATTGGAGACCACACCGGTGGATATGTTCACCACGGTCTACATCGGCAACGCGAACACCAAGGCCCTGCGGGGCCGCATGGTGACACCCCGGGGGTACCACGCATGAGGGCTGTGGTTTTCAGCGGCACCACCGAGGGCCGCGTTTTTTCCCGGCAGCTGGCCGCGCTGGGAGCTGACGTGCTGGTCAGCGTGGCCACCCCGCTGGGAGCCGAGGAGCAGGGCGAATTTTCCGGCATCACGGTCCACTGCGGGCGGCTTACTCCGGAAGAAATGATCGGACTTCTGCGCGGCGCGGCATTGTGCGTGGATGCCACCCACCCCTATGCAGTGGATGCCACCAAGAACATCCGCGCGGCCTGCCGGGAGACCGGGGTCGAGTACCACCGGCTCCTGCGCCCCCAAAGCCCGCTGCCCGCCGGAAGCATGGTGTTTGCTTCAGCGGCGCACGCGGCAGAGTTTCTGTCTGGGACCCAGGGCAACGTCCTGCTGGCCACTGGAGCAAAAGAGCTGCCGCAGTTTGCAAAAATCGCACCGGAACGTCTGTTTCCGCGGGTTCTGCCCACTTTGGAGGGCATTTCTGCCTGTGAGGCCGTGCACATTCCCCACAAGAATATCCTCGCTCTGCAGGGGCCGTTCTCCTACGCGCTGAACAAGGCCCTGCTGGAACAATGCTCCATCCGCTTTCTCGTGACCAAGGACGGCGGCGCGGCAGGCGGCTTTGCGGAAAAAGCACAGGCCGCCGCCGATACCGGCGCACAGCTCATCGTCATCCGCCGCCCGGCCGAGACCGGCGAAACGGCGGAGCAAATTCTGACCCGCTGCAAGGAGGTGCTGGACGCATGATCACATTGGTCGGTATGGGGTCTGGTCTGCCCGGCAGTCTGACGGCTCAGGGTCTTGCCGCCCTGCAGCGCGCAGACCGCATCCTTGGGGCCAAGCGCCTGCTGGAACACCTGCCCGAGGGCTGCACCGCCCAGCGGCAGGCCATGTACAAGCCGGAAGAAATCCTGGCCTGTCTGGCTGCGCACCCGGAGGAATCCATTGCGCTGGTCTACAGCGGCGACACCGGATTTTATTCCGGAGCATCGAAGCTTTTGCCCATGCTGCGGGCCTTTGGCATCGACAGCCGGGTGCTGCCCGGCCTGTCCAGCGTGCAGCTGCTCTCCGCCGCCATCGGGCGTCCCTGGCAGGACTGGACCCTTGTTTCCGCCCACGGCTGTGCCTGCGACCCGGTGGCACAGTGCATGGAGCACGAAAGCGTCTTTTTCCTCACGGGCGGCACCGAGACCCCCGCTTCCCTCTGCCAGACCCTGACTGCCGCCGGGCTGGGCGAGGCCCACGCTCTGGTGGGCGAAAACCTCGGCACCCCGGAAGAGCACATCCGCTTTGGCACCGCGCAGGAGCTGGCCGGGCAAAGCTTTGCGCTCCTCAGCGTCCTGCTGGTGGAGCACGCCCCGCGCCCGGTGCGCCGCACGCCCGGCTTCCCGGATGAAACATTCCTCCGGGGCGAGGTGCCCATGACCAAGCAAGAGGTGCGGGCCGCCGCGCTGGCCAAGCTGGCCGTGCGCCCCACCGATGTCTTGTGGGACGTGGGGGCCGGCACCGGCAGTGTGAGCGTAGAGCTTGCCCTTGCCGCCCCGCAGGGCCATGTTTACGCGGTGGAATGCGTCCCGGAAGCCGGCCAGCTCATCCGTCAAAACCGGGAGAAATTCGCCGCCTGGAATTTGTCCCTTGTGGAGGGCAAAGCGCCCCAGGCTTTGGAGGACCTGCCCGCCCCGGATGCCGTGTTCATCGGTGGAACCAGGGGCGGCATGGAAGCCATTGTGGACGCGGTGCTGTCCAAAAATCCGAACGCCCGCCTCTGCATTTCCGCCATTGCGCTGGAGACCCTGAGCGCTGCCGTGGCCGCGCTGACCGCCCACGGCTTTTCCGCCCAGGTGACCCAGATTGCGGTCAGCCGCACAAAACCGGCGGGTAGGCTGCACCTGCTCATGGCCAACAATCCCACCTTTCTGATCACGGGGGAACGCCCATGATGCAGTTTCTCGTGGCCGCGCCCCGTTCCGGCAGCGGCAAAACCACCGTCACCTGTGCCCTGCTGGCGGCATTGCAGCGGCGCGGGGCCGACCCTTGTTCCTTTAAGAGCGGGCCGGACTACATCGACCCCATGTTCCACCGCGCGGCGCTCCACATCGACAGCCACAATCTGGACCTGTACCTTTCGGACAAGCCCACCGTGCAGGCGTTGTACGCGCACTATTCTGCCGGGCATGGTGCCGCCGTGTGCGAAGGAGCCATGGGCTTTTACGACGGGCAGGGCCTGACCACCCGGGCCAGCGCGTGGGAGCTGGCGGATACGCTGGACCTTCCGGTGCTGCTGCTGATCCAGCCCAAAGGAGCCAGTGTGACACTGGCGGCGGAGCTTCTGGGCCTGAAAAATTTCCGTGCCAACAGCCATATTTCCGGCGTTCTGCTCAACGATTGCTCCGAAAAGCTGTACAAGATGCTCAAGCCTCTGCTGGAAACCGAGACCGGCCTGCCGGTGCTGGGTTATCTGCCCCACCTGCCGGAAGCGGTCATCGGGAGCCGCCACCTGGGCTTGCAGACCGCCGACGAGGTCCACGACCTGCAAGCCAAACTTTCCAAGCTGGCCGATGCCCTGGTCCTGGACTGGGGAAAGCTGGAAGCACTGACCGACAAGCCTTCCCCCGAGAGGATCGCTTTTCCTCAGGGGAAAGCCGGTGCTCCCCGAATCGCCGTAGCGCGGGACGAAGCGTTCTGCTTCACCTACGCCGAGACGCTGGACGCCCTGCGCACCGCCGGGGCCGAGCTTTGCTTTTTCAGCCCCCTGCGGGATACCGCTCTGCCCGAGGACATCGGCGGGCTGTACCTGCCGGGCGGCTACCCGGAACTGCACGCCCAACAGCTGAGTGAAAACACCGCAATGCGCACCTCCATCCGGCAGGCTGTGGAAAACGGTCTGCCCACAGCGGCAGAGTGCGGCGGCTTCTTGTACCTGGGGCAGACACTGGAAGACGCCGACGGGGCCGTCTGGCCCATGGCCGGCGTTCTGCCGGGCAGCGGCGTCAAAGTCGGGCGGCTGGTTCGTTTCGGCTATGCGGAACTGACCGCTCCATCCAACAGCATGCTGTTCCACGCGGGAGAACATCTGCCCATCCATGAATTCCACCACTGGGATTCCACCGACAACGGCACCGCCTTTTCGGTGTCCAAAAACGAAACCACACAGTGGAAATGCGGCTTTGCAAGCGCAAGCCTGTACGCCGGTTTCCCGCACCTTTACTGGGCAGGCACGCCCCTGCCCCGCCGCTTTGTCAGCGCCGCCGAATGCTACCTTCAAACGAAAAGGACCAACAAATGACCGAATCCGAATTGCTTGCCGTATTGCACACCGTCTCTCCTGCGGACGAAGCCGCCCGCGCCGCTGCACACGCCCACTGGGCCAGCCTGGCCAAACCCCTGGGCGGGCTGGGCGCACTGGAGACTCTGCTGGAAGATGCCGCCGCCCTCACCGGCAGTGCCGCGCTGGATGTTTCCCGCCGGGCCGTGCTGGTGCTCTGCGCCGACAACGGCGTGGTGGCCCAGGGCGTGAGCCAGACCGATCAGAGCGTGACCCGGGCCGTGTCCGAAAACCTTGCCGCCCGGCGCACCAGCGTGTGCCAGATGGCCCGCACGGCCCACTGCGAGGTGGTGCCCGTGGACATGGGCATGGCCGGTGCCCCGGTGCCCGGCGTGCAGGACTGCCGTGTGGCGTCCGGCACCGCCGACTTCACCCAGGGGCCTGCCATGTCCCGCGCCCAGGCCGTGGAGGCCATTGCCCACGGCATCCGGCTGGTGCAGGAGCAGAAGCGCCTGGGCATCCGCCTGCTGGCCACCGGCGAAATGGGCATCGGCAACACCACCACGTCCAGCGCGGTGGCGGCAGTGCTGCTGGGCCAGCCCGTGGAGGTCATGACCGGGCGCGGCGCGGGCCTTTCGGACGCCGGTCTTGCACGCAAGATCCAGGCCATTCAGACCGGCATTGCGGTCAACGCACCGGATGCCGCTGACCCGCTGGACGTGCTGTCCAAGCTGGGCGGGTTCGACATCGCGGGTCTGTGCGGCGTTTTTCTGGGCGGTGCACTGGAGAGCGTTCCCGTTCTCATGGACGGCTTCATCAGCGGGGTGGCCGCGCTGTGTGCGGTGCGGCTGTGCCCCGCCGCCGCCAAAGCTGTCTTTGCCAGCCACTGTTCCTCCGAGCCTGCCGCCCGGCTGGTGCTGGACGCCCTGGGCAAGGCCCCGCTCCTCACAGCGAATCTGCACCTGGGTGAGGGCACCGGGGCAGTGGCCAGCCTGCCGCTGTGGGATATGGCGCTGTCCGTCTATCAGAACTGCTATTCCTTCGCGGAGGGCGGCATCACGCCGTACACCCCGCAATGCTGACGCTGGTGATCGGCGGCGCGGCCAGCGGCAAAAGCGAATATGCAGAAAGCCTTGTGTTAAAAACTGCGCTTCCGCGTTATTATCTGGCCACCATGCAGGTATGGGATGCCGAGTGCGCCGCCCGGGTGGAGAAGCACCGCCGGATGCGTGCCGCCAAGCAATTTGAAACGGTAGAGTGTCCCCTGCATCTGGACGCGGTGCGCCTGCCTGACCGGGGCACCGTCCTGCTGGAAGACCTGGGCAACCTGACCGCCAACGAACTGTATGACCCTGCCGGGGCCGGAGCGGATGCCGCCGGAGTCATTTTGCGCGGACTAGATGTTCTCGCTGCCCAGTGCAAGAACCTCATCGTCGTGTCCAACGAAGTCTTCAGCGGCGGGGCCGACTACGCGGGCGACACCGACCGCTATCTGTTGGCTCTGGCCCAGGTGAACAACGCCCTCGCCGCCCGGGCCGACAACCTGGTGCGGGTGGTGTGCGGCATCCCCGTGTACTATAAAGGAGTGGAACCATGATCCTTTTGCAGACCATCGCGGTGGCCTTTGCCATGTTCTCAGCGGTGCCGATGCCGCAGTTTGACTGGAACGAAAAGAATATGCGGTACGCCTTATGCGCCTTCCCGCTCATCGGGGTGGTCATCGGGGCCTTGTGGTGCCTGTGCGGGGCACTGCCCCTGCCGGGCATCGTGCGGACGGCGGGCTTCTGTCTGGTGCCCGTGTGGGTCACCGGCGGCATCCATCTGGACGGCTACGCCGACACCTGCGACGCCCTTTCCAGCTACGGCGACCGCGCCAAAAAGCTGGAAATCTTAAAGGACCCCCACTGCGGGGCCTTTGCAGTCATCCGGCTGTGCAGTTATTTCCTCGCCTATTTCGCACTGTGCGGCTGTGTGCAGTTCACGCCCCGGGTGGGGCTGCTCTGGACGTTGGCGCTGGTGTTGGAACGGGCGCTCTCCGGCTATGCCGTGGCGGCGTTTCCCATGGCAAAAAACACCGGCCTGGCCCACACCTTTGCCACCGCGGCAGACCGCCACACTGTGCGCCGCGTACTCGCGGTGCTGGCGGCGGCGCTGGGCATCGCTCTGACGGCGCTGGGCGGCGGCGCACTGGTGCTGGCCGTACTGGTGGTACTGGCGCGGTATTCCCATGTAGCCAAAAAGCAGTTCGGCGGCATCACCGGCGACCTGGCCGGATGGTTTTTGCAGAAAGCCGAGATCTGGATGCTGGCGGCGCTGTGTACCTGCCAGTGGGGAGGGCTGTTATGATCTTCATCACCGGGCCGCTCTACAGCGGCAAGCGCACCTTTGCGCAGAACTTTCCCGGGCGGCGCATCTGCGATGTGCAGGACCTTGCCGCCGGGGCCAAAAATTTGGAAACTCTTGCGGACGAATTGTCCGCTTACGATGTGGTGCTTGCCACCGAGGTGGGCGGCGGCGTGGTGCCCATGGACCCGCATGAGCGGGCAGGCCGGGAAGCCGCCGGGCGGCTGGCCTGTCTGCTGGCGGCGCGGGCCGCGTGCGTCGTGCAGATGTTCTGCGGCATCCCCACCGTATTGAAAGGAGAACTGCCGAAATGCTGATTTATCTTCTGCGCCACGGCCTGACCGAATACAACGCCGAAAAGCGTTACCAGGGCCAGCGGGACATCCCGCTTTCCGCCGCAGGCCGGGCCATGCTGTGCCGGGCGGACATCGACCCCCAAACCGTATACATCACACCGCTGTGCCGCACCCGGCAGACCGCGGAAGTACTGTTCCCGGAAGCAAACCTCGTGCCGGTGACCGATCTGCAGGAGATGTGCTTCGGCAGTTTTGAGGGCCGCAATTACATCGAGATGGAGCACGACCCGGACTATCTGGCCTGGGTGGCCGCCAACTGCGAAAGCCCCTGCCCGGACGGCGAGACGAAAGCGCTGTTCAGCGAGCGCATCTGCCGCGCCTTCTCCGCGCTGGTGGACCAGGCCCTGGCTGACGGCGAAGAGATGCTGGTCATCCTGGCCCACGGCGGCACCCAGATGGCGGCGATGGAGCGCTATGCCCTGCCCCACAAGGACTACTACGAATGGTGTGCCCCCAACGCGGGTGGCTTTGTGCTGGACGCGAAGGACTGGGCCGAAAAACGGGTACTGTCCCTCGTCAAAACCGTGCAGTACACGAAGGAGGCCCGCGCATGATCGAGCTGGCTGTTCTGGGCGGCTTTGTGCTGGACACCCTGTTCGGGGACCCGGCGTGGCTGCCCCACCCGGTGGTGCTCATGGGCAAATGCATCGCCCGGCTGGAAAGGTTCCTGCGCTCCCGCCTGCCCCAGACACCCAAAGGCGAACTGCTGGGCGGCGGCATCGTGGCGTTCTGCCTGCCGGTGGGCACCTTTGCGCTTACAAGCCTGGTCTGCCTGGGCGCGGCGAAAATCTCCCCCTGGCTGGGGCTGGCCGTGCAGATGTTCTGGTGCGGGCAGGCGCTGGCCGCAAAGGGTCTGGCGCAGGAGAGTATGATCGTGCACAAGGAACTTGTGGCGGGAGACCTGCCCGCCGCCCGCAAGGCCGTGAGCCGTATCGTGGGCCGGGACACCCAGAACCTGACCGCTGAGGGCGTGACGAAAGCCGCCGTGGAAACGGTGGCTGAAAACGCCAGCGACGGTGTGATCGCGCCCCTGCTCTATATGCTGATCGGTGGGGCGCCGCTGGCGCTGACCTACAAGGCCATCAACACCATGGACAGTATGCTGGGCTACAAAAATGAAAAGTATCTCTACTTTGGCCGCATCCCTGCCAGGCTGGACGATGTGGCAAATTACATTCCCAGCCGCCTGGCGGGCCTGTTGTGGTGCGCAGCGGCGGCCCTCACCGGCAGTGATGCCAAGGGCGCGTGGCGCATCTGGCGGCGGGACCGGCGCAATCACGCCAGCCCCAACAGTGCCCAGACCGAGAGTGCCTGCGCCGGAGCGCTGAACGTTCAGCTGGCCGGACCGGCCTATTATTTCGGCGAGTACTACGCCAAGCCCACCATCGGCGATGCTCTCCGCCCCATTGAGCCGGAGGACATCCGCCGTGCCAACAAGATGATGTACGCCGAAAGCCTGCTGGCACTGGGGCTGGGGCTGGCGGTAAGGGGGATGTTATAACCCTCTCAGTCACGGCTTGCGCCGCGACTGAGAGGGTTTGACGTGCTCTTCTGAATGCGTTCCCTACACAAAAGGTTCATGCAAAGGAGATAACCATGAAACCATTGACACACGGCGGCGACTGGGCCGGATACCGGGCACAGTTCGGGCACGACGCGCTGGATTTTTCGGCCAACGTCAGCCCGCTGGGCCTGCCGCAGGGGGTGGCCGACGCCATCACCGCCGCCCTGCCCCACGCTGACCGCTATCCGGACCCGCTCTGCCGGGACCTGCGGGCAAAGCTCTCCCTCCACGAGGGCATTCCGGCGGACCACATTCTCTGCGGCAACGGTGCGGCGGACCTGATCTTCCGGCTGGTGTGGGCGAAAAAGCCCCGCACGGCACTGGTCACGGCCCCCACCTTTGCGGAGTATGCCGCCGCACTGGACACGGTGGGCTGCACGGTCCGGCGGCACTTTTTGAAAGCGGAAAACGGCTTTGCCGTGACGGAGGATTTTCTTTCTGCTCTCACGCCGGAGGTGAACATGGTGTTCCTCTGCCAGCCCAACAACCCCACCGGCCAGCTGACGCCTTTGCCGCTGGTGGAGCGCATCCTGCGCCGGTGTGAAGCCTGCGGGGCCTTGCTGGTTCTGGACGAATGTTTCCTGGACTTTCTGCCGGACTGCGACACCCTGACCGCCAAATCCCTGCTGGAAAGCAAGAATCTGCTCATCCTCAAAGCCTTCACCAAGCTGTACGGCATGGCCGGGGTGCGGCTGGGGTACTGTCTGAGCGGAAACACCGCTCTGCTGGACGCGATGCAGAATGCCGGACAGCCCTGGGCCGTGTCCAGTCTGGCGCAGGCGGCAGGTCTGGCCGCACTGGACGAGACCGCCTATGTGGAGCAGGTGCGGGCGCTCATCGCCCAGCAGCGGCCCCGGCTCACCGCTGGTCTGCGGGCGCTGGGCCTGCGGGTGCTGGACGGCCGGGCCAACTACCTGCTGTTCCAGGGGCCGGAGACCCTGGGGGACGCCCTGCAGCCCCGGGGCGTTGTTTTGCGCAGTTGCGCCAATTATCCCGGTCTGGACGGCAGCTGGTACCGCACCGCTGTGCGCACCGGGCCGGAAAACGAACAGCTTTTGAAAACGCTTGCGGAGGTGCTGACATGAGCAAAGCAAGATGCATTATGGTGCAGGGCACCATGAGCGGCGCGGGCAAAAGCCTGCTGTGCGCGGCGCTGTGCCGCATTTTTGCACAGGACGGCTACCGCGTGGCCCCCTTCAAGAGCCAGAACATGGCCCTGAACAGCTTTGTGACCAGGGACGGGCTGGAGATGGGCCGGGCGCAGGTGGTGCAGGCGCAGGCCGCAGGCATAGAACCGGATGTGCGCATGAATCCCATCCTGCTCAAGCCCAGCAGCGACATCGGCAGTCAGGTCATCGTGAACGGCGAGGTGCGGGGGCAGATGCCCGCCGCCGCCTATTTCAAGATGAAGAGATCGCTCATTCCGGACATTCTCGCCGCCTATGACAGCCTGGCCGAGGATGTGGACATCATCGTCATTGAGGGGGCCGGCAGTCCGGCGGAGATCAACCTGAAAGCCGACGACATCGTGAACATGGGCCTGGCCAAGCTGGTGGATGCCCCCGTGCTGCTGGCCGGGGACATCGACCGGGGCGGCGTCTTCGCCCAGCTGTACGGCACCGTGGAGCTGTTGGAACCCGCCGAGCGTGCCCGCATCAAGGGCCTGCTCATCAACAAGTTCCGGGGCGACGTGGAGATTTTGCGCCCGGGCCTTGCCATGCTGGAAGAAAAGACCCATCTGCCGGTGCTGGGGGTCATCCCCTATTTAAAGGTAGACATCGAGGACGAGGATTCCCTCTCCACCCGGCTGGACGCGGGCCGGGCAGTCAAGCCGCTGGATGCCGCCATTCTTCGCCTGCCGCACATCTCCAACTTCACCGACTTCATGCCGCTGGAACAGCACCCGCTGCTGGGCGTGCGCTATGTGCAGAACCCCCGTCAGCTGGGCACGCCGGACCTGCTGATTCTGCCCGGCACCAAAAACACCGTGGATGACTTGCTATGGCTCCGGCAGTCCGGACTGGAAGCGGCGGTCCTCAAGCTGGCCGCTTCCGGTACCCCGGTGCTGGGTGTGTGCGGCGGCTACCAGATGCTGGGCGAGACCCTGGCCGACCCGCTGGGCACCGAGAGCGGCACGCCCCAGACCCTGCGAGGCCTGGGCCTGCTGCCCACCGCCACCGCCTTTTCCGACCAGAAGCACCGCACCCAGGACACCGCGGTTGTCACTGCCGCCCCCTTTGCCGGGGCCAGGCTCACCGGCTACCAGATCCACACCGGCCGCACCGACGTGCGGGGCGTACCCTTCTGCACCCTGGCGGACGGCACCCCGGAGGGCTGTGTGCAGGACAACGTCTTCGGCACCTACCTGCACGGGCTGTTCGACACGGGCGAACTCACCGAAAAGCTGGTGGAAATCCTGTGCCGCCGCAAGGGGCTGGACCCCGCCGGGGCAGAGGTCATCCCCATGGAGCAGTACCGGCAGCAGCAGTTTGACCGGCTGGCCGACGGAGTACGCACCGCACTGGACCTGCCCGCCGTCTATGCCGCGATGGGCCTTTCCGGCCCGAAAGGAGAATGCGTATGACCCCGCAGCATCATCTGCCCGCCGACATTGAACGGACGAGCCTTTCCATCATCACGGCCGAGTTGGAAGAACTGGGCCTGACGCCCCCGCCGGAAAACGCCGCCGTGGTCAAGCGGGTCATTCACACCACCGCCGATTTCGACTATGCGAAGAATCTGCGGTTCACGCCGGGCGCTGTCGCCGCCGGCATCGCCGCCCTGCACGCCGGAACGCCCATCGTTACCGACACGAACATGGCCCGGACCGGCATCACAAAGCCCGGCCTGGCCCGCCTGGACGGGGAAGCCCTCTGCTACATGGCAGACCCTGCGGTGGCCGCTGCCGCCAAGGCCGAGGGCACGACCCGGGCCGTGGCGTCCATGCGCCGCGCCGCTGCAGAGCATCCGAACGCGGTGTTCGCGGTGGGCAACGCCCCCACCGCCCTGCTGACCCTTGCGGACCTCATCGAAGCCGGGCTGCGGCCCTCCCTCATCATCGGGGTGCCGGTGGGCTTTGTGAACGTGGTGGAGAGCAAGGAGCGGTTGTTCGCGGTCTGTGAAGCCCACAGCGTACCCGCCATCGTAGCTATGGGCCGCAAGGGCGGCAGCAACGTGGCCGCTGCTATCTGCAACGCGCTGGTGTATTCCGCCGCCGAGATGCTGGACCCCACCGCCCGGGGATGGAACTGAACGGAAAAATCAACAAAAGGGGCTGCTGCACGAGATTTTGTGCAGCAGCCCCTTTATAAATGCCGGGCAGGACGGGAGTAAATGTCCCATCCGGCGGATGATCGCTTATTTAACCGTGAACGATGAGCAGCAGCAGGGCAGATGCCACACACTGCAGAATGAGCCAGCGGGCCACCACCTGCTCGTCGCTCCAACCCTTGTTCTTGCGCACATGATCGTGCAGCGGGGTGCGGGTGTTCTTGAGGATGGAGATGTGCAAAAAGCGCTTCAGGCTGATCTTCAGGATGCCCAGACTGCCGTCCACGATGAACACGATGGCGGCCAGCAGGAAGGCGAACGGGTGTCCGCACTTCAGGGACAGGATCGCGATGAAAAAGCCCATGGCACGGCTTCCGGCGTCGCCCATCAGCAGAGTGCTGGGCTTGGCGTTGGACCACAGGTAGGCCAGCAGCGCACCGATGAACACCACACCGGCGGTGTCGTAGTCGCCCAGCTCCTCATGGTAAGCAATCAGGTAGGTGCCGATGGTCACCACAGCCAGGCTGGCGGACAGGCCGTCCACACCATCGGTGCAGTTGACCACATTGATGCTGGCCCAGATCAGGATGACGATGAGCAGCAGGTACAGCCCATACGGCAGGGTGAAGCTCACGTTCAGGAAGTTCACGCCGCAGCCGTTGAAGTTCAGATAGGTGACACCGGCCACCACCGCAATGGCGAAATCGATGATGCCCTTCTTGTACTCGTTCCAGGCCTTTTCGGCGGCGTCGTCGAAGTAGCCGGACAGCATGGACGCGATGAGCAGCACGGTGTAGATGAGGTATTCCACCTTGAACGGCAGGAACGCCAGGGACACCAGCGCGATGCACAGCACAAAGATCAGGCCGGAACCCCGGGCCTTGCCCTTGGACAGCCCGCCGTTGACGGCGAACTCACGGCCATGGTCGTGGGGCAGCTTATCGTGAAAGACCGAATCGGTCAGGGCGGTCAGCGCAAAAGCCAGCAGGAACGCCAGAGCGTCCACGCCGCGCTGCCCGATGACAGAGATCAACGCTTGAATCATATTCCAAAATTCCTCTTTCTTTTGTTCTCGTGATGTGAGTGTATCACGTCGGGTGCAAAAAATCAATCATCCATGCCCAAAAAGCGGCCCCGGATTGACTTTTTCGGACCTGCTCTTTATAATAGGTATTCAGTCATCCATTTTTGTCCGTCTTGCAAAGGAGGAATCATGTCCATTACCCTTGAACAGCTCTCGGCCAAAATGCGCCGGGGCGAGGAGGTCCCGCTGCAGCAGACCGCGCAGATCGTGCTCACCCTGAGCATCCCGTCCATCCTGCAGCAGATCGTGGTCACCGCCATGGAGTACATCGACGCGGCCATGGTGGGCCACATCGGGGCATCGGCCACGGCATCCATCGGCATCGTCAGCTCCAGCACCTGGCTGCTGCATGGAATGCTGGCGGGCCTGTATATGTCCTTTTCCATCCAGGTCGCACAGTATCTGGGGGCAGACCGACAGGACGATGCCCGGGGTGTTCTGCGGCAGTCCATGCTGTTCAATCTGTTCGTGGGTCTGGCGGCAGCGGCCTTTGGCGTGGGCATCAGCCGGTTCCTGCCCGGCTGGCTGGGGGCCGACCCGGCCCTGCAGGCGGACGCTTCGGCTTACTTTGCCATCTGGGCGGCTTCCCTGCCCTTTGCCATGGCCATGGGCACCTACTCGTCCATGCTCCGCTCCACTGGTGACGCCCTGACCCCCGGCCTCATCAGTGTGCTGACCTGCGTGCTGGACGTGATCTTCAACTTCTTCCTCATCAACCCCAGCCGCACGCTGGTGCTCTTCGGACAGGAAGTGTCCGTGTGGGGCCTGGGCTGGGGCGTGCCGGGCGCGGCGCTGGGCACCGCACTGGCCAACGCGGTGGGCGGCGTGCTGGCGCTGTCCCTGCTGCTGTTCCGGGACGGCGTGCTCTGCATCCGTCGGCCCGGCTCCTGGCGCATCACAAAGGCCTGCCTGCAGAACCTCTGGAAAGTGGGTGCCCCCCTGGCGGCAGAGCGTGCCGCTCTGTCCTCGGCACAGGTGCTGCTGGTGCGCATCGTGTCCGGCCTGGGCACCACCGCCATTGCGGCCAACAGTCTGGGCGTCAGCGCCGAGAGTCTGTGCTACATGGCGGGCTACGGCATCCAGGACGCTTCCCTTGCCATGGTGGGGCAGGCCGTGGGTGCCCACCGGCGGGACATGGCCAAGCGCATCGCCTGGCTGTGCACCGGCATGGGCATGGGCATCATGGCGCTGACCGGCGTCGGCCTGTACATTTTTGCGCCCAATCTGATGAGCATCTTCACGGCAGACGCGGCGGTCATCGCGCTGGGTGCACAGGTGCTGCGCATCGAAGCCTTTGCGGAACCCATGTTCGGGGCCAGCATCGTGGCCAGCGGCGCCATGCAGGGCGCAGGCGACAGCACGGGCTGCTTTGTGCTGAACCTCATCAGTATGTGGGGCATCCGCCTGACCCTGGCGTTCCTGCTGGCCCCCCGGTTCGGTCTGGTGGGTGTGTGGGCGGCCATGTGCGCCGAGCTGTGCGCCCGCGGTGCACTGTTCCTGATCCGCATGGCCCGCGGAACGTGGCTGGAAAAGGGCGCACTGGCGTAAGGGGAAATGATGTTGCTTCGCAAATGAGGTTCCTGCGGAAGGATGTTTTGCGCCCGCAAAAATGATGTGCGCTGCGGCGCATGAAGGAGTCTCAAACCTGTTAGCGTGCTCGCTCTCTCCGTCATCGCTGACGCGATGCCACCTTGTTCCCCCTTTTGTCGCTTGCGCGACATCTTCCCCCGGCGCGGGGGAAGTCTGTCAAAGAGAGAGGCTTTGGCAATCCATGCGAAGTTGCCGATTTCGCCAGAGGCTCTCCCTTTGGGAGAGCTGTCACCCGCAGGGTGACTGAGAGGGCGAACACGTTTTCCTCACTACAGACAACCAAACACAAAAAGGCATCTGCCCTACGCTGTGTGCGTATCCGGCAGATGCCTTTTCTGTTTTTCAGCGGAAGCTTGCCCGTTCCAAACTCTCATGCGCCGCAGCGCACATCATTTGTGAAACAAACCTCGTTCCGCAAGGACCTCATTTTTGCGGAGCAAAACCTCATTCCTTACTTCCGTCCGTGCAGGATGGGAGACAGCGGCTTATAGATGAGTATGCAGAGCACAGCGTCCAGCAGACCCTTGACCAGCGTGAAGGGCATATTGAAGATGACCAGGCACTTGATGAGGCTGTCCGCCGAGGGCAGAATGGCCTGATACATCCCCAGGATGGCTTCCAGCGGCATATGATAGAAGGTCACATAGGCCGGGTAGGTGATAAAGTAGTTGGACGGCACACTGAACACCGCCATGACCACTGCACCGGCCAATGCGCCGAGAATCGCCGTCTTGCGGCTCTTGTGGTGCTTGTAAATGAATCCGGCGGTGGCGGAGAAGGCCGCGCCCAGCATGAAGTTGCACAGTTCTCCCACGCAGGCGGTGGAGGTCCCCTTGATGATGATGTGCAGCAAGTTCTTCATGAAGCTGATGACCACGCCGTACACCGGCCCCAGCGCAAATGCGCCCAGCAGAGCGGGCAGGTCGGAGAAGTCCATCTTGACGAAGCTGGGGATGAGCATCGGGATGGGGAACTCGATGAACATCAGGATGAAAGCCACCGCACTGAGCATGGCGGCAACGGTCAGGTTGTGGGTCGTATTCTTTTTCATGGTGTTTGTCCTCCCTTTGGAGCGTTGTGCCCCCGTGTAAAATGAATCGGAAAGCCCTTTTCGCCTTGCTTTTCGGAACGGGAGAGACAAACAGAAAAGCGCCCTGCTGCAACAAAAACACTGCAACAGGGCGCGTAGACAACACATTTGTCCGCCGTTTCTTGCATCCGGACTATACCGTTGGTCCCGGAGTTGCACCGGGTCAGCACTCAAAGAGTGGTCGCGGACTGTACCGCCAGTGGGGAATCGCACCCCGCCCTGAAACGAACTTTCTGGCACAGAGTATAGCGGGCCAAGCCGGACTTGTCAAGCCCCTTTTGCAAAAAGTTTGCACATTTTTTGTCAAAGTCCGTCTGTTCTTGCCCGATCCTGCCAAATGTGGTATCATAAACAGGTTGTTTGAGTTTTGGGGAGGTTTTGTATGATTTTCGCAATTCGTGATCTTTCCTTTGATCTGGGACCGCTGTTCCTGGAGGGCTGGCTGGCGCTGGCGGCCCGTGCCGTGTGCGCCCTGCTTCTGCTGCTGGCGGGCTGGATCGTTTCCGCTCTGCTGCGCACCAAGGTGTTCCCCGCGCTGGAAAAGCGCACCTGGCGGCTGTCCGCCACGCCCATTCTCCTGCGCAGTCTGAAGCTGCCCTTGCAGCACATGGCCGTCTGGACCGGCCTGTATCTGGCGCTGGCCAGCCTGCCCTGGGCCATTCCCGGTGTGGCAAAGTTCCTGCCGATGGCCTATCAGGTGCTGATGACCTTCTTCCTGTGCGAGGGCCTGTACCAGGCTTCTGACCTGGCCGACCTGCTGCTGGCTTCCTGCAGCCCGGAGATCCGTTCCAACAAAACGCTGCTCTCCCTGTTGGACACCACCTACAAGGTGCTGGTCATCGTGCTGGGCGTGGCCACCATCGCCCAGGAAATGGGCTTCCCCATCGGCAGCATCGTCGCCGGTGCCGGACTGGTCGGCCTGACCATTTCGCTGGCCGCGCAGGAAAGCGCCAGCAACCTGTTCAGCGGCATCGTCATCCTGCTGGACAAACCCTTCTCGGTGGGCGACTGGATCACCGTGGGCGATGTGGAGGGCGAGGTCATCGACATCAACTTCCGCTCCACCCGCATCCGTGCGCTGGATAAGACCGTGAGCATCGTGACCAACAGCAAGATCTGCTCGGCTACCGTGCAGAACGCCGCCCTGCGCACCATGCGTCCCTACAAGTTCACCCTGGGTGTTACCTACAACACCACCCGGCCCCAGCTGGAAACGCTGATGAAGGACCTGACCGCCATGCTGGACGCCAGCCCCTACACGAACAAAGGCACCAACCTCGTGCAGCTCACCGGGTTCGGCGATTCCAGCATCAACATTCTGGTGTCGGCCTACCTGACCACCAACGCCTATACCCGGTTCCTGGAGATGCAGAACGAGCTGAACCTGAATATCATGGACATCATGCAGGCGGACGGCGTGGACTTTGCCTTCCCCTCCACCAGCATCTACATCGAAAAATCCGGTTCCTGAACCGGCAAACCATACCATCGATACGCATAAAGCAAAAACGCATCTGCAACTCCAGAGTCCTAAAGCAGCTCCGGAAATTTGTTGCAGATGCGTTTGCTTTTGTCGTCCTCGCCCTCTCCGTCATCGCTTGCGCGATGCCACCTCTCCCAAAGGGAGAGGCCTTGGCAGAAAGATGAAGTTGACATGGACTGCCAAAGGCTCCCACTTTGGGGGAGCTGTCACGAAGTGACTGAGAGGGCGAGCACGCCTGCCCTTTTCTTTATTCGTTCACGGCCTTGTCCAGCTGCTCTTCGGCAGCGGCTTCGGCCTCTTCTGCCTTCTGATATTCCTCAAACGCCGACCACAGCGGCGCCACGTCCTTTCCATGGAGCTTCCGGTCGATGTAATTGCGGGTGATCTTTGCCACCGTGCCGGACAGGGCCAGCACACCGATCAGGTTGGGCAGCATCATCAGGCCGTTGAAGGTATCGGACAGGTCCCAGGCCAGGCCCAGCTTCATGGTGGCGCCCACCAGGATCATGCCCACGAACACCACCTTATAGCCAAAGCTGGCCTTGGTGCCGAACAGGTACTCAAAGGCCTTGGTGCCATAGTGGCTCCAGCCCAGCACGGTGGAATAGGCAAACAGCAGGATGGACACCGCGATGAACTTGGGGCCGTAGTGCCCGAACACGGTGGAAAATGCCTGACCCACCAGCGCACTGCCCTGCACATCCGAGAGCATTTTTCCAGTGTCCAGATCCACAAAACCGGAGGTCAGCACCACCAGCGCGGTGAGGGTGCAGACCACGATGGTATCGGCAAAGACCTCAAAGATGCCCCACATACCCTGCTGCACCGGCTCCTTGACGTTGGAGGACGAGTGCACCATGACGGAAGAGCCAAGGCCCGCTTCATTGGAGAAGGCACCGCGCTTGAAGCCCCAGGTGATGGCCTGCGAAACGCCGTAACCCAGCACACCGCCGCCTGTCGCTTTCATGGCAAATGCGCCCTTGAAAATGGAGACGAACGCCGCCGGGACCGCCGTGATGTGGGCACCCACAACGCTCAGAGCACCTAAGATGTACAGCACTGCCATGAACGGCACCACCTTTTCGGTGACCGCCGCCACACGCTTCAAACCGCCCAGGATGACCAGCGCCGAGAGCACCACCAGCGCGATGCCCGTGACCACATTGGACAGACCGAAGGCACTGTTCATGTTGCCCGCGATGGAGTTGATCTGACTCATGTTGCCGATGCCAAAGCTGGCCAGCACACAGAAACAGGAGAACAGCACCGCCAGCACCCGGCCCAGCGTCTTGCAGCCCTTTTTGCCGCCCAGGCCGTCGGCCAGATAGTACATGGCACCGCCGGACCACTCGCCGTCCGCATTTTTGCGGCGGTAGAAGATGCCCAGCACGTTTTCGGAATAGTTGGTCATCATGCCCAGGATGGCCATGACCCACATCCAGAAGATCGCGCCCGGTCCGCCGGAGATGATAGCGGTGGCCACACCCACGATGTTTCCGGTGCCGATGGTCGCCGCCAAGGCGGTGCACAGGCTCTGGAACTGGCTGATGGCCCGGTCTTCCTTGGTGGTATGCGCCGTGATCTGCTTGTTGGTAAAGATGGCACCGATGGTGTTCTTCATCCAGTAGCCAAAATGGCCGACCTGGAAAAATCCGGTCCGGACGGTCATGAGCAGGCCGACGCCAAACAACAGCGACAGCCCCACCGGCCCCCAGACCACACCGTTGACCATCTCGTTGACCCGCGTAATGGTTTCCAGCATTTGTATTCCTCCTCTGAACAAAAAATGCGGGCAGAACCCGCAAAGGCTCTCCCCGCATGGATCAGATTCGGTTTTCGCACCCGGTGCGCTCCCCTCTGCGGGTCGTCGCACCCCTTTGTGCCTGTTTCTGCCCCGTATCCCGCTGGAATACGTTGCAAACAGGATAGCATAAAACCGGCTGCCGCGCAAGCATTTTCTGCGCTGGATGCGCAGGTTTCAGCTTTCCGGCCCGGCGGCTGAATTTTATTTTGGTATGACTTTTTTACAGTGCCACGTCCAGCGCCATCATCAGGGCAAAGCCCAGCACCACGCTGAGCACCCCCGCCGGTTCGTCGGTCTCCACCGCTTCCGGGATCATCTCCTGCGCCGTCACACAGACCATACACCCAGCGGCCAGGCTCATGAGCCACGGCAGGGCCGCGCCCACCCATCCGGCCAGTGCAAAGGCCAGCAGGGCACCCAGCGGCTCCACTAGGCCGGACAGCACCCCTGCCCCGAACGCCTGCCGCCGGGTCCGCCCGTTGTGGAGCAGCGGCAGACTGATGGCCGCACCCTCCGGGATGTTCTGCAGCCCGATGCCCAGGCTCAGCGCCAGCGCCCCGCTGACGGCATCCGCTTCTCCCGTCCGGGCCAGCGCGGCGGCAAGACCCACCACCATGCCCTCAGGCAGGTTGTGCAGGGTCACAGCCAGCACCATGCGGCGGCAGCGGTGGGTGCCGTCGGTCAGCAGCTTTCCCGCCGCTGCTTCCAGCCGCAGAAGCCCGGCGGCGCCCAGCACCAGCCCCACCGCCGGGGCCACCCAGGCCGCAGCGCCGCGTTCCTGCGCCCGCTCAATGGCCGGCAGCAGCAGGCTCCACACGCTGGCAGCCAGCATGATGCCCGCCGCCATGCCGGTGAGCACCCGCTGGGTCTGCGGCTCGGCCGGGCGGCGCAGCAGGAATACCCCCGCCGCCCCGACCGCCGTGCACAGCGCCGGAAACAGCAGCGTTCCGGCGGCGAAGATCATTGCATTCAAGATGCATTCCCCCTTTGCCCGGTTTATGTTTTACCGGGACAAAAGGTGCAGGAGAATTCGCTTTTTCAACGGTCCAGCAGCGCCTGAATCTCTTCCAAGCTCTTTGCAAAGTAAATGCCCCTCTGCCGTTCCGGGGTGGACAGACCTACTTCGATCATCTTGTCCAGCAGGGCTTTCAGGCTGTCGTAGTAGCCGTTCAGGTTGTAGAGGATGCAGGGCGCATCCAGCTGGCCCAACGACACCTTGGACATCACCTCTGCAATCTCTTCCAGCGTGCCGGTGCCGCCCGGGAACGCGATGAACGCATCGCCCAGCTCGATCATCTTCGTTTTGCGCTCGGTCATATCCCGGGTGACGAGCAGTTCCGTCAGTCCGTCGTACTGCTTTTCCGCGTCCACAAAAAACTGCGGTTCTACGCCGGTCACGCGGGCGCCTGCCGTCCGTGCGCTCTCCGCCAGCCGGCCCATCAGGCCGCTTTTGGAGCCGCCGTACACCAGTGCATTTCCGCTCTCGCCGATCCACCGGCCCAGCGCCTGCACGGCAGTCTTCAAGGCCGGGTCATTCCCTTCGTTTGCACCCAGATAAACGGTGATGTTCATTTCCGAATCCCCCTTGGTTTTTTCTGCATTGTACCACAGCCGCGCCCAAATGGAAAGCTTGACAAGCGCTCCTTCCAGCGGTATGCTGAGTTCAAGTTCAAGCACACTTTCACTTGGAAAAGGAGGATCTGTATGACTTATACCGTGGGCGAAATGGCCGCGATGCTGGACGTTCCGGCTTCCACCCTGCGCTACTACGACAAGGAAGGTCTACTGCCCTTTGTGGCGCGCTCTTCCGGCGGCATCCGGCAGTTCCGGGACAGCGACCTGGAATGGCTTCGCATCATCGGCTGCATGAAAAAAGCCGGTATGTCCCTCAAGGACATCCGGCAGTACATTCAGCTTGCCATGCAGGGCAACGACACCATCGACGCGCGGCTGGCGCTGTTCCGGCATCAGCGGGAGGTGCTGGAAGCCCAGATGCGGGACCTGCAGCACACGATGGACATGGTGGATTATAAGTGCTGGTATTATGAGACGGCGCAGGCCGCCGGGACCATCGACGCGCCCAAAAATATGCCGGACACCGAGGTGCCCGAGGCCCTGCGCGCCATCCGGCAGGAACTGAAACAGGTGCCGAAAAAATAAACCCTCTCCGGCGCTGCCGCGCCAGCTCTCCCGAAGGGCGAGCTTTCTAAGAAAGTGAGGGAAAAGATTTTCTTTCTATCGGAAGGATTCTTTGGCCGGAAGATGCATAAAAGCTCTCCCCTTCGGGAGAGCTGGCAAACCCGACAGGGTTTGACTGAGAGGGTTTTACTTTCCCCAAAACACCACGCCCAGCACGGCGGAAAGCAAGATCATCCCGATGGGGGACGGCGCTTTCTGCCGTATTTTTTTGTACCCGAAGTGCACCGCCCACAGCAGACCGAACACCACGATGCCCCGGACATCCGGCGCAAACTGCCCGCCGGAATAGCCGCTCAGGTTCGTGCACACCATCGTGAGGGCGGTGGCTAAGATCATCGCCACCACGCAGGGCCGGATGCCGGACAGCACCGCCTGCACCCCGGCGTACTGCATCAGGTTTTTGAGCACCGCCGCAATGAGCAGGATGATGCAGAAGGACGGCAGAACGACCCCCAGCGTCGCGCACAGCGCCCCGGCCAACCCGCCCTGCGAGGACCCGATGAAGGTGGCCATATTCACCGCCAGCGGCCCCGGGGTGGACTCCGACACCGCGATGAAGCTCAAAAATTCGCTCTCGGTGAGCCAGCCATGATTCAGCACCGTTTCCCGCACCAGCGAGATCATGCCGTATCCCCCGCCGAAGGACAGGGTGCCGATCACGAGAAAGTTCCAGAACAGCTGTGCATAGATCATCTTGTTTTCCCGTCCTTCCGCAGTTTTTTCAGCGCATACACCAGCAGGCCCGCCGTGCCGCTGAGCAGGATGTAGTAGAGGGACGAGAAGGACACCGCCGCCAGCGAACACCCCACCATCGCCAGCACCACTGCCGCCAAGATCACAAGATTGAACGGCGTGCGATCGAGGTTTTTCAGCATCTTCAGGCCCGCCGACAAGATCAGGTAGATGACGCACACTTGAATGCCTTTGAACGCATGGGCCACCACGGTCAGGCGCAGGAACTGGTCAAAAAACAGCGAGATCAGGTAAATGACCGCGAAAGACGGCAGGCAGACCGCCAGCGTTGCCGCTGTGGCCCCGGGTGCGCCCTCAATCTTGTAGCCGATGTAGGTGGCGCTGTTCACTGCCATGGGGCCGGGCGTGGACTCCGCAATGGCCACCATATCCAGAAATTCCTCCCGGGACACCCACTGTTTTTCCTCCACGAACTCGTGCTCCAGCAATGCCACCATGGCGTAACCGCCGCCAAAGGTGAACGCCCCGATCTTCAAAAATGTGCCGAACAGTTCCCGTGTTCTGGACATTGGCTTTCCCTCCCCTGCAATCGTTCCGTCCCATTTTAGCACATCCCTTGGAGAATGAAAAGTGTAGGAAACGGCAAAACCGCTTCTCTTTCTCTTCCGGGCATGGTATACTGGAAAGGAAAATGCTGCCTTGGGCAGAAAAAAGGAGTTTAGGATAGGATATGAAAACGAAATTTGGCATCGTGGGCTGCGGCTTTCTGGGCAACATCGTGGCCAACGCATGGAAGAACGGTCTGCTGCCGGATTACGAGCTGGTGGGCGTCACGAGCCGTACCCGCGCTTCCGCCGAGAAGACCGCCGAAACGGTGGGCTGTGCCGTCTGTGACGATGTGGACGCCCTGCTGGCGCTGGAGCCGGAGTATCTCGTGGAGACCGCTTCGGTGGAGGCCGTGCGTGCCATGGCCGTTTCCGTGCTGAAAAAGGGAGTGAACCTCGTCATCATCTCCATCGGTGCCTTTGCTGACCTGGACTTTTACGCGCAGGTCAAGGCCGCTGCCGTGGAGGGCGGCGCCAAGGTGCATCTGGCCAGCGGTGCCATCGGCGGCTTTGACGTGCTGCAGACCGTCTCTCTGATGGCGCAGGCCCAGGGCCTGCCCGAGACCGCCGGCATCGAGACTCACACCGGTGCCAAGGGCTTCCGCAACACGCCGGTCTGGGCCGAGCATCTGCTGACCGACACCGAGAAGACCACCGTCTTCACCGGCAACGCCAAGCAGGCCATTGCCACCTTCCCCCGCCGGGTCAACGTGGCCGTGGCCACCTCGCTGGCCACCACCGGCCCGGAGATCACCGGCGTCACCATGCATTCGGTGCCCGGCTGGGTGGGTGACGACCACTGCATCACCGCCGAGATCGAGGGTGTGAAAGCCGTGGTGGACATCTGTTCTTCCACCAGCGCCATTGCCGGCTGGAGTGTGGTCGCTTTGCTGCGCAACCTCGCTTCCCCGGTCTGCTTCTATTAAAAGGAGGTCTGCATCATGTTTGAAAAACTGGTTGCCATCGAACCGGTCAGCCTGATCCCTTCTGCCGAACAGGAGCTTTCCCGGTACGCCAAAGAGGTCGTGCTGTTCGAGGACATCCCCGCCGGCAACGACGAGATCGTGCGACGTATCGGGGACGCCGACGCTGTGCTGCTGAGCTACACTTCCCGCATCGACAAGGATGTGCTCTCCCGCTGCCCGAACATCCGCTACATCGGCATGTGCTGCAGTCTGTACTCCGAAGAGAGCGCCAATGTGGACATCGCCTTTGCCCGCACCAAGGGCATCCGGGTGCTGGGCATCCGGGACTACGGGGACCGGGGCGTGGTGGAGTACGTTCTGCACGAGCTGACCGGCCTCCTGCACGGCTTCGGCCTGCCCATGCTCCACGACGAGCCGGTGGAGATCACCGGTCTGAAGGTAGGCATCGTGGGCCTGGGCGTGTCCGGCAAAATGATCGCAGATGCACTGCAGTTCCTGGGTGCCGACATCAGCTACTACAGCCGCACCCGCAAGCCGGACGCCGAGGCTTCCGGCATGACCTACAAGCCGCTGGCCCAGCTGCTGGCGGACAGCGAAGTGGTGTTCACCTGCCTGAACAAGAACGTCCTGCTGCTGGGCAAAGAGGAATTCGCCCAGCTGGGAGATCACAAGGTGCTGTTCAACACCTCCATCGGCCCGGGCTTTGACTCTGCCGCCCTGGAAGACTGGCTGACCCTGCCGGGCACCCACTTCTTCTGCGACACCCGTGCAGCTGCCGGTCCCGTGGGTGAGGAGTTCTTTGCCCGGGAAAACGTGCACTGCGCCAATGTCTCCGCCGGGCGCACCAAACAGGCCTTTGTGCTGCTGAGCCAGAAGGTGCTGGCCAACCTCCGCACCGCGCTGGGGGAATAACCGGGACTTGCAAAACCGGTCGGACTGTGGTATGCTGTTCCGTGGAAAAAGGGAGCTTGCGCAAAGCGGGCTGAGAGTGGGCTGTGTCGCCCTGACCTGTGACCTGATTTGGATAATGCCAACGTAGGGAGATACCATCGCTGCTTTTTCGGATATCGATCCAGAATGCGGATATGTCTTTGCGGGCATATCCGCATTCTTTTTTTGCAAGGGAGTTTTGTGTTATGAAAACTGCATTGACCATTGCAGGCAGTGATTCCAGCGGCGGTGCCGGCATCCAGGCCGACATCAAGACCATGACCGCCAACGGCGTCTTTGCCATGAGCGCCATCACGGCCCTGACCGCTCAGAACACCACCGGCGTCACCGACATCTTTGAGACCACGCCGAAGTTCCTGGGCGAGCAAATCGACGCGATCTTCACTGACATCCGCCCGGATGCGGTCAAGATCGGCATGGTATCCTCGGCAGAGCTGATCGGCATCATCGCCGAAAAGCTGCACGCTTACCAGGCCGCGCACATCGTGGTGGACCCTGTGATGGTGGCCACCTCCGGCTCCAAGCTTCTGCGGGACGACGCCGTGCAGGCCCTGACCGAAAAGCTGCTGCCCATGGCCGAGGTGCTCACCCCGAACATCCCGGAAGCAGAGATCCTGTCCGGCCTGACCATCACCGACGCCGCCGGGATGGAAGCCGCCGCCAAGCTCATCAGCGAGAAGTACGGCTGTGCCGTGCTGTGCAAGGGCGGCCACCAGATCAACGACGCGGACGACCTGCTGTGGCGCAACGGTGCGGGCAAGTGGTTCCACGGCAAGCGCATCAACAACCCCAACACCCACGGCACCGGCTGCACCCTGTCCAGCGCCATTGCATCCAATCTGGCCAAGGGCTATGACCTGGACACCTCGGTGGAGCGTGCCAAGGCTTATATTTCCGGCTGCCTGTCGGCCATGCTGGACCTGGGCCACGGCTCCGGTCCCATGGACCATATGTTTGCACTGAAGGGAGAATTCGTCTGTGACTAACTTCATCGTCGGCGTTTTCTCCATTGCCGTGCTGGCCGTTACGCTGTGGCAGTGCCGCGGCCTGCGCCTGACCGCCCGGGACATCTGCCTGGCCGGTCTGATGTGCGCCGCCACCCTGGTGCTGCGCTGCATTCTCATCACCCTGCCCACCGGCGGACACATCAGCCTGGGTGCCATGCTGCCCATTCTGCTGCTCTCGCTGGTCTACGACAAGCGGGTGGCCTTCATTTCCGGCTGGGTCACCGGCATTCTGGCCCTGTTCCTGCTGCCGGGCTGGCAGCCCGTGCACTGGGCACAGCCTTTCTCGGAACACCTGATCTGCTTCTCAGCCCTGGGCTATGCCAGCATCTTCGGCACCGACCGCCGGTGGAAGATCATTGCCGGTACCGCCTTTGCCATTGCGCTCAGTGTCCTGAGCCACATCATGGCGGGCGCGGCTTTCTTCGGGCAGTACGCCTGGGAGGGCTACGGCCCCTGGGCCTACAGCATTCTGGCCAACCTGTCCGGCCACGGCACCGAGGGTCTGCTGACCCTGCTTCTGGTGTCCGTGCTGCCCGTGCAGCAACTGCGCCGCATCGTTGGAACACGGAGGGAACGCAAATGAGCTTTGTCAACGAACTGGTCCAGGAGAGCCTGCCCATCTGGGAAGCCTGCCTGAACTCGGAATTCCTCACCAAACTGGAAAACGGCACCCTGGACGAAGCCTGCTTCAAGGGCTACATCGTGGAAGACAGCCTGTATCTGCGGGAGTACGCCAAGGTGTTCGCCTGGGGCATGACCAAGGCCGAAACCATGGACACGGTGCGCAACTACTATTCCCTGCTGTCCTTCGTGAACGAAGGCGAGGGTGCCACCCGCCTGTACTACCTCAAGCGCTACGGCCTGACCGACGCGCAGATTCAGACCCTGCCCCTGCGCCCGCAGAACCGCGCCTACGCCGACTGCATGATCGACGCCGCCAAAAACGGCGCGGGCGAGGCCGAGTGCATGGCGGCCTGCCTGCCCTGTATGCTGAGCTACGCTTGGATCTTCCAGAAGCTCGTGGCCCGCTCCCCGCAGGTCAAAGAGACTCCCTATTGGCCGCTGGTGCGGGACTACGCCGACCAGCGCTATGAGGACGCCTGCAAGGCCTGGGCCGCTTACACCGAAACGGTCTGCGCGGACCTGACCCCGGAACGCGCGGCACACTGCAAGGCCATCTTCAAGCAGTGTTCGGAGCATGAACTGCACTTCTGGGAAATGTCCGCCCAGCCCCGCGCGGACGTATAACTCATCTGTACAAGCAAAAAAGGAAGCCGTTGCGCCGCAACAGCTTCCTTTTTGTTCTCACGCAGCGGCTCAGTGGCCGCAGCCGCAGGCATGGGCGTCGGTGCTGGACACCAGCGTGCCATTCAGATACTTCTGCACCGCCTCGTCCGCACTGCCGGTGACGTTGCCGCAAACCTTGATGCCTGCGCCCTGCAGCAGGTTCAGCATCGGGATGCCCAGACGGCCGCAGATGACCACATCCACCTGCATCGCCGCCAGCTGATGGCCCAGGGCGTGGTGGCCTTCCGGTGCGCCGGGCACCAGCTCGGTGCCGGTGATGGTGCCGTTCTCCACGGTGTACACCTTGAAGGTCTTGGTCTGGCCGAAGTGCTGGAAGATCTCGCCGTTTTCGTAGTTGACTGCAATTTTCATGATGCATTCTCCTTTGTCTGTGTTCTCAAACAGGGTAGCACACTTCTCCGCCCAATGCAAGCGCCGGTCATTTCAGCCGCCGGCTGCGGGAGTAGCGGGATGGCTTGACCGCTTTGGAGGTTCTGGAGGTCTGGAAGCGCTGGGTCATCCGCTCCCAGCGGCGGTGCGGCAGGGCGCTGTAGTAGCCGAATCCGGTGCCGCACAAACCACCCACGATGTGCATGAAGTTGGCCACATTGTCATGCACAAACAGGATCTCGTACACCTGCTGGCCGAAATACAGTGCCGCCACCAGCAGCATGGTCACGGGGATGCCGCCGGAGAAGCCCGCCAGCGAGGACAACATGATGAGCATGAACACAATGCCGGAAGCCCCCAGAAGGCCGGTGCGCGGAAAAAGCACGCACTGCAGCGCTCCGGTGACCAGCGCAGTGAACACAATGGCTTTCAGCAGCGGGATGCTGCCGTACTTTTCCTCCATCGGCGGGCCGATAACCAGCAGAAGCAGCATATTGTTCAGGAAATGATCCCAGTTTGCGTGCCCCAGCACATGGCCGAACAGCCGGATGTAGAACAGCGGGTCCTTCATGGAAGAGCGATACACGCAGAACAGGTGCATGGTGGTCCAGCCGCCGGTCAGGTCATCCAGCAGCAGCACCAGCAGAGAGAGCAGAAAAAAGGTGAGGATCACCGGCGAATTGTATTGCAGCTCCCATTTGAATCTGGTCTTTTTCATCCTCTCGTCTGCTCCCAATAAGCCCCCATGCTCTGGCCGGGCTGGTCGGTCACCTCGTCATGGAGGTAGTCCGCCAGACCGCAGGCGGCGGGCTGCCAGGCGCGGGCGGCTTCCACGGTGGAGTACTCCACCTCGGCATACCAGAACTCGGTGGGCCGGCCCACGTCCACATGGTTCACTTCCAGCACATTGCCGTCCGGCAGTGCATAACTGCGGCGGGTCTTCGGGATCAGGGGCTTGCCGATGATCTTCGTCTCCAGCTCGTCAAACAGCTCCTTGTCGATGCTGCGCTCGATCTCTTCCCGGGCCAGGCCCCCGGCGGACTTGAAGCAGAGCACATAGTCGGTCTTGCCGCCGGTCCGGGCCTCCTCCCGGATGCGCACAGTGGGCCGCACACTGATATAGCCCTGCCGCATGGCGAATTCCTCGGTCTGCGGCAGGCCCTCCGGCCAGCCGGTTACCATCCATTTGCGTTCGATCTCCATGGTGTTTCCTTCTTTCGTGCGGAATTTTGGGATTTCTTATTTATAATAACATGATTTTATGCTATTATAAAGGGTAGATTTGGAAGAACCCTCTCAGTCAAAGCCTGACGGCTTTGCCAGCTCTCCCGAAGGGCGAGCTTTTATGCATCTGACGGAAACGTATTCCCATCGTTGGGAGGACGACCTTTCGGTCAGCAGAAAAAAGCTCCCCCCTGAGGGAAAGACTCCCCCAGCCGGGGGAGGTGGCACGAAGTGCCAGAAGGGGAACAGCTGGCGAGCGAAGCGAGACTGAGAGGGTTCAAACGCCGCTCTAATGCAAGAATCAACCAATCCAGGAGAACCACATGAAAGAACGCACTTATCCGATTTATATGGTCAACAAGCACGCCGAAGCCAATCTGGTGGCCGGTCACCCCTGGGTGTACGAAAACGACATCCTGCAGTTTCCGGAGACTGAGCCGGAAAACGGCACCCTGGCTGACGTGGTAAGCCCCAAGGGGGCCTACCTGGGCACCGGTTTCATCTCCCACAAAAGCAAGATCCGGGTACGCCTGATCTCCCGCAACGCCAACGATACCTTTGATGCGGCCTTCTGGCGCCGCCGGGTGGAATACGCCTGGGCCTACCGCAAGACCGTGCTGGAACCGGACGATTTGTCCGCCTGCCGGGTCATTTTCGGCGAAGCCGACCAGCTCCCCGGCCTGACCGTAGACCGGTTCCGCAACATCCTGGTCACCCAGACCCTGAGTGTGGGCATGGAAAAGCTCAAGCCTGTGCTCTTCCCCATTCTGGCGGACGTCCTGCGTGCCAACGGCCAGACCATCGACGGCATCTATGAGCGCAACGACGAAGCCCTGCGTGCCAAGGAAGGCTTGGAACAGAACAAGGGCTGGTTCGACCTGCCCGGCGAGATCCACCCGGACAGCACCCAGACCGAGATCTGCGAGAACGGCGTCTATTATCACGTCGATTTTGAGAACGGCCAGAAGACCGGCTTTTTCCTGGACCAGAAGTACAACCGCCGGGCCGTGGCCCGCATCGCCGCCGGGCATACCGTACTGGACTGCTTCACCCACACCGGCAGCTTTGCGCTGAACGCCGCCAAGGGCGGGGCCGCCCGGGTCACCGCTGCCGACATCAGCGCCGACGCCATTGCCATGGCCCAGCGCAATGCTGCGCGCAACGGCCTTGACAACATGGACTTTTTGTGCGAGGACACCTTCGCGCTGCTGCCCCGGCTGGAAAAAGAGGGCCACCCCTATGACTTTATCATCCTGGACCCGCCCGCCTTTACCAAGGCACGCCGCACGGTGGAGAACGCCATGCGCGGCTACAAGGAGATCAACTACCGGGCCATGAAGCTGCTGCCCCGGGGCGGCTATCTGGCCACCGCCAGCTGCTCCCACTTTGCCACCGAGGAGCTGTTCATCAAGATGCTGCGCTCCGCCGCCAGGGACGCTCATCGCCAGCTGCGGCAGATCGAAGTGAAGCAGCAGGCCCCGGATCATCCCATCCTGTGGGGCGTGCCGGAGACCAACTACCTCAAGTTCTTTTTGTTCCAGGTGATCTGACCATTTAGAATGCCCTCCGCTTCGCTCTGGGCATATTTAAAGGAAATATTATTTTTATATTGGCGTTTGTCGCGGCCTGCGGAGCTTGTCGGGGCAAGGCCCCTCCATCTGTTGACACAGACCGCTCTGCCACTTAAAAGCCCCACTGGGGCTTTCATTGCTGCGCAAACGCGGGACGCTCCAAACGCATTTTCACAAAAGGGGTCGTAGCGGGTAGTAGCATCTGCGGCTGTCACGCAACGGATAAGCCTAGGTTTTGCAAATGCAATTGTCCGTAACGACTCCTCCCGTGAAAAAACAGTTCCGGCGGGCCCGCAGGCCTGCCGGAACTGCAAATTTAAAAATATTATTTCCGCTGCTATTGCCAGAGCGCAAGCGGAGGCAATTCCAAATCGTTCTGTTCCGGTTTAAAGGTTCAAAAGTCATACCAAGCTCAGTTGTGCCAAAATTCGCAGAGAGCGTTTGTGCAGAATCGTCAGATTTGTCAATTGCCTTTTTGCCCCGCACGGACTATAATCAAACCATAGACAGCAACGGCGCTGTGGGTCACCTCCTGACTCGCAGCGCCGTTTTTGTTAAGAAGCTTTCGTGTTCCGGATACGGCTTTGCGGCAGTCCGGAACAGCAGACGGAAGGGAAAGAACCAAAAAGTAAGATCAAGTAAGGAGTAGGATTTATGGCAGCAAATGTTATGGAAATCTACGGCAGCAAGGTCTTTAACGAACACGTGATGAAGGAGCGCCTGCCGAGCGCTACTTATAAGAGCCTCAAGAACACCCTGCACAAGGGTGCTCCGCTGGACATCGAGGTGGCCAACGTCGTGGCCAGCGTCATGAAGCGCTGGGCTATGGAGCTGGGTGCCACCCACTACACCCACTGGTTCCAGCCGCTGACCGGCATCACCAGTGAGAAGCACGACGGCTTCGTCTCCCCCGTGGGCGACGGCACCGCCATCATGGAGTTCTCCGGCAAGGAGCTGGTGCGCGGCGAGCCCGATGCTTCCTCCTTCCCCTCCGGCGGCCTGCGCGCCACCTGCGAGGCCCGCGGCTACACCGCATGGGACCCCACCAGCTACGCCTTCGTCAAGGATGACGTGCTGTGCATCCCCACCGCATTCGTCAGCTACACCGGCGAGGCTCTGGACAAGAAGACCCCCCTGCTGCGTTCCATGAACGCCCTGTCCGGCCAAGCTGTGCGCATCCTGAAGCTGTTCGGCAAGGATGTGGACTACGTTTCCACCACCGTCGGTCCCGAGCAGGAGTACTTCCTCATCAAGAAGGAAGACTACGAGGCTCGTCAGGATCTGATCCTCACCGGCCGCACCCTGTTCGGTGCCCCCTCTGCCAAGGGCCAGGAGCTGGAGGAGCACTACTTCGGCGTCATCCGCCCCGAAGTGTCTGAGTTCATGAAGGAACTGGACGAGGAGCTGTGGAAGCTGGGCGTGCCCGCCAAGACCAAGCACAACGAGGTGGCCCCCTGCCAGCACGAGCTGGCCCCCATCTTCGACACCACCAACGTGGCCATCGACCACAACCTGCTGACCATGGAGATGATGAAGAAGATCGCTCCCAAGTACGGTCTGGTCTGCCTGCAGCACGAGAAGCCCTTTGAGGGGGTCAACGGCTCCGGCAAGCACAACAACTGGTCCATGAGCACCACCCACGAGAACCTGCTGGACCCCGGCGACACCCCCATGGAGAACCTGCAGTTCCTGATCTTCCTGGCCGCTGTCATCAAGGCCGTGGATGAGTACGCCGACCTGCTGCGCACCTCCGTGGCTACCCCCGGCAACGACCATCGTCTGGGTGCCAACGAGGCACCTCCGGCCATCATCTCCATCTTCGTGGGCGAAGAGCTGGAGGCCGTCATCGACGCCATCGCGTCCGATTCTCCCTATGCCGGTCCCGTCAAGATGAAGATGGATCTGGGCGTGGATGTCCTGCCCAAGTTCAGCAAGGACACCACCGACCGCAACCGTACCTCTCCCTTCGCCTTCACTGGCAACAAGTTCGAATTCCGTATGCCCGGTTCTGCCGAGAACCTGAGCGACGCCAACACCATCCTGAACACCGCCGTTGCCAAGGAGCTGAAGGGCTACGCCGACGAGCTGGAGGGTGCTGAGGACTTTACCAGCGCCGCCATCGCTCTGGTCAAGCGCACCATCCGTGACCACCGTCGTGTCATCTTCAACGGCAATGGCTACACCACCGAGTGGGAGGAAGAGGCAGCCAAGCGCGGCCTGCCCAACAAGAAGAACACCCCCGCTGCCCTGCCTGCCCTCATCGCACCCAAGAATATCCAGCTGATGGAAGAGTTCGGCGTGCTGACCAAGGTGGAGATGGAGAGCCGCTACGAGGTGGAGATGGAGCACTACTCCAAGATCATCAACATCGAGGCTCTGACCATGCTGGAGATGGCCCGCAAGCAGCTGCTGCCCGCCGTCAACGCCTACATGAGCGAAGTGGCCAACACCGCAGCTTCCAAGCTGGCCGTCAGCGAGAGCATCAGCGTGCGCAGCGAGACCAAGACCCTGGGCCGCCTGTCCGCCGACGCCGACGCCATGAGCGACGCCATCGACACCCTGCAGGATGCCGTGGATGCCGCCAAGGCTCTGCCCTCCGAGAGCGAGAAGGCCGTTGCTTTCCACGACAACGTGCTGCCCGCCATGGACACCCTGCGTGCCGCCGCCGACGACGCTGAGACCCTGTGCGGCGAGGACTACTGGCCCCTGCCCAGCTACAGCAAGATGCTCTACTACGTCTGATCGCATCGCGTAAAACAGCATCATCCGTAGGCTGCGGAACTTGAATCTGACATTCTCCTTTTCCTATTTCTTACACCAGCCTGAAGACCTGCTTCCGCAAGGGGGCAGGCCTTTGGGCGTTTTATTTGAAAGGGGATCTTTATGCGTTATTCGACCCAACAGGATGTGCTGGACTTCGTGGAGGACAACAACGTCAAATTCGTGCGCTTTGCCTTCTGCGATATCTTTGGCACCCAGAAGAACATCGCCGTGCTGGCCAGCGACCTGCCCAAGGCCCTGGAGGACGGCGTGTGCTTCGACGGCAGCTCCATTGCCGGTTTCATGAAGGTGGAGGAAAGCGACCTTGTATTGCGCCCCGACCTGTCCACCGTGACCATCCTGCCCTGGCGCCCCACCGAAGGACGGGTCATGCAGTTTTTCTGCGATGTGGAAAAGCCGGATGGTGCATCCTTCGGCGGCAACTGCCGCGGCTTCCTGCGCAGTATGAACCGCCAGTTCAAAAAACTGGGCCTCACCTGCAACGTAGGTGCCGAGTGCGAGTTCTACCTGTTTGAAAACGATGACCGGGGCCGTCCTACCCGCATTCCCATCGATTTCGGCGGCTACTTTGACGTAGCGCCGCTGGATGCCGGGGAGAACATCCGCCGGGACATCTGCCTGACCATGGAGCAGATGGGCATGGCCCCCCAGCACAGCCATCACGAGAGCGGCAGCGGTCAGAACGAGATCGACTGCCACCACGCCGGCCCCCTCAAGACCGCCGACAACGTGATGATGTTCAAGCAGATCGTGCGGGCCATTGCCACCCGCAGCGGCCTGCACGCCAGCTTCCTGCCCAAGCCCCTGCCGGATCAGGCGGGCAGCGGCCTGCACATCAATCTGTCCCTGTACATGGATGGCCGCAATCTGTTCGAGGGCGACATTGCCCCGGCCAGCATCGCCGGCAGCTTTATGGCAGGCGTGCTGGCCCACAGCCGGGAGCTGACCGTCTTCACCAATCCCCTGCCCAACAGCTACCAGCGCTTTGGCTGTGACGAAGCCCCCCGCTATGTGAGCTGGAGCCGCCAGAACCGCAGCCAGCTGGTGCGCATCCCGCAGGTAAAGGGCGACAACTGCCGCATGGAACTGCGCAGTCCGGATCCCGCCTGCAACCCCTATCTGGCCATCGGCCTGGTGCTGGCCGCCGGTCTGGACGGCATCGAGAACCGCATGGTGCTGCCCGCTCCGGTCAACCGCAACCTGTTCCAGCCCGGCGAGGCCGAGGGGCTGGGACTGGAAGTGCTGCCTTCCACGCTGGAAGAAGCCGTGGCTGTGGCGGAGGAGAGCGAATTCCTGCACCGGGTCCTGCCCGAGGAGTTGTCCCGCCGCTACTTCACCGAGGAACTGAAGCGCTGTGAAGCTCTGAAAAGCGCTGCCGATCCCGCCGAATACGAGCGCATCCATTACTTCAACGCCATCTGACCCCGCGAGGAGAAAGGAGAGCGAAGAGAATGGGACGTGCATTGATCGTAAGCGCCGGCGTCAGCTCCAACGAATACATTGCCGCCCGGCTGGCCGAAATGGGCTACCCGCGGCCGGTGATCATTCCTAGCGCGGCGGAAGCCCGGCGGCGGATGCTGGAGTCCGATTTCGAGCTGATCGTGGTCAACGCGCCGCTGCCCGATGAGTTCGGGCACGAGCTGTGCATTGACGCCGTAGAAAAAACCGATGCCGGCGTGGTCTTTCTGGCAAAAGCCGCGCAGGCCGAGCAACTGATGCCCTCCCTGAGCGATCAGGGCATCCTGCTGCTGAGCAAACCATTTCCCAATTCCCTTTTCCTGCAGGTGATGCATATGGCCGCCGCCAGCAACCACCGCCTGCAGCGGATGCGGCAGGAAAACGCCCGGATGCAGGAAAAGATCGCACAGATCCGGCTGGTCAGCCGGGCCAAGTGCTGTCTGGTGGAGCATGAACACCTGACCGAAGCCGAAGCGCACCGCCGCATTGAAAAGCAGGCCATGGATACCCGCCGTGACCGCACCGAGATCGCACAGGAAATCCTTGATTCTTATGAGGATGTAGGTGTATAATACTGGGTTGGGAAAAGTAATAATCCTCTCAGGCGCTGACGCGCCAGCTCCCCCGAGGGGGGCTTTTCCCCTGCTGACGGAAGCGCTGTCCTCCTTGTGAAGGGCGCACTTTCCCGTTCGAACGCATAAAGCTCGCCCTTCGGGAGAGCTGGCTGCGACCAACGGGAGCAGACTGAGAGGGTTTCCAAGGAAAAGAAAAGTATACCATTAAGGGAAACATAGAGGAGGAACTTTTATGGCAGAAAAACAGACTAAATTTATTTTTGTCACCGGCGGCGTCGTGTCCGGCCTGGGCAAGGGCATCACGGCAGCTTCGCTGGGACGCCTGCTCAAGTGCCGCGGCCTGAAGGTGGCCAGCCAGAAGCTGGACCCCTACGTCAACGTGGACCCCGGCACCATGAGCCCCCTGCAGCACGGTGAGGTGTTCGTCACCGACGACGGCACCGAGACCGACCTGGATCTGGGCCACTACGAGCGCTTCATCGACGAGAACCTGAACAAGTACTCCAACCTGACCACCGGCAAGGTGTACTGGAACGTGCTGAACAAGGAGCGTCAGGGTGCCTATCTGGGCCAGACCGTCCAGATCATCCCCCACATCACCAACGAGATCAAGAGCTACATCTACAACATGGCTTCCTCCACCGGGGCCGATGTGGTCATTACCGAGATCGGCGGCACCACCGGCGACATCGAGAGCCAGCCCTTCCTGGAGGCCATCCGGCAGGTGGGCCTGGAGCAGGGCCGCGACAACTGCTGCTTCATCCATGTGGTGCTGGTGCCCTACATCTCCGGCTCGGACGAGTACAAGTCCAAGCCCGCCCAGCACTCCGTGAAGGAGCTGCAGGGCATGGGCGTGAACCCGGACATCATCATCCTGCGGGCCGACGGCAGCGTGGGCGGCGACATCCGCCGCAAGATCAGCACCTTCTGCAACGTCAAGCCCGAGTGCGTCATTGAGAACCTGACCATGCCCAGCCTGTACCAGTGCCCGCTGATGCTGCACACCAACGGTCTGGATGACGTGGTGGTGAAGAAGCTCAAGCTGGATGTGCCCGCCGCAGACCTAACCGAATGGAAGCAGGTGGTAAGCCGCATCGCCACCCGCAGCAAGACCTGCACCATCGCCCTGGTAGGCAAGTACGTCAAGCTGCACGACGCCTACCTGTCCGTCATGGAGAGCCTGTACCACGCCGGCTTCGAGAACGACAGTCAGGTGGAGATCAAATGGGTGGAGAGTGAGGACCTGACCGACCAGGCCGCCTGCAAGGAAGCCTTCTCGGATGTGGACGGCATCATCGTGCCCGGCGGCTTCGGCGACCGCGGCATTGAGGGCATGATCCAGGCCGCACAGTATGCCCGCGAGAATCATGTGCCTTACTTCGGCATCTGCCTGGGTATGCAGATCATGGTCATGGAGTTCGCCCGCGGCGTGCTGGGCTATGCCGACGCCAATTCCAGCGAGTTCACCCCGGACGGCAAACACAACGTCATCTCCCTGATGCCGGACCAGCAGGGCAACATTCCCAAGGGCGGCACCATGCGTCTGGGCAAGTATCCCTGCGCCGTCAAGCCCGGCACCAAGATGGCCGAGTGCTACGGCGAGGCTGAGATCTGGGAGCGTCACCGCCACCGCTACGAGTTCAACAACGACTTCCGGCAGGAGATGGAGAACGCCGGCCTGGTCATTTCCGGCACCAGCCCGGACGGCCATCTGGTGGAGACTGTAGAGCTGCCCGGCCGGGACTTCCATCTGGGTGCCCAGTTCCACCCCGAGTTCAAGAGCCGCCCCAACCGCGCTCATCCTCTGTTCAAGGGCTTCATCGCGGCAGCGCTCAAGTTCCGTGCCAGCGAGCAGCGCAGCCTGCTGCATATGTAAGCAGCCTCTTCGCGTAAGATCGTACAAAACAAAATCATCTGCAGGGATCTCTCCGGACATTCTCCGGGAAATTCCCTGCAGATGATTTTTCTTTTATGTTTGTGCTTTTTTCTGTTTCCAATAGTACCCGATGCCAATGGCATCCGCCAGTGCCCAGCCGATGGGCACGCTCATCCAGATGCCGGTGACACCCAGCGGGGTGGCCGACAGCAGATATGCCAGCACCACGCGGGTGCCCAGCGACGCGATGGTCAGAATCACCGACATCTGCGGCTGATTGACTGCGCGGTAATAGCCGTACAGCAGGAACAGGATGCCGATGCCCAGATAGAACGCACCTTCCATGTGCAGGTAGTGCACCCCGGCAGCGATGATGTCGGTCTGCGACGGGTCGATGAAGATGCCCATGAGCGGGGCCGCGAACAGGCACACCAGTGCACTGATGCAGACGCAGAACACCGCACTGGTCAGGCCTGCACTGCGGATGCCCTTGCGGATGCGCTCGGTCTGGCCGGCCCCGTAGTTCTGGGCCACATAGGTGGAGAACGCGTTGCCGAAGTCCTGCACCGGCATATAAGCGAAGGAATCGATCTTCACCGCCGCCGCAAACGCCGCCATGATGACCGTGCCGAAGCTGTTCACCAGGCCCTGCACCATCAGGATGCCGAAGTTCATGATGGACTGCTGGACGCTGGTCATCACCGAAAGGTTCAGAATGGTGCTCAGGTTCTGCTTGTCCCAGCGGCAGTCTTCTTTGCGGGGGCACAGCTCTGGGAACTTTTTCAGGGTATACACCCCGATGCCGATGCCGGACACGAACTGCGAAAAGGTGGTGGCCCCTGCCGCACCCCGTACACCCCAGTGGAGCACCAGCACGCACACCAGATCGAGGATGACATTCAGGACCGCCGACACCGCCAGAAACACCAGCGGCACCAGCGAATTGCCGATGGCCCGCAGGAGGTTGGCAAAGTAATTATACAGGAAAGTTGCCGTGATGCCCAGGAAGATGATGACCAGATACTGTTTCATCAGGGGTTTCAGCTCTTCCGGCACCCGCAGGACCCACAGGATGCCGTCCAGCCCCAGATACACCAGCAGGTTCAGCACCAGCGCCATGCCCGCGATGAGCGCAAAGGACTGGAACACGCTCTGCCGCATCCGGTCGTGTTCCCCGCTGCCATACTGCATCGAGATGGCCGCGCCGCTGCCCATGCACAGGCCCAGCAAAATGGAGGTGAGGAAGGTCATCAGGGTATAGGACGAGCCGACCGCCGCCAGGGCATCTGCCCCCAGGAACCGGCCCACGACCCAGGTATCTGCGATGTTGTACATCTGCTGCAGCAGGTTGCCGAACATCAGCGGCAGGGCAAACAGCAAGATGCCCTTCGTGATCGGTCCCTGTGTCAAACTTCGCTGCATGATTCTTTCAATTCTCCTTTTTATTCTTTTTCAAAGCGCTTCCGATATTCTTTCGGGGTGCAGTGCTTGATCTCCCGGAAGGTCTTGATGAAGTAGCTGCCGTCCGCAAAGCCGCATTCGGCCCCGATCTCGCCGGTCTTGAGCTGGGTGGAACGCAGGAGTTCCGCCGCCTTTTCCACCCGGAACTGCTTGACGTACTGGATGGGCGTGATGCCCAGTACCTGCCGGAACGAGCGCAGGCACGCGCTCTCGCTCAGAGCTGCATCGGCCGCAATGCGCTCCACGGTCAGTTCCTCCGCATAGTGCTCCTCCACAAAGCGAAGCATCTGCTTCATCCGTTCGGCGGCGATTTGTTCCTGCCGGGAGACCTTCCGTTTTTCGTCCGCACACTGAATGCTCAGCAGGCGCAGTGCCGCCGAGAGGTGATACCGCACCTGGTTCTCGTAATCAAAGGGTTCCTCTGCCACAGCGTTCCAGGCGTTCCGCAGATGGGCAAGCACCTGCCGCTGCCGGGGTTCCTCTTCTTCCAGCCAGAAAAACGCCGGCGCACCGGGCTGCAGCAGCGGGCGGATGAGTTTTTGCCAGAAGATGGTATCCATTCCGCCCACGAGCCGGGGGTGGAACACCCCGGAATGGAGCATTGCGCCGCTCGTTCCGGCCTGCTCCACCGCATGGAGGACCCCGGAGTTGATGAGCACTCCCTGTCCGGTCTGCAGGGTCAGCCGTGTCTTGCCCACATTCACGTTCAGCGGCCCCTGTACCGCGAGGATATACTCGAACTCCTCATGCCAGTGCCAGGCCACCGCATAGCTTTCCAGATCTTCGGCATAGCAGGCAATGGGAAACAGTGCACTGCCATGCTGCACAAGTTCCCGGCCATCGGCGCCTGCCGCGATGTCCGGAGCACACAGCAGTCCGCCGGTCTCCGCTCCCGCCGCACAGCTGGTCTGAAATGCCATTCTGCTCCCTCCCCTGTGTCCGCACTTTTTCATCAAAGCTGATTTTGTTGTACAAATCAGGTGTTTTTGTTCTATCCATCCCGTGGATTTCGTGATATTATTCTACCAGAGAAACGATTTCAGTATAACACCGACCCGGGAGGAAAACAACCCATGTTCCAGCTTTTGCTGCCCATCATCTATCTGGCCTTCATCAGTCTGGGCCTGCCGGATTCCCTGCTGGGGTCCGCCTGGCCCACCATGTATCCGGCGCTGGGCGTGCCGGTGTCCTGTGCGGGCATCCTGTCCATGATCATCTCGCTGGGCACCATCATTTCCAGCCTGAACAGCGACCGGCTGACCCGCAGTCTGGGGGCTGGAAAGGTCACCGCCATCAGCGTGGGCATGACCGCCGCGGCCCTGTTCGGGTTCTCCATCTCCACCCGGTTCTGGATGCTCTGCCTGTGGGCCATTCCCTACGGACTGGGCGCGGGCAGCGTGGATGCCGCCCTGAACAACTACGTCGCCCTCCACTACGAGAGCCGCCATATGAGCTGGCTGCACTGTATGTGGGGCGTGGGCACCATGATCAGTCCCATGGTCATGGGCGCGGCCCTGTCTCACGGCCTGCGCTGGAACAGCGGCTACCGGGCCATTGCGCTGTTTCAGATCCTGCTGACCCTTATTCTGGTGGTCAGTCTGCCCCTGTGGAAGACCCGCCGGGCCGAAGCCGCTGACCCGGAGACCGCCCCGAAGGCACTGAGCTTCCGGCAGGTGCTGGCGCTGCCCGGCGCCAAAGAGGTCCTGCTCTGCTTCTTCTGCTACTGCGCTCTGGAGACCACCGCCGGGCTGTGGGCCAGCAGCTACCTGACCCTGTGCAAAGGCGTCTCAGCTCAGACCGCCGCCAGCTTTGCCAGCCTGTTTTACATCGGCATCACCGCCGGGCGCGCCGCCTGCGGCTTTCTTACCTTAAAATTCAACGATCCTCAGATGATCCGGCTGGGCCAGACCGTTCTGGCCATCGGTGTGGCCGCCTTGCTCCTGCCCGGACCGGAACTGCTCTCCCTGATTGGTCTCGTTTTGGTGGGTGTGGGCTGTGCGCCCATCTACCCCAGCATCATCCACTCCACGCCGGATCACTTCGGTGCGGACAAATCGCAGGCCATCATCGGCATCCAGATGGCCAGCGCCTATGTGGGCAATCTGGTCATGCCGCCGCTGTTCGGCCTGCTGGCCAACAACATCACCCCGGCGCTGTTCCCCTTCTACCTGCTGGCCCTTCTGGTGCTCATGGTGGTCATGCATGAGCAGCTGGTGCGCAAGACGCGCCGCACGTAACTTGTCATTCTCCCTTTTCGTATACAGCAGCACAAAGCCCCCGTCCGGCGTACACCGAGCGGGGGCTTTGTGTATCCGATTTACAAAATGCAGCGGCTGATGGCGTTGGCCACCGCGAAGAGGTCCTCCTGCCCGATGAAGCCGAACTTCGCCTCGTGGCCGTCCGCAAAGCAGACGGTCAGCTGAGAGCTTTGCAGCGGATCGCCGAAGCCGGCTGTTTGGATGCCGAAATGCAGCACCTTTTTATAAGGCAGTACAAAGATCTCCTGCCGGGTCCCGGTGACTCCCTGCATATCCACCAGAATCATCCGGTGGGTCGTAAAGACGGCCTGGTCGCGTACAGTCTTGTAGGCTCCCACCACCTGTTCCCCGCTCAGCAGCAGCTTCTGCACATTTTTGCAGATGTCCTTTTCTGCAATGCGGACAAGATTCTGCATGGGCTTATCCCGAAATTCCATAGTCAGACACCCCTTTCTGTTGGCTCCATTGTAGCAGGAACCGCCTCGCTTGACAAGCCGTCCCTCTCGCCTTTTGCCGCCGGATGTGGTATACTGACACCCGGAAACGCATTTCAATGGGAAAGAAGGAACATCATGGAGATCATCATTCATCAGGCCATCCTGCACGTCCTGGACACCACGCTGGACGCCCCCATCCTCAGCGGCAGCGTAATGGAGCTGACCGCTGAAAAGGCCGCTTATCTGCAGAACCACATCGAAAAGCTGCTGGCCAGCGATGAGATCCGCCAGTGCCGCCCGCTGGCCGATTCCGCCTTCCGGAATGAGCTGGAGCATAACAAGGATTTTGTGGATCTGTCCTGCCGCATTGCCGGGGTGCTGTTCGACTATATGCACGCCCACAGCACCATTCCCGGAGCTGACCTGGCCGTGGTGGATTTCACCCGGGACGGCGAACCCTGGCTGGGCATCCTCAAACTGAACTACAAAAACGGCTACACCCACTATACCGAGACTGTAGAAGGTGCCCCGCTGAACTCGCTCATCCTGCAGCGCGCCTGCCTGCCCACCCAGAGCGGCCGTGTGGAAGAAGGTGCACTGGTCAGCCTGACCGATTATTCCATGCGTCTGCTGGAAAAGAAGTACGACATCGACGGCCACAAGGAATTTTACCTGTCCACGGTGGTTTTCCAGTACACCACCGCCCAGCCGGAAAAGAAAAAGCTGCAGGCCATCCAGGACGCCGCCGTCCAGGCCGTGCAGGAGAACTATGCCGACCAGCCCCATGTGGAGGCACAGGTGGCCATGATGCTGGCGAACCAGGCCGCCGACAACGACAACCAGGTCTCCATTGCACAGGTGCGCCAGCAGCTGGAAGAGGAATATCCCCTGGCCGCTGTGCCCTTTGACGATTATGTGGAGAAGAGCGATGTGCTGGAAGCTCCGGAGCAGCCGGTAACGGTGGCCCCGGCCCGCATCCGCCGCATGGAGAGCCGGAGCATCCACACCGCCAACGGCATCGAGGTGAAGATCCCCACCGAACTGCTGAACTCGGAATCGGAGGTGGAGTTCCTGCACGACGCGGACGGCAGCATTTCTCTGCTCATCAAAAATGTGATTTTGTAAGCAGAATCTGCAAAATTTTCAAAACCCCTGCATTTGCTCTTGTCAGATGCGGGGGGTTGTGCTATATCTATGTTGTATTTTTCGTAAAATACCTATCGAGGAGGAACTCATTATGGAGCTTGCACTCATCACCGCCCAACAGGTCGCTGTGCTGTTTCTGCTCATTGCCACCGGTGCCGCCGCTGTCAAGACCGGCGTCCTGAAGCCGGAGGGCAAGCAGGTGCTGTCCAATCTGCTGGTTTACATCATCGTGCCCGCCATGATCGTCAATTCCTATCGGATGGACTTCAGCATGGAGATCCTGCACAACCTGCTGGCCGCGTTCGGCATGAGCGTGCTGGCCATCTTCATCGGCACCGTGCTGACGCTGGTGCTCACCGCCCGCCGGAAGGACCGCCGCGCTCCCATCTTCCGGTTCGCGTGCATTTTCTCCAACGCGGCCTACATGGGCTTCCCGCTTATCTCCGCCCTGTTCGGCTCGGAGGGTCTGCTCTACGCCAGCGCCTATGTGACGGTGTTCAACATCCTGCTGTGGACGATGGGCTACGCCTTTGTCAGCGGCAGTTCTGATCCGAAAGAAGTCATCCGCAGTCTGCTGCACACACCCATCCTGTACGCCATGGTCATCGGTCTGGCCATCTATCTGCTGCAGATCCCGCTGCCTACGCTGCTCACCCAGCCGCTGGAACTGCTGGCCGGCATCAACACGCCGTTGTCCATGCTCATCACCGGTATGCTGATCGCCGCCGGAAACGTGCGCAGCATCGTCACCGATGTCCACATCTGGAAGCTGGCTGCCGTACGAATGCTGGTGATCCCGGCGGTCTGCCTGGTGGCGTTTGGCCTGCTGGGCTTCCACGGCATGGCCGCCCAGGTGGTGGCTCTGCTGGAGTGCTGCCCTGCCGCCGCCATCACCTCAGTGTTCGCGGTGCAGTTCGGCCACGATGAGCACTTTGCCGCCGGCAGCGTCGTGCTGACGACCCTGCTCAGCATCGTTACCCTGCCGCTGTGCGCACTGGTGATCACGCTGGTGATGTAACAGCAGTTGAAGCTTGTCACCACATTCGGCTCCAGCCATTTTTAACCAAAATTATTTTGTAGGCCTGAATCCCGAAACGACGATCGTCATTTCGGGATTTCTTTTTCATCGGCTAGAATTGCCGCAACAAATGGAAGTCTCCTCTATGCCATTCCTCCTTGCCAAAAACTCTTTGTGTGATATATTAAAGGTAGTCGTTACGATTTATCCCTCACCCACACAAAACACTCCTAAGGTTTTTACATATGAACGAATTAAAAAATCCATTTGGTTTGCAAAATGGCAAGGTCATTTTGATTGGTGATTTAGCCAAAGACCCCGCTCGCTACCGCGGCAAGAAATGCGGCTGCATCTGTCCCTTTTGCCACGCACCTTTTCTTGCCCGTATCGGCGAACGCAACCAGCCACATTTTTCACACAGCGGTGAACCTTGCCCTCGGGAAGCTCTTGTTATGACTTCCCTGTACCTTCTTCTACAGCAAGCCATCACGCACGACCACGCCTTTTTCACTCCTGCATATTATGCCGCTTTTGACAGCCTCCATCAAGGTATGCGCTTTTCCTGCGACCCCTTCCCACGAAATTTGCGCTGGGAACTAGTTTTCCCACCGATTGTATTTTCTGTGTCTTCTGTGGTATTGCATCGAAATCGTCAAAATATCCCTGACGCTCTTATTTTAGAGGAAGCCCGCAGCGGGCATCAGCTTGCCGTAATTGTGGTTCCACCCAAAAATCTATGCAAAAGCTCAGAACCTTTACAATTTCAGAATTTTTCGACCGTCTCCGTCAACCTTTCATTTGATTTTGAATCCGAAGAGATCGACTCTGCTGCTTTCCAGAAATCTGTGTCGGAGCACCGCCTGCCATTACGGTGGGTTCGTGGCGAGAAACTCACCGAACAACAGATGAAATTCCTCTCTAAAAAAGGACTTCATCCCTTAAAGCCCACCATAACCGTTCATCCTCGTCCAGGCATTTTTCAAGAGTACATCGTAAATTTTTCGCGCTCTACCTATCAAAAAGGAAACCCTCTTCCATCTGAACCTCTTTATGATTCGCTGGGACTCCGATGGTATATCTGCGAAAAATGTTTAGAACCTCAGATGGAAAGCGGGATGATTCCCGGAAGTATCCATGGCAATTTTGCCCTCTGTCGTTCTTGTGGAAAGCTCTAATTCGCTTAAAGCAAAAAAGCCATCGTTTCTGCATTCCTGCATCAACGATGGCTTCGTGTTGGAGCGGCCGACGAGGCTCGAACTCGCTACCTCCACCTTGGCAAGGTGGCGCTCTACCAGATGAGCTACGGCCGC
>CAKSZS010000005.1 GCA_934525845.1 uncultured Faecalibacterium sp. | reverse complement strand
CAGCCGCATCCGCTGCCGTCCCCGCCGCCACCGCCATTGTTGTTGTGGTTTCCGCCACCACCACCGCTGCCGGACGAGCCGCCGAAGTTGCGGTTGAACGCCGTCATGTACTGGGCATAGCCCGTATCGCCTTTGCCGAAGTACAGCGTTTTGGCATCAGTGGACAGGTCCTTGAATTTTATGTCCCGGAATAAAATTTTGGGCACCCGGAAATACGAGAACATCTCGCCCGACTGCCCATAGAAATAGTCAAACATTCTGTTTTCCCCCCTTTTTGACCGTTCACATCCTTGACACCTCCGTTCGTAGTATGATGAAATATGTATGACTATCGTTATTTTTCTTTACAAAGATGGCCTGCCATGCTACAATAGCCGCATCTACGGCCACCGGACAACAGGAAAGGAGTATCTCATGGCCAAAACTGCCGACACCATTGCCATCTATTCCCGCAAATCCCGCTACACCGGCAAGGGCGAAAGTATCGGAAATCAGATCGACCTCTGCCGCGAATATATCCGCACTCACTACGGCGATGCCGCCGCGGAACATGCCGTTGTCTTTGAGGACGAGGGCTTTTCCGGCGGCAACCTGAACCGCCCGGATTTCAAAAAGATGATGACTGCGGCCAAGGACCGGAAATTCAAGGCCATTGTGGTCTACCGTCTGGACCGCATCAGCCGCAACATCAGCGACTTTTCCAGCCTGATTGAAGAACTGGGACGGCTGGGCATCGACTTTGTGTCCATCCGTGAAAGTTTTGACACGTCCAGCCCCATGGGCCGCGCGATGATGTACATCGCATCGGTGTTCAGTCAGCTGGAACGCGAGACCATCGCAGAGCGTATCCGGGACAACATGCACGAATTGGCAAAGACCGGGCGCTGGCTGGGCGGCACGACCCCCACGGGCTACGCTTCCGAGAGCGTCAAGAGCATCACGGTGGACGGCAAGACCAAAAAGGCCTGCAAGCTCAAGCTGCTGCCGGACGAAGCAGAGATCATCTACAAAATTTTCGACCTCTACGAGCAGTACGATTCCCTGACCATGACCGAGACCGAGCTGCTGCGGCAGGGCATCAAAACAAAAACCGGGCGTTCGTTCACCCGGTTTTCCATCAAGTCGATTTTGCAGAATCCTGTCTACCTGATTGCAGACAAGGACGCCTATCAGTATTTTGTGGACAATGAGGCAGAACTGTTCGCCCCGGAGTCCGATTTCGACGGTGTGCGCGGCGTGCTGGCCTACAACCGCAGCGACCAGGAAAAAGGCCGTGCTACGGTCTACAATCCCATCAGCGAATGGATCGTTTCGGTGGGCGAGCACCCCGGCATCATCTCCTCGAACCGGTGGATTCGGGTGCAGGAGTCGCTGGAGCGGAACAAATCCAAGTCCTACCACAAGTCCCGCGGCAACGAAGCCCTGCTCACCGGCCTGCTGTGGTGCTCCTGCGGCAGCCGGATGTACCCGAAGGTCACCGGGCGCAAAACTGCCGACGGGCAGGTGGTCTTTCCCTATATGTGCAAACTGAAGGAGCGCAGCCGGAGAGAGTTATGTAATGTCCGGAATGCCAACGGCAATTTGCTGGATGCTGCCATCTGCGAGCAGGTCAAGCACCTTGCCGACCATTCCAGCGACTTTATGAAGCAGTTGGAAAAGGCAAAGTCCGCCCACGCAGGCAACCGCTCCGAGTTTGAAACCAAGCTTTCCACCCTGCGCAAGGAGCAAGCCGAGACGCAGCGGAAGATCAATGCACTGATTGATTCGCTGGCTGACTTCAGCGACAGCACCGCTGCTGTCCACCTGAAAAAGCGCATCGAGGAACTGAATGCACAGGATGCCGCCCTGAGTTCCCGCATCCGGGAATTGGAAAGCCTCACCGACAACGGTGTTCTGGGCGGCATCAAGTTTGACGTGATGCGGCAGCTGCTGACCGTGTTCCACGACAACATCGACGACATGACCGTGACGCAGAAGCGCGCTGCCATCCGCACGGTCGTGCGCAAGGTGGTATGGGACGGCAAGGTGGCACATGTGGTGCTCTTCGGTTCACCGGAGGATGAAATCGACTGGACCACCTTCCCGGTAGACCCGGAGGATGACGAAGGCGGCGGCTCCGGCCCGGAAACGGATGGTTCCGATTCTCAATCCGGCGTTCGCTGGGGTGAGGATAGCAAATGAAATCCGGATGCATCTCCGGCGGGAGCGCAAGACCGGGCAGACGGTCTCGCTGCAGGAAACACTGGAAGCGGACGGGGAATCGGCTCTGACGCTGGCCGACGTACTGCAGGACGGCTTCTGCATGGAAGAATGCTGTGAAAAAAAGGCCGACCTGCGCCGGGTGCGGCAGCTGCTGGACACCCTGCCCGCCCGGGAGCGGCAGATTTTGCTGCTGCGGTATGGGCTGGGCGGGCAGCCGCCCATGACTCAGCTGGAAGCAGCCCGCATCCTGGGCATCAGCCGAAGCTATATTTCCCGTCTGGAGACCCATGCACTGGACCTTCTGCGGCAGAAATGGACGGAAAAACCGGTGCAGAACTGAGCGTTCCGCACCGGTTACAGGGTCTTTTATCTGCTTAAAATTCTGGTCTGCAGCTCGTCCAGCTGCTCGAAGGTGTACAGGCGGTTCAGCGCCTCCACCAATTCCTTTTTTGAGAGGCGGGGCGGCAGGCCCAGGGCGTTCAACAAGGCTGCTTTGCGCTCAGCGCTGCCTGGTCTGCCGGAAAGGCCCCACTCGTACAGATCCGTATAGGTGATCTGCCGGCCCTCTGGGCGTTCCGAGGGCTGGCCCGCTTCCGCGCCCAGTGCATCCCGCAGAGCCTGCAGCACAATGGCATCGTCCACACCTTCCACGCCCAGCAGCCCCTCTTTGCCGGGCTGTTCCTTGCGCTTTTCCTTGCCGTGGATGGCGGGCACATAGGCCTGTACCACATTTTCTTCGCCCACCAGATTCGTGATGTAATTCCGGATGCGGAACCCTGCCGCGTCCGAATCGGTCAGCAGGATCAGGCCGTTCTTCTGCGCCAGCGCTTTAAAAAGCTGCTGGCGCTTTTTGTCGCTGTAAATGCCAAACCCGTCCGTCAGCAGGATCATGGCATCGGTTAGATGCGAAAGCCGGGCGGCATCGTATTTGCCCTCCACAATCAGCACCCGGTTTGTATGGATCATCTCATTGTTCATCGTCTGCCCCCCGCCATCGCCAGACGGCACAGCGCCGTTTCCAGCAGGATCTGTTCGTCCACCGGCTGGCTTTTCAGGCTCGTATCCAGCTCCAGCAGCACCTGCATACAGGCTTCCAGCTGGGCCAGTGTATAATGCGACGCGGTTTCCGCCGAGCGTTTGAGCCGGTAATCGCTGCCCTTATACCCAAAGTCCTTGAACACGGTGCTGTAATTCTTGCGCCGTGCCGCCCCCAGCTTGACCCGATACAGATCCACATAGCTGCCGATCATGGCACCGGTAATGGCGATGGGTTCCTGCTGCAGGCGCAGAAGCGTCTGCAGCTTTTTGCAGGCACCGGTGGCGTTTCTGGCGGTGATCATCCGGATCATCTCAAACACATCCGCTTCCAGGCTCACCGTGCCCATCTCGGCCACCATGGCCGCGGAGATGGTCTGATAGCCGGACAATGCGCAAAGCTTGTCCACTTCGTTTTCCAGCAGGAAAGGATCCTCCCCGCACCGTTCCAGCAGAGCCGCCGCCGCGCCGTCCGGCAGCGTCGTCCCCTGCGCCTTGGCACGATCGATCATCATCATCTTCAGTTCAAAGGGCTTGGGCTTGGCCAGTTCCTCGGTGTAGCCAAGGCCCTTGCACTGGGCGATCAGCTTCTGGGCAGCCTTGCCCACCTTGAGCTTATTGCGCTCCAGCGCAAACACGCTGCCCAGCACCACCACGGCATTTTCCAGGCTGGCAAGGGTACTGCACAGTTCGTCCAGATCCTTGGTGCCGTAAGCGTTGGGGTCCACCTCCGGCAGCACCACTACACGCCGGGTCCCAAAGAACGAAATGGTGCCCGCCGCCATAATGAGCTGTTCGATCTCCGGTGCCGCGCCGTCCAGTACGGTCGTTTCCTCCTCGCTGTCCGCGGCCAGAAGTCTGGTAAGCTTCGCCACGGCCTGCCGTACCAGATACCGCTCGCTGGAATAAAAATAGTAAACCGGACAGCCCTTCTCGGCCAGCTGCCGGAGTCTTGCCTCCGCTGCCACGCCTGCACCCCTCCCTTTCGGTCAATGTCTTTTGGTATTGTACCACACTCTGCCCGGATTGAAAAGCTTCATGCCGCCCGCCAGGTTCCATCCGGGCGGATCTCCAGCGAGGACACCCTCTCTTCTCCGCCCTGCATCCAATGATAGCGGCTGCTCTTGCTCAGCAGATGTTCCCACCGGATCGATGCCGGGTTCGCGGTGGAGGCCATCAGCCATTGGGTTTGCAGCGGCTGTTCCAGCTGCACCGTTCCGCTCAGGGTCACGAACTCCTGCCCGCCGATGGTGAGCCGTACCAGACATCCGCTTCTGGTGCGGCGGGTCTCTACATCTGCAGCGGTGCAGTGCCGGGTGCTGGTGCTCCCCTCCGGCAGCGCCGCTGTCCGGTATACCGTTTTTGCCGGCAGGGTGCACGCCGTCTGCGGATCCAGCCGCAGATCTTCCAGCAGTTCCACCGTGGTCACGCCCCGCCGGGCCAGCTGGTTTTCCACCGCCCGCTGATTGGCCGCGCCGCCCCGGAACAATACCACCGCAGTACGGTTTTGCGTTACCACGATGGCCGGGTTCCCGGCGCTGCCCACAAGATCAATGTGGATGACATCCCGGGTCAGGGCATTTCCCATCCCGATGGCTGCCGCCGCCACCAGCAAAAGACAAGGCAGTGCAGCCCGCAGACGGACTTTCCAGTGCAGTGCCAGGCCGCACAGCACAAAGAGGAGCAGACAGACCGCCGCTGCATACCAGGTATCAAAATAAAGGCTGGCACCCGGTTTTGTGCTGATCCACACTGCCCAGGCGTTGAACCAGCGGGTCAGGAAGGATGCCGCTTGGGAGACCACGCCATAGACCGGTTCCAGCGCAGGGATCGATCCCGTAAATGCCGCGCCCAGCCCCAGCAGCATCATGGGCTGCACCATCCACAGGACAGCCATACTGGATACCACTGCATACAGGCTGACGCTCAATCCGCGCAGGACCAACACCGGGAACGTGGCGGCGGACGCACAGAACGCAATGCACAGCGTCTCACACAGGCTCCAAGCAAAACCTGCCGCTCTGCGCCGCAGAATGCCCGGCTGTCTGTATTTCTGCTGCTTTGTCCGCTTCTGTTGTCTTGCTGCAGACCGGATGCGTCGGAACACTTCCGCTCCGGCCAGTGTTCCCAGTACCGCCGCAAAAGACAGTTCAAATCCGATGTCACATACCGCATAACTGTTGCGGATGGTCATGGCGATCCCCGCCGCCGCCAGAGAAGTGAACGGGTCCGGTGCTCCATACACCCACACACCCAGCGCACTGATCCAGACCGCTGCAGCCGCACGGCGCACCGAAGGGGTAAACCCGGTCACACCCACCAGCAGAAGTGCCAGAATGGCGGTCCGGACTGCTTTGAACCGTCTGCTCCGGTAACTGCGCTCCCGCCTGCGGCGCGGCAGAAGCGCCGCGAAAAGATCACCGCACAGGATGGATACGTGCATTCCGCTGACCACCAGCACATGGGAAAGCCCTGCACCCCGGTAGGCGCTGCGCAGATCTGCCGAAAGATAATTCCGGTCGCCCACGGTCATCGCCGCCAGCACACCGCCGGTGGCGCCGTCCATGCGGCGGCGCAGGGATGCGCTGAGCCGCTTCTGCAGCCGCCGCGTCCGGGCACGGAAACTCTGGCTCTTTCCCAGCACGGAAAAGTCCTGCTGCAGTTCTGCACACAGCGCAATGCCGTCCGCATAGCAGGAAATGCGCTCCTCCGTTTCCGGCGGCGACAGCACAAAGACGCCCCGGATGCGCTCCCCGGCCTCGCATTCCGGCAGATTCTCGCATTCTATCCGGAACGCGGTTTTGGTCCCGTTGGCCGTCTCCACTCGGAGGACTGCGTCCACACAGCCCTGCCGATAAGAATCCGACACCGTTTCCACCTCAGCGGTGAGCACCAGCTTCCGCCCGGCATATCGCACCCGGTTCTGCTCCAGGGTACGGTTTGTATGGCACACAGCGGCCAGCCCCGCCAGCGTGCCCAGCAGGATGCACAGCGCCGGTTTCCGGGTGCGGTCGAAGAGACAGAACACCAGACAAACGGCCATAAAAAATGCCGCAAACGGCAGAAAACTCTCCGTTTGCGGCAAAAAAGCGCACACCAATTCCACGCCCAGCATTCCGATGCAGAACACACAGAGCGGGCGGCGCATGATCGTTTAGTGCAGGAACAGGGGCAGCGGCTCCAGGAAGATAATGTCCTTGCGCTCAGAAGCATCGCCCTCGGCCAGAACAGCAGCCTGGCCCACAATGGTGCACTGGGTCTGTTCGGCCAGCGCATCCAGAGCCTTCAGCGAACCGCCGGTGGAGATGACATCATCCACGACCAGCACGCGCTTGCCGTTCATCTTGTCCAGCTCCTTGCGGTCGATGACGAGCTTCTGCTTGCCCGCAGTGGTGATGGACTGGTCCTCGACGACGACCGGCTCCTTCATATAGAGCTTGATGCCCTTGCGTGCGCAGACGTAGGGCTTGCCGCTCTGGCGGCTCATCTCGTGGGCCAGCGGGATGCCCTTGGCCTCGGCGGTGAGCAGGATGTCAAACTCCGGGCACTTCTTCAGCAGTTCAGCGGCAGCAGCCACGGTCAGCTCGGCGTCGCCCAGCATGATGAAGGCCGCAATGTCCATGTGGTCGTTCACCTTGCAGATGGTCAGCTCGCGGGTCAGGCCCGCAACGTGCAGGGTATAAGTGTCAGCCATAATCAACAATCTCCCTTTTTCTCGGAATCAGACAGGCAGTTTTTCGCCGCCCAGAACATGGAAATGCAGATGCTTCACGGTCTGGCCTGCGTCCTCGCCCACATTGGAGATGACGCGGTAGCCGTTGTCCAGCCCGGTCTCCTCGGCCAGCTTGGCAATGACCGCAAAGACATGACCCAGCAGAGCGCCGTCCTCCTCGGTCAGGGCCGCGGCAGAGGAGATGTGCTTTTTCGGGATGACCAGAAAATGCACCTTGGCCTGCGGGTTGATGTCGTAGAACGCCACCACCTGCTCGTCCTCGTACAGCTTCTTGGAGGGGATCTTGCCCTCCGCGATCATGCAAAACAGACAATCTTCCATGGGAAACAACTCCTTCCGGTATTTATAACTGCCTGCTCACGGTACGCCCTCATTCGTCACCTGCGGTGACACCTTCCCCCGTCCGGGGGAAGGCTTTTCCAAGTGCTTCCGTTTGCAGTTTTTTTATTCGCCCAGAGCCTTCTTGACGATGGCATCGACTGCAGCCAGCGCCTCGTCGATCTTGGTCTCGTCCTTCAGGCCGGCCATTGCAAAGTCCGGCTTGCCGCCGCCCTTGCCGCCGGCAATGGCAGAGATCTCCTTGACCAGCACACCGGCCTTCAGACCCTTTTCCTGTGCAGCCTTGGTCACGGTGACGGCCATGGTGATCTTGTCATCTGCTTTGCCCACCAGAACTGCCACTGCGGGCTTGACGGCCTTGTCGCGGATGGTGTCGCACATTCCGCGCAGGGTGTCGCCGGTGGTGCCGGTGAAGTAAGCGGAAGCGATCTTCACGCCGCCGATCTCAGAAGCGTTGTCGAACAGGCTGGTCACCTTGGACGCAGCGACCTTGGCCTTGATCTCTTCCAGCTCCTTGGCCATCGCCTTGTTCTCGGCCATGACAGCCTCGGCACGGGCGGGCAGAGCGGTGACGTTGTTGGCCTTCAGGGTATTTGCCACGGTGTGCAGCATAGCTTCCTGCAGGTTTGCACGGATCAGCAGGTTGCGGCCGGTGACCGCTTCGATGCGGCGGATGCCGGCGGCAACGGAGCTTTCGCTCACGATCTTGAAGCCGCCGATCTGGGCGGTGTTCTTGACGTGGGTGCCGCCGCAGAACTCGGTGGACCAGCCTTCGATGTCCACGACGCGCACGACCTTGCCGTACTTCTCGCCGAACAGTGCCATCGCGCCCAGCTTCTTGGCTTCCTCAATGGGCATCTCGCGCACGGTGACGTTCATGGACTCGTAGATCTTGTCGTTCACGATCTTCTGCACACGGGCCAGCTCTTCGGGGGTGACGGCGCTGAAGTGAGTGAAGTCGAAGTGGGTGATCTCGGCATCCTGATAGGAACCTGCCTGGTGCACATGGTCGCCCAGCACCTCGCGCAGAGCCGCCTGCAGCAGGTGGGTGGCGGTGTGGTTGCGGGCGATGGCCATGCGGTATTCCTTATCGACCTGTGCGGTCAGGTGGTCGCCCACCTTCACGATGCCGCTTTCCAGCACACAGGTGTGGACGTAGTAGCCCTTCGGGGTCTTTTTCACGTCCAGCACGCGCAGGCTGCAGTCGGCACTGGTCAACACGCCGTGGTCAGCGGCCTGGCCGCCCATCTCGGCGTAGAACGGGGTCTTGTCCAGCACCACCAGCACGCCTTCCTTGGCCTGCTCGTCGGTAGCAATGGCGTCGGTCAGGGTCTCCTCGTCGCTCAGGGCCACGACCACGCTGTTGTCGTTCAGGGTATCGTAGCCGGTGAACACGGTGGGCTCGGCGGTCAGGCCGCCGAACAGATCCTCGCTCCAGCCGGAAATGTTCTTCTTCAGGCGCTCGGCGCGGGCGCGCTCCTTCTGCTTCTTCATCTCTGCATGGAAGCCGTCCTCGTCGATCTCCAGACCCTGCTCGGCGGCGATCTCCTTGGTCAGGTCCAGCGGGAAGCCGAAGGTATCGTTCAGCTTGAACACATCCAGGCCGCTCAGCAGGTGCTGATGTGCCTTCTCCAGGCCGTCGATCATGTTGTTCAGGATGTTCATGCCGGCGTCGATGGTACGGGCAAAGTTTGCCTCCTCGGTGCCGATGACCTTCTTGATATAAGCATCATGCTCGCGCAGCTCGGGGTATGCACTCTCGCTGGACTGGATAACGGTCTCCACCAGATCCACCAGGAAGGGGTGGTCGATGCCCAGCATCCGGCCATGACGGGCTGCACGGCGCAGCAGGCGGCGCAGCACATAGCCGCGGCCCTCGTTGGAGGGCAGGATGCCGTCGGACACCATAAAGGTGCAGCTGCGGATGTGGTCGGTGATGACGCGGATGGAAATGTCGGTCTTGGGATCCTGCTTGTAGGTCTTGCCTGCAATGCGCTCCACATGGTGCAGCACGCTCTGCACGGTATCCACCTCAAACAGGTTGCCCACGTCCTGCATCACGCAGGCCAGACGCTCCAGGCCCATACCGGTATCAATGTTGGGGCGTGCCAGACGCTCGTAATGACCCTTGCCGTCCGCGTCGAACTGGCTGAACACCAGGTTCCAGATCTCCATATAGCGGTCGCAGTCGCAGCCCACGCCGCAGGTCGGCTTGCCGCAGCCGTACTCGGGGCCGCGGTCAAAGTAGATCTCGGAGCAGGGGCCGCAGGGGCCGGAGCCGTGCTCCCAGAAGTTATCTTCCTTGCCCAGGCGCACCATATGGTCGGGGGCGATGCCCACCTTCTTGGTCCAGATATCGTAGGCCTCATCGTCCTCTTCGTAGACGGAGATGTGCAGACGGTCCTTCGGGATGGCCATCCACTCGTCGGAAGTCAGGAACTCCCAGGCCCAGGGGATGACCTCTTCCTTGAAGTAATCCTGGAAGGAGAAGTTGCCCAGCATCTCAAAGAAGGTGCCGTGGCGGGCGGTGATGCCGACGCGCTCGATATCCGGGGTGCGGATGCACTTCTGGCAGGTGGTCACACGATGACGGGGCGGCTCTTCCTGAGCCAGGAACCACTTCTTCATGGGCGCCATGCCGCTGTTGATCAGCAGCAGGCTGGGGTCATTCTTCGGCACCAGCGGGAAGCTGTCCAGACGCAGGTGGCCCTTGCTCTCGAAGAAGCTCAGGTACTTTTCACGCAGTTCATTCAAACCGGTCCATTGCATAGGTTTTCTCTCCTCAATTGTCCTTGGCGTTTTGCACGTCAGATTTATGATTATGGCAGACGGGGCGGGCAGGTGCAAAAACAAAAACAGTCCCCATCCCGGAAAGGGACGAAGACTGTTGGAAACACTCCGTGGTACCACCCAAATTGCAAAGGATAAAATGCTTGTCCCCTGCCGCTTTCGGCGCGTTAACGCTGCGCTGCGTCCGACTTCTATCGCCGGAAGCTCCGGGGCGGCGCGAGACGCATCCCATCCGGAACGCCTTGCAGCCTGCGGACGTTCTCTCTGAACGGTGGTGTGTGCATTTCTGACCCCATCATTGCCATCTGTCATAATTCTACATTGCGCAGAGCAGGCACAGTGCCGCTTCGCGTACACTTAAATTATAGCATTCAGCGGATATTTGTCAACGGGTTTTTCACAATTTTTACGGCACCCAGATGCGGCGTACTTCCTTCACCCTGCCGTCCTGCACCACCAGCGTAGTATTGTACACGGTCCAGTTGTCCGGGTCCGCGTTGATGGCCGCCGCCACGGCTGCTGCACCGGTGGTCTCTACGGCTTCGGCCTGCGGGTCGGCGGAGCTATCCTTCAGCACCACGTCATCCGCCAACGGCAACGTCTTTTCTCCCATCTCATAGTAAACCGGGTAATCATCAAAGGTCATCGTCCGGTAGGTATCATCATCCTCCGGTTTCAGATCCAGCCCGCCGGACTCTTCCATACCTCCGTTGATGCTTACAAGACCATACTGGTCATTTTTTTCGATGCTCTTTACCTCAACAGTTGCAAGCTGGTTCTGTTCTGCTCCCTCTTCATGGAACGTGATCTTGTCGCCGACCGCAAGGCTCTCGATGTCTTCTTTTTTATAAAGGTCATAGCTGAATACATTCGCGGTCAGGCTGCCGTTCTGCACACCAGAAACGATCCCTGCAGAAATAAAGGTGACCGTGTCGGTTTTGTCAAGGTCATCCAATGTCCATGTCAGCATATTGATGGGTTCTATTGCACCCTCCTCTGCCGCACGGGATGATGCAGGTACCGCGCTGGAGGCCGGCACGCTGGACACCGCAGAGGAAGCCGTGCTGCCAGAACCGGAAGCTCCGCAGCCTGTCAGGATGCCAACTGCCAGAATGGCCGTTGCGACCAGCATTTTCTTGTTCATTCTCATCGTTCTTGCCTTCTTATTTTGTCTCATGTGTGCAGGACGCAGTGTGTCTGCGTCCCGTATCATAACTCCGCCGGGATGGAAATGTCAACTTTCCTGCCCGGTGTGCTTGACGTGCGGTTTTCGTTCCGCTACAATAAAAACGATTCAAAGTCACTTCTTATTTCAAAATAGAGAGGAATTTTCCGTGAAGATCATCAAAGTCAAATGTCTGGCCCCCACCCGGCTGGACAACTATCTGATGCAGCAGTACCCGGCGCTGAACCCGGGCCGCCTGAACAAGGCCCTGCGCGAAAACAAGATCAAGCTCAACGGCAAAAAGCAGCCGCTCTCCACCCGCGTCATGGCGGGCGATGAGATCAAGCTGTTCATTCTGGACGAGGTGCTGGACGCCGGCAAGCGGGTGGACGGCCCGGCCTGGAAGAACGCCCGCGGCCCGGCCCAGGTGGTGTACGACTGCCCGCAGATCCTCATTGTGAACAAGCCTGCCGGGCTTTCGGTGGACGGGCCGGAGGACGACACCCTGCTGAACCGCGCTCTGCTCTATCTGAACCAGCAGGGAGAGTACAAGGAGAACGACCTGTACACCCCCGCCCTGTGCCACCGGCTGGACACCGGCACCAGCGGTCTGGTCATCATCGCCAAGACCCCGGAGGCCGAGGAGCTGTTCCTGGCCGCCATCAAGAACCGCGACGTGCAGAAGACCTACCTCTGCGTCACCTTCGGCCGTCCGGTGCCGCCGGACGCCACCCTGGGCGGCTATCTGCTCAAGGACGCTGACCGCGGCATCGTGAAGATCGTGGAGGACAAGCAGCCCGGCGCGAAAGAGGTAGAGACCCAGTATGAGACCATTGCCGTCTCTGGCCGTCTGGCCCTGCTGAAGGTGAAGCTCATCACCGGCCGCACTCACCAGATCCGCGCCCACATGGCCAGCATCGGCTGCCCCATCCTGGGCGACAGCAAGTACGGCAACAACACCGCCAACCGGGAGCTGAAGCTGAAGTATCAGGCCCTGTGTGCCTGGGAGCTGACCATGCCCCGCTTCACCCAGCCGGATTTTGCCTTCCTCAGCGGCAAGACCTTCCACGCCCCGAAGCCCTGGTACTACAGCCAGGTGCTGGACGGCACGCTGAAATAAGCTTTGCCAAACGCAAACAGCCCATCGGCGCAGCGCCGATGGGCTGTTTTTTGTTCTGTTGTTATGCCGGGTAGCTCAGGGTATCCAGAATGGGATCCAGATAGTTCTGCGGCACAGCGGCATCGCTCCAGGCCTGCAGGGTGTAGGTGGTGGCACCGTGCTGGAACACCGTGTAAAGGGTGGTCACATTGCCGGCGGCGTCCTTCACGCTGTAGACCTGATAGACGCGGCCATCCGGGGCCGTGTGGTCGGTCTTGACCGCCGAAGCGCCTTTGGCCGTCATCGTCTGCTCCATGGTGGTGTCATCGCTGCCGTCCCAGCGGGTCACAGCCGAGAAGGTCAGCTGTACAGCGCCGTCCGCACGGTACTGTGCATAGTGGGTCTGGACGATCTTCTGGGAGGGCTTGAAACTCACCGTCAGCTTCTCGTCGCCGCCCTTCGGCAGGGCATCGAACACACTGCTGGACACATAGGAAATGCCCAGCTGGTTTTCGGCTTCCGCACGGCTGCTCATGGCGATGTCCACCACGCTGCTGCTGGTGCGCCGGGCCGTCGTTTTGACCTGTGCCTTGACCTCCGCACCGATCTTGGAGCTGTCCTCCGCATCGGCGGTCTGCAGGTCATAATCCAGCGCGACATTGCCGCCCACCTTCTCCACACGGGCATTTGCGGCCCATGCGGTCAGGCACAGCAGCGATGCCGCACAGGCTGCTGTTACCAGCAGTCCAATGGTTCTGCGCATTTTCATAACAGGTTCCTCCTTTCAGGGTCTTGTCTGAACCTTTTTCTGGTTTTAGTATAGCAAGATTACGGTGCTGTGTCAATTCCCCCAAATTTCACTCACACGCGCACCATATCCGGGCTGATCTCCGCCAGGCTGTGGGCGCCGCACATCTGCATGGTGTCGGCCAGTTCGCCGGCCAGCTTGTTGATGTAGCACTGCACACCCTCGGCACCGCCGCCGTACACCGCAGTCACGAAGGGGCGGCAGATCAGCACGCCGTCTGCGCCCAGCGCCAATGCCTTGAACACATCCACGCCGGTGCGGATGCCGCCGTCCACCAGAATCTTCACCCCGGTGCCCTTGAGGGCGGCGGCGATCTCCGGCAGCACCTCAGCGGTGGCGGGGCACTGGTCCAGCACGCGGCCGCCGTGGTTGGACACCACGATGGCAGCGGCACCGGCTTCCTTGGCCTTCAGGGCGCCCTTGACGGTCATGACGCCCTTGACGATGAAGGGACGCTCCGCCAGCTGGACGATCTCCGCCAGCTCTTCCACGCTCTTGCTGCCGGCGGGCGGGGTCATATTCTTGAGGAAGGGCAGACCGGCGGCATCCACGTCCATGGCCACCGCAAAGCAGCCGCTGGCCTTGGCCTGTGCCATCTTCTCTTTGATGGTGTCGATGTTCCAGGGCTTGATGGTGGGTACGCCGCAGCCGCCTGCCGCGCCGATGGCCTTGGTGGCCATTTCCATCACGGTGGGGTTGGTGCCGTCGCCGGTAAAGGCTGCAATGCCGTTGTCCGCGCAGGCACGCACCAGCACATCATTGTAGGTCATGTCGTTGTAGGTCTCGGAATAGTGCAGGTTCACCGCACCCACAGGGCCGGCAAAGAAGGGGTATTTGAACTGCTTGCCGAACAGCTCCAGCGTAGTGTCCGGGGTGCCGCCGGGGCACAGGGTGTCCATGTTCACCCGGATGTCTGCCCACTTATTATAATTGCGGATGGCGGTATCGCCCACGCCCTTGGCACCCGGGCCGGGGATCTGGTTCTTGCAGGCCGCACCGTTGCACACCGGGCAGGCCTTGCAGTATTTGCCGATGCACTCCCGTGCATTCGTCAGTACTTCCTGATACGTCATTGTCCTACATCCTCCTTAATGGTTCCATTTTCTGCGGCGTTCCGCAGCACTCTCTGCCCCCATCATAGCCCTGTTTTGCACCTTCGTCAAGCATTTTGCGGAAAAGTGCCCCGCACAAAAACGGAGCTTCGTTATTTTTCGAAAAGAGCAAAAAAATTTCAAAAAATCCTTGACAAAAGTGCTTCTTTCAGGTATTATAGTGGAGCGCCAAGGGTCACGGCCCAAAGCGCTGAACCAAATATGGAAAGATGGCTGAGTTGGTCTAAGGCGCACGACTGGAAATCGTGTAACGTGTCAAAAGCGTTCTGGGGTTCGAATCCCCATCTTTCCGCCAGAAATCCGAAACCGAAAGGTTTCGGATTTTTTGTTTTGCTTGACTTTTCTGTGCGGTTCCGCTATGCTGGCTGTATCAACCCTGCCTGAAGGAGGTTATTTCATGGCATCTTCCCGCAAAAAGCGCACCGGTCTCCGGGCGGCACTGGTCGTTGTGCTCTGCCTGCTGCTCATCGTCGTAGTCTCCGGCGCAGTCCTGCTGGGGCTTGTGGGCCGCAAGGTCAAGGCGTTCCAATCCGGCGCGACCTTTGCGTTTGACTATCAGATCACATCCACGGCGGCGGCGGAGCCGACGCTCTACAAGCTGCTGAAGGAGTTCGGCGGCACCACCGGCACTCTGAACGGCCAGTACACGCCGGACGCCTTACAGGTGGAGCTTTACCCCGCCGCCACCGGCAGCAAGGCCCAGCCGCTGACCCGGCTGTACATCAGCCCGGATGAAACATTGTATGACGCCGGGCAGCTCTACAGCAGTCTGCGCAGCAGCATTCTGGAATCCTATCCGCTGGCCAGCCTGCTGCTGCCCAGCTGGTCCCTGGGCAATTACATCTCGCAGACCCAGCTGGCCAGCCTGCTGGGCATCGAGGACAGCGCCGCCAGCCTGCAGAGCGTGAACGATTTCCAGCTGGATCTGAAGCGCCTGAAAAAGGTCCAGCCGGAGAACGCCAAGGACGGCTACCTCTACTTCCAGATGGAGACCGATGACAACGCCGCCGACGCCCCGGTGCTGATCCTGGGCGTTGCCAAGCAGCACCTGCTGAGCACCAGTTCTCCGGCGGTGCACATCCTGCTGGACATCCCGGCCCACGGCATCCATGTGGAGCTGACCGGCGCGGTAACGGCAGCCACTCCCACCCTGACGGCTCCCACCTCCCGTCTCAGCGATGAGGACCTCTCCTCTCTGGTCAAACTGCGGGAGACCATCGAAAGTGTGGTGCAGTTCGTACAGAACGCCGCACAGCCCCAGACCCAGAGCAGCAACTAAAGCATCCGATGCAAAAACCGGCAGACGCCCTGCAAAAGCGTCTGCCGGTTTTACTTATTGTGAAGTGCGGTGTCCCGGGAAGCGGAAAGCTTTTCCCGCGGACGTTCGGGGCTTCCAGCTCCCGCCCTATTGCCTACGGCAACAGGGTCCCACCCTCGGATCATCCGCCGGGAAAACTTTCCGCTCCCCGTTCCAAAAGTTTACCGCTCCAGAATGCGGCCATCGGTGGAGATGGTGACCACCTGCCACGGGATGAACTTGCCGCTGTTCTTCAGGGCCGTGACCGCCGCGTGTTCCAGACCGCCGCAGCAGGGCACTTCCATGCGCAGGACCGTGATGCTCCGGATGTCATTGTTCCGGATTATTTCAGTCAGCTTTTCGCTGTAGTCCACGGCATCCAGCTTGGGACAGCCGATGAGGGTGATCTTGCCCCGCATGAACTCCTGGTGGAAGTTTGCATAGGCGTAGGCGGTGCAGTCGGCGGCGATGAGCAGCCTGGCCCCGTCGAAGTAGGGTGCGTTCACCGGCACCAGCTTGATCTGGCAGGGCCACTGACCCAGTTGGGATGCAGGGACCTCCGTGGACACCGCTGCCGGGGCGGCTTCCCGGTGGAACTGGCGCATCGCACTGCCCGGACAACCGTGGAATGCCGGCTTCTCGGCGGCAGCGGCGGCTTTCTTCTGCTTGTTTTCCAGCACGGCCTGCTCATCGTAGGCGGCAGCTTCCCGCTCGGTGAAGGTGATGGCCCCGGTGGGACAGCCGGGCAGGCAGTCGCCGAAGCCGTCGCAGTAGTCGTCCCGCATCAGCCTGGCCTTGCCGTTCACCAGGCCAATGGCCCCTTCGTGGCAGGCGGTGACGCAGGCCCCGCAGCCGTTGCATTTTTCTTCGTCTATGTGAATGATTTTTCGGATCATGAAAACATCCTCCTTGTGTTGATGGCTTGAGTATACTATAATCAAGTCATTCCTTCGGTTGTTATAACCACGAAACGAGGCTTTTTTATGAAAAACATTGCATCGCCGCTCTTTCGCGGGCTGACCCCCGCCGAGTGGGACGCCCTGGCTCAGAGCGGCCAGCTGCGCACCAAAACCTTTTCCCGCCATGAGATCATCTTCCACGCCGGAAGCCGCATCCACGAAGTGGGTGTAGTGCTGCGCGGCAGTGTCCACATCGAAAATCTGGACCTGTGGGGCACCAAGACCATTTTAAGCAGCATCCCCGCCGGGCAGGTGTTCGCCGAGACCTATGCCTTCTGCGGAGACGCCATGCTGGTGGACGCCGTGGCGGCAGAAGACTGCGAGGTGCTGTTTGTGAACGCGGCGGCGTTTTCCGGTGGCAGCTCCGCCGGGCAGGACAAGCTGCTGCACAACCTGCTGGCGGTCTCCATGCGGAAGAATCTGAGCCTTTCCCAACGCATTTTCTGCACTACGCCCAAGACGGTGCGCGGGCGTCTGCTGACCTATTTTTCCGCGCAGACCGCCGCCTGCGGGCGGCTGGAATTTGACATTCCGTTCAACCGCCAGCAGCTGGCGGACTACCTCAATCTGGACCGCAGTGCCCTCTCCAAGGAGCTGTGCAGGATGCGGGACGAGGGTCTGCTGCAATTTGAGAAGAATCACTTCATCCTCAACCAGCTGCCCGAATAAGCAAAGAGAGCCTGCCGCACGAACGCTGTGCAGCAGGCTCTCTTGTGGTTGTTCTCGATCAGACCGTCTTCTTCGCGGTCTTGCGGGTGCGCTTGGGCTTCTCCGCAGCGGGCTGCTCGGCGGCAGGCGCTTCTGCCTTTGCAGCAGTGGCGGCTTCTGCGGGCTTTGCAGCTGCCTTGGCCGGAACCTTCTTAGCGGCAGTCTTGCGGGCAGGCTTTGCAGGCTTCTCGGCCTTTTCTGCCGGGGCCTCTGCCTTCTCTTCGGTCTTGGCAGGCTCTGCAGCCTTTTCTGCAGCCTTCTTGGTGGTGCGGGGCTTGCGGGCAGCAGGCTTCTTGGCCGGAGCCTTTTCTTCTGCCTTCTCCTCCACCGGAGCGGCGGGTGCAGCCTTCTCCACTGCCGGAGCGGCTTCCACAGCAGGTTCTTCGGCCTTTTTGGCGGCGCGCTTTGCGCGTTCCTTCACTTCCGAGATGGTCCACAGCTGGTCTGCACCGGGCACTTCCTGCCAGATCTGCAGCACAGCGCCCACTTCGGCGCCCATGCCCACAGTATCCACGCACTTGCCGCCGGCCCAGGAAGAGCGCAGGCGCACGGTGCCCTCCGGGGTGTGCTCCACCTTCCACATCTGAGAGGTGCCGCCCACGTCTTCCCACAGGTGCAGCCAGGTGCCGTTGGCGGTGCCGGTCATGGTCAGATCCAGCAGCTTGCCGTTGGCGCGGTTGCGGATGCGGTAAATGCCGTCGCCCTCGCGGACAAAGGCCCACTCCTGCTCGGGCTTGTGGTCGTACTTGCCCAGGCGGACGGTGGCACCGTCCTTGCCGGCCTCCACGGCCTGGATGACGTTGCCGGTGTGGGCAGCGATGGTATAAAAGCGATCGGCTTCGATCACGGTCTGTGCTACGGTTTTCATGTTATCTGTTCCCTCCATCTGTGGGGTGCCGGGTGTGTATTTCCAGCATCTTCCGGTTAAATGATACCACATATCGTGATTTTCCACAAGCAATTCGACCTTTCTTTAGCAATTCATACAGAATCGGCGGTTCTTTCGCCCCCTTTTTCGCCCCTTCGCACCGCTTTGCAGGCCGTTTTGGACCCGGCTCACACCCTCGACTTTTTGCCGTATTTGCGTTATACTGTACAGCAGTGCCGGAAAGCACGCATCTAAATCATCTGCCGTTCTTGTCACAAGGGCGGCTTTTCTCACCTTATGGAAGAAGGAGGTCCTTTCATGTCTTCGGACGAACTCAACATTCAGCAGTACAAGAAAATGACCGAGACACCCATCCCAAAGCTGATCCTCGGGCTGGCCGCACCCACCATTTTAAGTATGCTCATCACCAGCATCTACAACCTGGCCGACACCTTTTTTGTGGGCCAGATCTCCACCAGCGCGTCCGGCGCGGTGGGCGTGGTGTCCAGCCTGATGGCCATCATTCAGGCGCTGGGCTTCATGCTGGGCCACGGTGCCGGAACCGTGATCAGCCGCAGTCTGGGCAGCCGCAACACCGATGCCGCCACCCGGTTTGCTTCCACCAGCTTTTTCACCGCGCTGCTGTTCGGCGTGGTGCTGGCCGTGGTGGGGCTTTCCACCCTGCCCGGCTTCATGATGCTGCTGGGCAGCACCGAGACCATTCTGCCCCACGCCTGCGCCTACGCGCGGCCCATCCTCATTGCGGCCCCGCTGATGATCTCCAGCCTGGTCATGAACAACATCCTGCGTTATGAGGGCAAGGCCAGCTTTGCCATGATCGGTCTGGTCACCGGCGGCGTGCTGAACATCGTGCTGGACCCGGTGTTCATGTTCGGCTTTGGCCTGGGCACCGCCGGGGCTGGCATCGCCACGGCCCTGAGCCAGACCATCAGTTTTTTCATCCTGCTGTCCATGTTCCTGCGGGGCAAGACGGTCAGTCAGTTCCGCATCACGGCTGTGACTCGCGAGGCGCGGGAGTTCGGCATCATTCTGGCCGGCGGCGCCCCCAGCTTTGGCCGTCAGGGCCTGAACAGCATCGGCGGGATGCTGCTGAACATCGCCGCCCGCGGCTACGGAGACGCCGCCGTGGCCGGCATGAGCATCGTGTCCCGCATTTTCATGTTCATCATCTCGGTGGCCATTGGCGTCGGACAGGGGCTTCAGCCGGTGGCAGCGTTCAACTATGGTGCCCGCAAATACCGCCGGGTGCGGCAGGCAGCGTTGTTCACCATGGGAGCCGCATTCTGCCTGCTGACGGTCCTGGTGGCGCTCTGCTGGACCAATGGCGAAGCGCTGATCCGGCTGTTCCGCGATGACCCGGAGGTCACCGCCGTGGCGCTGCCTGCGTTCCACTACCAGTGTCTGGCCATCTTCCTGCAGCCGGTCATCGTAGTGGCCAACATGACCTTCCAGAGCGTAGGCAAAGCCGGACGCGCCACCTTCCTGGCCTGCTGCCGACAGGGCGTGTGCTTCATCCCGCTGATCCTCACCCTGCCCCGGGTGCTGGGTCTTGTGGGCATCGAGCTGTGCCAGCCCATCGCGGATGTGCTCACCTTCCTCATCTCGCTGCCCTTCCTGATCGCATTCCTGCACCAGCTGGGCCGGATGCCGGACGGAGCCGAACCGGCAGATTAAATTTCGTTGTCATCAAACTGTAACCAAAACAGCCGTGTTTTCTGCAATGGAAAGCGCGGCTGTTTCGTATTCTGATTGAACGGGAATTTTTCCCCGTCGTGCATTTTCGTTCCAACTTGTATGATTCAAGTTTCTATTTGTGTTTTGGATTGGCAAAGGAGTGGATCTTATGAAGCGACTCTCTCCCCGCCTGGGCTGCGCTGCCCTGTGCGTGACCCTGAGCCTTGCACTGGGCTGCAGCTGTGCGGTGCTGCCGCCTGCTTCCAGCAAACCGGCGTCGGCAGCTTCCGTGCCCACCGATGCAAGCGGCAAACCGCTGTACGATGCTTCCCGGCTGGACGACGGCAGGCTGCGGATGCTTTACGGCTACGACAATGCCGGCAATCTGACGACCATCCTCTGCGGCAGTCAGGTGCTGTACCAGTCCGCCCGCAGTGAAAACGTGACCCTTCTGCAGGATACGGTCACCGGCGAGACGAACTACTGGTTCCGCAGCTGGTCGGACCCCACAGGCCGGGGCGGACGCCGCAGTGCCCTCTACGACAAAACGGGGGCCGAGGTCCTGTCCTTTGACGGCGAGCAGAGCGCCACGCTGCAGAACGGCCTGCTGGTGCTGCAGGAGAGCAGCCTTGTCAACGGCGAATACTGGGACTACTATTGGGGCGGCGGCACCTGCCAGGTCATCGACCTTGCCACCGGCGAGAGTCTGCCGGTGCCGGAGGGCGCTTACCGCTGCAGCGTGTACAGCGATGCCCTTGTTTACACCTGCTACGCCCGCCCGGAGGGCCTTGCCGATGACGCATGGGACGACGATACCTCCCTCCACAGCTGGGTCGTCATCCTCGCAAAGGACGGCACAGAGCTCTACCGGGCCGACAGCACCACGGCCACGAGCCTTTCTTACGCCGGCGACAGCCTGAGCGACTGGGTGGAACTGGACACCTATCACGCCGACGGCGAGCCGGTGGAGCAAACGCTCTATAACCCGGCCACTGGCGAGCGCTTTGCGGGCTTTGCCCAGACCTGCGGCAGCGACATGGCCTGCTTTGCCACAGCGGACGGCCGCTATGAACTGCGGGACATGACCACCGAGGACCGCGGCATCATCGGCGCCTTTGACGACCTGCCCAGCTATTTCTTCCCGGGGTATGTGGTCACCTGGCGCACGAACGGCGACTACGGCTATGACCTGCACGACCTTGAGACCGGCGAAGTGACGCCGCTGTACGCCTGCAGTGTCACGGACAATACCATTGCCCTCTACGCCAAAAACGACAGCCTGAAAGTCTATGACACCGACACCGGCAAACTCATCACCGACACCGCCGTGGAACCGGTGGAAGGCCAGCAGTCCGTCATGATGGACAACGCAGGCAACGGCTATGTCTGGCTGGAGCTGCGGAACAACGACAGCTACGATGTCACCTCCACCCGTGTCTATGGCCCCGAGGGCCTCGTCTCCGACCTGAGCAGCCTGAATGAGACCTACAATTATCTGGGCTACCTCACCACCGATGCCAACGGCAGGCCGCTGTATTACGGCACCTCCGACAAACTCAGCAGCAGCGGCTCGCTGTGCGATGTGCTGGACGAAGCCGGCAACGTGGTGCTTTCCGGCCTTGGCAGCTGCTACAGCTACTACTCCAACAGCCCGAACGCCCTGCCGGACCATGTGTTCGTGGCACGGCGCGGCTTCTACTACGGCTGGATGGACACCGACGGCAACTGGCTTTACTGCCGGAGCATCTTCTCTTCCGTCAATGACGACGACGAACTGGGCTATTGAGATAAAAGGAGGCTTCCTTTATGAAAAACGCAAAAATTTCCCGCCGCAGTTTTCTGCTGGGCCTGGCCGCCTGCTCTGCCGCCGGCATCCTCACCGCCTGCACGGGCAGCAGTGAGCCCGCCTCTTCTGCTTCCGCCACCCCGGAACCCCCGGCTTCCTCGGTCAGTGAGCTGCCGTCCACGGTCCTGTTCACCCCGGAGGACTTCCCCAAGCTGGACGGCAGCACCGCCTGCATCCCGCTGATGGCCCAGATGATGGCCGATACCACCGGCATCGACCTGGAAGCCGCGCAAAGCGCCACCTCGGTCTCCACCACCGCCTATGCGTGGGAGAGCTTCGGCCTGTACCCGGATGAGGAATCCACCGCCAGGATGCTGGTGGTGTACGAGGCCCCGGACAGTGTGAAAGAAGAACTGGAAGAAGCCAACGTGCAACTGGAACAAAAGGCCATTGGCGTGGACGCGCTGGTGTTCATTGTGAACGAGGATAACCCCGTGACCAACCTGACCCAGCAGCAGCTGAAGGACATCTACGCCGGCAAGATCACCAACTGGAAAGAGGTCGGCGGCAAGGACCTGGACATCGTGGCTTTCCAGCGCCGGGCGGATTCCGGCAGCCAGACCCTGTTCAAAAAGCTGCTGATCCAGGACGGCGAACTGATGGACCCGCCCACCGAGCTGGCCCCCACCGCCATGGGCGAGCTGGTGGACAGCCTTGCCGCCTACAACAACACAGCCAACGCCATTGGCTTCTCGGTGTATTACTACATCGACCAGATGTACTCTCAGCCCGGCCTGCGGCTGCTGAGCGTGGACGGCGTGATGCCCAGCAACGACACCCTGGCCGACGGCAGCTATCCGCTGTGCAACGATTTCTACGCAGTCATCCACCCGGACGCCGCAGCCGACAGCCCCGAGCGCCGGCTGTATGACTGGCTGGATACCGATGCCGGCCTCCAGTGCATCCGCAAAGCCGGGTATGTGCCCGCCCACCGTGACGAGACTGCAGCCGGCTGATCGCCTTTTCAAACATTTTTCTGCAATCGTCTGTCCTGAATTGACACCCTTCCAGCCTTCTGCTACAATAAAGAAAACTCTTCGTCGAATTTTTTAGAGCAGATTGCTGAAAGGAAGGACTCATCATGGAGCACGAGCACCCTGTCCACCATGTGGAAAGCCACTGGCGCACCGAATTGCGCAATCGCATCATTCAGGCATCCAGCCTGCTGGAAATTTTGCTGTCCGGGTTGGTGCTCATTGGTCTGCTGCTCAGCGCCGTGCCGCTCATCAAATGGATGCCCGGCCTGCTGTTCGATGGCAACGAAGTGGAGATCCGCACCTTCCTGGAACGCAGTCTGGACATTGTGATCGGCATCGAGTTCATCAAGATGCTGGCCAAGCACAGCCCCGGCAGCAGCCTGGAAGTGCTGCTGTACGCCATTGCCCGCCATCTGGTGGTGGGGCATGACTCTGCGCTGGAAAACCTGCTCAGCGTGGGTGCCATTGCGCTGATCTTCATCGTGCGCAAGTTCTTCTTTGTCCCGGCCTTTGGCGCACACCTGCCGGACGGCCACCCCGCGCCGGACCTGTCGCCCAAGCAAAGCGGCATCTCCGCCGAAGAACGGCTTGCTTCTCTGAAAAAACGGATCCAGCAGGAAGTGGCTGAGGCCATTCCCACCGAGGAGGAAGAGGACGACGATGCATCGTTCGAACTGGAAGTAAAAAATTGACCCTCTCAGTCTGCTCATTGCATTCGTAGCCAGCTCCCCCGAAGGGGGAGCTTTTTTACAGTGTTCCAAAATGCCCTCCTTCTGAGACGAGAAGAAACAAGTTTACGGCTTCCATCGTATAAAGCTCTCCCTCCCGAGAGAGCTGGCACAGCGCAAGCTGTGACGGAACGGGTTCGTTTCCTTAACAGCAAAAAAGCTCTGCGGCCCCGTCGTGACGGACAGGTTCGCAGAGCTTTTTCTTGTTTGGTTACTTGCTGTGATGGCCGAAGCGGTACTCCTTGCCTTCCTTGATGCGCTGGATGTTGGCACGGTGCATATAGATGACCATGCCCGCCATGATGCCGGAGCCGATGGCGCAGACCAGCACGTCCGACGTCGCATAGCCGTGCAGGATGCAGTAGGCCACGGTCAGCAGCGGGTAGGCCGCGGCCATGGTCACACTGCCCAGCGACACCATGCCGGTGGGCACCAGGCAGAGCAGGAAGATGGCCGCCAGGAACGGCAGCAGCACCGGCTGGATGGCCAGAATGGCACCGCCTGCCACCAGCACGCCCTTGCCGCCCTTGAAGCCGAAATACAGCGGCTTCAGGTGGCCGATCACGGCCAGGATCGCGGCCAGGTACGCACCCAGATAGGCGGACACAACGGTGTCCGGCGGCAGCTGCCGGAACAGCCAGCGGCCAATGCACACGGCCGCAACGCCCTTGAGCACATCGCCCAGTGCGGTCATGGCAGCGGCCTTTTTGCCGAAGGTGCGCAGCATGTTGGTCATACCGGCCGCACCGCTGCCATGGCTGCGCACATCGTCATGGTAGACGAACTTGCTGATGAGGATGCCGGTGTCCACACTGCCCAGCAGATACGCCTGCAAGGCGGTGAGCACAACGACCAGGATGGTTTTCATCATAAGAAACCCGGATGCCTCCTTTGCGGCGCTTACACGTCCTTGGCACCCACTTCGCCGGAGCCGCGCTCCCGCACGACCAGACGGATGGGGGTGTGTTCCAGGCCAAAGTTCTCGCGGATCTGGTTGATGATATACCGCTGATAGCTGAAGTGGAACAGATGCTTGGCGTTGACAAAGGCCACGAACGTCGGGGGACGGGTGGAAGCCTGGGTCAGGTAGAAGATCTTCAGGCGGCGGCCCTTATCGCTGGGCGGCTGCATGCGGGCGGTGGCGCGGGCCAGCATCTCGTTCAGCACGCCGGTGGGCACGCGGGCACCGTTCTGGCTGTCCACATCGCGGATCAGCTGCATCAGCTTGTTCACGTTGTAGCCGGTCTGGGCGGAAATGAAGATGATGGGCGCATAACCCATGAAGCTGAAGCACTCGGCATAGCCGCGGCGCTGCAGTTCCATGGTGTTGGTCTCCTTGCCCTCCACGGCGTCCCACTTGTTGACCACGATGATGCAGGCTTTGCCCTGATCGTGGGCATAACCAGCCACCTTGCTGTCCTGCTCGGTGAAGCCGACGGTGGCATCCACCAGGATCAGGGCCACGCGGCTGCGCTCAACTGCGGCCAGTGCACGCACGACCATATAGCGCTCCAAGCCGTCGGTGATGTTGCTGCGCTTACGCAGGCCGGCGGTGTCGGTGAAGATGAACTTGCCGTAGGCGTTGTCCACCGGGGTGTCAATGGCATCGCGGGTGGTGCCGGCCTCATTGGCCACGATCATGCGGTTCTCGCCCAGAATACGGTTGGTCAGGCTGGACTTGCCCACGTTGGGGCGGCCGATGATGGCCACCGGGATGCGGTCCTCTTCCACCACGGTCTCGCTGAAGTCCAGATGGGCGCACACAGCGTCCAGCAGGTCGCCGGTACCGTGACCATGCACGGACGAGATGGGCATCACTTCGTCAAAGCCCAGGTTGTAGAACTCGTACAACTCCATGGGGGCCTCGCCCACCTTGTCGCACTTGTTCACGGCCAGGATGATGGGCTTGTGACTGCGGCGCAACATGTGGGCTACGTCCTCGTCGGCGGCGGTCAGGCCGTCGCGCACATCCACCACCATGATGATGCAGTCGGCGGTGTCAATGGCGATCTGGGCCTGCTCGCGCATATGGGCCAGAATGCCCTCGGTGGCCTTCGGCTCGATGCCGCCTGTGTCCACCAGCAGGAACTCGTGGCCGCTCCACTCGCAGTTGGCAAAGATGCGGTCGCGGGTAATGCCCGGGGTATCCTCCACGATGGCCAGACGCTGACCGCACAGTTTATTGAACAGGGTGGATTTGCCCACGTTGGGGCGGCCCACCACTGCAACGATCGGTTTGCTCATAGGGGTTCCTCCTTTCTTGTTATAAAAAGGTTCGTTATCCTTATTGGTAAGCTTGCTCGCCCTCTCAGGCCGCTTCGCGTCCAGCTCTCCCAAAGGGAGAGCCTTTGGCAGTCCACGCAAGCTTCATCTCTTTGCCAAGGCCTCTCCCCTTGGGAGAGGTGGCATTGCATAAGCAATGACGGAGAGGGCGAGGCCGCTGCCCTTTTGCGGTGTTTTATCTTCTTCTCCGTGCGATGTGCAGACCGCTGCGGAGCAGGGCCTTGGCTTCCTCGCCGCCGGATGTGGGCAGCACTTCCACCTTGACCCCCAGCCGTTCGGCCAGCTGGTCGGTGGTGATGTCGTCCAGGAAGGTATCTTTTTCTTCCCGCAGCATCACGGCGGGCACACCCAGCGTGCCGCTGGTCAGCCTGCCCTCGCACTGGGCGATGATGTCGGTGGCGGTCACCAGACCGGCCACACCCACATTGCCGCCGAAAAACTTGTTCTGGATGGTATGCACCGTGACCTCGATCATGGGATACTGACGGTGCAGCTCGTTCATCATCTCCGTGATGAGCGGCGCAGCCATCTCGCCGGTGACCACATCCATCTTTTTGGTGCCGTACACCCGGTGGGGCTTGTCCAGTTCCTCCAGGAATTCCTTGGCATACAGGCGCATCATCCCCACGCCGTTTTCCAGCTGGTCGAAGTCCTCGTAGAACTCTTCCGGCGGGATGGGGCGTCCGGCCTTGAGATACCATTCATCGCTGGGGTAGATGATGCGCTTGCCGTGGCGGCGCTTGCACTCGTCGCCGAATTCTTCCATGATGTCGATGACTTCGGCGCTGGTCTCGGCATCGTAGGGGGTCTGTTTGAACAGATTCTGACGATAATCCGTCACACCGCAGGGCACTGCCGCAATGCTCTGCACCATGGGTGTCAGCTCCAGCAGGTCGCTCAGGGTGCGGCGCAGTTCATCGCCGTCATTGATGCCGCGGCACAGCACCAGCTGACAATTGACCGCAATGCCACCCTCCACCAGACGGGGCAGGTACTTGAGCACCTCGCCGCCCCGCTTGTTGGCCAGCATCCGGACACGGAGCTGAGGGTTGGTGGTGTGGACCGAAATGTTGATGGGCGAGATGTGCATCTTGATGATGCGGTCGATCTCGTGGTCCTGCATATTGGTCATGGTGATATAGTTGCCGAACAAAAAGGACAGGCGCTCGTCATCGTCCTTGAAGTACAGGCTCTCACGCATCCCGGGGGGCAGCTGGTCAATGAAGCAGAACATACAGTGGTTGGAGCAGGAATGCTTCTGGTCCCCCAGGTAGGTCTTGAAGTCACAGCCGAAGGGGCCGCGCTCTTCCCGCTGCACATCCCACTCCCGGATGCCGTCCGCCACCTTTGCTTTCAGGTGAAAGCTTTTGCTGTCGGTGTAAAAGTCGTAGTCCAGCGAATCGTTCAGCTCATTGTTGTCCACGCTCAGCAGTTCATCGCCCGGGCTAAGGCCCAGTGCTTCCGCCTCGCTGCCGGGATCCACACGCTCGATCCGGATCGCCACGGCATTCACCTCCTTTGTTCAGACAGAACAAGAAGGGGAAGGCATTGCGCCCTCCCCTTCTGTACATAACACCATTATGCCACCAATTCTGCGCAAATTAGGCCTTCTTGATGACTTCCTCGCCCTTGTAGTAACCGCAGTTGCCACATGCCTGGTGGGGGAGCTTCAGAGAGCCGCAGTTGCTGCACTTGACCAGTGCGGGGGCCTCCAGCTTCCAAACATTGCTGCGACGCTTGTCGCGGCGGGCCTTGGAAAGATGTCTCTTAGGTACTGCCATATTTTTGCACCTCCTTGATGGGTTTATCAGTTCAGCAGTGATTTAAGGATTGCGAGCCTTGTGTCAATGGGAGCAGCGGTATCCTCTGCCGGTGGGCAGGTGCACTCTGCTTTCTTCTTGCCGCACACGGGGCAAAGCCCGGCGCAGTCGGCACTGCAAAGCAATACCGTGGGGATCTGGAACATAAACTCCTGGTTGAGCCATTCATCCACATCCAGATGCCCTTTTTCATTCAGCGGGAGTTCGAAATCCGGATCGTCCAGATCCCGTTCCTTTACCGTCCACTCCGTATCGACTGTCTCTTCCCGGATGACCGGATCCAGACAGCGGGCGCACGCTCCGTGCACCGATGCGTTTGCCCGCAGTGTCATCCGGATCTCCTCACCATCCGTTTCCGCGTCAAAAAACGCGGTGACAGGTTCCGGGATCTTTGCGCCGGCATAATCATACGCAGATAAATCACACTGAAACTCTGCATGATACGGTTGCTTGCCGACCGTGATAAACTTTCTCAGGTCAAATTGCATAGTACACCTCTAAAAGGCTGCTTTGTTAGTATAGCGCCAAAGCACCCCTTTGTCAACACCAAAACAGGCAGAAAACCGAAAAAATTTTAAAAATTTCCCGGTCTCCTGCCTGTTGTCAGCTTACAGCTGCGAAATTTCCGGATTTACAGATACTTCTTCACATCGTGGGGCAGAGCGGCTTCGTCTGCGCTGACGGTGACGGTGACCTTCACGCTGTCGCCGGCGATGGCGGCCATCTCATCCAGCACCACGCCCAGACGGCTGATGTCATGATCCAGCACCTTCAGGATGCCGTCGATGTACAGGTCGGTGATATCGTAGTTGCTTGCCATCAGGCCGGCAACAAAACCGTACAGCATTTCGCCGCCGGAGATCTTGTACTCGTCCAGGTCGATCAGACGTGCAGCAGGAGCGATGTCGTAGGTGAGCTTCATGCCCTTTTCCACGACGACAACGTTGCCTTTGGAGGTCTTGACCGCGTCATTGATCTGGTCGATCATCGCCTTGGTCTTGCCGGAGCCCTTGGTACCAACAATCAGTTTAATCATAGTTCAGTCCTCCTGTATTTTCCACGCCTCACGGCGGGAGATCGTTTTTACTTCAGCTTTGCTTCCAGCTCAGCCGTCAGGTTCTCGTAACCCGGCTTGCCCAGCAGTGCGAACATATTCTTCTTGTAGCTTTCCACACCCGGCTGGTTGAAGGGGTTGACGCTCAGCAGGTAGCCGCTGCAGGCGCAGGCACGCCAGAAGAAGTAGATCAGGTAGCCTACATTATAAGCAGACAGGTCATCCACTTCGATCAGCACTTCCGGCACGCCGCCGTCGGTGTGTGCCAGGATGGTGCCTTCCATGGCCTTGCGGTTGACCACGCTCATATTCTGGTTGGACAGGAAGTTCAGGCCGTCGAAGTTGCCCTCCAGCGGATCGATGAACAGATCCTGTGCCGGCTTCTTCACATCCACGATGGTCTCGAACATGATGCGGGAGCCTTCCTGGATGAACTGGCCCATGGAGTGCAGGTCGGTGGAGAAGATGCAGCTTGCGGGGAACAGGCCCTTGTTGTCCTTGCCCTCGCTCTCGCCGAACAGCTGCTTATACCACTCGTTCATCAGGGTGAAGTCCGGCTCGTAGCACTCCAGGATCTCCACTGCCTTGCCCTTGCGGTACAGGATGTTGCGGATGGCTGCATACTTGTAAGCGTCATTGTCGGGACTGAGCACGGAGAAACGCTCCATGGCATCGGCTGCGCCCTTCATCAGCTCATCGATGTCGATGCCGGCAGCGGCGATGGGCAGCAGACCCACAGCGCTCAGCACGGAGTAACGGCCGCCGACGTCATCGGGGACCACGAAGGTGGGCCAGCCCTGTGCATCGGCCAGCTGCTTCAGGGTGCCCTTGGCGCGGTCGGTGGTGGCGTAAATGCGCTTGTTGGCCTCTTCCACGCCCATTTCCTTTTCCAGCAGCTCCCGCAGGACGCGGAAAGCCAGGCTGGTCTCGGTGGTGGTACCGGACTTGGAGATGACGTTGATGGAGAAGCGCTTGCCCTTGCACAGGCTGATGATGTTGTTCAGATAGGTGGGGCTGATGCTGTTGCCGCAGAAGTAGATCTTCAGGCCGTCCTCGATCTCATTGTGGTACATTCCCTTGACGGCCTCGACCACAGCGCGGGCGCCCAGATAGCTGCCGCCGATGCCGGCAACCACCAGAACATCGGAATCCTCGCGGATCTTGGCAGCGGCTGCCTTGATGCGGGCGAACTCTTCCTTATCATAATCACGGGGCAGATACATCCAGCCCAGGAAATCATTGCCAGGGCCGTTCTTGGCTTCCAGCTGCTTGTGGGCGGCTTCCACCTGAGGATAAATGGCTGCATATTCCTCTTCGCTGATAAAGCTGGAGAGGTGCTTGGTGTTCAACGCGACACTCATTTGTATTCTAACCTCCAAACGATTTGCGGGTTCCTGGAACCTGCGAGGAACTATCTTGGTATAAGTGTACCGTTCCCTTCCCGCAAAGTCAAGGTCAAAATCCTTGGATTTCATACAATTTTAATAGTGTTTTTTTGTTTCTTCATCCAGATTTGTTCAGCCAGCCAGTTTTTTGCCGGCCTGCTTTCTACACTTTTGGACGCTGAAGCGCCGGATTCGTCTGTTCAGCCCGTCAGGCTCCCCAAAATCAGCTTCCAGGCCATTCCGAAGTCCATCCGGGACGCATCCGCCGCCGCACGCACGTCATATGCACCCAGCAGGGTGCCGCCGCTGAAGATCTTCACTGTTCCCACCGTTTGCCCCTGTTCCACCGGGGCTTCCAGCTGTTCCGGCAGGTCGATCTGTGCGGTCAGCTCCGCTGCCCCTTCCCGGGGCAGCAAAAGCGTCTGCGGGAGGGCACTGTAATCCAGCGGGACGCTGTCTTCGGCGCTGCCGGTCACCTTCAATTGCAGCGGGCGGTCCTCCAGGACCGGGAGGGGTGCCGCCTGATAGGCTGCAAAGCCGTAGTCCAGCAGGGTCGTGGCTGCATCAAAGCGGTCTTTGCTGGAGGGCGCCCCCAGAATGACCGCGATCAGGCTCAGACCGTCCCGGGTGGCGCTGGCGCTGATGCACACGCCTGCCCCGCCGGTGGTGCCGGTCTTCAGCCCGGTGATGCCGCTGTAGCGCCGCAGGAGCTTGTTGGTGTTCACCAGCTGGGTCTGCCCGCCCCGGAGGGTGTCGGTCCAGATGCCGGTATAGTGCAGCACCTCCGGGCAGGTGTTCAGGATCTCCCGGCTCATGATGGACACATCCCGGGCCGTGGACAGATGCCCTTCGGTGTCCAGTCCGCAGGCGTTGTGAAAGGTCGTGCTGGTCATGCCAAGCTCTGCCGCCCGGGCATTCATCCGTTCCACAAAGCCCGGCTCACTGCCGCCCACCAGCTCCGCCACTGCCACGGCGGCATCATTGGCGGAGGAAACACAGATGGCCTTGATCATCTCGTCCAGCGTAAACTGCTCCCCGGGTTCCAGCCAGATCTGACTGCCGCCCATATGGTAGGCGTGCTCGCTCACCGGCACCGTTGTTTCCAGTGTGAGCTGCCCGTTGTGGATGGCTTCAAAGGTCAGCAGCAAGGTCATCACCTTAGTGATGGAAGCAATGGGCACCTGCTCATCGGCGTTTTTTTCGTACAGCACCGTACCGGTGTCCTGATCCACCAGAATGGCCGCCCGGCAGTTCAGGCTCAGCTGCGACTGCGCCGCAGCGTCCACCACCGGGACATCTTCCACCGCCGCCGGGGCCGCTGTGGGCAGTTCCGCCTGCACCGCAACGCCCCTGCCCTCTGCCGTGCCGAAGGCCAGCGCAAACAGCCAGAAGCACAGGACCCCCGCGCACAGCAATGCCAGATTTCTCCGTTCCATTCCGGTCCCCTCCCCGCACGATCTCGTCTGCTGCAATGTATGCGGCAGACTGCCTGCAAATGCCCCGTTGTAAAATCCCGTTTTTGTGCGCTGGAACGTGCTGCCGGGCAAAATCCGCTCTTGCACTGTGGGGCCGCTCTGTTATATAATGAATAATACTGCAATTTTCTGAACTCACTTTTGTCGAAAGGATAATCCCTCATGCGAGTTTGTTTTTATACATTGGGCTGTAAGGTCAACCTGAACGAGACCGGTGCGCTGGAACAGATGTTCCGTTCCAACGGCTTCACCATCGCGCAGGAAGGCGAACCGGCGGACGTGTTCGTGGTGAACAGCTGTACCGTGACCAACTTCGGGGACCAGAAGAGCCGCAAGTGGCTGCGCCGCGCCAAGCGCGAGAACCCCGGAGCCGTCACCGTGCTGACCGGCTGCTACCCACAGGCTTTCCCCGAGGAAGCTGCCCAGTTTCTGGAAGCCGACCTGGTGTGCGGCAACGGCGACCGCAAGGCCATTCTGGACAACGTGCTCAAGCTGCTGGACGGCCACGAGCGCATCGTTGCCATCACGCCGCACCAGCGCGGGGAGCAGTTCGAGGAGCTGCCGGTGGAGCGGTTCGAGACCCACACGCGCGCATTTATTAAAGTAGAAGACGGCTGCAACCGGCAGTGCGCCTACTGCGTCATCCCCCGTGCCCGCGGCCCGGTGCGCAGCCGCGCCGAAAGCAGCATTCTGGCCGAGCTGCGCCAGCTGGCCGCCGCCGGTTACCGGGAAGTGGTGCTCAGTGCCATCTCCCTGCCCAGCTATGGCCTGGACACCGGCACGAATCTGGTGGAACTGGTGGAAAAGTGCGCCCAGGTGGAGGGCATCGAGCGCATCCGCCTGGGCAGTCTGGATCCCGATATGCTCACCCCGGAATTCATTACCCGGCTGGCAGCGGTGGACAAGCTCTGCCCGCAGTTCCATCTGAGCCTGCAGAGCGGCTGCACCGCCACCCTGCGCCGGATGCGCCGGGTCTACACCGCCGAGCAGTACGCCCAGGTGGTGGACCAGATCCGCGCCGCCTACGGCAGCCGGCCGGTCAGCTTCACCACCGACTGCATCTGCGGCTTCCCGGGCGAGACCCAGGCCGACTTTGAAGAGAGCTGTGCGTTCCTGAAGCAGATCGGCTTTTTGAAGGTCCACGTTTTCCCCTACTCCCGCCGCAGCGGCACCCCGGCCTACGATTTCCCGGAGCAGGTGCACGAGCGGGAAAAGCAGGCCCGCAGCCGCACCATGAACGCCCTGGCCGAACAGGTGCGCTGTGAGGTGCTGGCCGCTTACGAGGGCACCGAGGACGATGTGCTGCTGGAGACCCCGCTGTCCGGCACCCTGTTCACCGGCTATACCCGGCTGTATATCCCGGTGGTGGTGTCCGCCCCCGGCTGCGAGAGCGGGCAGATCGTGCACGTCAAGCTGGGCAGGTACGACGGCGAGCGGGTGCGTGCAGCACTTTGCTGAATTTTCTGCTTGAAATTTGTTCATTTTTCATCCTTTGCGATTTCTTTAACAAATTTTAAGATTTTCTCTTTTCAGGCAGGCTTCTTTGTGTTAAAATGAACATGGAATATTCGGGCCGGGGCACTGTTTGCAGCTGTGCCGCTACCAACCGACCCGTTGGACCGCCGGCAAATGCAGCGGTCTGCAAAGCATATTCGGTTGTTCAACGCAAAGCAAGGAGAGATTGGAATGAGTTTTCGAGGAATCAATACCACGGTCATCCAGATCCGCCGCCAGGTCTTTACCGAAGTGGCCCGGATGGCTTACGCCAACGTCAAGGGCGAGCAGGCCAACCACCTGATGCGCAAGATCCCCTACACCATCATCCCCGGTGAGGAAGGCAAGCTGCGCAAGGACATCTTCCTGGAGCGCGCCATCGTTGAGGAGCGTGTGCGCCTGGCCATGGGCTTGCCCACCCGCCGCATGGACGAGCACAACAGCGTCGTTTCCGGTCTGGAAGATGCTTCCATCGCCGATAAGTATTACGATCCCCCGCTGGTGAACGTCATCAAGTTCGCCTGCAACCGCTGCCCCGAAAAGCTGGTCAAGGTCTCCGACCTGTGCCAGGGCTGTCTGGCACACCCCTGCATGGAGGTCTGCCCCAAGAAGGCCATCACCTGGGAGAGCGGCCGTTCCATCATCGATCAGGACAAGTGCATCAAGTGCGGCCGCTGCGTCACCGTCTGCCCCTACAACGCCATCGTCAAGACCGAGCGTCCCTGCGCTGCAGCCTGCGGCATGGGTGCCATCCACTCCGACGAGCTGGGCCGTGCTGAGATCGACTATAGCAAGTGCGTTTCCTGCGGCCAGTGCCTGGTCAACTGCCCCTTCGGTGCCATCGCCGACAAGGGCCAGATCTATCAGCTGATCCAGGGCTTCAACCGCGGCGACCGCATCTATGCGCTGGTCGCTCCCGCGTTCATCAACCAGTTCCCGGGCCTGGCTTCCACCGGCAAACTGAAGGCCGCGCTGAAGGCCGTCGGCTTCTACGACGTGGTCGAAGTCGCCATCGGTGCCGACCTGTGCACCGTGGACGAGGCCCACGACTTCCTGGAAGAGGTGCCCAGCAAGCTGAACTTCATGGCAACTTCCTGCTGCCCGGCCTGGAGCATGATGGCAAAGACGGCTTTCCCCGACCTGGCCAAGAACATCTCCATGACCATGACCCCCATGGTGTTCACCGCCCGCATGATGAAGCAGAAGGACCCCGAGGCCCGTATGTGCTTCATCGGACCCTGCGCTGCCAAGAAGCTGGAAGCTTCCCGCCGCACCGTCCGCTCCGACGTGGACTTCGTGCTGACCTTCGAGGAGCTGGCCGGCATCATTGAGGCCAAGGACATCGACACCAATCTGCTGGAAGTGGACGAGACCGAAGCTCTGCACGCTGCTTCCGCGGCCGGCCGCGGCTTTGCCCAGTCCGGCGGCGTGGCCAAGGCCGTTGCCGACAAGATCAAGGAATGGCATCCGGACATGGACGTCAAGATCGCATCCGCACAGGGTCTGGCCGAGTGCAAAAAGCTGCTGATGCTGGCCAAGGTGGGCAAGTACAACGGCTACCTGCTGGAAGGCATGGGCTGCCCCGGCGGCTGCATCGGCGGTGCCGGTACCATTGCCGACCCGGCCCGTACAGCTGTCCAGCTGAACAAGTACATCAAGGAAGCACCTTTTGCCGATCCCGAGCAGAGCGCTTTCATGAGCGAGATCCACGTTCTGAAAGACGATCCCAACTTTGAGGTCTAAGGTTTGAGCTTCTGCGCCGCACTTTTCGGAGTGCGGCGCTTTCGTTTTCCACAATTCAACGTTTTTGTGTGTAATATTTTTGTGAATCTTTTACAAGGTGCGTTGACAGGGTTTTCCGGCCATGGTATATTTGCGTTGACAAACTACAATTGCAACGCCGCCTCTGCGGCAGGAAAGGCTGATTTTTATGACCAATACATTGAAACGCACCAGCGCCGTCGTTCTGTCGCTGGCCATGCTCCTGCTGTTCACCCTGGGTGCTTCCGCTGCTTCCAAGCTGAACGTGGGCGTCAAATTCTGGAAGGAAAGCTCCGACAAGGAGTCCATGGCCAACTCCGGCATCGATGCCGACCGCGACGCCACGCTGACCCGCCAGTCCAACGGCACCTACACTCTGACCCTGCCCATCAAGCAGGTATCCAAGATGGGCGTCACCGGTTACCTGACCGGCCTGACCATCGGTGATGTGACCTACAGCGGCACCGTCACCGGCGATGTGGCCAAGGGCACCGGCGTGCTCACCATCAAAAATCTGCCGTCCTCGGTCCTGACCGGCAGCAAGGTGGACAAGGCGCTGACCGTCACCTGCAACATCCAGATGGACCTGAGCGTCCTGGGCGAGATCAACACCACCGCCCGGATGTGCATCTGGAATAAGTAACCCTCTCAGTCATCTCGCATACGCTCAATGCCAGCAGCTCCCCCTTTTGGCTCCGCCATTTTCCCCCGACCGGGGGAAATCGGTCCCGAAAGGGGGAGCTTTTTTGTGCCTACCGATTCACATAAAAAGCTCTCCCATCGGGAGAGCTGGCGCGCTAGCGCCTGAGAGGGTTTATTTTCAGCCTTCCATATGCTTTTCCACAAAGTCGCCGACCATCTTATCCAGCTGCAGGACGGCGTTCTCTGCACCTTTCATCACCTTGCGGGTAGTGCGGCGCAGCTGGCGCTGATCCTGGGTGGCGGCCATGACGCCGACTGCCCCCAGCGCTGCCCCGGCAGCCATGCCCAGCAGGACCCCGGACGTATGATTCGTTTGCTGTTTCATCGTGCAAAACTCCTTTCCCTTTTTCCAACGCAGGAAGTGCTGATGGTAGTATTTCCGACAAAGAACCCAATATACGCTTTTTTTGTTCCGGAATTTGTGGTATACTGTAAATGTTTTTCATGGGCAGATGTGTCCGCCCATTTCAGAACGATCCTAAGGAGGTCCCTTATTTGATAAGACCTGTTGAACCCAAAAAAGTTCTCTGCATTCACGACCTGTCCGGCGTGGGCCGGTGCAGTCTGGCTGTCATTCTGCCGGTGCTGTCGGTCATGGGCATCCAGCCCGTGGCCCTGCCCACCGTGGTGCTCTCCACCCACACCGGCGGCTTCGGCGACCCCGCCCGGCTGGATGGTGCGTCCTACGGCCTGCAGGCGCTGGAGCATTACCGCAGTCTGGGGCTGGAGTTTGACTGCATCTATACCGGCTATCTGGGCGGGGAAGCCCAGGTAGCGCTGGCGGAGAAAGCGTTTGCCTGCTGGCCCGGTGCCCACAAGATCGTGGACCCTGTGATGGGCGACAACGGCAAGGCCTATTCCAGCGTGACTCCGGCGCTCATGGACCGCATCCGCACGCTGTGCCGGTCTGCCGATCTGATCCTGCCCAATTACACCGAGGCGCAGCTGCTTCTGGGACGGGAACCCGTGACCGATCTGCTGGAGGATGCCGCCGCGCAGGCGCTGGCGGACGAACTGGTGAGCCTGGCTCCTAGTGCTGTGGTCACCGGACTTCCTCTGGGCAAGTACATCGGCTGTGCCGGAGGCGGTCCGGATCGTTTTGTCATCAAGAAGCTGCACATCGACCGCAGTTTTCCCGGCACCGGCGATCTGTACGGGGCCGTACTGATCGGCTCGCTGATCCAGGGCAACGCCCTGAGCGCCGCCGCCGACAACGCCGCCGAGTTCGTCTCGCTGGCCATCCAGAATACTCCCGCCGGGCAGGACACCCGCTTTGGAGTCTGGTTCGAGCCGCTGCTGCCCCGCCTGTGCCCGCCCCGGGATGTTTGAGGAGGCCACCAATGAGTGAAAAACCAACGCTGAACATCGTGCTGGTGGAACCGCGCATCCCGCAGAACACCGGCAACGTAGCCCGCACCTGTGCCTGCACCGCCTGCCGCCTGCATCTGGTGGGTCCCATGGGCTTTGCCATTGATGACAAAAAGCTCAAGCACGCCGGGCTGGACTACTGGCACTATCTGGACATCACCTATTACGATGGGCTGGAGGATTTCTTTGCCAAGAACAGCGGCCCTTACTATTATTTTACGACCAAAGCGCCCCAGCGTTACACCGACGTCGCCTACCCGGACGGGGCCTATCTGGTGTTTGGCCGGGAGGACGCCGGCCTGCCGGAAGCACTGCTGGCCGCCAACCAGGAGCACTGCATCCGGATGCCCATGCGGGACACCTGCCGCAGTCTGAACCTGTCCAACAGCGTGGCCGTGGGCGTGTATGAAGTCCTGCGGCAGTGGGATTTTCCGGAACTGCTGGACCACGGACACTTACGAGATTACGAATGGAAATGAGGGACATTATGAGCAAGATCGCGATCCTGACCGATTCTTCCTGTGATATGCCGCAGGAGCTTGCCGACAAGTACGGCATCGACATCATGAGTTTCCACATCCTGCTGGACGATGTGGACTATGTGGAACGGGAAAGCTGCACCAACACGGAGTTTTATGATAAAATGCGCATGGCCAAGGGCGTGCCGTCCACTGCGGCCATCACACCCATCCAGTTCTGCGAAAAGTACTGCCAGTATGTGGACGAGGGCTATACCGACGTCATCCATGTGCCCATCAACAAATCCGGTTCTTCCACCTACAACAACGCTCTGATGGCCCAGGGGATGCTGCGGGAGGAACGCCCGGAGCACCACCTGAAGATCCATCTGCTGGACCCACACACCTATTCCATGGTGTTCGGCTGGTATCTGTGTGAGATGGCCCGCAAGCTGAAGAACGGGGCGGAGATCAGTCACGTCATCCAGGAGTTCAAGCAGCAGATGAACTGCATGGAGATCATTCTGGGACCCTACACCCTGAAGCAGATGAAGAAGAGCGGCCGCATCTCTGCCGCGGCGGCTGTCATGGGTGAACTGATGGGCATCCGCCCCATCATCACCCTGATCGACGGCAAGACCAAGGTGGAAGCCAAGGTGCGCGGCGATGACAAAGTCGTACCCGCCATGGTCGATCTGTGCCAGAAGCGCGCCGCCGGTGTGGAAAACTTCGATTATATGATCGGCCACACCAACATCAAGCAGGCCGCCGACCTGGAAAAGGCCTGCCGCAAGGCCTTCGGCAAGCCGCCGCTTCTGGTATTCGAGCTGGGCGGCGTTGTCTCCGCCAACACCGGCCCCGATACCGTGGCCCTGGTGTACACCGGGCAGCCCAGAGGATAAAAGCGCCCCTTCAAAGCGGACTGCATGGCTGTGCAGCCCGCTTTTCTATTGCAATCCGTCTGATTTTATGCTATACTCCCCTTTGCCGTGCTTTCGGGTGCGGCTCCTTTAGAGCAACTTAGGATTTTAGGCTCCCCGGTGCGTCTCGAACCGCGCCGGGCCAAACCCGCAGGAGCTGGCGGTTCCTGCGCGGTCAAAATCAAACCGCTGGAGTATTGTTATGAATCAGAATTCTTCCGTCCGTAAACTGGTGCGCTGCGGCCTGGTGGCCGCCCTGTATGTGGTGCTGTGCATGGCTTTGCAGCCGTTCTCGTTCAACGCCGTACAGGTGCGTGTGGCCGAGGCCCTGTGCCTGCTGCCCGTGTTCGGCGCCGAGTACATTGCCGGTGTGGTGCTGGGCTGCTTCCTGTCGAACCTCTTGGGTTCCACCATCGTGGATGTGATCTTCGGCACCCTGGCCACCCTGCTGGCCTGCCTGGTCACCTACAAGCTGCGCAATGTCCGCATCAAGGGCCTGGCCATTCCCGCCAGCCTGCCGCCGGTGCTCTTCAATGCCGTCATCATCGGCATCGAGATCGCCGTCATGTTCCCGGACCCCTCGAACAGCGCCCCCATCTGGCTGGCCTGCATCTCCAACGGCATCTCCGTGGGCATCGGCGAACTCATCAGCTGCACCGTTCTGGGCGTGCTGCTGGTGAAGATCATCGAGAGCAGCAAGGCCCTGAAAAATATTTTTGAAGCATAACCACTGCTTTTCCAACATGGATAGGAGGTTCTCATGCAGCCGAACGGAATGATCTTCTGGGACTGGAACGGCACCCTGATGGACGATGCCGTCTATACGCTGGGCTGCCTGAACTGGGTGCTGGAGCAGTACGGCTACCCCCAGCGGTACGACCTGACCGCCTACCGGGACGTTTTCGGCTTTCCCATTGAGGACTACTACCGCAAAGCCGGCTTCGACTTTGCCCGGCACCCCTACCCCATTCTGGCCCAGAGCTTTATGGACCATTACAATGCCGGGGTGGATACCTGCCCGGCTTTTGCCCACGCCGCTCCCACCCTGACCGCGCTGGCCCAGCAGGGCTGGCGGCAGTCTGTGCTTTCCGCCTCCCGCCGGGATTACCTGATCGAGCAGGTCACCGCGCGGGGTCTGAAGGGCTTTTTCACCGAGTTGCTCGGCCTTTCGGACATCTACGGCGCAAGCAAGGTGCAGCTGGGCACCGACTATCTCCGCCGCACCGGCATCGACCCGGCTTCCTGTGTGATGGTGGGCGATACCCAGCACGACGCGGAAGTGGCCGCGGCCATCGGGGCCAAGTGCGTGCTGTTCACCGGCGGACACCAGTCCCGCCCCCGGCTGGAAGCGGTCTGCGATCATGTCATCGATGACCTGACCGAACTGCCGGAACTGCTGAAAACGATGTGATGAAAAACAGAGCACCTGCAATCGAACCCGGTTGCGGGTGCTTTTTTGTCAGCGTCCTCGCCCTCTCAGTCAACCCCTAGCGGGGCTGACAGCTCTCCCAAAGGGAGCGTCTCTGGCGAAACCGAAAACTTTGCATGGACTGCCAAAACCTCTCTCTTTGATAGATTTCCCCTGGTCAGGAAAGATCCTCCCCGCACAAATTTACAGAAAGTTCATGCAAAACCGTGCGAAAATCGTCCTGCAGGTTTGACGCCCCTGCCGCTTTGGTGTATCATATAGATTGTATTGATATGTCCTTTGGAGTGCCGTGCACTCTGATCTTATTTTTTGTATGAGGTGTAACCAATGTCCCTTGTTGAAAAACTCTTTGGCAGCTTCTCGGACCGAGAGCTGAAAAAGGTGAATCCCATCGCCAAGCAGGTGCTGGCGCTGGAATCCAAATACGCCGCTCTGTCGGACGCCGAACTGCAGGCCCAGACCCCTGCCCTGAAGCAGCAGCTGGCCGACGGCAAAACGCTGGACGACATCCTGCCCGATGCCTTTGCCGTCTGCCGCGAAGCGGCCTGGCGTGTGCTGGGGATGAAGCACTTCCCCGTGCAGATCATCGGCGGCATCGCCCTGCACCGTGGCGACATTGCCGAGATGCAGACCGGTGAAGGCAAAACGCTGGTGGCAACTCTGCCCGCCTACCTCAACGCCCTGACCGGCGAAGGCGTGCACGTGGTCACCGTCAACGACTACCTGGCCAAGCGCGACAGCGAGTGGATGGGCAAGCTGTACCGCTGGCTGGGTCTGAGCGTCGGCCTGATCGCGCAGGGCATGGACGGCGACGCCCGCCGCGCCGCCTACGCCGCCGACATCACCTACGGCACCAACAACGAATTCGGCTTTGACTACCTGCGCGACAACATGGTGACCTACAAGGCCAACATGGTGCAGCGCGGCCACGCCTACGCCATCGTCGATGAGGTGGACTCCATCCTGATCGATGAAGCCCGTACCCCCCTGATCATCTCCGGCAAGGGCGAGGATTCCTCCAGCCTGTACACCCAGGTGGACCGTTTTGCCCGCACCCTGCGCAAGAGCGTGGTGGTGGAGCTGGAAGACAAGGTCTCCACCGACGAACAGGCCGACGGCGATTACGTCGTGGACGAAAAGCACAAGACCTGTACCCTGACCGCCAGCGGCATCAAGAAAGCGGAGGCCTACTTCCACATTGAGAACCTGGCCGCTGCCGAGAACATGACCCTGGCCCACCACATCGATCAGGCCATCAAGGCTTACGGTGTGATGCAGAAAGACATCGACTATGTGGTGAAGAACGGCGAAGTCATCATCGTCGATGAGTTCACCGGCCGTCTGATGATCGGCCGCCGCTACAACGAGGGCCTGCATCAGGCCATCGAGGCCAAGGAGGGCGTGAAGATCGCCGCCGAGAGCAAGACGCTGGCCACCATCACCTTCCAGAACTACTTCCGGATGTACAAAAAGCTGTCCGGCATGACCGGTACCGCCAAGACCGAAGCCACCGAGTTCACCGAGATCTACGGCCTGAACATCGTCACCGTGCCCACCAACCGCCCCCGCCAGCGCGTGGACTACCCGGACGCCATTTACAAGACCGTGAACGGCAAGTACCGCGCGGTCATCGAGCAGGTCATGGAGTGCCACAAGAACGGTCAGCCCGTGCTGGTGGGCACCGTCAGCGTGGAAAAGAGCGAGATCCTGGCCAAGATGCTGCAGAAGCACACCCGCGACTTCAACGTGCTGAACGCCAAGAACCACGAGCGCGAAGCCGAGATCGTGGCACAGGCCGGCAAGAAGGGTGCCATTACCATCGCCACCAACATGGCAGGCCGTGGTACGGATATCATGCTGGGCGGCAACGTGGAATTCATGGCCAAGGCCCAGATGCGCAAGGAGCACTTCTGCGAGAACCTGCTTAGCCCCGAAAAGCCCCAGGATGCCGATCCCGCCGCCGTGGAGATGCTGCTGGCCGAGGCCAACGGCCACGGCGACACCGAGGACGCCAACATTCTGGCTGCCCGCAAGCGCTTTGAGGAGCTGTACGCCCAGTACAAGCCCGCCGTGGAAGCAGAAGCCGAAGGGGTCCGCGCCGCCGGTGGTCTGTTCATCATCGGCACCGAGCGCCATGAGAGCCGCCGCATCGACAACCAGCTGCGCGGCCGTGCCGGCCGTCAGGGTGACCCGGGCGCTTCCCGCTTCTACCTGAGTCTGGAGGACGATCTGATGCGTCTGTTCGGCGGGGACCGCGTGTCCAGCCTGATGGACACCCTGAAGATCGACGAGGATACCCCCATCGAGAACCGCATGATCACCAACACGCTGGAAAGCGCCCAGAAAAAGCTGGAGGGCCGCAACTTCGAGATCCGCAAGAACGTGCTGAAGTACGACGACGTCATGAACCAGCAGCGTGAGATCATCTACGGGCAGCGCCGCAAGGTGCTGGACGGCGAGGACATCAGCACCGAGATGCACAATATGCTGCGGGAAAACATCGATTCCAGCTGTGCCCAGTTCCTGGCCGGGGATGTGAAGGACGATTGGGACTTCGGTGCCCTGCGCCGCCACTACCAGGGCTGGCTGACCACCGATGCCGACTTCCACTACACTGTGGCGGATTTCGATGGCCTCACCCGTGAGGGCATCGCCGATCTGCTGTACAACCGCGGAATGCAGATCCTGCAGGCCAAGGAAGTGCGCTACGGTGCCCCCCTCATGCGCGAACTGGAACGCATCTGCCTGCTGAAGTGTGTAGACCGCCAGTGGATGGACCATATTGATAACATGGACCAGCTCCGTCAGGGCATTGCCCTGCGCGGCTACGGCCAGAAGGATCCCGTGGTCGAGTATCGCATCGAAGGCTTTGATATGTTCGACCAGATGGTGGACTCCATCCGCGAGGACAGTGTGAAAATGCTGCTCACCATCGAGATCCGCCAGGCCGGCGCCGCCCCCAGGCGGGAACAGGTCGCCAAGCCCACCGGCGAAGGCTTTGTGCCCGGCAACGGCGCTCCTGGTGCCAAGGGTGCCCCCAAGGGGCAGCCTGTGCGGGTCATCCGGATCGGCCGCAACGACCCCTGCCCCTGCGGCAGCGGCCTGAAGTGGAAAAAGTGCACCTGCGCCCAGTATCACCCGGATGGAGCGAATACCGGGGAAAACTAAAGAAGAATCTGTAAAAGCCCCCGGAATGGACGAAGATCAGTCCATTCCGGGGGCTTTGTGTATGAAAGAGCAGTCAGAGAGCAAGGCTCTGGGTACGCCATGCTCCGGTTCGGTATTGCGCAAAGGAAATGCAGAAGTTCGCAAGCCAGCCGATGGGCACAGCATACCAGACAACGGCTACACCCCAGATCGGGGCACCGAACCACGAGAGCAGGACTCGGATCGCGAGATTGACCAGATTGGCAACGGTGAACATCCGGACGTCACCGGCACCCCGCAGGACGCCGTCTACGGCCATTTTGAACCCGATCAGACAGAAGAAAAAGCCGATGAACCGCAGATAGCTTTCGCCGGTGGCAACCGTCTGGGCCGAGGGAGCCTGGTCCAGGAACAGAGCGATGATGGGAGAGTGGAACAGTTCCAGCACCGCACAGAGGAAAACAGCGATCAGGAGGACCATCCGGTTTGCATCCCGGTAGCCCTGGGTGACGCGGTCAGCCCTGCCAGCTCCAAGGTTCTGTGCAGTGTAGGAGGAAAGGGCATTGCCAATGGCGGACATGGGAACGACACAGAGGGATTCGATCCGCATGGCGGCAGAAAAACCGGCAAGGACCTGGGTGCCGAAGCCGTTAACCACCGATTGGACCAGCAGCATTCCAATGGAGACCGTGGATTGCTGTAAGATGGAGGGCAGTGCGATCCGGGCCATGGCCAAAAGCTCTTTCTGACGGAACAGCCCGTCAGAAGCACCCTCATACTGCCGGAGCTCCCGGCAAAATACAAGGAACGACAGGACCGCAGCAAGGCCCTGGGCCAGGAACGTGGCGTAAGCAGCACCCAGAACACCGGCCCCCTGCACCGCCACAAGGTACCAGTCCAGCGCAACATTCAGCAGCGAAGAAAAGATCAGAAAGTAAAGCGGGATGCGGGATTTTCCCAATGCGTTGAACAGGGCAGAGAGAATATTATACATGAACAGGAACGGCAGACCATAAAAGTAGACATTCAGATAGCGCACGGCGATCTCCAATGCATCCGCCGGGGTGTTCAGTGCAGCCATGATCTGGCGGCTGAACAGCAGCCCGACTGCGGAAAGCAGAACGCTGATACCCAGAAATGTCAGCATCGCAGTGGAAATGGCAGAACGCATCTGTCCGTAGCGTCTGGCCCCGAAATGGTGGCTGATGATCACGGAGGCTCCGATGCCGCCGCCAATGGCAACACAGATGAAGATCGTGGTCAGAGAATAGGAGGCTCCCACAGCGGCCAATGCCGTCTCGCCGTTGTAATGGCCGACAATGGCGGAATCTACAATGGTATAGGCCTGCTGGAACAGGTTGCCTGCAATCATAGGGGCACAGAAGCGGATCAGAGCCCGCAGGGGTTTTTCGGTGATCAGATAGTCATTGGAAATGCTCATGCCTTTTTCCCTGCCTTTCTCCGGCTGCAGGTCCCGGCAAATTCGCAGGCACAGTTTTCCAGGCGGCTCTGCGGCACCTGGCAGGCCGAAAGCAAGGGGGCGACGGCGCGCACCGCCTGTTCCAGCCGTGTACGGTCCACACGGTAATGCATCTGGTAGTCCAGGCGTTCTCCGGTGACAAGGCCGCAGTCTTTCAGCACCTGAAGCTGCTGCGAGACGGCAGGTTCGCTGATGCCAAGCTTTGCGGCCAGAGCCTTGACACAGTAATGATATTCCAGCAAAAGGGTCAAAAGCTGATACCGCGTTGGGGCAGTGATCAAATGGAGCAATTCAAGATCGGTCATAGTGCACCTCGCAATTAAGCAAACGGTTAATTAAGCATTTTCTTAATTATAGTGAGAAGCCGAAAACTTGTCAAGAGGAAAGACACTGCCCGTAAAAAAGATTGCAAATGAAACTGTCGCTAGGTATAATAACATCAGAGAAAAAAATCTTTTGCGAAAGATATCTTGATGGGAGTTGATTTTGAAATGATCACACCGGAAAAACTGTTGGAAGCCGCAAACACACTGGAACCGCAATTGCAGGAATGGCGGCGCACTCTGCACCGTCACCCCGAGATCGGCTTTGACCTGCCCCAGACCAAGGCGCTGGTGAAAAAGGCGCTGACCGAGATGGGCTACACCCCGCAGGACTGCGGCAAGTGCGGCGTCCTCGCGCTGGCCGGCGGCAAAAAACCCGGCAAGGTGATTTTGCTGCGCGGCGACATGGACGCCCTGCCCATCCAGGAAGAGTCCGGCGAGGCGTTTGCCTCCGAGGTGCCCGGCAAGATGCACGGCTGTGGCCATGATATGCACACCGCCATGATGCTGGGTGCCGCCAAGCTGCTCAAGGAGCATGAGGACGAGATCAAGGGCACCGTCAAGCTGGAGTTCCAGCCCGCCGAGGAGATCTTCCAGGGCTCGCTGGACATGCTGAAAAACGGCCTGCTGGAGGACCCCAAGGTGGACGCTGCGGTCATGTTCCATGTGCTGGCCGGCATGCCCCTGCCCGTGGGCACCGTACTGGTACCGGGCGGCGGCATCACCATGGCCAGCTGCGAGCAGTACCACATCACGGTGCACGGCAAGGGCGGCCACGGCTCCATGCCCAACGCCTGCATCGACCCCATCACGGCGGCGGCACACATCCACATTGCCCTGCAGGAGATCAACAGCCGCGAGCTGGACCCCGCCGGGTTCGGCGTGTTCACCACCGGCCGGTTTGAGGCGGGCAAAGCTTCCAACGTCATTCCGGATTCCGCTGATATGTGGGGCACCATCCGTACGGTGGACCCCGAAGGTGCCGTCAGCGCTCAGATCCACCAGCGCATGACCGAAATTGCGCAGGGCGTGGCCGCAGCCTACCGCTGCACCGCCGAGGTCACCTTCAGCGACTTCTGTCCCTGCATGGTGGTGGACACGCCGCTGGCCAAAGACGCCCTCACCTATATGACCGAGCTGCTGGGACAGGGGGCCATGGACATGACCGCCCTCACCGGCGGCAAGCCAGGCGGCGGCAGCGAGGACTTTGCCTTTGTCAGCCATGAAGTGCCCACCGTGAGTATGTTCCTGGCCGCAGGCAACGCCAAGGAAGGCTACACCTACGGCCAGCACCACCCCAAGGTGCGCTTTGATGACCGTATCCTGTACAAGGGTTCTGCGGCTTACACCTATCTTGCCCTGCGCTGGCTGCACGACCACACCTGATCGAAACGAACAAAAAATGGACGATTCCGCCTGGAATCGTCCATTTTTGTTTGATTGGATTCTTTTTTCGAATCAGAACAGGCCGGTGATCTTGCCGTCGGCGTCCACATCGATGTTGACAGCGGCGGGCTTCTTGGGCAGGCCGGGCATGGTCATGATGCTGCCGCAGATGACCACCACGAAGCCGGCACCCGCGGCCAGGCGCACTTCACGCACCTCCATGGTAAAGCCGGTGGGGGCACCGGTCAGCTTGGCATTGTCGCTGAAGCTGTACTGGGTCTTGGCAATGCACACGGGCAGGTCGCCGTAGCCCATCTCGGTCAGCTCGGCCAGCGTCTTGCTGGCGGCGGCGCTGTAATTCACGCCGTCGGCACGGTAGATCTTGGTGGCAATGGCGTTGATCTTGTCCTTCAGGGGCATCTCCAGCGGGTAGGTGTACTGGATGGGACGATCCTCCAGAATCTCCAGCACCTTCTCAGCCAGTGCCTTGCCGCCCTCGCCGCCCTTGGCGAACACCTCGCTCAGCACGCAGGGCACGCCCTGCTCGGCGCACACCTGCTCCACATAGGCCTGCTCTTCCGGGGTATCGGTGGGGAAGGCGTTGATGGCCACCACCACCGGCAGGCCGAAGCCGTTCTTCAGGTTGTCGATGTGGCGGATGAGGTTGGCGGCACCGGCCTTGACGGCTTCCAGGTTGGGCTGGCTCAGGTCTGCCTTGGCCACGCCGCCGTGGCTCTTGAGGGCGCGCACGGTGGCCACCAGCACGCAGGCGTTGGGGGCGATGCCGGCATAGCGGCACTTGATGTCCAGGAACTTCTCGGCGCCCAGGTCGGCACCGAAACCGGCCTCGGTGATGGTGTAGTCGGCCAGCGACAGGCTCAGCTTGGTGGCCAGCACGCTGTTGCAGCCGTGGGCAATGTTGGCGAAGGGGCCGCCGTGGATGATGGCGGGGTTGTTCTCCAGTGTCTGGACGAGGTTCGGGTCCAGAGCATCCTTCAGCAGGGCGGTCATGGCACCGGCGGCACCGATCTGACCGGCGGTCACCGGCTTGCCGTCGTAGGTGTAGGCACACACGATCCTGGACAGCCGCTCCTTCAGGTCGGAAATGCTGGTGGCCAGGCAGAAGATGGCCATGACCTCGCTGGCAACCGTAATGTCAAAGCCGTCCTCGCGGGGAGTGCCGTTCACCTTGCCGCCCAGGCCGTCCACGATGAACCGCAGCTGGCGGTCGTTCATGTCCATGCAGCGCTTCCAGGTGATGCGGCGGGGGTCGATGTTCAGCGGGTTGCCCTGCTGGATGCTGTTGTCGATCATCGCGGCCAGCAGGTTGTTGGCCGTGCCGATGGCGTGCAGGTCTCCGGTAAAGTGCAGGTTGATGTCTTCCATGGGCACCACCTGGGCATAGCCGCCGCCGGCCGCGCCGCCCTTGATGCCAAACACGGGACCGAGAGAAGGTTCCCGCAGGCAGAGCATGGTCTTTTTGCCCAGAGCGTTCATGGCATCGGCCAGGCCCACACTGGTGGTGGTCTTGCCCTCACCGGCGGGGGTGGGGCTGATGGCCGTGACCAGGATCAGCTTGCCCTGCTTTTGGGCCGAGTGGATCAGGCGGTGGTTGATCTTGGCCTTGTAGCGGCCATAGGGGATCACGTCCTCATCGGAAAGGCCCAGCTGGGCGGCCACTTCCGCAATGGGCTTCATTTTGGCTTCCTGTGCGATCTCGATATCGGTTTTCATGGCGGTACATCCTCCTTTGAACCCTCTCAGTCTGTTCACTTTGCTCACAGCCAGCCCCCCAAAGGGGAGCTTTTAAGCATAGAAGGATAAGTGATCCTTCTGATGCATAACCCTCGCCCTTCGGGAGAGGTGGCAGCGCACAGCGCTGACGGAGAGGGTTGAAAAAAGGGCAGCTTTGCGCAGCAATCGCGCAAGGCTGCCCAGACGGTCGGCATTGACATCCATCCACCCCTGCACTGTGGTGCTCCACAAAATTCCGTCAGCAGAGATGGTGTTCTCTCTGCAGTAAAGATAGCACACCGGCGGGGTGTTTGTCAAGGAAAAACAACACCAAATATTTTGCGTTCCACGGCCTGTTGTGGTATACTTATTCTGGTTTATTATGAAAAAATCAGAAAGCAGGAATCCCTTTTATGCTGCAAAATCCTGAATTGCATTATCTGGACAACGCCGCCACCACCATCGTGGCTCCCGAGGTGGCGGACGTCATCGACAAGGTCATGCGGGAGCACTGGGCAAACCCTTCCAGCCTGTACGGCCCCGGTGCCCGCAGTGAGGAAGCGCTGAACACCGCCCGTGCCGCCGTGGCCCGCACGCTGGGCTGCAAGCCCCGGGAGCTGTACTTCACCTCCTGCGGCAGCGAGAGCAACAATCTGGCACTGCTGGGTGCCGCCCAGACCCGCACCTTCGGCAAGGGTATCGTGGTATCCGGCTTCGAACACCCCAGCGTGCAGAAGCCGCTGGAGCGTCTGACCCAGAAAGGCTATGACGTCACCGTAGTCAGGCCCCGGGCAGACGGCACGCTGGACATCGCCGCGATGCTGGAGCACGTGGACAAGAACACCATTCTCGTGGCCTGCATGATGGTGAACAACGAGATCGGCACCCGGAACGACGTGGAGCGCTTGGCCGCCGAGGTCAAGCGCCGCAACAGCCGTACCATCGTCCATGTGGACGCAGTGCAGGCATGGATGCGGGTGCCCATCAAACTGGACAACATCGACACCCTGTCGGTGAGCGGCCACAAAATTCACGCCCCCAAGGGCATCGGTGCACTGTACCTCAGCGACCGGCTGGTGCAGGCGTTCCAGCCGCCTTACCTGGGCGGCGAGCAGGAGCGCGAGATGCGCCCCGGCACCGAGAACCTGCCCTACGCCATGGGCCTTGCCGCTGCCGCAACACGTCTGGCAAAAACCATGAAGAGCCGCGACACTGCCGTGCGGGCGCTGAACCAGCGTCTGCGGGAGGGGCTGAAAGCTTTCCCGGAAGTGGTGCTCAACAGCCCGGCGGACGCGGTGCCGGAGGTGCTGAACTTCAGCGAGAACTGCATCAAGAGCGAAACGATGCTGGCTTTTCTGGCAGAACAGCAGATCTACGTTTCGTCCGCCAGCGCCTGCGGCCGGGGGCAGCCCAGCCACACGCTGGCGGCCATGGGCAAAGACCCGCTGGCCATCGACACCGCCATCCGCGTTTCCTTCTGCGCCGACAACACCCCGGAGGATGTGGACGCGTTCCTCACCCGCTTTGAGGACGGCATGAAGCATTTGCAGCGAATCAAAAAATAATCAGGAGTTACAACATTTATGCATGAAATCATTATGGGCTACCAGGGCGAAATGTCCCTGAAGGGCCTCAACCGCAACCAGTTCGAGTCGGCCATGATGAAGATCCTGCGCTACCGGCTCAAGACCGTGGGCAAGTTCAAGGTGTACTGCACTCAGTCCACCTTCTACATGGAACCCGAAGAAGAAGATGTGGACATGGACCTGGCCTTTGACCGGGTGAGCAAGGTGTTCGGCCTGGCCGCACTGAGCCGTTCCGTGGTCTGCGACAAGGCCTTCGACACCATCTGCCAGACCGCCGAGGATTACCTCGGAGCCAGCCTGCACGGCATCCGCACTTTCAAGGTGGAGGCCCGCCGCTCCGACAAGAGCTACCCCATGACCAGCCCGGAGCTGATGCGGGAGCTGGGCGCCTACCTGCTGGGCAAGCACAACTACCTCAAGGTGGACGTGCACAACCCGGATTTCAAGGTCATCGTAGAGATTCGTGATTACGGTGCGTATATTCACGGTCCGAAAGTACCGGGTGAAGGTGGTCTGCCCGTGGGGACCAGCGGCCGCGCCCTGAATATGCTGTCCGGCGGCATCGACAGTCCGGTGGCTGCTTACCGCATGGCAAAGCGCGGTCTGGCTCTGGATCACATCCATTTTGCATCCCCTCCGTATACTTCCGAGCGTGCAAAACTGAAAGTTAAGGCCCTGGCCCAGCTCACCAGCATCTACACCGGCAGTTCCAACCTGTTCGTGGTGCCCTACACCAAGCCGCAGGAGTACATCCGCGACAATGCCCCGGACGTGCTGTTCACGGTGCTCATGCGCCGCAGCATGATGCGCATTGCCAACGTCATCGCCAAGAAGCAGGGCTGCGAAGCCCTCATCACCGGTGAGAGTCTGGCCCAGGTAGCCAGCCAGACCGTCAAAGCTCTGCAGTGCACCGACGCCGCCCAGGACCTGCCCATCCTGCGCCCGCTCATCGGCATGGACAAGACCGAGATCGTGGAGACCGCCCGCCACATCAACACCTTCGAGACCAGCATCCTGCCCTACGAGGACTGCTGCACCATCTTCACTCCGCCGCATCCGAAGATCCGCCCGGAGCTGGAAGAAATTCTGGAAGCCGAAGCCGCGATGCCGGGCCTGGCCGAACTGGAAGCTGAAGCTGCTGCCAACGCCGAGCGCATCCGCATCCGCATTACCGATCAGGTTGAATTCGAGGGGTGATTTGTCCATGACTGCAGAGATCATCAGCGTCGGCACCGAGCTGCTGCTCGGCAACATTCTGAACACCAACGCCCAGTACCTCAGCCGGGAACTGGCGGCGCTGGGCATCACGGTCCAGCGGGAAAGCACCATTGGCGACAACCATGACCGCCTGGCGGATTTTGTCAACGAAGCCCGGCAGCGGTGCGACCTGCTGGTGTTCACCGGAGGTCTGGGTCCCACGGCAGACGATCTGACCAAGGAGACCGTTGCCGCCTGCTATGGCGACACCCTCACCTTTGACGAAGAAGAGTGGGAAAAGATCGTCTCCTACTTTGCCCGCACCGGCCGCGAGACCACCCCCAACAACCGCAAGCAGGCCATGGTGCCGGTGCATGGCCGCAAGATCGTCAACCACCACGGCACCGCTCCCGGCGCCTGGTTTGAGCTGGACGGCCACTGCGCCGTGCTGATGCCCGGCGTTCCCCACGAGATGAAGGCCATGTGGGAGGAGAGCGTGCGTCCCCTGCTGCTGGCACGGCAGAATTGTGCCCTGCACAGCCTGACCCTGCGGGTGCTGGGTGGTGAGAGTGATCTGGAATACCGGGTGCGGGACCTGCTGGAAAATGCCAACCCCACCGCCGCCATTTACTGCAAGACCGGCGAATGTGAGATCCGCATCACGGCACGGGCGGAAAACGACACGGAAGCTGAAAAAATGTGCCGCGCTTACGCCACAAAGTTCTACGATCTGCTGGGCGATGCGGTGTATGATGAAGATGCCGCCGGACTGGAAGAAACGCTGGTGCACACACTGCAGGCCAACGGCCTGACCCTTGCCACGGCAGAAAGCTGCACGGGCGGCATGATCGCCCAGCGCATCACCAACGTTTCCGGCTCCAGCGGCGTATTCGGCTTTGGCTTCGTCACCTACTGGGAACAGGCCAAAGCACAGATGATCGGCGTTGATCCGGCCGTCATCGACAAGTACAATGTCGTATCGGCACCAGTGGCCGCACAGATGGCGCTGGGAGCCGCTGCGACTGCCGGGGCAGACATTGCTGTCAGTGTGACCGGCGTGGCCGGCCCCACCGGCGGCGATGCCGTCCGGCCGGTGGGCACCGTCTATCTGGGAGCCGCCCGGGGCGATACCGTCTATGTGAAGAAGCTGTTCGTGTCCCGCCCGGACCGTGCTCTGGTCCGCGCCCGCGCCGCACAGACCGCCCTCGAACTGGCTCTGCGGCTGGCGCAGGGCAAAGTGCCGGCTGACACCACGCCGCTGGACAGGGCCGCACAGCATGATGCTGCCGCGCTGGATGCACTGGACGCCGGATTTCTCAAAAAATAAAAACAGCCCGGTTTTTCCGGCTGTGAGGAGTGAGCAGGTTTGACTGGGGAAGAAAAACTGCAGACCACCTGTGTTCTGCGTCTGTTTGGGGTATCCGCGCTCCGCGTGCAGCAGGCTGCTGCGGGCTTTCCTGCCGCCTGGCAGGTACAGGCACAGTGCCGCAGCCGGGGTGCCGAGACTCTGCTGGCGCTGGATGCCGGGACGGCCAGCGGATTGAAAAAAGCACAGCAAAGCCTGCAGGCCTGCTTTTCTGCCGCGCTGTACGGTACAGGCAGCACCAGCCTTTCACAGGCCGCTGTGCAGGCGCTGGAACAGCACCATAAGCTGCTGGTGTGCAGCGATGCAGCATCCGGTACCCTGCTGGAAACGAGGCTGGAAGCTGTGCCCGGTGCTGAGAAGGTCTTTGATTTTGGCCGCATGAGCTATGCCGATGCCAAAACAAACGCCCTGCTCGAGGCACAGGTCCAGCGCAGGACACGCTCGGATCATGCTGCTGACCGGACACTGGCGCGGGTACAGGCTGCACAGCGCCTGGTCGGTGTCGAGTTTGCGGCAGGCTGTCTGGAACAGTCCAACGCCCGGTTCCTGCTGGTACTGGGCACCCGGAAGGGCTGCTGGCTTCGCACCGTCTATGCGGCAGATGCCCCCGCCCTGTGGCTGCTGGATATGATCCGCCGCGCCGCCTGCGGTCTGCCGCAGGCCGAGGGCACCTTCTGGCAGCGCTACCGGGACCCGGTCCCGGAGGGCGTTCAGCACCCGGCCCCTGCTGCTGTGGAGTCCGCCCCGTCTCCTGCACCAAAACCGCGCAAAAAGCACCGGCTCCGCCATGCCTTGTTGGTGCTCCTGCTGCTGGCTGCCTTGGTGGCAGCGGCGGGCTGGTGGTACACCGGCGGCGACCTTGCCGCCCTGCCCCAGTTGCTGCATTCTCTTCGCACCGATACCCTGCCCCACGCCGGAGCAGAATTGATCTGATGCACGGAAACAAAAATCATCTGCAAGGTTTTCTCAGGATCGATTCCGATCCCGAGATTCCTTGCAGATGATTTTCTTTTTGGGTGGCTCGCCTTCTTACGGCGCCGTATGGGTGCGCAGATAATCCACCCAGACCGTATAACCAGCCGGCTTGATGTGGTAGCCGTCCGGCTGGGCATACTCCGCCTTCAGGTCTCCATTCTCGTCTGCCAGAACTTCCCACAGGTTCAGGAAATAGCAGTTCTTTTCCAGTGCGATGGCCGCCAGCTCATTGTTGATGCGGCACAGGCGCTCCCGGTTCAGTCCTTCGTGGTTCGCCTTGGCGCTCACTTCTGGCCGCACCGGCGTGATGGACTGCACATAGATGGGCGTTCCCGGCAGGGCCTGCGAGATCATATCCAGCATCAGCCGGTAATAGGTCAGAAAGCTGGTGTAGTCGGTGTCCCGCCCCAGCACATTGGTGCCCAGCAGAACATACACAGCCTGTGGCTTCTGCGCGGCCAGCGCTTCCAGCGGGATCTCTGCTGTACCGTCTGCCCGCTTGCAGCTGGTCCCATTGACGAAGGCATTGGGGCCGACCCCCTTATAGGCGCAGAACTGCGCATTCGGGAGCGCAGTCTCGTACATCTGCATCCCCTGGGTCAGGCTGTCGCCCACAAAGCTGACCTGCGAAAACCAGCTTTTTTCCACCGCCTGGGTCCTGGGCAGCGCTGCCATGCGGAAATCCAGTGCTGTCTCGGTACCGTCCGCCAGTGTCTGCACGCTCAGCGGCCGGGCAGTCGGGTAGGCAGTCGTGTTCCAGGTGCTGTCCGCCGTCACCTCGTGCAGAATGGTGTTGTTCCGCAGGACCCCCGGAGCCTGTTCCCGGTGCAGGCGTTTCCACAAAACGCCCACTGCGGCACACAGCGCCAGCAAAAACAGCAGCCCCGCTGCAATAAACCGTCTGCGCCAGCGCCGGTGCAGCACTCTGCGACGATATTCCTGATAATCTGCCATTCTGTCCGCCTTCCTTTCTGCTGCAGCATTGCCGGTATTCTTCCCTTCTAGTATACCATATCTGTACCCGGCGGCAAGGGGGAAAACGTCCCCCGACGCAAAAGATAAGCTCCCGCCCTGCAAATGCTTGCATCGGGCATTCAGTTTGTGTTATACTAGAGTGAATCAAAAACGATAGGGAGGCTTTCACGATGGCATTTACTCCAAAACTGACTTATAAAGGCAAGCCCCTCGTCCGCAAGGGCAACGAGCTGTACTACGGCCGTATGACCGATCCTTATGTGCTCTATCTCCAGATCCTGACCACCACCTCTGTGGCCGGCCAGCAGATCGCGGATAAGGTTCATTTGATGCTGCTCTCTACCGATACCTCGAAGGCTCCGCAGGAGCGTGTTGCACGGCAGACCACCCGGTACGGCCTGTACAACGCACTGGATATCGGCAGCATCTGGCTGCAGAAAGCAAACGCACAGTAATCAAAAAGGACCGCTGCACTTCAAAGTGCAGCGGTCCTTTTTGTTGGTTCAGATCCCGCAGAGCATTACTCCTCGGTCACTTCAAAATCCAGGGGCTTGCCGCAGTGCGGGCACTTGGGGGCACCGTCCAGCAGTTCCTCTTCGTCAAACACTGCAGCCGTACCGCAGGCAGGGCAGGTCACCTCGTACTGCACAGGGCCGTCGTCCTCTTCCTGCTCATCGCCGCCCTCCAGCGCCACCTCAAAGGTCACGCCGCAGTGGGCACAGTTGGCTTCACCGGCATCCAGATCGTCTTCGCTGACGTAGACGGTCTCGCCGCAGTTGGGGCAGGCCACTTCATAGAACGGCTCGCTGGCGATGTCATCATCGTTGGCATCATCGTCCTCGTCGGAATCGTCCTCGGATGCATCTTCTGCGTCTTCGTCGTCTTCCGCATCGTCCTCATACAGATCGGCTTCCAAGTCCTCCAGCTCATCGCTCAGGTCGTTGATCTGGTCGTAGGCACGGGACAGATCTTCGTCCATGCCGTCGATGGCATCGGCCATCTCACCCAGCAGTGCGCTCATGGCCTTGATGATCTTGCCTTCCTTGGTGGACTCGTCCACGCCCAGACCATCGACCAGACCCTGCAGATAGGCTGCCTTCTTGCTCAGTTCCATACGATTGACCTCCTTGTTGTTTGAAAAAACCGGGCAAACGGTTGCCCGCTGCCCGGTATGCGTTCTGAAAACTTAGACGCGCTCCATATACTCGCCCGTGCGGGTATCGATGCGGATGTGGTCGCCCTCGTTGATGAACAGAGGCACACGGATCTCAGCACCGGTCTCGACGGTAGCGGGCTTCAGGGTGTTGGTGGCAGTGTTGCCCTTGACACCCGGCTCGGTCTGGGTCACTTCCAGCTCGATGAAGTTGGGGATCTCAACGCTGAAGACCTTGCCCTTGTAGCTCAGCAGCTTGCACAGCTCGTTCTCCTTGCAGAACTTGAAGTTCTCGGGCACATCGCTTGCGTTGACAGGGATGTCATCGTAAGTCTCGTTGTCCATGAAGTGGTACAGATCGCCATCCTCATAGCTGTAGGTCACGTCCTTGCGCTCGATGAAAGCCTGCGGGAACTTTGCGGTCGGGTTGTAGCTGGTCTCAACCACAGAGCCGGTGATCACGTTCTTGGTCTTGGTGCGGACAAAGGCAGCGCCCTTGCCGGGCTTGACGTGCTGGAACTCAACGACCTGAAGAACCTGGCCGTCCTGCTCAAAGGTCACGCCGTTGCGAAACTCGCCTGCAGAAATCATAGGAATTCCTCCATTAGTTTAATCTCAAATGCTTAACGCATATCTTTATATATTTTACCCAATCCCGTGCCATTTGGCAAGGGGTTTCGGCAAAAAACACGATGAAAACACAAATTTTTTAGGTTTTGCACGCTGCAAAGTCCATTCCCGGAAGCTGCCTCGCCCTCTCAGGCTCGTTTCTCCCGCCAGTTCTCCCCTTGGGAGAGGTGTCACTGCAGGTGACGGAGAGAGCGGGTCCTTTAGTCTCTTTGGACAGCTTCTCGGTACATCCTCTGCATGGTCTGTGCATCTTCCGCCTGGGTGCCGGCGCTCTCACAGATGATGACCGGTTCCAGCTTCCGCTCTGCCAGCAGCTCCATCAGGGGCTGGGGTTCCGGGCCGAACTGGGTCTCGGCAAAGGTCCAGTGCCGCTTTTCGCCGCCTTTGGAGTACTCGATGCGGGAAAAATGCACATGGAAACGTTCCGCTCGTTCATCGCCCAGAACCTCGGCCATGCGGTCGAGGATGGCGGCATAATCGGCCTTGGACTGGATGCCGCCCAGCGTGCGGGCGTTCAGGTGCCCGAAGTCGATGCAGGGCGTGATGCGCTCATCCACACCGCACAGGGCCAGCACCTCGTCCAGCGTGCCCAGCTGGCCCACCTTGCCCATCGTCTCCGGGCAGAGGGTCATGTCGGCAAAGCCCGCCTCATCCAGTGCTTCCACGGCACGGCGCATGGTGTCCAGCGCTTTTTCAAGGGCCGCTTCCCGGCTCTGCTTGCCGCAGCTGCCGGAATGGAAGATGATGCGTTTTCCGCCCAGCGCCCGGCACACCGCCGCGCTCTGCAGCAGGTACTGGATGCTGTTCAGCCGCTTGTCCTCTTCCAGGCTGGACATACTGATGTAATAGGGCGCGTGCACACTGAACAGAATGTCCTTCGGGGCGGCAAGGGCGGCCATCTTCGCGGCCTTGTCCAGCCCCAGGCGCACCCCGCGCCCGCACTGGTACTCAAAGGCGTTCAGGCCCATCTTTGCGGTGTACTCCGGCACCTCCAGGCTGGTCTTGTACCCCTGGGCGGCAAAGCTGTCGCTGGTGCCGGCCGTGCCGAACCGGATCTTCCAATCGTCGCTCACAGGGTCTTCCCTCCCCGGTCGTAATATTCCTGCCAGTGTTTTTTCTCCCACTTGCGCTTGAGGATGACCTGCGCGCCCAGGTCCGGGCCGCGGGGGATCACCATCAGGCCGGGGATGCCGTACAGGGCGGCAGCCATCCGGTCGGCATAGAGCTGGTCGCCCACCATGGCCATCTGCTTCCGATGCACGCCCATGCGGTGGCGGGCCGCCATCAGGGCAAAGGGCAGGGGCTTTGCCGCACGGTACAGGTAGGCCAGGCCCAGCTTCTGCGCAAAGGGGCGCACCCGCTTTTCGGCCCCGTTGGACACGATGGTCAGCCGGACCCCGGCTTTGCGCATGGTGTCCAGCCACCCGGCCACCTCCTCCGGCAGTTCCTGACTGCGGTCTGCCGTGAGGGTGTTGTCGATGTCCAGCACCAGAGCCGTAATGCCCTTTTGCGCCAGCCACTCCGGCGTGATGTGGGTCACGTCCTTGAAAACGTATTCGGGGGTGATGAGCATAGTAGTTCTCCCTGAAATGAAAATAGGAGAGTCTGCAAAAGCAGACTCTCCTACATCGGCGTTAGCAACGCGTTTGAAATCTAAAGCAACAGCGATTTCAAGCAGTTAATTACTTGAACTTGCGCTTGCGGGCTGCTTCGGACTTCTTCTTGCGCTTAACAGACGGCTTCTCGTAAGCCTCGCGCTTACGAACCTCTGCGAGCACACCGCTGCGAGCAGTGCTGCGCTTGAAGCGACGCAGTGCGCTTTCCAGCGACTCGCCCTCTTTAACACGAATTTCCGACATCTTATTCCCTCCCTTGGACCGTGAGGCAGGAATTTCGTTGTTACATGGTAACTAACAGTAGACAGTATAGCGCATTTTCTCCGGTTCGTCAACCTTTTTTTGAAAGTTTTTTGCCCGAAATCTTGAAAAGATTTTGAACAAACGTTCCCGGGTGTTCTGCGCACCGGTCCGCCTTCGCGGGTGATGATATGTTCACGCTTTTTCAGCGGAGCAGCAGTTCTCAGCCTTTGACGGCCAGATTGACCAGACGGCCCTTGACGTAGATCTCCTTGACCAGCTGCTTGCCCTCCAGGGCGGCGGCAACAGCAGGATCGGCCTTGGCAGCAGCGATGGCGGCAGCGGCGTCAATGTCGGCAGCGACCTTCAGGCGTGCCTTGACCTTGCCGTTGACCTGCACGGCGATCTCCACGGTGCTCTCCACGCACTTGGCTTCCTCGTACTTGGGCCAGGGGTAGTAGGCCAGCTGCTCATCGTGGCTGTGGCCCAGCTTCTCCCACAGCTCCTCGGTCATGTGGGGAGCAAACGGGTTCAGCAGCTGGACGACCGTCTCGTACTCAGCCTTGGTTGCACCGCCATTCTCGTACAGGGCGTTGACCAGAGTCATCAGCTGGGCAATGGCGGTGTTCATCTTCAGGCCCTCGATGTCCGCGCCCACCTTCTTGATGGTCTGGTGCATCAGGGTCTCGATTTGGGGACGATAGCCCTCGCCCTCCACCAGCTTGTCGCTCAGGGCCCAGACGCGGTCCAGGAAGCGGTTGCAGCCGGCGATGGCAGAGGTCTGCCAGGGAGCAGCCTGCTCAAAGTCGCCCATGAACATCTCGTACAGACGCATGGTGTCGGCACCGTACTGGTCCACCACCTCGTCCGGGTTGATGACGTTGCCCAGGCTCTTGGACATCTTCACGATGGGGTGGCGGGCCATCTCACCGTACTTCTCTTCCAGCGCCTTCTCAGCGGCCTTCTGGCTGCCGTACTCCTTCAGCAGCTTGTCCTGCTCCTCAGCGGGCAGGTTGACGAAGCTGTGGGGGTTCAGGCCCAGGATCATGCCGTGAGCGGTACGCTTCTGGTACGGTTCCGGAGAAGGCACTGCGCCGATGTCGTACAGGAACTTATGCCAGAAACGGCTGTACAGCAGATGCAGGGTGGTGTGCTCCATGCCGCCGTTGTACCAGTCCACCGGGGACCAGTACTCCAGAGCTTCCTTGGAAGCAATGGCGTCCTTGCAGTGGGGATCCATGTAGCGCAGGAAGTACCAGGAAGAACCGGCCCACTGGGGCATGGTGTCAGTCTCGCGGGTCGCAGGGCCGCCGCAGCAGGGGCAGGTGGTCTTGACCCAGTCCTTGTGACGGGCCAGCGGGGATTCGCCGTCCGGACCCGGCTCAAAGTCGGTGATGTCCGGCAGAGTCAGGGGCAGGCTGCTCTCAGGCAGGGGCTGCCAGCCGCACTTCTCGCACTTGACCATGGGGATGGGCTCGCCCCAGTAACGCTGACGGCTGAACACCCAGTCGCGCAGCTTGTAGTTCACCTTATCGCGGCCCTTGCCGTTGGCTTCCAGCCACTCGATCATCTTGGCCTTGGCGTCGGTGACGGACAGGCCGTTCAGGAAGCCGGAGTTGACCAGCGTGCCGGTGGCCACATCGGTAAAGGCGGCCTCGTCCAGGTTGGACGGGGTGTTGCCCTTGACCACTTCGATGATGGGCAGGCCGAACTTCTTGGCGAACTCCCAGTCGCGGGTATCGTGGGCAGGCACGGCCATGATGGCACCGGTGCCGTAGGTGGACAGGACGTAGTCAGAGATGAAGATGGGGATCTCGGTGTCGTTGACCGGGTTGATGCCCATGACGCCTTCCAGCTTGACGCCGGTCTTCTCCTTGTTCAGCTCGCTGCGCTCAAAGTCGCTCTTGCGGGCAGCTTCGGCCTGGTAAGCCTTGACGGCCTCGGCGTTCTTGAGGATGCCCTTGTCCAGCCACTCCTTGACCATGGCGTGCTCCGGGGAGACGACCATGTAGGTGGCACCGAACAGGGTGTCGCAGCGGGTGGTGTACACGGTCAGGGTGTCACCGGCGGTGGTACCGAAGTTGACTTCTGCACCGTGGCTGCGGCCGATCCAGTTCTTCTGCTGGGTGGCCACGCGCTCGATGTAGTCCAGACCGTCCAGGCCGTCGATCAGCTTGTCGGCGTAAGCGGTGATCTTCAGCATCCACTGGCTCTTGACGCGGTGCACGACCTCGCTGCCGCAGCGCTCGCACACGCCGTTGACCACTTCCTCGTTGGCCAGCACGCACTTGCAGCCGGTGCACCAGTTGACGTTCATTTCCTTCTTGTAGGCCAGACCGTGCTTGTACAGCTGCAGGAAGATCCACTGGGTCCACTTGTAGTACTCGGGGTCGGTGGTGTTGATCTCACGATCCCAGTCGAAGGAGAAGCCCAGGGCCTTCAGCTGGCTGCGGAAGTGGTCCACGTTGTTCTTGGTGACGATGGCCGGGTGGATGTGGTTCTTCATGGCGAAGTTCTCGGTGGGCAGACCAAAGGCATCCCAGCCCATGGGGTACAGCACGTTGTAACCGTTCTGACGGCGCTTGCGGCTCACCACGTCCAGCGCGGTGTAGCTGCGGGGATGACCCACGTGCAGGCCGGCACCCGAGGGATACGGGAACTCCACCAGCGCATAGAACTTGGGTTTGGAGTGGTCGATCTCGGCATGGAATGTCTTTTCGTCCTCCCACACCTTCTGCCACTTGGCTTCAACAGCCTTGTAATCGTATTTCATGTTTGTAATCAGCTCCAGACTTTTCTTTTGCAAATACCGCGATCGGAATGATTTATGTTTAAGGCAGCTGCCTTAATCCCTTTTTTACTCGATGGTGCTGTCCGGGGTCAGGTACTCGGAAATGTCCACCGGCTCACCGTCAGCCCACAGGTGCTCCAGATCGTAGTAGGTGCGGGTGTTGGGCACAAAGACGTGCACGATGACGTTGGAATAGTCCAGCAGCACCCAGTTCTTGGAATCGTAGCCCTCGGTGCTGTAGGGTTCCAGCCCCTTCTGAGACAGCTCAAACTCCACCTCGTCGGCCAGGGACGCCACCTGGGTGGTGGACGTACCGGAGGCGATGACGAAGTAGTCGGTGAGCACGGTCAGGCTCTCCACTTTGAGCACACGCACATCGTGGGCCTTTTTCTTGTCCAGGATCTTGGCGATCTCAATGGCCAGAGCCTTGCTGTCGTTAAAGTTCTCCATAAGGTTTCTCCCTTCTGTCGGAAGGCTTCCCGCAGGAAGCGTTTGTCGGTTTCAGTTTGCGGAGCCGGCGGCCTGCCCATCGGTGGTCACCGCACCGGAAAGGTCGGTGTTTCCGTTGAGGATGGCATCGTCGGATTCCTTGTCGATGCGGCCCATATACTGCACGTTGGCATCGGTGGATACCGTACCGTGGGGCCACTGGTCGGTGACCAGGTGCATCTCGCTCACATCAATGGGGCCGGTGTAGGTGCAGAAATACTGGTTGAGCAGCTGGGCAATGGAACCGGCATCCGGCACCACGCAGGAATAGCCGTCAAAACTGTCGGTCTTGCCCACGTTGGGCACCCCCATGAACACCGGCGTCTGCGCCAAGATGATGTTCGAGCTGTCGATCTTAAGGAAGGACACCAGCAGCTTGGCAATGGTGGTGATGTCCATATCCGTCTTGATATAGTTGTTGAAGATCAGCGGCAGCTGGTTCAGGATGTCGGTCACGCCCATGGAGCGGGCACGCTTGAACAGGCCGGCGTAGAAATAGCGCTGCATATTCAGGCGGTCAATGTCCGAGTTGGCGTAGCCGTCGCCGTGGCGGCAGCGGACGAAGAACTCGGCGGAAGCGCCGTCCAGGTTACGGTAGCCCTTGAGCAGCTTGCTGCCGCCGTAGGACATATCGTGGGGGATATAAACTTCGATGCCGCCGAAGTTGTCCACCATTTCCACCAGTGCCTGCATATCCACGCTGACATAATAGTCGATGGGCAGGCGGTACTGGTCATAGATGACATCGGCCAGCGCCGCGATACTGCCGCCGTTGGACAGCGCGATGGAGTTGATCTGGTAATTGGAAGCCGCGTAGGTCTTGCCGTTGGACAGGGTGACCTTCCGGTTCTGGGTGGTCACCAGACTGTTGCGCGGGATCTGCAACATCCGCAGGGCACCATTCTTGATGTCAAACTGGCAGTACAGGATCATATCCGTCATGCCATCGTTGGTGGTAGGATCGTTGGAATAGCTGCGGCCTTCTTCGTAGTCGATGCCGCAGACCAGGATGTTGACCACATCGCCCTTGTATTCTTCGGCGGTCTGGATTTCTTCCTGAATGGTGGGGGCGCTGTCATCCGGGCGGATGCTGTCCTCCACCTTATTGATCACGCTGACGCCGTAGACCACCACGCCGGATACCACAGCCACAACGGCCATGACCACGGCAAAGGGCAGCCACAGAGGCGTTTTCTTTTTCTTTCGGCGTCGGCGGGGCGGTTCGCTCCGGTTTCCGGACGGGCGGCGGGGCGGCGGGGCGCTCTGCCCGCCCGTCTGACCTGCTGCAGCCGGGCGGGCAGTCCCTGCTGCCGGGCGCTGCTTCAGGGAGCGGTCTGTATTGATCCGACGTGGCGTTTGGCTCATGCTTTTCGTTTCCTCCAGCTTTTTCCGGTCTGCAAAGAACGCGATTCTCCGCAAAACCTGTCATAGCTTTTAGTATAACATCGTCCGACCGAATCTGCAATCCGTTTTCTGCATCCGGCACATCGTCCAATTTTAAGCAGCACCGCCATCCGTTTCCTTTTTTCCGCAGTGCGCCAGGATATCTTCGTAGGCCGCCCTGGACATGGGGTCCAGCGGCTTGCCCTGGGAGAACACGAAATCGTTGGTCTGCTTCAGTGCAGCCAGCATGGCGGCGTCCAGATCCTTCAGTTCCAGCCTGCGCAGTTTTTCCACACCGTCCCAGTCCCGTTCGGCACTGGTCATGTCAGCCAGATAGAGGATCTTGTCCAGCAGGGTCATGCCCGGCTTGCCCGCCGTGTGGCAGGCGATGGCAGACAGCACCGCCTCGTCGGTGACGCCCCACTCGGTGCGGGCCAGAATGGCCGCACACACCCCGTGCCACACCGGAGAGGGACGTTCTTCCCCGCCCTCGGCGTATTCCGGGTACGCCCGCATGATGGCCCGCATCTCATCCTTGGAGATCTCCTTGGCGGAATCGTGCAGCAGCGCCGCCAGCGCGGCCTGCTCCTGATCGGCACCGTAATGCTTTGCCAGCTTGACCGCCATTTTTTTCACGTTGATGGTATGCTCGTAGCGCTTGTCACTCAGTCGGCCGCGTACAAGTTCCTTTGCCTGTTTGAGATTCATTGAATGCTACTTCCTTTGCAGTTTGGTACAGGTTCTCCCGCCGGATGACGGCACGCACCGCCTCCGGCAGCTCTGCTTCACAGGGGTCTCCGGCGGCAAGCCGGGCACGCAGGCCGCTGCTGGCCATGGGCAGCGCTTCCACCGGGGCGAACAGGATGCGTCCGCCTGCCGGGTCCAGCTGCCGGGCTTTCGCGTGCAGGGCCGGGTCATCGCCGATGTTCCGGCTCACCACCACCAGATGCGCCAGCCGCAGGATGTCCTGCCAGCGGTGCCAGGCGTCAAAGCTCAGCAGCATATCGCTGCCGATGCCCAGATACAGCTGTGCATCCGGGTGCTTCCGCGCCAGCATCTCCACGGTGAGCACCGTGTAATTGCGGTTTCCGGCCTCGGCCTGCGCGATCTCCCAGCCGCAGATCTCCACCTGCGGCACCGCCTGCCCCAGCTCCCGGAAGCAGCTGCACATTTCCAGCCGCAGGGCGGCGGGCGCGGCGGTCTGCTGCTTGAAAGGGGAAAGGCCGGCCGGCATGACCACCACCTTATCCGGGTGCACCCGGCGGATGGCTGCGCGCAGATTGTTCAGGTGGCCGTTGTGGGGCGGGTCGAAACTGCCGCCGTAGAGCAGAATTTTCATCTTACTTCAGCAGGTCGGCGTAAGCGCTGTCCTTTTTCTTCTGCAGGTACAGCACGAACTTGGAGCCGATAACCTGCACGCAGTCTGCGCCGGTGGCCTCGGCCAGCTTGACGGATGCTTCGCGGGCGTTGTACATACTGCTTTCCAGCACCTTGACCTTGATGAGTTCCCGGGCATCCAGGCAGTCCTTCACGCCCTGGATCATGGTCTCATCGATCTCGCCCTTGCCCACGATGTAAACGGGGTCCATGGTGTTTGCCTTGCCGCGCAGAATGGCGCGCTGTTTGCTTGTCAGCATAATTGTTCTCCTTTAAGTTGTAAATTGTCTCCGTATTTTTATAGTTGCGTTTGTCGCAGGATGTGGCATGAAGAAAAGCTGCATTTTCCCGGCAGGACGGCAGGAAGTTTCTCCGAAGACCGTCCGCTGGGGTGGGACCCTGTTGCCGAAGGCAATAGGGCGGGCGATGGAATGGCCCGATTCGTGTCTGAGGAGAAAGCTTCCTGATGGCCTGCCTTTTCAGACCACTTTATTTCACGACTTCCACTTTTCCCGACACCTGTGCCAGCACGCCCTCGGATGCCGATGCCTTCAGAAACCCCGGCAGCTGCTGTTCCAGCTCAGCCAGCGCGTTGCCGCGGTGGCTGATGGCGTCTTTCTCGTCCGGGGTGAGCTGGGCGTAACTGCGGCCCTCGGTGTTGGGGCGCTTGTCCTGCCTGCCCACGCCGCAGTCGGTGGGGATGAACAGCGGGTCGTAGCCAAAGCCGTAGTCGCCGGTCAGGCGCTCGAAAGCGATGGTGCCCGGGCACTCGCCCATGCAGGTCAGGTGCTGGCCGGTGGGCAGGATGAAGCACACCGCCGACACGAATTTTGCCCCGCGCTGTCCGGCGGGGACTTCCTTCATGGCGTCCAGCAGCTTGTCGTTGTTGGCTTCGTCATCGCCGTGGTGGCCGCAGTAGCGGGCGCTGTAGACGCCCGGTGCACCGCCCAGGGCCTCCACGCACAGGCCGGAATCATCGGCAATGGTGGGCAGCCCGCTGGCCTTGCAGATGGTCTCGGCTTTGATGAGGGCATTCTCCGCAAAGGTGGTGCCGGTCTCCTCCGGTTCCAGGGTGATGCCCAGCTCTTTCTGGCTGACCACCTCGTGGCCCTGGGCTTCCAGGATACGGCGCAGTTCGCGGAGCTTTCCGGCGTTGCCGGTGGCTGCACAAATCTTCATGTGATACTCCTTCTTCTTTCAAAGCTCGCCCTTTCGGGAGAGTTCCGGCAACGCTCCGCAGAATGCGGACGGGCCGGTGAGAGGGTAAATTTTAATGCTTCCACTCACGGGGCAGCAGCTCTTCCACAAAGCCCTCCGGGGTGAAGGGCAGCAGATCGTCGATGCCCTCGCCCACGCCGATGAACCGCACCGGCAGGCCCAGGCGCTGCTTGACCGCCACCACACAGCCGCCCTTGGCGGTGCCGTCCAGCTTGGTCAGGATGATGCCGGTGGCATCCGCTGCCTTGCAGAACTCCTTGGCCTGGCTGATGGCATTCTGACCCGTGATGGCATCCAGCACCAGCAGGGTCTCCAGGCTGGCTTCCGGTGCCGCTTTTTTGACGCTGCGGCTGATCTTGGACAGCTCCGCCATCAGGTTGGACTTGTTGTGCAGACGGCCTGCGGTGTCCGCAATGACCATGTCGTAGCCGCGGGCCGTGGCCGACTTGACGGTGTCAAAGATGACTGCCGCCGGGTCGGCGCCCTCGCCGGCCTTGACGATGGGCACCCCGGCACGGTCCGCCCAGATCTCCAGCTGTTCGCTGGCCGCTGCACGGAAGGTATCGCCTGCCGCCAGCATGACCTTTTTGCCCTCGCGGGTGTAGTAGTCGGCCAGCTTGGCGATGCTGGTGGTCTTGCCCACACCGTTGACGCCGATGACCAGGATGACAGCAGGGCTGCCATCCAATGCCATCTCTGCGTCCGGCGTCATTTCCTCTGCGATGATGTCACGCAGGGCATCTGCCGCTTCTTCACCGGTCTTCAGGCCCTTTTCCCGCACACGGTCCCGCAGCTTGTCCACCAGATGAACCGCCACTTCGCCGCCGACATCCGCCAGGATCAGCTTTTCCTCCAGCTCATCGTACATATCGTCATCGATGACGCTGCCGGTGAGGGTGTTCAGGATGCTGCCCCAGAAGCCGGTGCGGGTCTTTTCCAGACCCGTCTTCATTTTTTCTTTCTCTTTTTCGGTTTCTTTTTTCTTTCCGAATCCGAAGAACCCCATAGTGTCCTCCTTATACTCTAAATTAAGCCTTTCCCCTCGGGGAGCCATTACACTTTTATTATATATCAGGAAACCAGCGTGGCGTCAACCTGTTCCAGGTCCAGTCTGAGCACTTTCGACACGCCGTCTTCCTGCATCGTGACGCCGTACAGGACGTTGGCGGCTTCCATCGTGCCGCGCCGGTGGGTGATGGCGATGAACTGGGTCTTGTCGCTCACCCGGCGCAGATACTGGGCAAACCGCACCACGTTGGCGTCATCCAGAGCGGCTTCGATCTCGTCCAGAATGCAGAACGGAGCCGGGTTCACCGCCATGATGGCAAAGTAGATGCTGATGGCCACCAGCGCCTGTTCCCCGCCGGAAAGCGCTTCCAGGTTCTTGATGACCTTGCCCGGCGGGGCCACCCGGATGCCGATGCCGCAGGCCAGCACGTCGGTCTCGTCTTCCAGCACCAGACTGGCTTCGCCGCCGCCGAACAGCTCGGCAAAGACACGGCCAAAGTTTTCGTTGATGGCGCGGAAGCTGTCGGTGAAGATCTCCCGCATCTGGGCCGACAGTCTGGAGATCATGCGGGTCAGTTCCCCGCGGCTCTCCTCCACATCGGTCACCTGCCGCATCAGGGCGTCGTAGCGCTCCTTGACTTCCTTGTACTCCTCGATGGCGCTCACATTCACGCTGCCCAGCGCACGGATCTTTCCGCGCAGGTCGGCCACCTGTGCCCGCAGGGCCGGCAGGCTGTCGAACCGCACGCACAGCCGCTCGGCCTGACTGACCGACAGCTGGTATTCCTCCCACAGCTTGGCCGCAGTCTGATCGTACTCCGCTTCTGCCGCCGCCTTCCGTTCCGCCAGACGGGTCATTTCCCGGCCCATCTCCTCGCGGCTGTCGGCCGCCTTGCGGGCGCGGGCCAGCGCGGCAGTTTCCGCCTGCTGGCGGGCCAGACGCTTCTGGGTGGCTTTCTGGATCTCCGCTTCCTTCTGCGTGATGGAGACCTTGCTGTCCGCCTTGGTCTGGCGGATGGCGTCGATCTCGGCCCGGCAGGCATCACTGCGCTGGGCCAGGGCGTTCAGACTCTCTTCCAGCGCGGTGCGGCGGGCGGCAGCATCCCTGGCCCGCTGTTCCAGCGCCGTGATCTGACTGTAAGCAAGTTCGGCGTCCTTCTGGCGGGTAACCTGTTCCAGCCGCTTGGCGCTCAGGTTCTGCGCCAGCTCGTTCTGCCGGGTCAGGAAACTGTCGTTTCCCTCGGCGATGCGGTTCAGCTCTGCGGTGCGCAGTTCGATCTTGCCGGTCAGCGCGGCCTGCAGGGCTTCCGCGGCATCCGCCTTTTCGCGGCTCTCTGCCAGCGCAGCGTTCAGGGCATCGATCTCCTTCTGCCGGGCATCCCGTGCTGCTTCCGCCTGCTGCACCACGGCTTCCAGCCGCTTCTGTTCCGCTTCCGCCCGCACGCCGTCATTGGCGGCGGTGATCTGCTCACTGGCAGCTGCGGTCAGCTCGGCTTCCAACGCATCGGTCTGCTCCTTGCACTGGTCAGTCTTTTCCTGGGCGGCAAGGCAGTCTTTCTGCAGCTTTGCGGCCTTGGTGCGCAGTTCTTCCAGTTCCTGCTTCCGGGTAAACAGGCCCGCACTGCGCTGCACGCTGCCGCCGGTAAAGCTGCCGCCCGCGTTGATGACCTGGCCATCCAGCGTGACCACCTTGTTGTGGTATCCATTATCCCGGGCCGCGCGGGAAGCCTCGTTGATGTCATCCACCACGAGGATGCGGCCCAGCAGGTTGGACACGATGCTGTCATAGCGCGGGTCGGCCCGCACCAGACTGGACGCCAGCCGGGCGGTGCCGGACAGCCGGCCCCGGAACACGCCGGGCTGGACCGTATCCAGCGGCAGGAAGGTGGCGCGGCCTGCATTGTCATTGCGCAGGAGAGCGATGGCCGCTTTGGCGGCGGCTTCGTTTTCCACCACGATGTTCTGCAGTGCTCCGCCCAGCGCCGTCTCAATGGCCACTTCACAGCCCGGCTCCACTTCCAGGATCGAAGACACCGGCCCGATGATGCCCCGCAGACGGCGTGCTCCGGCCGCGCGCATGACGGCTTTGACCGAATTCTGGTAGCCGTCCATGTTCTTTTCCAGCTCCCGCAGAACGGAAAGCCGCTGCCGGGCGGCATCCAGCTCCCGTCCCAGACGCTGTTCCGCCGCGTCCGCTTCGTCCAGCGCCGCCCGGCGGTTTTTCAGCTTGAGTTCCAGCCCGGAGCGCACGTTGGCCAGCTGCTTTTCGTTTTCGGCCAGCAGCGTGCGGTACCGGATCGTATCGTCCAGATCCTTCTGTGCTTCGTCCCGCTGGGCGGTGCTCTCCTGCACGCTCTGCTCCAGAGCCGGCATCCGCTGGCGGGCCGTTTCCATGGCGGCTTCTGCGGCGGCCTGGGCCACCTGCGCTTCGGTGCGATGGGCGGCCAGATCCGCCAGTTCCGCCCGCAGAACGTCCTTGCGTGCTCCGCTGGCATGGCTGGCATCGGCCAGCCGGGCCAGTTCGGCATTCAGTTCCTCGATCTCTGCGGCCAGCTGCTTCCCATCTGCTTCCATCTTCCGGGCCACGGCCTGATGCCGTTTCAGGGCGGCTTCCGCCTCGGTGCCGTCCTGTTCTCCGGCAGCGATCTCTTCCCGCAGGGAAGCGGCGCTCTCCTCGTTGCGCCGGATGTCATTTTCCAGCACGGCGATGCGGCTGTCCGAGCCGCTGATCTGCTCGGTGATGCTGCGGATATCCCCATTCAGGCGCTCGACCGCAATGGTCAGCTGCTGTGCCTGCATCCGGATCTCCTCAGCCTCCTGTTCGGCGGCTTTCGTCTCCCGGTCGAACCGTTCGTAATCCGCCTGCGCCGTCTCGTAATCCCGCACCTGCTGGCGCACAGCTTCCCGGGCGCGGTGCACACCATCGATCCACAGGGTGACTTCCAGCGTTTTGCGCCGTGCGCTCAGTTCCAGGAACTTCTGGGCCTTGGCGCTCTCCTGTTCCAGCGGGCCGACCCGGCTTTCCAGCTCGTCCAGGATGTCCCGCAGGCGTTCCAGGTTCTCGCCCGCCGCCGCCAGACGGCGCTCCGCTTCGGTTTTGCGGTAGCGGTACTTGGCGATGCCGCAGGCTTCCTCGAAGATCTCCCGCCGCTCGCCGGACTTGGCCGACACGATCTCCGCGATGCGGCCCTGCCCGATGACCGAATAGCCGTCGCGGCCGATGCCGGTATCCAGCAGCAGCTCGTAGACGTCCTTCAGGCGGCAGACCTGGCCGTTGATGGTGTACTCGCTCTCGCCGGAGCGGTAGTACTTGCGGCCGATGGTCACCTCGTTGGCGTCCAGGTCGAAGGTGTGGCCGGTGTTGTCCAGCGTCAGCCGCACCTGTGCAAAGCCCATGGCCCCGCGCCGCCGGGTGCCGCCGAAGATCACATCCTCCATCTTGCCCGCCGCCCGCAGCTGGCGGGAGCTGGTCTCGCCCAGCACCCAGCGCACTGCGTCGGACAGGTTGGACTTGCCGGAGCCGTTGGGGCCAACGATGCCGGTGACCCCGCTGTCAAAGGTGATCCTGACCTTGTCGGGAAAACTTTTAAAGCCCTGGATCTCCAGTTCTTTGAATACCATGTTTTACTTTTCCTTTATCACGCCCAGCAGCTTCAGGGCTTCCTTGGCGGCGCACTGCTCAGCGGCTTTTTTGCTGCGGCCCTCGCCCCGGGCGACCCGGTCGGAGTTGAACCGCACCGCCACCACGAAATGCTTGTCGTGGTCCGGGCCGGACTCGCTCTCCACCACATAGCTCAGGCGCTCTTCGGGGTTCTGCTGCACGATCTCCTGCAGGCGGGTCTTGTAGTCGGCTTCCGCGTGCTTGCCCTCGGTGATGAAGGGCAGGATGAACTTGCGGGCGACCTCCATGCCGCCGTCCAGATACAGCGCTGCGATGACTGCCTCAAAGGCATCGGACACCACGCTGGGGCGGGTGCGGCCGCCGCAGCGCTCTTCGCCGCGGCCCAGGCGCAGGTACTCGCCCAGGTTGATCTCCTGTGCGAACTGGAACAGGGCGCCTTCGCTGACCAGGCTGGCACGGATGCGGGTCAGGTCGCCCTCCGGCCGGTCGGCATAGGCGTGGAACAGATAATCTGCCGAGACGATCTGCAGCACGCTGTCGCCCAGAAATTCCAGCCGCTCGTTGTGCTTGACCGGGGTGCGGCTCTCATTGGCGTAGCTGGTGTGGGTCAGTGCCGTTTCCAGCAGCTCCGGGTTTTTGAACTTGTAGCCAATAATGGTCTCCAATTGATGGCTCATCGTCGTTTTACTCCCTTGATAAAATTAAACCCTCTCAGGCGCTTACGCGCCAATGCTCCCCTTTTTGCCGCTTATACGGCATCTTCCCCCGGCCGGGGGAAGTCATTCCCAAAGGGGGAGCTTTTTAATCTTCTACCTCTCAAACCTCGCCCATTCGGGAGAGGTGGCAGTGCCGCAAGGCACTGACGGAGAGGGTTTTACTCCTTCGGCTGTGCTGCGGCCAGCTCGTCCAGAGCGGACTGCATGGTGCCGCACAGGTCGTTCTCCACGCAGACCTTGGCCTGGCGGATGGCGTTCTTGATGCCCTTGGCCTTGGACGAGCCATGGGCCTTGATGACCGGCTGCTTTGCGCCCAGGAAGGGTGCGCCGCCGTACTCCTCGCTGTCCATCTGGTGCTTCAGATCGGCCACGCCGCCCTTGAGCAGCAGATAGGCGATCTTGCCGCCGAAGTTTGCCAGGAACATCTGCTTGAGCATTCCCAGCAGCATCTTGGCCACGCCCTCGGTCAGCTTGAGGATCACGTTGCCGGTAAAGCCGTCGCAGACCACCACATCCACCTCGCCGTTGGGAACATCCCGCGGCTCGACGTTGCCCACGAACCGGATGCCCGGGGTGGTCTTGAGCAGCTGGTGGGTTTCCTTGAGCATGGGGGTGCCCTTGCTCTCCTCGGCCCCGTTGTTGGCCAGCGCCACGCTGGGGTCCCTGCGGCCCTCCACCTTGTTCACATAGCAGCTGCCCATGACCGCAAAAGCGGCCAGCATCTCGGGGCGGCACTCCACGTTGGCACCGCAGTCCAGCAGCAGATAGGCCTGCTTTTTGGCGGGCACCATGGTGGCCAGTGCCGGGCGCTTGATGCCCTTGAGGGTGCGCACGATGAGGCTGGCGCCCACGTGCAGGGCACCTGTGCTGCCGGCGGAGACAAAGGCATCGCCCTTGCCCTCCTTGAGCAGGTTCAGGCCCACCACGATGGAGGAATCCTTCTTGCTGCGGATGGCCTTGGCCGGTTCATCACACATCTCGATGACCTCGGTGCAGTTCACCAGCTCGATGCCGTCCAGCGGGATGCTGTGTTCCTGAGCGGTCCTGCGCACCAGTTCCTCATTGCCCACGCCGATGACCTGCACGCCGTATTCCTTCACGGCCTGTGCCGTACCTTCCAGCACGGCCAGAGGGGCGTTGTCGCCGCCCATCATGTCTACAATGATCTTCATAGTTGCGCTCCTTTCTGTTCCGGGAGATCGGCCCTGTGGTTACAGGGCGGTTTCATCCAGCCACTGCTGGAAGCTGGCCACGGCACGTTCGGCCTGGGCCATGTAACGCAGGCGCTTGTCCCGGGGACGCTTGTCCTCCGGCAGCGGGGGCAGGATGCCCATATTTGCGCCCATGGGCTGGAAGTTCTTGTTCTCGGTGGTCAGGTACTGCACCAGCGCACCGCACATGGTGTCCGCGGGCGGGGCGGGCAGCTCCCTGCCCTCCAGCCGGGCGTAGAGGTTCCGCGCGGCCAGCAGGCCGCAGGCGGCACTTTCCATGTAGCCCTCAAAGCCGGTGATCTGGCCCGCAAAGAACACGTTGGGGTGTGCTTTCAGGTTCAGGCTGGCATTCAGCACCCGGGGCGCATCCAGGAAGGTATTGCGGTGCATGACGCCGTACCGCACGAACTCCGCGTGCTCCAGACCGGGGATCATGGAAAAGACCCGCTTCTGCTCACCCCACTTGAGGTTGGTCTGGAAGCCCACGATGTTGTACAGGGTGCGTTCCTTGTTCTCCGCCCGGAGCTGGACGTTGGCCCAGGGGCGGTGGCCGGTGTTGGGGTTTACCAGACCCACCGGACGCAGGGGGCCGAACCGCATGGTGTCGGCACCGCGGGCCGCCATGATCTCGATGGGCATACAGCCTTCGTAGACCGTGACGGTATCGGCCTTTTTGCCGTGGGCGTCCGGGTCCGGCCGGGCGGACTGCTCTGCCCCGGTGTCGAAGTCGTGCAGGGGGGCACGCTCGGCAGAAGCCAGCGCTTCGTGGAAGGCCTCGTACTCCGCCTTATTGAAGGGGCAGTTCAGATAGTCGGCTTCGCCCCGGCCATAGCGGGAGGCTGCAAACACCTTGTTGTAATCCAGACTCTCGGCGGTGACGATGGGGGCCACCGCATCGTAGAAGTGCAGCCGCTCGTCGCCGGTCAGCTGGCCGATCTCGTCCGCCAGTTTGCCGTCGGTCAGGGGGCCGGTGGCCACCAGGATGGGAGCACTCTCATCGATGTGCTCCACCGGCTGGCGGTGCACCGTGATGTTGGGACACGCTTCCACCCGCCGGGTGACCTCGGCGCTGAAAGTGTCGCGGTCCACGGCCAGCGCACCGCCGGCGGCCACCCGGGCCACTTCTGCCGCTTCCAGCAGCTGACTGCCCATGCGGCGCATCTCTTCTTTCAGCAGGCCGGACGCAGAGTCCAGCCGCTCGGCTTTCAGGCTGTTGGAGCAGATCAGCTCTGCAAAGCCCTCGCTTTTGTGGGCAGGGGAAAAGTGCACCGGCTTCTGCTCGTACAGGTCCACCTGCACCCCTTTTCCGGCCAGCCACAGCGCGGCTTCACAGCCCGCCAGACCGGCACCTAAAATCGTAACGTTGTATTGGTTCATGGGAGTTTCCTTTAATCAAACCCTCTCAGTCATTGCCTTGCGGCAATGCCAGCTCCCCGAGAGGGGGAGCTCTTTGGCAAAGAGGAAAACTTTATCGTACTCGCTTAAAAAGCTCGCCCTTCGACAGACTTTCCCCGCGCCGAGGAAAGATGTCACCGAAGGTGACCAAAAGGGGAACAATCTGGACGCGAAGCGGCCTGAGAGGGTTTTAATCCTTCTTCGGCACCGGCATCTCAAAGCCGCAGCCCTCTTTTGCGCAGTAGAGCTTGCTGCCCTTGCGGAACAGGGTGCTGCCGCACTTTTCGCACTTGGTGGCCACCGGCATATCCCAGGTCATGAAATCGCAGTCCGGGTAGCGCTCACAGCCGTAATAGATGCGGCCCTTGGAGCTTTTGCGTTCCAGCATCCGGCCCTTGCCGCACTTGGGGCAGATGCCGCCGGTATCCTTGACCAGGCGCTTGGTGCCCCGGCACTCGGGGAAGCCGCTGCAGGCCAGGAACTTGCCGTACTTGCCCACCTTGATGACCATGGGACGTCCGCACAGGTCGCATTTCTCGCTGGACGGCTCGTCAGGCACTTTGACCTTCTTGCCCTCCATGTTCTTTTCGGCCTGTTCCAGGCTGGCGGCAAAGCCCTGGTAGAAGTCATCCACGGTCTTGTGCCAGTCGGCCTTGCCGCTCTCGATCTTATCCAGGTTCTTTTCCATCTGGGCGGAGAAGTCCACGTCCACGATGTGGGGGAACTGTTCCAGCATCAGGCCGTCCACGGCCCGGCCCAGCAGGGTGGGCTTGAGCTTTTTCTGGTCGCGCTCCACATAGCCGCGGTCGATGATGGTGGTGATGATGGGCGCATAGGTGGAGGGACGGCCGATGCCGTTTTCTTCCAGCGCCTTGATGAGGGTGGCTTCGGTGTAGCGGGCAGGAGGCTGGGTGAACTTCTGCTCACTCTTCAGCTCCTTGAGCTTCAGCACCTGGCCCTGTTCCAGCGGAGGAAGGTTGGTCTCCTTCTTTTCCTTTTCATCGGTGGCTTCCTCGTACAGGGCGGTGAAGCCGTCAAAGGTCACAGTGTAGCCGCTGGCCTTGAAGCGGTAGTCCGCCGCACTGACGGTGACCGACACGGTGTCCTGCTGGCAGTCCGCCATCTGGCTGGCCATGAAGCGGCTCCAGATCATGCGGTAGAGCTTGGCGGTGTCGCCGCTGATGCTCTTGTCCACCTCGTCCGGGGTCAGGGACGGCACCGAAGGCCGGATGGCTTCGTGGGCATCCTGAGCAGCGGTCGCACTCTTGGTCTTCCACACCCGCTTGTAGGGGCAGATGTAGTTTTCGCCGTACGCCCCGGCGATGTATTCCCTAGCGGCGGCAACGGCCTCATCCGAAATGCGCAGACTGTCGGTACGCATATAGGTGATCAGACCCATGGTGCCGTGCCCGGCAATGTCCACGCCTTCGTACAGGGTCTGGGCAGCCCGCATGGTGCGGGTGGCCGTAAATCCCAGCCGGCGGGACGCTTCCTGCTGCAGAGTACTGGTGATAAAGGCCGGGGTGGGCTGCTTGGCGCGCTTGCCCTTTTTCAGCTCGGCCACCACATATTCAGCCCCTTCCAGGCCCTTTTCGATGGCGCGGGCCTCGGCTTCGTTTTTGGGCAGCAGCTTTTTGCCCTTGCTGTCCGAGGCCAGGCGGGCGGTGAAGCTCTTGCGCCCAGCACCCAGGGTCACGTCCACGTTCCAATACTCGTCCGGTTTGAAGCTCTCGATCTCCTTTTCGCGGTCGTCGATCAGGCGCACGGCCACGCTCTGCACGCGGCCAGCGGACAGGCCCCGGCGCACCTTGCGCCACAGGAACGGGCTGAGCTTGTAGCCCACCAGACGGTCCAGTACACGGCGGGCCTGCTGGGCGTTGAACAAGTCTTCGTCGATGGCGCGGGGGTGGGCCATGCCCTCCTTCACACCCTTCTTGGTGATCTCGTCAAAGGTCACACGGTTCGGCTCATGGGGGTCCAGCCCCAGGATGTTGGCCAGATGCCAGCTGATGGCTTCGCCTTCGCGGTCCGGGTCGGTCGCCAGCAGAACGCCGTCTGCGTGCTTGGCCTTGCTCTTCAGTTCCTTGATGAGCTTTTCCTTGCCCTTGATGTTGATGTACTGGAGCGCATAACCGTGGTCCACGTCCACGCCCAGCTGGGAAGCGGGCAGGTCCCGGATGTGTCCCATGCTGGCGGTGACCTCGTAATCATCCCCCAGGTATTTGCCAATGGTCTTCGCCTTTGCAGGCGACTCCACGATCACTAGTTTTGCCATTTGAGTTTTCCACTCCTGTCTCTATTGAAACGCGCGGGATATCCTGCGCGGGTTCTCTCTTCTTATTGTACCACAGCTGTTGTGTGCTTTGCTACCGCAAAATATACCGCTGCCCCGGCTGCTGCTGGACCCGCTTGCCAAGAGTCAGCTTCATCAGGGTGCGCAGCAGCACTTCGGTGGGCAGGCCGGTGCTCACCCGCAGTTCCTCCACGCCCACCGACTTCGGGCCGATGCAGGCCAGCACCCGGCGCTCGGTATCATCCAGCGGGCTGGGCTGCCGCGCCGTCACAGCCGGAGCCGGTTTGTCTGCATGGATGCCCAGCGGTTCCAGCAGGTCTGCCGCACAGCAGACCGCATGGGCGCGGCCATCCCGCAGAAGGCTGTTGGTTCCGGCAGAGTTGGGCGAATAGATGCTGCCCGGCACCGCGAATACCGGCTTGCCGTATCGCTCGGCGTGGCCGACGGTGGACATGGTGCCGCTTTTTTCCCGGGCTTCCACCACCAGCAGCTCGGCAGACAAGGCCGCGATGAGCCGGTTGCGCTGCAGAAACCCCACTCCGCCTGGGGAGATGTCTCCCGGGGCATATTCGCTGATGACGCAGCCCCTCTGCTCGATTTTATGCCGGAGCACCACATTCGCTGCCGGATAGGTGCGATCAATGGGCACCCCCATGACCGCGATGGTGGGGGCATCGTGCTGCACAGCGGCTTTGTGTCCGGCGCTGTCCAGGCCGTCCGCCAGCCCGCTGACGATGACAACGCCCTGCCGCGCCAGCTCCCCGCCGATGTCCGCCGCCGCATTCAGACCGTACTCGGTGGGCTTGCGGCTTCCCACGATGCCCACCGTCTCCGGGGCATTGAGCCAGGACGGGTCTCCGGTGCAGTACAGCACCAGCGGCATATCCGGGATGCGGGCCAGCGCCAGCGGATAGTCCGCATCCGCATAGGTCAGGATGCGGACCCCCAGGGCATCGCACCGCATGACCAGTGCGTGGTAGGCTTCCGGATCCAGCTGTTCAGCCCGCTTGGCCGCAGCGTTTCCTGCGGCAAGACGGAATTCTTCGGTAGCACGCGCCTCCCAGGCCTCCTGTGCCCCGCCGAACCCGTCCAGCACCCGCCCGGCGTTCAGACTGGCCGGCCCCAGAACGTGTGCCAGCCACAGCCAGCACAGCAGCGGGTCCGGCGCCGGCTCCGGCGGAAACAGGCTGGTCTGCCCCATCCCGGCTGTCACAGGCTTTCCTCCCGGAAATGCCACAGCAGGATGCTGCCCGCAATGCCGGCGTTCAGGCTCTCCACCCGGTCGGTCATGGGGATGCGCACGGTGCGGTCACAGGCGGCAATGGTCTCGTCGGTCAGGCCCTGGCCCTCGCTGCCGATGACCACACAGACGCCGCCCGGGTAACTGGCCTGGGCCGCGCTCAGGGGCTGGGACTGGTACAGGGCTGCCGCCAGGCAGGTAACGCCCTTTGCCCGGAGTTGGGCGATGGCCTGCGGCATGGCCCCGGCCTCGATGACCGGGATGCGCACGGCCGCGCCCATGGACGCCCGCAGGGTCTTGGGGGCATAGGGCGACGCACAGCCCTCGCTGAGCAGCACCCCGTCAAAGCCAAAGGCGGCGGCAGAGCGCAGCAGGGTGCCCACGTTGCCGGGGTCCTGCACCCGCTCCAATGCCAGGTAGCGCCCGCCGGGCTTCACCTCGTCCAGGGTGTGCTCCGGGGTGCGGAACACGCCGAACACCCCCTGATGGGTGCCCACATCGGCCAGCTTGTCCGCCACATGGTCCTCCACCAAATAGTGCTCCCCGGGCAGTCCGGCCAGTTCCGGACACTTTTCCATGGCGCTCTCGGTGTAAAACAGCGTTTCCAGCCGGGCACCCCGGGCAAGCTCCGGGCACAGCTTGCGGCCCTCGGCCAGGAAGCGGCCCTCACTGCGGCGGAACGCCGCGCTGGAAGAAAGGCGGCAGGCGTATTTGATCTTTGCGTTTTCCCGGCTGGTGATTTTCTCGTCCATTGTGTCCCCTCCTGCTGAGAGCATCATTTTCTCCCCATGCGCCCTCATCCGCCGCCTTCTCCCGGACGGAAGAAGGCTTGAAATGATCGTCTTTCGCTCGAAAAAAGTCAAAAAGGGCAGCGTCTGCCACAAAGCTTCTCCGCGGCAGGGCGCTGCCCTGAAAACTTTTTTGCCTGCCGCGAAAAAAGCCCGGATACAAAACGGACGCCCGCGTATACGCGCGGGCGTCACGATCTTTGCTCTTTATCAGGCGTTCTTCACGGTCTCGACCAGAGCTGCAAAGCTCTTGGGATCGTTGATAGCCATCTCAGACAGCATCTTGCGGTTCAGCTCGATGCCTGCCTTCTTCAGGCCAGCCATGAAGGTGGAGTAGTTCATGCCCAGAGGACGAACTGCGTTGTTGATGCGGCAGATCCACAGGTTGCGGAACTGACGCTTCTTCATGCGGCGGCCAGCCAGAGCGTAGTTGCCGCTCTTCATGACCTGCTGCTTGGCCATCTTGAAGTGCTTGCTCTTGCAGCCGTAGAAGCCCTTGGCCAGCTTCAGCATCTTCTTACGACGTTTGTGAGTCATGGTTGCGCCCTTGATACGTGCCATTTTTTATATCTCCTTTAGTTTTCTCAATAGAATGTGTTTGCCTGCGGCTCGCTCTTAGGCGTAGGGCAGCATGCTCTTGATGGTAGCTGCGTTGGTCTTATCAACGTAGCTGGGCTGACGGTAGCCACGGGTCAGCTTGGTGGTCTTCTTGGTCAGGATGTGGCTGCGGAATGCATGGCCGCGCTTGATCTTGCCGTTCTTGGTCAGCTTAAAGCGCTTCTTAGCGCCGGAGTGCGTCTTCAGTTTCATCTTAGCCATTTTAGTTTCCTCCTAAAATTAGTCCTTATTGGGTTTCGGGATCAGCAGAATGGACATCGTGCGGCCCTCAAGCACCGGCGGCTTATCCATGCTTGCCTGGGGCAGAGCCTCGGCAAAGCGTTTCAGCACGTCAGCACCCAGAGCGCTGTGCGCCATCTCACGGCCGCGGAAGCGGATCGAAGCCTTCACCTTGTGGCCGGCTGCCAGGAACTTGGCGGTCTGGTTCACTTTGGTGTTGAAGTCGTTGGTGTCAATGTTGAGCGAGAGGCGGGTCTCCTTGACTTCGACCACCTTCTGGTTCTTCTTGGCTTCCTTCTCCTTCTTCTGCTGTGCAAAACGGTATTTGCCGTAATCCAGCACCTTGCACACAGGCGGCACGGCCTGCGGTGCGATCTTGACCAGATCGAGCCCGGCGTCTTCTGCAGCGCGCATGGCCACCTGAATGGACACAACGCCCTTCTGCTCGCCATCGGCACCGATCAGGCGAACCTCACGGTCACGGATCTGACCGTTGATCTCCAGTTCCTTCGACTTTCCAGCGGTAGCGATAATGAATGCACCTCCAAACAAAATCCATAGTGTTGCAATATTTGGCATAGAAAACGCGGCCGCCCTTTTTCAGGACAGCCGCGCGGAATTCACACATACTCGCAATGCACTCTTAAAGTGCTTGCTTTTTGGGTATAGCCCGGGGATTCTGACCCCACAAGGCGAGCGCGGCACAGGCCGTAGCTGCTTTCTTTACCCAACTATTTTAGCACAGCCGCGGGGGCCTGTCAAGCACTTTTTATGCGTTTTGCGGAAAAAATATGACTTTTGAAAGGACTGAACCCTCTCCGTCATCTCACTGCGTTCGATGCCAGCTCTCCCGAAGGGCGAGCTTTTTGCATCTGTTGGGCAGTCCATCCTTCACAGGATGGAGATGCAGCTTTGCCAATTCATGCGTAAGCTCCCTCTTTCGGGGGAGCTGGCAAAGCCGGCAGGCTTTGACTGAGAGGGTTTTATACCTCGATCAGCTTCCCCAGCGAGAAGGAATAGATTCCCTTATAAGTCACCGGCTTGGGGGCAAAGCGCTTGCCGATGGCCAGGGCGTACAGGTTCAGCTGGGCGCGGTAAGCCTGCAGAAATTCCGCTTCGGTCTTGCGCCGGTCGGTCTTGTAATCTAGCAGTTCCAAGTGGTCCGGGTACACCAGCACAAGGTCCGCGATGCCCTGCACCAGCACCTGGGCTTCGGCGGCGGCTTCCGGTGCGGAAGCCCCCTGTGCCGCCAGCACTGCCGACGCGGGCAGGGCCGTGATAAACGCCAGTTCCCGCAGGACCTGCTCTGCCGCACAGATCTTCGCAAAAGCTTCGCTCTGCACAAAGCGGCGGATGCGTCCGGCGTCCAGCTTTTCGGCGATTTCCGGGGCGGTCAGCTGCATGGCAGTCTGCCGGTCCCGTTCCGCGTTGACGGCTTCGTCCAGCGTGCCTGCCGCCTGGGCTGCGGCCAGGGCCGCAAAGTCTGCGTGTTCCAGAAAGGCGTGCAGGGCGGTGCCCATCTCGGCGGCGGTCAGGCCGTCCCTGCTCAGGAAGGCCGGACGTTCCAGCGTGGTCTGTTCCGCCTTATGCACGATGCTGGTCACGCTGACCTTGGCCGGTACGGCGGACAGTTCCGCCGCCGGATACTGCCAGGCAAAGCCCGCCCGCAGCTGCTCCACAAGGGCCGGGTCGGCCTGCGGCGGTTCCGGTTCCTCGTCTTCCGGAAGTTCCTCTCTCTCCGGGAGCTGAGCGTCGGTCCCGCTGAGCGTGATCCTGCTCCGGGTGTCCGCAAAGGGCAGTTCCAGATCACCCGCCAGGCGGCGCAGAGGTCCGCCGTTGGGGTGCACCAGCAGCGCCGCCCGCAGCCAGTCCGCAAAGCTGTTGGCCTGCTGATGCAGGGTGTCGCCCGCTCCGGCGGCCAGGAAGGCCGCCGCCTTTGCAAAGGGGTTGCTGCTCTTGCCGATGCCCAGCGGCACGGTGAGGATGAGCTTATCCTGGGCGCGGGTCAGCGCTACATACAGCAGGCGCATCTGCTCACTGCGCAGTTCCTGCGCATGGACGCTGGCCAGTGCCGTATAAGCCGCCGTTTTATAAGCCCCCTCGCCCTGTTCCGGACGCAGACGCAGGCCCACGCCGTAGACCCGGTGCAGCAGCACCGGCTGGCGGATGTCTGCCGCATTGAACTTGCGGGCCGTGTCCGCCACGAACACCACCGGGAACTGCAATCCCTTGGAGCGGTGGATGGTCATGATGGTCACACAGCCGGGCCGGGCGCCGCCGGGCGTGGTGTCCTGCCCGGTGGACCCCGCCTGCGCCGCCGCGTCGATGGCACGCACCAGCGCCGAGATGCCGTTGGCACCAGACGCCGCGCAGAAGGAGGCAAACTTCCGGGCATCCTCCCGGCGGCGGGCACCGTTTTCCAGAACGCCCAGCGCCGCCAGATAGCCGGTGGAGGCAAAAATTTCTTCCATCAGCTGTTCCGCCGGGACACTGCGGGCCATCTGCCGCAGGGCGGTCAGCCGCGCATAGAACGCCCGCACCTTTTGCACGAAAGCATCATCCTCTTCACCGTGCACCGTCTGCAGCACCGCGCCGTACAGGCTCATGCGGGTGGGCTTTCTGCCCGGTTCTCCGGCTTTTTCCCGGGCTTCTTTCTCGTTCTGGCCGCTCTGGGCACGCAGACGCACCAGGTCGTCATCCGTAAAGCCGAACAGCGGCCCCAGCATGACCGCCGCCAGATAGATGTCCTGCGCCGGGTTGTCGATGACCTTCAGCAGGGCAATGAGCGGCCGGATGTGCGGGGCTTCCATGAGGTTTTCCCGGGTATCCGCATACACCGGGATGCCCCGGGCGGTCAGCGCTTCCACATAGGCTGGGAACTCCGTGCGGGCGGAAAGCAGGACACAGCAGTCCTCGTACTGCACCGGGCGGGTGGCCGCGCCGTCCCGCACCGGTTCGCTGCTCTGCACCAGGGTCTCAATGCGTTCCGCGATCCAGGCCGCGTCCGTTTCGGCGGTGTCGTCCGGCAGGAACTGCACCTCCACGCCGCCCGGGTACTCGCCCGGCGCACCGCAGACCAGCCGCTGGCCATCGCCGTAGGCCGTATCGCCCAGCTGCGGGGTCATGAGCTGTTCGAAGATGAAGTTGATGCCCGCCACCACCTGCGGGGCCGAGCGGAAGTTTGCGTCCAGCGCCAGCAGGGCGTCCGCTCCGGCGGTTTCCTCCGGTGGGTAGGGGCGGGCCATGCCGCCGGGCAGGGCATTCCAGCAGTCCAGCTTGGCCCGGAAGATGCTGGGGTCCGCCTGGCGGAAGCGGTAGATGCTCTGTTTCAGGTCCCCCACCAAGAAGAGGTTGTCCCCCGCCGGAGCCGCCAGACAGCGGTAAAGGGCATCCTGCAAGGCATTGGTGTCCTGGTATTCGTCCACCATGACGGCGGCGTAATTTTTCCGGATGTCTCCGCACAGCGGAGTGGGGGTGCCCTCCGGCGTGCGCAGCAGCTTCAGCGCCAGGTGCTCAAAGTCGCTGAATTCCAGCAGCTTGCGTTCCTTTTTCTTGGCCGTGAACCGGGCATCAAAATCCCGCACAGCGGCAAACAGCGCCCGCAGACGCGGCAGTGCCGCCTGCCGGTCGGCCTCAGCTTCCTCTTCGCTGCACGAGATCAGTTCTATGATTTCTTCAAACAGGGCCAGCGCCTCGTCTGCGCGGGTCTTGATGGCGGTCTTGTGGTCGCCTTTCAGGTGCTTTTTCATGCCCTTCAGGCCCGGCATCTCCTCCATGCCCAGCACAAAGGGGGTGAGCCGGTCGTACAGCGGCGTCCACTCCCCCGCGCCTGCCAGACGCTCCACCTCCCCCAGCAGGGCGGCAGACCGTTCCAAACGGCCCTGGGCTTCGGCGTATTTCTCGCCGACGGCAGCCGTGGCCTTCTGAATGGCGGAAGGCGTCTTCTTGCTTTCGGCATCGGCCATTTCCTGGGCGTAGTCCTCCCGGCAGTCCAGCTGGGCGGCACACAGCAATTCCCGGGCCGCTTTGGCACTGCGGGCGGCTTCCGCCAGCAGAAGGTCGTGCCAGCAGGTCCGGGCAAAGCCATTTTCTTCCTGCCACGGGGCCAGGAATTCGTCCAGCTTCCGGTCATAGTCCGGCAGGGCACGCAGGAAATTGTACACGCTGAGGATGGTATCCCCGGCGGGCTTGTCGGTGCGGCCCTTGCCGTACAGGTCTGCAAAGGCACAGAAGTCCGGGTCCGCATAAGCGTGTTCCAGCGTTTCTGCCAGCGCAGACGCTTTCAGCACCTCCACACTGCCGGGGTCCGCCGGAGCGAAATCCGGCGGGATGTCCAGTGCCTGAAAATGCTTGTGCAGAAGGTCCAGACAAAAGGCGTCGATGGTACAGATGGGGGCCCGCTGGAGCAGCATCCGCTGGCGGCGCAGGGCGGTGTTGCCCGGTTCCTGCTGGCTGCGCTTGAGCAAAGCCTGTCCGATGCGGGCACGCAGTTCCGCCGCCGCCGCATTCGTGAAGGTGACGATGAGCAGCTTGTCCGCATCCACCGGATGGTCCGGGTCGGTGATGAGCCGCACGGCCCGTTCGGTCAGCACGGCGGTCTTGCCGCTGCCCGCCGCCGCGCTCACCAGCAGCGTGCCGCCCCGGTCCTCAATGGCGGCACGCTGGGCCGGGGTCCATTTGGGTTCGCTCATGTCGATTCCTCCGTTCCGTCTTCCTTGGATTCCTCCGGCTCAAAGGGCTTGGCCGGGGCTTCCAGCGCCCGTTCCCCGATGCCGGTCTCGTGGCAGCAGATAAAGCTGTAGTCGCACCAGGTACAGGGGCTTTTGCTGGCGCTGACCACCAGCGGTTCGGCAGCGATCTGCCCGCCGTATAACTGTTCACCCATCTGGGTGACCAGATCGTCCAGGTGCAGCTGAATGCGGTTCAATTTGGCAATGTCCGCCCGCTTGTCCTTCTGGTAGGGGCTGGGCACGCCGTTGCGGTAGTTGAAGGGCAGATAGCGCCCGGTCTCGTCTGCGTCCATGGCGTCGAACACTTTCTGTTCGTCCCGCACCAGACCGTCCAGCTGGTATTCCACGGTGCGGGCGGCTTTTTCGCGGGTGGTGGTCTCCGGGGCAGGGTCCGCCAGCAGGTACAGTACCCCGGCGGGTTCAGCCCCGGTGAACCGCCCGCTGCGGTCCCGGGTCAGGCTGAACAGATACAGCAGCATCTGGCAGTCCAGGCCGCAGTAGACCTCTTTCAGGTCCAGCTTTTTGGTGCCGGTCTTGTAGTCCACCACCCGCACCCAGCGGGTGCCGTCCTCTTCGATCCATTCGTCGGCGCGGTCCACCGAACCGATGAGCTGCACCGTGCGTCCATTCGACAGGTGATACAGCTGCCCAGGCACGGCATCCTCCCCCGCACCGATCTTCAGTTCGCAGGCCACCGGCTGGAACTTGGACTGGTTCTGTTCGTCCCGCAGGTAGCACAGCAGGCTGGTCATGCTCTTTTTCAGCCGGGACAGCAGGTAGGCAAAGCGGGCGGTGTCCTCGGGCAGGCAGCGCTTGGCGTACTCGTCCACCAGCAGGCCCGCCAGCGTTGCCATGGCTTCGTCATCCAGTTCCAGGTAGGGCTGCATGGTCCGACAGGGGTTGTCGGCATCCGGGTGCGGGTCCAGCGCCATCTGCAGCACCCAGTGCATCAGGGTGCCGCTCTGGTCGGCGGAAAGTTCCGCCCGTTTGCGGGGCTTCAGGCCCAGCACATACTGCAGGAAGTAGCCGTACCGGCAGGTGTAGTATTTTTCCAGCTGGCTGGGGGAAATGCGCAGACGCCGCCCCAGCAGGGTTTCCAGCGCGGGCAGGTCGGTCACCTGCCGGGGCAAGGCTTCTTCCATCCGGTGCAGAAGAGCCAGACCCTGGGGTTCTTCCTCGTCCGGGGTGCGCAGGGCCTCGGTCAGGCTGGCACGTTCCGTATCAGTGAGCACCCAGCCGCCGCCCAGGGTGTCCAGGGCGTCCGCCGGAGTCGCGGCCAGGTCGGGCAGGTCCAGCACCGGAGCCTCCGGGTGCAGCGCTTCCACGATGGGTTCCAGCGCCGCACACAGGGTCTCGCCCTGGCCCTTGGGCCAGCTGAGCCACAGCCCTTTGGCCGGGGCGGTCAGAGCCTTATAAAAGCACACCTGTTCGCGCACCACACGGTTCTCAAAACAGTCCGGCAGTTCGATCTGCTGGGCCATCAGGGCGTCCCGGTCCGCGTGGGTCAGCAGACCGGTCTCGGAGGGCGCACAGGGGAACTCCCCTTCCGCCAGACCCAGCACGAACACATAATCCGGCGCATCCAGACGCATTTTGCCCGCGCTGGCCAGCACCACCGCGTCCAGCGTCTGAGGGATGTGCCCCAGGTCGGAGGAGCGCAGGAGCAGGCTGAACAGGTCCTCGTACTCCGGCACGGTGACGCTCTGGGACCCCAGCAGCGCCGCCATCTCGTCGAGCAGCTGCATCACCACATTCCATTCGCGGGCGGCTTCCTCCGCTGCCGGAATGCCCCGGGCGGCACGAATTTCTTCCACAAGCTTGGCCTGCTGTTCCTCGGCCCCCAGCTTTTTCAGGCAGAAGTACACTTCCCGGCTGATCTGTTCTGCGTTGCCACCCTTCACCTTGCCGCGCAGTTCGTCCACGGCGGTCACCAGCAGGGCGCGGGCTTCCTCGGCCCGGTCCAGATTTTTCTGGTCCTCGTCGGTCAGCTCGGCATTGCCGAAGCCCTTGGGGCTTTTCTCAAACCTGGTCCGCCACGCCGCTGCGTTGGGCGACCAAGTGTAGGCATAATTTTCCAGCGCACAGACCTGCTCTTCTTCCAGCGCACACAGCCCGGTCTTGGCCAGGACGGTCAGGTGTTCGGTCATGTCCGCACCGCGCAGAAGGGCCAGCAGGGCGCGCACCGCCGTGGCCGGGGCGCTGAACTCCGGGGTGGTGGGTTCGTCGCAGTAGAGCGGGATGTCCGCCATGCGGAACTCATACCGCACCGCCGCCCGGTATTTGGCGATGTCACGGCAGACCACGGCGATCTTCCCGCACCGCACGCCCTGCCGCATCAGGTTCCGGATGACCGCCGCCGTGCAGCGGGCTTCCTCTTCCCGGCTGGCCGCAGCAAACAAGTGCACTTCCGGGGCAGCTTCCAGCGGCTCACAGCGGCCGGTCTCCAGCAGCTCGGTCACTGCCGCAAGGCCGGGAGCATCTGCGTGCCGCCGGTCCCGGCGCAGAAGCCCCGGTGCGGCCGCTTCACTGCCGTTTTTGCGGGCCAGCTGCCGCAGCTGCATGGCCACCTGCTTGGCTCCGGAAAACAGGCTGGCATCCCCCGGCACCAGCGGGGCACCGTCGTCGCACAGAGCCACCGTCACGGTGGGCAGCGACGCCAGCAAGGCCCCCAGCAGCCGCTTTTTCGGCGCGTTGAAGGTATCGAATTCGTCAATGAACAGTTCCCGGTCCTGCAAAAACTCCGGCAGGCCGCCCCGGGCCAGGGCCGCTTCCAGCCGGTCCGCCGCCAGTTCCAGCCGGTCGGAAGGGTCCATGCCGGTGCCCGCCAGCAGGGTCTCATAGCCCTGCAGGATCAGCGCCAGCTCGGCCAGCTTGCCGCGCTCGGTGCCGCAGTTTTGGGCCAGGTCTGCCAGCTGTTCGCCGGACAGGCCCGCGCTCTTCAGCTCGTCGATGGTCTCCGCTGCCATCTGGCAGAAGGCCGCACTGCGCCGGTGGCGGTAGTAGTAGTGCACCTTGTCCTGCAATTCTTCCAGTGCCCGGCGCACCAGCACCGCCCGGCCTGCGTCCGAAAGGGTCTGCACCGCGCTGCCGCCCTCGGCGGACAGGATGTGTTCGGCCAGACTGGTGAAGGAAAAGCTCTCCACCATGCCGGACAAGGCATCCCCCAGTTCCCGGTAGATGCGGCCCTCGGTGCTGGAGGTGAACTGCTCCGGCACCAGCAGGATGCTGCGCTTTCCGGCCTCGGCCCGGGCCTTGATGCGGGCGTACAGCAGGGTGGTCTTGCCGCTGCCGGAACCGCCCAGAACCAGTTTGAGCATGATGGATTCCTCCCGTTTCTCGATTTTACAGACATTGTACCACGAAACCCGGGGCAAAACCACCGGTTTTCTTTGCAGGGCGGCCCCTGCTATGGTATACTGAACAAAATGACTGACCACAGAAAGGACATCGCATGAAAATTTTAGCAGTTGATTACGGCGACAGCCGCACCGGCCTTGCCACCTGCGACCGCACCGAATTCCTCACCAGCGCCATCACGCCCCAGATCACCCTCAAGGCCCGCAATAAGGTCGCGGCCCGGGTGTGCGAGGTGGCCAAAGAGATCGGGGCCGAGCTGATCGTCATCGGCCTGCCGCTGAACATGGACGGCACCGAGGGCGAACGCGCCGCCAAGAGCCGGAAGCTGGCCAAGACCGTGGAGATCTGGAGCGGCCTGCCGGTGCGGATGTGGGACGAGCGCCAGACCACCTGTGCCGCCGCCGATATTCTGGATGAGAGCGGCACCTTTGGCGAAAAGCGCAAGGAGATCCTGGACTCCGTGAGTGCCACCGTCATTCTGGATGACTACCTCACCTGGCGGAAAGAGCATCCGGGGGAGATTTGAAGACGCAAAAGGCACCCGCAGCAGGACTGCTGCGGGTGCCTTGTTTATTATTGATACGTCTCGATGGTCACGCTGTTGATGGTGATGTCCTCGGTGGGCTTCTGATTTTCATCCACGCCGGTCTGGCCGATGGTGTCCACGGTTTCCATCCCCTCATACACCTGGCCGAACACCGTGTCGGTGTAGTCCAGGAAGGGTGCGCCGCCGGCGGTCTGGTAGGCGCTGACCACCTCGGCCCGATAGCCTGCACTGTTCATCTGGTCCACCAGTTCCTGGGTCACCGACTGGTCTCCCGGCAGGGTCTGCACCACGTAAAAGACGCTGGCGCAGTCGCCGGAAGCGTCCGTACCCATGCACAGCGCACCGGAGTAGTGGTGCAGGCTGTCGCTGACCTCAATGGGATAGCGGTTCCCGTTCCAGATGGTGCTGCCTTTGCCGTCCGCGCCCTGCCCGGCTTCCACCACGAAGCCGCTCTCCACCCGGGAGACGGTCAGGCCGTTGTAATAGCCCGCCTGCACCAGCCCGATGAAGTTCTCGCAGGCCTGCGGGGCCTTGTCAGGGAAGAGCACCGCCCGGAAGGTGCCCGCCGAGGTGTCGAACACCGCAACGGTGTCCCCCGCCGCCGGATGGGTGAACTGCACCTCCTGGGACTCCACCGCCGGACGCTCGATCTTCTGCACCGTGCTGCCGCCCCTGCCGCCCAGGCTGCAGCCGGTGAGCAGCAGAAGCGATGCCAGCAGCAGTGCCATCCATTTTTTTGTACGCATACTTTTCCCCCTCATTCCATATCCTATAGCAAAGCACCCGCCGACCGGGCGCAAAAAGATTCAGAGCCTAGTATACCATATTTAACGCCCCAGCGCGAGAGAAATTCCGTGAAAATTTAGCAGGTGATTTCTGTGCGAAAAATCATCTTGACGAGCAGGCAAAAAAACGCTACACTATAGGCAGACCAAGGGCGGTGCCCCGGAAAGCCCCCCCTGGAACCAACATTTTTGTAATAGATTGCAGGATACAGGAGAACGGATCTTATGTCTGACGAAATCAAGAACCCCGGCGCAGAAGCAGAAGAGGAATATCAGCCCGATCTGATGACTCTGCAGGACGAGGACGGCAATGAGGTCACGTTTGAAGTGATCGATGCACTGGACCACAAGGGCGTGCATTATCTGGCCGTGGTCGAATATACTGAAGATGAGGCCGAAGCCGAGGATGCCCAGCTGGTGATCCTGAGCGTCGGCGAGGATGACGAAGGCGAGTATCTGGACGTTGTGGAAGACGACGAGACTCTGCTGGAAGTCAGCAAGCTGTTTGAAAAGCGCCTGAGCGAGGAATACGACATCGAAGAGTAAGTTTCCCGCTCTCCCAGACAAATTCCCTGGCAAGACTTCCTGCCCGGCTCGATTTGTTGCGGTTTATATGATCCTACTAATCATTCAACGGGAGCCCGGAGTTCCCCGGTGGATTGCAGACCTCCCCGCCATGGGTCGACCATGGAGGCTCGATGAGGAAGCGTGATTCCGGAGACAGAGCACCCACCTGTCCGCAAGGGTAGGTTTGATTGACCGCAGACGACCGGGCGGGATCTTTTATAGAATTTTATCCACCACTGTCCTCTGCTTCTCTGCAGGCGGCACAGTGCGTGGATTTTTTGTTATCAGAAAGGATGTGCTAAGCGGCATGAGCTCCGAACATCTGGTCGGCACCTCGATCCCCCGTTTCACCTTTGACACCCCCACCAAACCCGGCAATGATTTTTACCAGCTGTGCGAGGGCGAGCAGCCGCTGGTCATGATCTTTCTGCCCGGTTTCGACCATCCCGTGAGCCGGGAGTACATCACCCGCTATCTGGGCACCCTGCCCAAACTGCGGGGCGTCCGGCTGGCCTGCGTGGTACGTTCCTCGGCCAAAATGGTCTCCAAGGCCACCCGGGGGGCGGAATTTCCCTTTCCCATCATCTGCGATGCCCCCGGCGTGCTGTACAGCTATCTGGGCGTGGAGCAGGCCCGGGGCCTGCTGAGCTGGAGCTTTGCAGCCCAGCGCATTTACAAAACCGCCCGGGAGCAGGGTTACCGCTATGACAGCAGCGCCCCGCAGATCCTGCCGCTGACGCTGGTGGTCGGCCCCAAGGGCAAGATCCTGTTCACCCACTCCGGCCGCAGCCAGACCGACCTGCCGGAAGACTGCATCGCCGTGCGGGAGATCGCGCAGGAGGTCCTGCGTGCCAAGGCTGCTGAAGCCCAGAGCACCCGCCCCCACTGCTCGGATGAGACCCTCACCCTGCCGGACCTGGTGGGCTGGGATGACATTGATGGGGAAAGCGATTGATTTTCTCACAAAAAAAAGCACCTGCAATTGGTTTTGCAGGTGCTTTTTTGTGTTAGCGTGCTCACCCTCTCCGTCTTTGCTTCGCAAATCCACCTCTCCCAAGGGGAGAGGCCTTGGCATAAAGATGCACATTGCGTGGACTGCCAAAGGCTCCCACTTTGGGGGAGCTGGCACGCGAAGCGTGACTGAGAGGGCGAGGCCGCTTTCAATTACCAGAAGCATCTTCGTCCTGAAACAGCCCCGGGATGCCGCACAGCGCGGCCAGGCCCACCAGTGTGAACACGATGCGGGACCAGATGGAACTGCTGCCGCCCAGCAGCCAGCCCACAAAATCGAATTGGAACAGGCCCACAAGGCCCCAGTTGATGCCGCCCACGATCATGAGGATCAGGCAGATTTTATAAAAGGTCTGCACAAAAAAGACCTCCTTCCTTTGGCGCTAGGATGCCCCATCGGAAGGAGGTTTATGCATTTTTACCCGATGACCCGTGCACCGCCGCGGTCCGGCTGTGCCACATAGATCTGTTTCCAGCGCTGTCTGGCGGCTTCCGCTGCCGCGCGGGCGGAGGTTTCATCCGCAAACACGCCGAACACCGCCGCGCCGCTGCCGGTCATCAGGGCGGTCAAGGCCCCGTGTTCCCGCAGCAGTGCCTTGATGGCTTCGGTATCCTTGGCGCCGCTGCACTCCTCCAGCGCATTGCCTGCCGCCGCACACAGGGCGGACAGGTCTTCGGCGCGGATGGCAGCTTCCTGGGCTTCGCAGTCCGGGTGGATGCTGCTGCCCACCTTATCATAGGCCGCAAAGGCCTCCGGGGTGGACACGCCGTAGTCCGGCATCACCACCGTGAACCAGCAGTCCGGCATCGGCGGCAGCGCCTTGAGGAAGTCGCCCACCCCCTGCACCCGGCAGGTGCCGCCCATGAGGGCAAAGGGTACGTCCGCGCCAATCTTCGCCCCCAGCGCACACAACTCACTCATGGAGAGCCTGGCGCCATACAGCTCGTTCAGCCCCACCAGCACAGCAGCGGCGTCGGCACTGCCGCCCGCCATGCCTGCCCGCACCGGGGTCTTTTTTTCAATGGTGATGTCCACCCCCGCCAGCAGGCCGGTGTAGTGGAAAAACGCCAGTGCCGCCTTGATGGCGGTATTCTTGTTGTTGGCCGCTACCGGACTGCCGGGCAGGCGCAGATTCAGGTACGGACTGCGCCGCAGGACGACCCGCTCATAGAGGGTGATGGCCTGCATGGTCATGTCCAAGTCATGGTAGCCGTTGGGCAGCAGCCCCACCACATCCAGCGCCAGATTCAGCTTTGCGGGCGCCAGCACGGTCACATTGTTCCGTCTCGTCATCCGCCCTTCCTCCTCAGACGCCGTGGTACATCCCGTTTTCCTGCAGGAACTCCCGGATGCGCTTCATGGCTTCTTTCAGATGTTCCACGCTGTAGGCGTAGGACACGCGGCAGTAGCCCTCGCCGGAAGCGCCGAAGGCATCGCCCGGAATGATGGCAACGTGCTTCTGCTCCAAAAGCTGGGTGCAGAATTCCTGGCTGGTCATGCCGGTGGAGCGGATGCAGGGGAAGGCGTAGAACGCGCCCCGCGGCTCAAAGCAGGTCAGCCCCATATCGTTGAAGGTACGCACCACCAGACGGCGGCGCATATTGTACTCGTCCCGCATCCGGTCGATCTCGCCGTCGCAGTCCTTCAGGGCGGTGATGGCAGCATACTGACTGGTGGTGGGGGCGCTCATGATGGCGCTCTGGTGGATCTTGGTCATGATCTTGATGATGGGAGCCGGGCCGCAGGCATAGCCCAGGCGCCAGCCGGTCATGGCATAGGTCTTGGAGAAGCCGTTCACTACGATGGTGCGCTCTGCCATGTCCGGCAGAGACGCGATGGACACATGGGGCCGCAGGCCGTAGTTCAGCTCCGCGTAAATTTCATCCGACAGCACCATGACGTTGGTGCCGCGCAGCACTTCCGCAATGGCTTCCAGGTCTTCCCGCTCCATCACCGCACCGGTGGGGTTGTTGGGGAAAGGCATGATGAGCAGTTTCGTCTTGGGCGTGATGGCCGCTTTCAGGGCGTCGGCCCGCAGGCGGAATTCGTCCTCCTGCCGGCAGGCCACGTGCACCGGCACGCCGCCGGACAAGGTGGTGATGGGTTCGTAGCACACAAAGCACGGCTCCGGGATGATGACCTCATCGCCGGGCTGCACCAGGGTGCGGATGCACATATCAATGGCTTCGCTGCCGCCCACGGTCACCAGCACCTCGTGCAGCGGGTCGTAGTGCAGGCCCAGCCGCCGGTCCAGATACCTGGCGATCTCGGCGCGCAGCTCCTTCAGGCCGGCGTTGGAGGTGTAGCGGGTACGGCCATGCTCCAGGCTCTCAATGCCGGCTTCGCGCACGGCCCAGGGCGTTTTGAAGTCCGGCTCGCCCACGCCCAGGCTGATGCACTCGGGCATTTCCGCTGCCAGATCGAAAAATTTGCGGATGCCGGAAGGGCGCATGGCTTCGGCGGCAGGCGCGATCAGTTTATCGTAATCCATCACAGCACCGTGCACTCTCTTTCATCGATTTCTTCGTCCTGGTACAGACGGCCCTCTTTTTTATAGGTACGCAGTACAAAGTGGGTGGCGGTGGACAGCACGTCGTCCAGCGGGGACAGGCGCTTTGCCACGAACAGCGCGATCTCCTGGAAGGTCTGGCCCTTGATGACCAGCTGCAGGTCGTAGCCGCCGCTCATCAGCAGCACGCTCTCCACCTCATCAAAGGCCGCGATGGTGGCCGCGATCTCATCAAAGCCGCGGCTCTTCTTGGGGCTGACGTTCAGCTCGATGACCGCTTCCACCCGGTTCACTCCGGCCTTTTCCCAGTCCACCAGGGTCTTGTAGCCCTTGATGATGCCCTGCGCCCGGGCCAGGTCGATCATTGCCGCCACCTCGGCAGGGGATTTATTCAGCATCGTGGCAATGTCCTCGATGGGCAGCCGCGCATTGTCTTCCAGAATCTTCAAAAGCTGTTCCATAGTCTGTTACTCCTTCTCGGCCAGATAGTGGGAAATAATTGTATATAAGTATAGCACAAGGCACAGAAGATTGCACCCATAAAAATCAATTTTCCCTTGCGGATAGAATGTCTTTTACGGCTTCCATCTGCTCTTTTTTACAAAAAGAGTGTTCAAATTTTGCCAAATCTGCTATACTGGGGGAGTAAGGGTATGCCGCATCTGGTTTGCGGCATGGTTTCACAACATGGAAAATGAGGGTGGAAACGATGAAAGCATTTATTACCGTGATCGGACACGACACCGTCGGCGTGGTTGCAAAGGTCTCCGGCCTGTGCAGCGAGCTGAACATCAACATTGAAGACGTGACCCAGAGCATTCTGCAGGGGATGTTCGCCATGATCATGCTGGTGGATCTCACCAACTGCAGCGTGAGCCACGAGGAGCTGCACAAGCGCACCGATGCACTGGCCGCCGAGATGAAGATGCAGATCAACGTGACCCGCCAGGAAGTCTTTGACGCCATGCACACCATCTGAGGCAAAGGAGTATACACTGCTATGAGTATGTTTAATACCGGTGATATCCTCGAGACCATCGAGATGTTCACCCAGGACAATCTGGATGTGCGCACGGTGACCATGGGCATCAGCCTGCTGGACTGCATCGACCCGGACCCCAAGAAGGCCTGTGAGAACATCTACAACAAGATCACCACCAAGGCCGCAAACCTGGTGCCTGCCGTAGAGCACATCAGTGCGGAGTACGGCATTCCCATCATCAACAAGCGCATCAGCGTGACCCCCATCGCCATGCTGCTGGGTGCCTGCCCGGACGCCGACCCGGTGGACTTTGCCAAGACTCTGGACGCCGCCGGCAAAAAGGTGGGCGTGAACTTTGTGGGCGGCTACAGTGCTCTGGTGCACAAAGGCTTCTCCGCCGGGGACCGCCGCCTGATCGAGTCCATCCCCCGTGCCCTGGCTGAGACCGACATCGTGTGCAGCTCGGTGAACATCGGTGCCACCAAGGCCGGCCTGAACATGGACGCCATCAAGCTGATGGGCGAAGCCGTGAAGAAGGCCAGCGAACTGACCGCCGACCGGCAGTGCATCGGCGCGGCCAAGCTGGTGGTGTTCTGCAACGCCCCGGAGGACAACCCCTTCATGGCCGGTGCCTTCCACGGCCCCGGCGAACCGGACTGCGAGATCCATGTGGGCGTTTCCGGCCCCGGTGCCGTGCGTGCCGCCCTGGCCCGTCTGCCCAAGGACGCCCCCATCGACGCGGTGGCCGAGCTGGTCAAGCGCACCGCCTTCAAGATCACCCGCGTGGGCCAGCTGGTGGCCAATCTGGCTTCCCGCGAACTGGGCGTGCCCGCCGGCATCATCGACCTGTCGCTGGCTCCCACCCCTGCCGTGGGCGACAGCGTGGCCAACATTCTGGAAGAGATGGGTCTGGAGACCTGCGGCTGCTGCGGCACCACCGCCTGCCTGGCCCTGCTGAACGACGCCGTGAAGAAGGGCGGCGTCATGGCCTCCAACCATGTGGGCGGTCTGTCCGGTGCTTTCATCCCGGTCAGCGAGGACGCCGGCATGATCCACGCCGCCGAGACCGGCTGTCTGACCATCGAGAAGCTGGAAGCCATGACTGCGGTCTGCTCGGTGGGCATCGACATGGTCATCATTCCCGGCGACACGACCCCGGCCGTCATCAGCGCCCTGATCGCCGATGAAGCCGCCATCGGCATGGTGAACAGCAAGACCACCGCCGTGCGCGTCATCCCCGCCATCGGCCGCAAGGCCGGCGAGGTGCTGGACTTCGGCGGTCTGCTGGGCTATGGCCCCATCATGCCGGTAAACAGCCACGACCCCTCGGTGTTCATCAACCGCGGCGGCCGTCTGCCTGCTCCGATGCAGTCGCTGAAGAACTAAACGAATAAAACCTTTCCCGCAGGCCCATCCTCTGGATATCATTTCCAGAAGAAGGGTCTGTTTTTTATGGATTGGAACAAGCCGCTTTCCCGCCGTTCGATGCAGTGTTGGTGCGCCAGCTTGGCGCTGGCGCTTTTGCTGTGCAGTCTTGTGCAGGGATTTTTCTGGGGCCGCACCCAGCTGCAAGCCGGAGACGCCCTGTGCGCCGACACCCTGCGGCTGCACATCCGGGCCGACAGCGATGCCGTGGCCGACCAGTATGCCAAGCTGGTGGTGCGGGACGCCGTTCTCACTTATCTGGACGCGCACTGTCCGGCCAAAGACAAGCCCGCCGTGCAGGCCTGGGCCGCACAGAATCTTTTTGCTTTGCAGCTGACCGCCGAGCGCACCCTTGCCCGGCTGGGTCATGCTGCTCCGGTGCGGGTGCAGCTGGCCAACCTCTATTTCCCCCAGCGGCACTACCCCGGCGGCTCCCTGCCCGCCGGGCGGTATGACGCCGTACGCATCGACATCGGTTCCGGCCGCGGGCACAACTGGTGGTGCGTGCTCTACCCGGGGCTGTGCCGTTCGGCCTGCGGCGGCTATGTCCAGCCAGAGGAAAACGACCTGGTCTGCGGGGATTACATCCTGCGCTTCAGGCTGGTGGACTGGTGGCACCGGCACACCGCCCGCCGGGATCCTGTCGTTCTGGTGGGGTAACACCGGCCCCTGCCGCCGCATAGCATGAGGCGAAAGGAGCGTGTGATCTTTATGGCGATCCCGGCATATTACTCTCTGATCCAGCGCGGGTCTTCCGGGCCGGATACAGCTCTGGTGCAGACCTGGCTCAACGGCGTGCGCGATGCGTGCACCTGGTACGACGAGCTGAAAGCGGACGGAAAATTCGGCGTCAGCAGTGAAAATGCAGTGAAGGAATTCCAGCTGAAGAACAAGATGAACGTGGACGGCAAGGTGGGGGCCAACACCTGGAACGTGCTGTACACCCGTTACACCGCCAAGCACGGGCTGAACGTGCCCTACCCCGGCATTCCGCTGCGCAGCGGGGATTCCGGCGGCACCGTGCGGCTGGTGCAGCAGAAGCTGAACTCCCTCGGCGAGCGTCTGACCGCGGACGGCAGATACGGTGCAGCCACCGCTGCAGCCGTCCAGCGCTTCCAGCGCCGCAACGGCCTGACCGCCGACGGCGTGGTGGGCAAAGGCACCTGGGAAAAGATGTTCTAAGGGAAGCAAACTCCCCCAGTCTGCTTGCGCAGACAGCTCCCTCCGTGAGGGAGCTGGCACGGCGAAAGCCGTGACTGAGGGAGTTTTTCTTGCGCCCAAAACTGCAATTGCTGTATAATAAACACAAACTATTTTGAAAGGCGGTGTTTCTGCTTGCGATTTCTGCATCTTTCGGACCTGCATCTGGGCAAGCGGGTGTGCGAATTTTCCATGCTGGAGGACCAGCGCTTCATTCTGGAACAGATCCTTTCCCTGCTGGACCAGACCCCCGTGGACGGCATTCTGCTGGCCGGAGACCTCTACGACAAGCCTGTGCCCCCGGCAGAAGCCGTGCGCCTGCTGGACTGGTTCCTGACCGAACTGGCCGCGCGGAAGCTGCCCGTCTTTGCCATCAGCGGCAACCACGATTCCGCCGACCGCATCGCGTTTGGTTCCCAGCTGCTCACCTCCAGCCGGGTGTATGTCAGCCCGGTATTTTCCGGCGCCCCGGTGCCCATCCCGCTGGAAGACGCCTACGGCACCGTGGATGTGTACTTACTGCCCTTCCTGAAGCCTGCCATGGTGCGGCACATCTACCCGGACGAACCCATTGAGAGCTACAACGACGCCCTGGCCTGCGTGCTGCGGCACTGCGTCCCGGACCCTGCCCACCGCAGTGTGCTGGTGGCGCACCAGTTCGTGGCCGGTGCCGCCGCCTGCGAGAGCGAGGAACCCTCCGTAGGCGGGGTGGACAGCGTGGACGCCTCCCTCTTCGACGCCTTTGACTATGTGGCGCTGGGGCATCTGCACAGTCCCCAGAGGGTGGGCCTCGACACCGTGCGCTACTGCGGCACCCCGCTGAAGTATTCCTTCTCGGAGGCCCGGCAGCAGAAGAGCGTCACCTTTGTGGAGCTGGCCGAAAAGGGCACCGTGACCCTCACCACCGCCCCGCTGACCCCGCTGCACGACCTGCGGGAGGTGCGCGGCAGCTACCTGGAACTGACCGACCGCCGGAACTACGAACACACCGCCGTGGACGATTATCTGCACATCACACTCACCGACGAACAGGACATCCCGGAGGCCATGGCCCGTCTGCGGGTGGTGTACCCCAACCTGATGCGGCTGGATTACGACAACCTCCGCACCCGGGAAAACCACACCGTGACGGCTCCGGAGCAGGCGGAACAGCAGACACCTCTGCAGCAGTTTGCCGCGTTCTACGAGCTGCAGAACAATCAGCCCCTGACCGACGAGCAGGCGGCGTTCTGTCAGCAGCTCATTGAATCCATCTGGAAGGAGGGTGAGGACGCATGAGACCCCTCAAGCTGACCCTTTCGGCCTTTGGCCCTTATGCTGCCGAGACCACCCTGGACCTGGAACAGCTGGGCAAAGGCGGACTGTATCTGGTCACCGGCGACACCGGTGCCGGAAAAACGACCCTATTCGACGCCATCACCTATGCCTTGTACGACCACTCCAGCGGCGGCGTGCGGGAGGGTGCCATGCTCCGGAGCAAGTACGCCGACCCCAAAACGCCCACCTTTGTGGAACTGGAATTTGAGGTGAGCGGTGCCCGCTACACCGTGCGGCGCAACCCGGAATACACCCGGCCCAAGGTCCGGGGCCAGGGCACTACCACCGAAAAGGCCGATGCCGTCCTGACCTACGCCGACGGACGTCCGCCCGTCACCAAGGCCAAAGAGGTCACTGCCGCCGTGCAGGAGATCATCGGGCTGGATTACGATCAGTTTTCCCAGATCGTGCTCATTGCGCAGGGACAATTTACCAAGCTGCTGAACGCTTCCACCGAGGACCGGAGCCGCATCTTCCGCAGGCTGTTCCGCACCCAGCGCTATCAGCAGCTGCAGGTGCGCCTGCAGGAGGAAAACGCCCGGCTGAACCAGCAGTGCCTGACCCAGAACGCCCAGCTGGACAGCCTGCTCGCCGGCATCCTGCACGCCGCAGACGATCCGGACGCGGCAGCGCTGGACGCCCTGTGCGCCCAGACTGCCCCGGAGACCGCTCTGCAGCTTCTGGAAGCACTGCTGGAACGTCAGCAGGCCGAGCAGACCGCTGCCGGAGACGCCCTGTGCGCCGCCGAACTTCAGCTGAAAACCGTACAGCAGCAGCTGGGTGCCGCCCGGCAGGCCGAGCAGCTGACCCGGCAGCTGGCGGAACAGCAGACCACACTGGCCGCCGCGCTGCCCCTGCGGGACGCCGCCCGCGCGGAAGCCGCCCGCCACACCGGAGATGCAGCCCGGCTGGACGAACTGACCCGCCGGCTCACCCAGGCACAGCAGGCGCTGGACGCATACGATGCATTGGATGCTCTGTGCCGCCGGGAAGCGGCTGCCCGGGACGCGGCCCGGCTGGCACAGGCGCAGGCACGGGAAAAGCGTACCCGGCTGACTGCACTGGACAAGCTTCTCGCCGAGACCGAAACCGCACTGGCCGGGCTGGACGATGCCGCCGCCCGGAAGCTCCGCCTGCAGAATCAGGCCGAAACGCTCCGGCAGCGGGCGCAGGCGCTGCAGACTTTGGAGGCCCACCTCGCCCACTGCCGCAAAAACTATCAGGATATCCGGCAGGCACAGAGCGTCTATCTGGAGAAAGCGGCGGCTCAGACCCTCGCGCACCAGAAGCGGGATGCCCTGGAGCGGGCCTTTCTGGACGCGCAGGCCGGGCTGCTGGCACAGGGACTGGCGGAGGGCGTTTCCTGCCCGGTCTGCGGCAGCACGCATCACCCGGCGCTGGCGGTTTTGTCTGCCGCCGCTCCCACTCAGAGTCAGGTGAACGAAGCCAAACAGCAGGCAGACGCCGCAGACCGCACCGCCGAAAAGGCCAGCGCCGCCGCCCAGAGTGCCCGCGCCGCCGCCGATGAATCCCAGCAGATCTTGTTCCGGGACGGCAGAAATCTTCTGCCGGAGCGGTTTGCCGAACCGATCGACCCCGTGCACTGGGGACGGCAGATCACTGCAATGCTCGCCGAGGAAACGGAACGCCTGCAGGCCGAGCAGCAGATCTGTGCAGAGCAGCTGACTGCTGCCGAAGCCGACTGCCGCCGCCGGGATGCACTGGATGCAGACCGCCAGCGCAAAAGCCGTGAGCGCCCCGCCCTGGAAGCCTCTGCCGCACAGGCCGAACAGACCGCGGCCACCCAGAGCGCCGCCGCCGAAGCTCTGGCGCGCCAGATCACAGAACAGCAGGCCGCTCTGCCTTATGCCCAGCGGACACAGGCACAGACTGCTGCGGCAGAGCTGGCTGCAGAACGCCTCCGCCTGCGCACGGCAAAAGAACAGGCCGAACAGGCTCTGCAGGCAGCCGAACAGCGCTGCACCGCCGCACAGGCCGCTGTAGACGCCCTGCTTGCACAGCAGCAGGCGGCCCAGAGCAGTCTGCCTTCGCAGTCCGCCCAGGAGCTGCTGCAGCGCCAGAACGACCTTACCGCCCGCCAGAAGGCGCTGCGGCTCCGGCAGCAGCAGCTGGCTGCACAGCTGCTGCCCAATACCCGCATCCTGCAGCAGTACCGGGAAGCCGCCAAGGCCCGCACCGCACTGGAAGCCCGTGCCCAGTGGGTCGGGGCGCTGGCCTCCACCGCCGGGGGCACCCTGACCAGCAAGCAGAAGGTCAAGCTGGAAGCCTACATCCAGATGAACTATCTGGACCGCATCCTCGTGCACGCCAACACCCGGCTGCTGCAGATGACCGACGCGCAGTATGAACTGGAACGCATCGGGGCCGAGAACCAGCGCAGTCAGTCTGGCCTGGACCTGGGGGTCATCGACCACTACAACGGCACCCGCCGCAGTGTCAAGACCCTGTCCGGCGGCGAGAGCTTCAAGGCATCGCTGGCGCTGGCCCTGGGCCTTTCGGACGAGGTGCAGCGCACCGCCGGCGGCATCCGGCTGGATACCCTGTTCCTGGACGAGGGCTTTGGTTCCCTGGACGAAGAGTCCCTGGAACAGGCCCTGCGGGTGCTGGCCGGGCTGACCGAGGGCGACCGTCTGGTGGGCATCATCTCCCATGTCGGCACCCTGAAGGACCGCATTGACCGGCAGGTGGTCGTGCGCAAATCCCGCACCGGCGGCTCTACCGTGGAGTTGGTGGTGTAAAAATTCCCCCTCCTGGGCATCCTAGGGACAGAGGTGATGTTTATGAATTCTCTGACCCCTTTCATCCGGCACGAACTGGAAGACAAGCCCGGGGCTTCTTCCGCACCGGAAAACAGCTGCTCCCGGTGCAGTCCGCCGCTGGGCAAAGAGCCGGACCCGGTGCAGCCGCCCGCCCCGCCGGACGGCCCCGGCACCCAGCTGCCACCCCCGGAGCTGCCGGGGCAGGCACCCCATCCCGGGCAAGACAGCGCACCCCGGGCGGGCATCCCCATGACCGACGGCACCCCCGCCGCCTGCCGCCAGAAGAATGCCCGGGAGTTCCTGGCCGGGAACGTGCCCGGCGTGATGGCCCAGTATGCGCCGGGGCTGTTCAGCACCCGGCAGCACACCCACTCGGCGCACCCTGCCCCGGACGAGGACACCGGTGCCGTACAGGACCTTGTGGACTGGCGGGAGGACGCCCCTTACGGCTAAGACTTAAAAATTTTTCAAATTATTTTGCTTTACCTGTTGAAATCCGGACGCGCTTCCCTTATTATGGTAGCAAACAAAGATAAAGGCAGGTTTTGCATTATGGCAGAGATCAAATACGAAGTGGTTCAGCGCATCGCTGTGCTTTCGGAGCGTCCCCGCGGCTGGGAGCGTCAGCTGAACCTCATCAGCTGGAACGACGGCGAGCCGAAATACGACATCCGCGACTGGTCTCCGGACGGCACCCGCATGGGCAAGGGCATCTCCCTGAGCCATGACGAGATGGCCATCCTCAAGGGCCTTCTGGACGAGCTGGAGCTGTAAGCATGGACGGCCGCGAAGAGTTTCTGCAGATCTGGAAGCAGCACGTCACCCGCCCCGGCAGCGAAAAGCTGCTGGACTGGCTGGATCATAAGACCGATTTCTTTGCGGCACCGGCCTCCACCCGGTTCCACGGTGCCTGCGAAGGCGGCCTGTGTATGCACAGTCTGAACGTCTACCATGCCCTGCATGACACCTTTTTCACGGAAGGCGACAGCGAAGAAAGCTTTGCCATCTGTGCACTGCTGCACGACCTGTGCAAGGCCAACTACTACAAAGCCGGCACCCGCAACGTGAAAAACGAGGTGACCGGCCAGTGGGAAAAAGTCCCCAGCTACAGCGTGGAAGATCTGTTCCCCTACGGCCACGGCGAAAAGAGCGTGTTCCTCATCGAGCGCTTCATGAAGCTGAAGGTCGAAGAAGCGGTGGCCATCCGCTGGCATATGGGCGGCTTTGACGATGCGGCCCGGGGCGGCTGCTTTGCCATCTCGGAAGCCTACGACAAGTATCCCCTTGCCGTCAAGCTGCACATCGCCGACCTGGAAGCCACCTACCTCATGGAGCACCGCACCAGCGCCGTGCGGTAAGATCCTGCGCTTTCTTTTCTCATGAAAAACAAAAATCATCTGCAGCGGTTTCTCCGGGCTTTCCAACGCTCCGGGAGATTTTGTTGCAGATGATTTTGTTTTTTGGGCATCCTCTCCGTCTCACTTCGTTCAACAGCTGCTCCCCACGTTGGCAGTCCATGCAAAGTTTCTGGTTCCGCCAGCAACGACGGAGGGGGCGAGGATGCCGAAATCCAGCAGGATTTTTTATTCTTCCATGTTCTTTTTCCGCTTTGCCTTATTCTGATACATCCGCCCGTCCGCCAGCCGGATGGCCTCGTACAGCGGCTCCACGCCGTACACGCCGCCCACACTGACCGAAAGCCGGATCTCCGGGTGGCTCTGCAGGGAAGCGCTCCGCACGGCTTCCCGGATACGTTCCATCACACCTTCCAGGCCTTCCGCTTTGGTCTTCGGCATCAGCAGCAGGAACTCGTCCCCGCCGTAGCGCACCAGAACATCGCTTTCCCGCAAGCAGGCCTGCACGGCCCCGGCGATGCACTGCAGGGCTTTGTCGCCCACCAGATGGCCATAGCTGTCGTTGACCGCCTTGAAGTGATCCACATCGATGACCACCACGCCCTCAATGGCACTGCTTTCTGCCAGAAACTTTTCGAAATACCGGCGGGAATACGCCCCCGTCAGCGGATCGAGGAAAATGCTGCGGTCCATCCCGTTGCCGTGATCCAGCAGCATCCGGCGGCCGCCCATATCCAGCCATCGCCCAGGATCTCTTTGAGCATAGCCCGGTTGATCTCGGAGTCATCCGCGATCAGGATCTTCTGTTTTGCATCCATTGCCGCTTCGTTCCTCCTTTTCTGTCCGCCGGTCCCGCACGGCTGCCATCCTACCGGGATCTTTTGATTGAAAAAAAGCTGCTGCAGCAGCGTCACGCCATTGCAGCAGCTTTTTCAGATTTCAAAGCAACGCTTACACCGCACCGCATTCCGCCATCATTTCGTCAAAACGGTTCAGCAGCTCCACCGAGAGCCGTTCCAGCGCCGTTTTGGGCTGCCAGACCGCTTCTTCCGGCGGGGCCTGCATGGGTGTCGTCTTTTGTTCCGGCTCCTGCCGGGGCGGTTCCGGAGCCGCTTGTGCGCTCTCCGGCTCTGCGATGGCCGGGGCTTCCGGCGGGGCTGTCACACAGAGCGGTTCCTGCCGCTCCGCTGCCGGCTGTTTTTCCGCGGCCTGCAGCGCCTGTTCGGCACGCTCTGCCCGTTCAGAAGCCTGCCGGGCTTCTTCCCTTGCCTGCTCACAGGCGGCTTCCAGTTCCGCATTTTCATGGCGGAGCGCCAGCATCTGCCGTTCACAGGCGAACAGCCGGGTCTGGTAGCGGCGCACTTCCGCACGGGCAGCAGCCAGCTTCCGGTCGAGCTGTTCCATCTGTTCACGCAGGTCCTGCACCCGCACCCCGTCTGTCCGGGCGAATGCGGTCACCTGCATGGCCGTCTGCTGGGCAAGGCGCTGCCGCAGTACACGGTTTTCCTGTCGGATCTGCGCCATAATGCCCTCCATTTCCCGTTCATGCTCCCGGGTCAGGCGGTTTTCTGCCGCGTGCACTGCACAGAGGTGCTCAATGCAGGCCTCAACGTCCTTTTTTCGGTATCCGAACCATCCGATCCGCAGCGGGACGTCTGTTTTCCGCATAGCAATGCCTCCCTCCGCTCACGCGCAGAGACCGCCCCGCTCCGGGGCGCGGTGCCAAGATGTCGTTGTGAATGCTTTTTACTTGCGCTTGTTCAGCATGGCCATCAGCTGGTCATAGTAGCCGTCGTTCTCTTCCTCCACCGGGCGGGCTGCACTGCCGGAGGCCTGTGCCGTACCGGCGGCAGGCTGTGCGGCCGATGCAGCGGTGGTGTCGGTGCTGAACACCGCCGACTGGGTGGAAGTGCTGCCGCCCATGGCGTTGTTGATGCTGTTGCGCAGCTCGCTGGGGGTCTTGTTGTCAAAACCGGTCGCGACCACGGTCACGCGCATTTCATCGGACAGGTTCTCATCGAACGCAGTACCCCAGATGATGTTCGCATCCGGATGGGCGCTCTGGGTGATGAGGCCGGCAGCGGTCTCCACATCTTCCAGGCCGATGTCCGGGCTGGAGGTGATGTTGATGATGACGCCGTGCGCACCGGCAATGCTGGTCTCCAGCAGCGGGCTGGAAATGGCAGCCTTGGCGGCATTCTCGGCCTTGCCTGCGCCCTTGGCGCTGCCCACGCCCATGTGGGCATAGCCGGCATCCTTCATGATGGAGCGCACGTCGGCGAAGTCCAGATTGATGAAGGCGGGCACGTTGATCAGTGCGGAGATGGACTCCACGCCCTGACGCAGCACGTTGTCGGCGGCCTGGAAGGCGTTCATCAGGGTGATCTTCTCCTGGCTGATCATCTTCAGGCGCTCGTTGGGGATCACGATCAGGCTGTCCACGTGCATCAGCAGGTTTGCGATGCCCTGCTCCGCCAGGCCCATCTTGCGCTTGCCCTCAAAGGAGAAGGGCTTGGTGACGATGCCCACGGTCAGGATGCCCAGATCGTGCGCCACCTCGGCCACCACGGGAGCGGCGCCGGTGCCGGTGCCGCCGCCCATGCCGGCGGTGATAAAGACCATCTGGGACCCCTTCAGGGCGTTTGCGATCTCATCCTTGCTTTCTTCGGCAGCGCGCTGGCCGATCTCCGGGTCTGCGCCTGCACCGCGGCCCTTGGTCAGCTTGGAGCCAAGCTGCACCTTGACCGTTGCGTGGTTCTTTGCCAGAGCCTGCTGGTCGGTGTTCATTGCAATGAACTCCACGCCCTGCAGACCATCACTGACCATGCGGTTCACGGCGTTGCCGCCGCCGCCGCCAACGCCGATCACCTTGATCGTCGTAACGTTTTCGTCCATTTCTTCATCGAGCATCAATGCCATAACTTTGTCCTCCATCGGATTTTATCGTGGAACTGCGCAGAACGCACAGAATTTCTCTTCGCACACTTATATAACTGTATCGTATCATCTTTTGCCCGGGATTGCAAGTCAAATCTGCGTTTTTGGAGTTCTTTTTTTCACGCGGGCGGTTTGGGGCCGCATTTCTCGTCGGATACAGGCTCCCAGACCCGCCAGATCCGCAGCCAGATCGGCATAACCGCGGTCGATATACCCCGTGCCGGACACCCGGCTGCAGCCCTCTGCCGCCAGCGCCGCTGCTGCCAGCGCCGCCCCGCCCCGCAGGTCGGGCGCTTCCAGCCGAGCCCCGCGGAGTTTCCCGCCCGGCGCGATGTGCAGCACCCGGCCGTTTACCGCCGTCCGCGCGCCCAGCGCCGCAAAGCCCGCCGCACAGCCGAACCGCCGCTCAAACACCACATCTTCGATGCTGCTCTCTCCTTCTGCGCAGAGCATGACCGCGGCCAGCAGCGGGGCGGCATCGGTGGCCAGTGCCGGATACACCCCGGTAAATACCCGTCCTGCACCGTACAGCCGCCCGAACCGGGAGATCTCTGCCTGTTTTTCGCCGCGCTCCACAGTACAGCCCATTTGTTCCAGAATTTCCAGTACCGGAGCATACAATTGCGGACTGCAGCCATCCAGTTCCACCCGTCCTCCCGCTGCCGCACAGGCACAGGCATAGGTCGCCGCCGCAATGCGGTCTGCCACCGGAGCAAAGGTGCAGCCCGACAGCGTGCGCTGCCCCTGAATGCGCACCGTTCCGCTGCCTGCCCCCTGCACACAGCCGCCGCACCGGTTCAGAAACTGCGCCAGATCCACGATCTCCGGTTCCCGCGCCGCGCCGCGCAGGATCGTCTCGCCCCGGGCGCAGGCTGCCGCCAGCAAGAGCGTTTCGGTGGCTCCTACACTGGGAAAAGCCAGGGTGATCTCTGCGCCCCGCAGGCCGGAAGGTGCTGTGAGCACCAGCTGCTCTCCGGCCTGCACCTGCCGCACCCCCATCTGCGCCAGGCCGGACAGATGCAGGTCGATGGGTCTGGCCCCGATGCGGCATCCGCCGGGCACCACGGTCTCTGCCCGGCCCAGCCGCGCCAGCAGCGGCGCACAGAACAGGATGGAGGCCCGCATCCGGGAAGCCGGCCCCTCCGCCAGGGCACACCGCTGCGGCATCCCGCGCACGACCAGGTCCGTTCCCTGCCAGAGCGCTTCACACCCGGCCCCCTGCAGCAGCGTCCGGCAGTCCTCCACGTCCGCCAGCCGGGGCACCCCCTGCAGCCGCACCGGGCCGGTGCACAGCAGCGATGCCGCCAGCAGCGGCAGCACACTGTTTTTCGCCGCCGGGATCCGAACCGTACCGTTGAGCGGGCGTCCGCCCGTGATGAGAATATCCCCTGCCATGCAAATGCCCCCGTTCTGCCAAAGATACCCCATGGTATGCAGAACGAGGGCAAAGGGTTTCTGTTCCGGCACTGCCGGGCGCAAAACGCGCATCCGAGTTTGTCCGGTCATTTGTTGCTGTTCTGAAGCGCTTTCGGGACATTTTTGTCCATTTGTGCGCCCCTTTCCGGAAGAAACTCCCGTTTTCTCAGGCTTCCCCGCGGGAAACCGACAGCACGATGCCCATTTCTCCCAGCAGCATGACCAGACTGGTGCCGCCGGAGGAGAAAAAGGGCAGGCTGATGCCGGTGTTGGGGATGCTGTTGGTGACCACGGCAATGTTCAGCACGGCCTGCAGCGCCACCTGCACCACAAACCCCACCGTCAGCAGGGCACCAAAGCGGTCGGGCGCGTGGGCGGCCAGCGTGATGCCCCGCCACAGCAGCAGCGCAAACAGCAGGATCACCGCACAGGCTCCCACGAAGCCCAGCTCCTCACACAGGATGGAAAAAATAAAATCGTTCTGGGGTTCCGGCACGAACAGGTGCTTCTGACGGCTGCTGCCCAGCCCCAGCCCTACGGCCCCGCCGGAGCCGATGGCGTACAGGCTCTGGATGGTCTGGTGCCCGGCCCCCAGCGGGTCCGCAAAGGGGTCCAGCCAGGAGTTCAGCCGGCTGGCCGCATAGGGCACCAGGTCCGGGAACAGCACGATGGCCGCCCCGATGGCCGTCACGCCGCCGGCTCCCGCCAGCACGAACCACCGCAGCCCGGTGCCGCCCACGAACATCAGCACCGCCCCGATGCTCAGGATCAGCACCGTGCCGGACAGGTGCGGTTCCAACAGCATCAGCGCGGCCACCACGCCCAGCACCAGCACAAAGGGCAGCACCCCTACGCCGAAGCTCTTCATCCGGCTGTAATTCAGCGCGATGATGTGGGAGAATACCAGCACCACCGCAAATTTGGCGATCTCACTGGGCTGCAGCGTGCCCAGGCCCGGCAGCACCAGCCAGCGCTTGCAGCCGTTGTATTCCGGCATGAACAGCACCAGTATCAGCAGCACCAGTGAGAGTGCCAGCAGCGGCCAGGCCAGCTTGTGATACAGGTGGTAGTCCACCCGGCTGGCGATCCACATCCCGAAAATCCCCAGCGCCGCATACAGCAATTGCGGGCGCAGGTATGCAAAGGCATCGCTGCGCCGGTACAGCGCCACCGCACTGCTGGCGCTGCCCAGCATGACCAGCCCGAACCCCACCAGCGTGAGCACCAGCAGCAGAAACGGCAGGTCCATGGGCGGCAGCGGTCGCAGGATTTGCCGCCGGGCATGGGACGGCACCGCTGGTCGTTGCATCGCATCCACCTCCGATCCTCTTTATTGTACGCGGGCAGCGGCACGGTTAGTCATCCGCATAACGGCGCACCCGCCTGCATATGGCTGAATCAGCCAAAGGAGGTGCCTACCATGCCAAAACCCGAACCCCTGCGGACCCTGCCGGAACGCGCCTTCCGCGCCCGGGCACGGCTGGTGGCAGTTCTTCTGTGCGGTGTCTGTTTTGCCGGGCTGGCCGCGCGGCTGTTCTGCCTGCAGTTTCCGTCCGGCGGGTGGTACACGGAACGCGCACTGGGGCAGCAGCTGCGGGATACGGTGGTGCCCGCCGACCGGGGCCGCATCTTCAGCGCGGACGGCGTTCTGCTGGCAGCCAACAGCAGCTGCTGGACCCTGCGGGCCTCACCCCGGGAAATGCCCGCCGATAAACTGGACCTCGCCGCCCGGGGACTGGCCGAGCTGCTGGACCTGGACGCCGGGAAGCTGCTGGAAAAGTTCAGCGACCGTGCTTCCAACGACTGTCTTCTGCGCTACCGGGTGGAGCGGGAGACCACCGACGCGGTGCGGGACTTCTGCGCAGAAAACGGCATCACCGGCATCCGCATCAACCAGGACAGCAAGCGCTGGTATCCCCAGGGCGAATTTCTGGCGTCGGTGCTGGGCTTTACCAACGTGGACAACGCCGGGGTCAGCGGGCTGGAACTGGAATACGACGACCTGCTCACCGGGGAAAACGGCGTGGTGCTCACCGCCGTGAACGCCTGGGGCTATACGCTGGAACAGAGCTATGAGACCGAGCGGGTCCCGCTGGAGGGCAGCGGCCTGCGGCTGACCATCGATGCAAACATTCAACATTATCTCGAAAACGCGTTGAATTATGCCGTGCAGGAGCACCACGTCTCCGCCCGGGCGGTGGGCATCGTGATGGATGTGAACACCGGGGCGGTGCTTGCCATGTCCACCACGCCCTCCTACGACCCCAACGAGCCGCGGGTCATTTACGACCGCGCCGCCAGAGCCGCCGTGGATGCCCTGTCCGGGGAACAGCGTGCCGCCGCTCTGCAGCTGGCCCAGCAGACCCAGTGGCGCAACAAGGCAGTCAGCGACCTGTACGAGCCGGGCAGCGTGTTCAAGCTCATCACCTGTGCGGCAGCACTGGACACCGGAGCCGTGAGCAAGCATTCTACCTTTTACTGCGGGGAGTCCATCTCGGTGGCGGGCACCCGGTTCCACTGTGCCAACCACAAGCGCCACGGCAGTCAGACTGTGACCCAGGCGCTGGAAAATTCCTGCAACCAGAGCTTCATCCAGATCGGGGCCAGGCTGGGCAAGGAAGCCTTCTGCGATTACTTTGCGGCCTTCGGCCTGCGGGAACCCACCGGCGTGGACCTGCCCGCCGAACCGAAAAAGAGCCTGTACTACACCGCCGACCGCATGGGGCCGGTGGAGCTGGCCTCCTGCGCCTTCGGGCAGAGCAGCAAGATCTCCTATCTGGAAATGGCGGCGGCAGTCTGTGCCGTGGTCAACGGCGGAAAGCTGATGCAGCCCTACCTGGTATCGGACATCCTGAACCCGGACGGGAGCATTCTGCAGCACCTGGACCCCGTGTGCAGACGGCAGGTGCTCAAGGCGGAGACCTCCGCCGCCATGCGGGAGATCATGGAAGCGGTGGTGCTGTACGGCGGCGGACGCAATGCCCAGATCCCCGGCTACCGGGTGGGCGGCAAGAGCGGCACCAGTCAGAAGCTGGACAACGAAGACGAGAAAGCCCGCATCGCCAGCTTTGTGGCGGTGGCCCCCATCGATGACCCGCAGTTTTTGTGTCTGGTCTGCCTGGACGAACCCCACAGCTGGACCACCGCCGGCGGCAGTCTGTCCGCCCCGGTCTGTGCCGAGGTGCTGGAACAGACGCTGGTCTACAAGGGCGTGCCCCGGGCGGCGGTGGAGACCCCCGCCGAAGAGACCGCCGCGTCCCTGCCCGCTGACGGCGACAGCTTTGATGGGGCGTAAAAGGTCGGCATTCTCGCCCTCTCAGTCATCGCTACGCGATGCTAGCTCCCCCAAAGTGGGAGCCTTTGGCAGTATGGTTAAACTTCCGGTTTTGCCAAGGGTTCTCCCCTTGGGAGAGCTGTCGAGCAATGGCGAGACTGAGAGGGCGAGCCAGCCAAAACAAAAAAGCTGCCGCACAAAAATCCTGTGTGACAGCTTTTAAAAATAGTTATTCTCAGTTCTGATGCAGCTGCTCGCGGAAGACGATCTCGCCGGTCTCGCTGTTCATGGACTCTACGATGGCCAGGCTCTCCAGCTGAATGCCCTTGCTGCGGATCAGCTCGCCGCCCTGCTGGAAGCCCTTTTCCACGGCGATGCCGATGCCCTCCACGGTGGCCCCGGCTTCTTTCGCCAGTTCCAGCAGGCCCATCAGGGCACAGCCATTGGCCAGGAAGTCATCGATGATCAGCACATGATCCTCTGCGGTGAGGAACTTCTTGGACACGATGACGTTGTAGATCTTTTTGTGGGTGAAGGACTGGATCTTCGTCTCATAGTTGTTGTAGTCGAGGTTGATGCTCATGGATTTTTTCGCAAACACCACCGGCACATTGAACTCGCTGGCCACGATGGCGGCGATGCCGATGCCGCTGGCCTCGATGGTCAGCACCTTGTTGATGGGCTTGCCGTCAAACAGGCGCTTCCACTCCTTGGCCATCTCGCGGAACAGCGGAATGTCCATCTGGTGATTGATGAAACTGTCTACCTTCAGGACATTGCCCTCACGGACAATGCCGTCTTTTCGGATACGATCTTCCAGCATCTTCATAATAACCTGCGTCCTCCAACCTGATATATTCCGTGCACCATCGGCGCACACCTAGCTGTTATTTCACCTAGTATACCGGAAGTGTCCCGGTTTGACAAGGGGCTTTCTTCCCAAATTTGACAAAAAATGCAGCAGGATTTCCGGCCATGCCCCAAAAAGTATGACTCTGGAAAAAGCACCGAAACTCCGCAAAGTTGTTCGGTAATTTTTGGTCCCTGCCCTCTTGTTCTTTGCCGGATTTTGAGTATACTGTTACTAATGAGAAGGGAAATGGCCGGCTCTGTGCACGCCGGCCCTGGAGAGGGAGATCATTTATGAAAACAGGACTTGTACTGGAAGGCGGCGCCATGCGCGGGATGTTCACCGCAGGCGTCCTGGATGTGCTGATGGAACACGGCATCACGCTGGATGGTGCCATCGGGGTGTCTGCCGGGGCGGTGTTCGGCTGCAATTACAAATCGCACCAGATCGGCCGTACCATCCGCTACAACACGGAATACTGCCAGGACAAGCGCTATGCCAGCTTTGAAAATCTGCTGCGCACCGGCAACCTGTACAGCGAGCAGTTCTGCTACCACACCGTGCCGGAAAAGCTGGATCCGTTCGACGCCCAGGCCTTCCGGGAAAATCCCATGGACTTTTTCGTAGTCTGCACCGATGTGCGCACCGGCGACCCCATTTATCATAAGTGCCGCACCGGCGACGCTGAGGACATCCAATGGATGCAGGCCTCGGCCTCCATGCCGCTGGCGGCCAAAATCGTGAAGATCGGCCACTACCAGCTGCTGGACGGCGGCGTGGCGGATTCCATTCCGGTGCGCTTCTTCGAGTCCATCGGCTACAAGCGCAACCTCATCGTGCTGACCCAGCCCAAGGGCTTTGAAAAGAAAAAGAACAAGATGCTGCCCATGATCCGGGCGCGCTACCTGCGCTACCCCGCCTTTGTAGAGGCCGTGGCTGACCGCCACGAGCGCTACAACGAGACGCTGGAACACATCGCCATGCTGGAACAGACCGGCAGGGCGTTCGTCCTCCGCCCGCCCATCCCGCTGGAGATCAAGGCCATGGAGCGCGATCCCGCCCAGCTGCGCCGCGTGTACGACACCGGCCGCGCTGTGGCAGAGATCCAGGTGGACAAGATCGCCGCATTTGTGGAGCAGGCCAAGGCGGAATCATCTACTGTATAAGTCAAGCGGGCGCTGCGATTGCAGCGCCCGCTTGACTTATCCTGCACTATGCCGTTCTATATGCACTCCTCGCGGTACAGAGTTCAATTTCCGCCCGCAGTCTTTCGGAATGTTTATTCGGCACAACGCCGTGCATCCCTCAAAAACACTTTCCTCCAGTTGCTTTACAGCCGGCAAATATACATTCTGCAGCGACGTACATCCTTTAAATGCCTTTTTCCCAATCTTTTTCAGTTTTCTCGGGAAACTGATCCTTATCAGATTTTCGCAATTTTTAAATGTGTTCTCTCCAATTTCTTCCAACTCACAAGGCAACTCCACAACACGCAGATTTCTGCAATTAAAAAACACGCCCCGCTCCAGCCGTTTTATTCCGAACAGCTGCACCTTTTCCAGTGCCTCACATTCAAAAAATGCCAAGCCTCCGATCCTGTGTATCTTTTCCGGCAAATCGATTCGCTTTAATTTTGTGCAACTATAAAATGCCCAGTCACCAATTTCCGTTACGCGATCCGGAATTTTGATGCTCTGCAGACTTTTGCACTCATAAAAAGCGCCATACCCGATCTTTTCCAAGCCCTCCGACAAATCTATCTGTTCCAACTTTCTGCAATCCGCAAATCCCCAGCTTCCAATTTCCCTCAATGTACTCGGAAGTGCAGCTGCCCGAATATTTTCGCAGTCCTTGAATGCGGAATGTCCGATTCTTACGATTCCTTCTCCCACTTTCAATGTAATAATTTTCGCGTCATATTCGCTCCAGGGTGCGCATTCATAAATATAATCATCCATCAATCCAAACCCTGTGATCCGCAAACACCCCTCTGTGTCGAGTGTCCACTCCGCTCCTCGTCCGCATCTGCCGGAAGCTTTCACATCCGCTGTTTTCTGTTCTGTCGTAATCGATTTGGGGATCGGTTTTATTCCTTCTCCCGCTATAAGCCGTTCTGTCCAGTCTTCTTCCGGTTCGAGCACGATCTGTGTCGGTATCTGAGCAGGATTCTCCACGGACAAGCTCCGCTCTTCCGCCGATGATCCTATTTCCAGACAGGAATTCAGCCCCGCCGTCTTAAAAAGCCGTTGGTAAAACCGCCCTTGTTCCGCGTACCTGTACCGGAAAACAGCCTGCAGTCGGCTCAGACGCATCCGCATACCGGCCGGAAGGGTCACTTCTTCCAGATAGACCAACAGACGTGGTTTGCCTTCATCGCGGGCAAAGTTCAGTTCATCCCTGCAGTTATCAGACGCCAGATACGCCTCCGATATCAGGGCAATGAAATACCCGCACCGCTCCACATGAGCAGCAATGTTCTCGTCCCATTCCGTGCCTGGGTCAATGCCTTCATCGTACCACACTCGGTATCCGGCTTGCTGCAGGTGTCGCACCAGCTCCATCGCCTCTTCCCGGTTCTTATGGGCATAGCTCAGAAAAATATAAGATTTCTCTCCACGATACGGACCGCACATAAGATTCCTCCTCCGCAGCTTTTGCATTTTTCAGTATACTCCGTCCGGCGGCATTCGTCCAGCCGCAGTTGATCTGCTTTTGAAAGACACAAAGGCCCCCGCCTGTTTTCACAGGCGGGGGCCTCTTTTCGGTCTGTTTTGTGCTTACAGCTGGCTCTTGTACAGCTCCACGATCTCCTCCACGCTGGTGTCACGGGGGTTGCCCGGGCAGCAGGCGTCGGCAAAGGCGGACTCGGCCAGGAACTGGATGTCCTCTTCCTTCAGGATGCCGTGCAGGTTTGCGGGGATGCCCACGTCAGCGCTCAGCTGCTTGACGGCGGCGATGGTGGCATCGGCGGCTTCGGCGTCGTTCATCTCATCGATGCCGGTCACGCCCATAGCCTTGCCGACGGCGCGGTAACGCTCACCGGCCACGGTCTTGTTGTACTCCAGGCCCACCGGCAGCAGGATGGCGCAGGCCACACCGTGGGGCGTGTCGTACAGAGCAGACAGGCCGTGTGCCATGGAGTGGACGATGCCCAGACCCACATTGGAGAAGCCCATGCCGGCGATGTACTGGCCCAGTGCCATGCCCTCGCGGCCTTCCGGGGTGTTCTGGACGGCACCGCGCAGGTTCTCGCTGATCAGCTTGATTGCCTCCAGATGGAACATATCGGAAATGGTGCAGTGGCCCTTGGTGATGTAGCCCTCGATGGCGTGGGTCAGAGCGTCCATACCGGTGGCGGCGGTCAGGCCCTTGGGCATGGAGGACATCATATCGGGATCGACAACGGCGATCTCCGGGATATCGTTGGTATCGACGCAGACGAACTTGCGCTTCTTCTCCACGTCGGTAATGACGTAGTTGATGGTGACTTCCGCAGCGGTACCAGCGGTGGTGGGCACCGCGATGGTGAACACAGCGTGCTTCTTGGTGGGAGCAACGCCCTCCAGAGAGCGGACGTCTGCAAACTCGGGGTTGTTGATGATGATGCCGATGGCCTTTGCGGTGTCCATGGAAGAGCCGCCGCCGATGGTCACGATGCAGTCCGCTTCTGCGGCCTTGAAGGCGGCCACGCCGTCCTGCACGTTGGCGATGGTGGGGTTGGGCTTGATCTCGCTGTACACGCTGTAAGCGAAACCGGCAGCGTCCAGCAGGTCGGTGACCTTCTTGGTGACGCCGAACTTGATCAGATCGGGGTCAGAGCAGACGAACGCCTTCTTGTAGCCGCGGGCGGTCAGTTCGGGAACAATGTTCTCGATGGCACCGTGGCCATGGTAGGAAATGGTATTCAGAACGATGCGGTCAGCCATAATTCAAATCCTCCAAAATCTTTTTGCTGCAGAACTGCAGCCATTCTCTGCCTTTTAAGATAACACACTGTCCGCCGGGTTTCAATGCACAAATGGCATCTTTGTTGTAAATTTTTTATCACTCTTTTGGTTTTTTGGCAGTTGTCTACAATTTCACGGAAATTTATTTTTACCAAAACGCGCAAATCGTTGTTATAACCACCGACTTTTTCCCATCAACAGGGTATGCTATTCCATCAGAAGAACCTTTTCCTGAAAGGAGCCGACCGTATGTCCGACCGCATTTTCACCCCCGCCCAGAAACGCCCCATCCGGGACTACATGACCATCTCCCGCCCGGCCGGCCTGGGTCCGGCGGTTCCGGTCACCTGGTTTTCCATGGGCGGCGGCACCTCCATCACACCGGAAGCCTACGACGTTCCGGTGCTGTACCTGGGCGGAGAGGGCAGCTGCCGCTTTCTTCTGGGTGCCGAAGGGCACCGCGTTCCCCTGCACCCCGGGGAGCTTTTGTACGTACCCGCACGGACGCTCTGCGGCACCGAAACCGACGCAGGCACCGTGTACACCGAAATCATTGCAGCAAAGGAGCTTACCATGAACAACATCATCCATTCCGGTGAACCCACCGCCCTGAAGAATCTAATCTCTTATGAGGAAGGCAGCATTGCCAACCTGGATCTGGCCCACACCGACAACATGAAGTTCGTGCTGATGGCCTTTGATGCGGGCACCGGCCTGACCCCGCACCGCGCCCCCGGCAACGCCATCCTGACTGCGCTGGAAGGCAAAGCCATCATCGGCTACGAGGGCAAGGATTACGAGCTGAACGAGGGCGAAAGCTTCCGCTTCGACAAGAACGGCCTGCACAGTGTCACCGCACAGGGCAAATTCAAAATGAGCCTGCTGCTGGTGCTGGAATAAGGAAAAGAACCCTCTCAGACGCTGACGCGCCAGCTGTTCCCCCTTTTGGCTCCGCCATCTTCCCCCGACCGGGGGAAGCCGGTCCCGACAGGGGGAGCTTTTTGCATCTTACGGTCTGCACAAAGAAAGTTCTCCCATCGGGAGAGCTGGCATCGCATAGCGATGACTGCGAGGGTTCAATTCGTTCAAGAGCTGATCCAAATTTTTATTGACATTGCGTCAAAAAGTTGGATCAGCTCTTATTTTTTTGCTCTTTCCTCTTGACAAGCGGGGCAAATCGTGTATTATTGTATCAAGTGCTTAATACGGAAACACAAGGAGATGATCGCATGGCCGAACAGTTTGACACCAGCCGCCCCATCTATGCCCAGCTGGTAGAACGGCTCAAAGCCAGAATTTTAGCAGGTACCTATCCGCCCGGCGGACACCTGGATTCCGTGCGGGATCTGGCCGCTGCCGCCGGGGTGAACCCCAACACGATGCAGCGGGCACTGGCCCAGCTGGAAACCGAAGGTCTGGTGCGCACCGAACGCACCGCAGGCCGCTATGTCACGGAGGATACGAATTTGATCGAACAGCTTCGGACCGACGCCGCCCAAAAGCTGGCGGAAGATTTTATCGAGAAGATGCGCGGCATCGGCTACAGCCCGGCCCGCGCCGCTGCCCTGCTGGAACAGTGGGACACCACCAAGGAGGTACATCATGAGTGAGATTCTGACCTGTGAAGGGTTGACCAAGTGCTACGGAAAAGACAAGACCGCGCTGGACGGCGTGGAGCTGCACGTCAGTTTTGGCCGCATCGTGGGCCTGCTCGGCCCCAACGGCAGCGGCAAAACGACCCTTATCAAGCTGGCCAACGGTTTATTGCAGCCCACCTCCGGCAGCATCAAGATCGCCGGAATGACCCCGGGCAGGGAGACCAAAGCCCTGGTCTCCTACCTGCCGGACGCCGACTGGCTGCCGGACTGGATGCGCGTGGAGCAGCTGGTGGAGATGTTCACCGATTTTTACGCCGACTTTGAGCCGGCCAAAGCGTTCGAAATGCTGGACACGTTACAAATTGCCCGCACCGCACCGCTCAAGACCCTTTCCAAGGGCAACAAGGAAAAGGTGCAGCTGATCCTGGCCATGAGCCGCGCGGCGCGGCTCTATCTGCTGGACGAACCCATCGGCGGCGTGGACCCGGCCGCCCGGGACTACATCCTGCACACCATCATCAACAACTACCGCAAGGACGCAGCGGTCATCCTGTCCACCCATCTCATCGGCGACATCGAGCCGGTGCTGGACGAAGCCATCTTCCTGAAAGACGGCCGGGTGTTCGCCCACCGCAGTGTGGAAGAACTGCGTGAAACCGAGGGCATGAGCGTGGATGCATATTTCCGGGAGGTATTCAAATGCTGACAAAACTTTTAAAATATGAGTTCAAGGCCACCGGCCGCGTCTACGGCGGACTGTATCTGGCCATTCTGGCGGCGGCAGCCCTGCTGGGGCTTTCGTTCCGGTTCCCCATTTTTCTGGTGCACACGGCCCCCATTGCGGTGCTGATGATCGTCTACCTGGCGCTGGTCGTTGCCATCGTGGTCATGACTGTATTCACCATCGTCCAGCGCTTCACCCGCAACCTGCTGGGCCGCGAGGGCTACCTGATGCACACCCTGCCGGTGAGCAGTGTCCAGCTCATCCTCTCCAAGCTGATCTCCAGCATGGTATGGGTGCTGTGCAGCATCCTGGCGGTGCTGCTGTCCTTCGGGGTGTTCAGCCTGTTCGGCTCCCTCAATTCCTCCACCTTTTCGGACCTGATGCACAGTCTGGCGAGCTATGGGCCGGAGATCACCCAGCTGCTGGGCACGGTAGTCAAAGGCTACGGCTTCGCCATGGTGCTCCTGGTGCTGGAATGGCTGGCCTCGCTGGCCTGCGCCATCCTGTGCCTGTACACGGCCTGCATGATCGGCCACCAGTTCAAGCGGCACGTCGTGCTGGCCGGCATCGCCGCCTTTGTCGTTCTGAATGTCGTGCAGAACCAGCTGCTGAACCTGCTGCCCTACAATTCGGACAACGCCATGGGGCTGAATCTGGTGTTCAGCACCTCCGCCAGTGATGGCAGTCTTGTGTACACGGTCAGTGGCAACAAAGCCTATGTGTGGGCTGTGCTGGCCGCGCTGGCGGTGGACCTCGTTGTGTGCGCTGTGTACTTTGCCGCCACCAATTGGATGATGAAAAACAAGCTGAATCTGGAATGAGTTTTTCCCGATAAAGAACCAAGGGCCGATGCACAGCGTTTTGTGCATCGGCCCTTTTCTTCCGTTTTCGTGTCCCCCCTCTTGATTTCAGCCGTTTCCGGTTTATACTTAAGACAATGCCAAGCTTTCACAGCAGAATTTTTCTGCAGAAAGGAGCCTTTTATGCATCCTGACATTCCCGCGGGCAGTCTTCTCCTGGATGAGGAGCATTTTCCGGACCATGCCTTCCGTCGGTTTCTCATTCGTTATTTCTTAGAGGAGATCGTTGAAATTTCCGGAGAGGATTCAAGATCGGTTGTCTTTCTCCGGAAAGAAGATGTGGACGCCGTTGATTTTCTTTCCTGCAAGGGAGAGCAGATCCGAAGCCTTGACGGCATCGAATATTTTCCCAATCTGGAAACACTGGACTGCTCTGATAACGAATTGACCCAACTGGATCTCAGCCGAATTCCGGCACTGTCTGAGCTTTATTGCACAGATAATCAATTGACTTCTCTGGATCTCAGCGGCCTGGAGCAGCTGCGTGTTCTGTACTGCTCCAGGAACCAGCTTTCGGAACTTGATACGAGCAGCTGCAAGGAATTGTGCTACCTGGATTGCTCCCGGAATCAACTCACGACCCTTCATCTGGGCCGTCACGATGATCTGGGTCGGCTGGACTGTTCTCAGAATCAGCTCACCGCTCTTGATGTCGCAGGCTTTTGTTCTCTGCGGGCCTTGATTTGTTCGGACAATCAGCTGACCCGTCTTGATATCCTCAACTCCGATTCTCTGGAAGACCTCGACTGCTCCCAGAATCAGCTCACCAGCCTCGAAGTAACCAATGCCAATGATCTGAAAACTCTGGACTGTTCCTGGAACGAGCAGCTTGCCAGTCTCGATGTGACTTGCAATCCAGAGCTGGAAAGCCTGTTCTGTGGCGGCAATTTGTTGACACAGCTGGATGTCCGCTCCAATCCGGCACTGCACTGTTTATCATGCGGTGGAACCGAGCTGAAGCAGCTGGACGTAAGTCAGAATCCTGCGCTGCAGGAATTGTATTGTTCTTTCACCCGGTTGACCCGGCTGGATGTCAGCCATTGTCCTGCGTTGGAAACGCTTTTCTGCAACCATGGTCAGCTGACCCAACTGGATGTCAGCCAGAACTCCCATCTGAAAGAGCTGTGCTGTGATGCCAATCCCATGACGTCTCTGGATCTGCAGCGCCATCCGAATCTGAACCTATCTCTGTCCAGTCTCGACCAGCACCTCTGGCTGCGTACCGTCACCACCGATGAACAGGGCCGGTTCGACCTTTCCACACTGGAAGGGTTCGACGTGGAGCGCGTCCTGCAATGGTCGGCAGAAAACGTTACCGTCTGCGGGCATTTCCTGACCCTGAACGAAGGCTGCAATGAAGCATTTGCGAACTATCAGTACGATACGCTCGGCTCCGACTTGCTCTGGTTCACCCTGAAACTCTGCCGCCCCGGCGTTTGAGACGCCGAAATTTTTCCCTGATAAGAACGAGTGCCGTGCGGACAGCTGCCCGCACGGCACTCATTCTTTTTCCGTTCAGCACTCGTCGTACTGCTGCTGCAGATACTGCCGGCACTGCACAGAATTTTCCGGCGTGGTATTCTCCAGGGTCGCAAACACGAAGGGCTTTTCCTGCTTGGCGAACCGCAGAATGGTGCGGTAGTCGCCCATGCCGCCCTGTCCGGCACCGGTGGCCGCCAACTGTCCGCCGGCGTCCTTGCGCAGGAAGTCCTTGAAGTGGATCATGGCCACGTCCTTGCCCAGCAGCTCAATGGCCTCGGCGAATACCTCTTCGCGGGCGTCCACGTTTTCCATGTTCAGCAGGTTCACCGGGTCCAGCAGGATCTGCAGATTGTGACTGCCGATCTCGTCCAGCACCGTGCGGGCACGCTTGGCGTCGTACACGATGTGCTTGACCACCGGTTCGATGGCAATGGTCACGCCGTACTCTTCGGCACAGCGCACCACCGGCTTGAAGTTCTTGATGAAGGTGGACAGCGCAGCATCACTGCGGCATTCCGGGCAGAACTTGTACTCCGCATTGGGCGCGCCGGTCTCGGTGCCCACCATGCCGCATCCCAGCAGGCTGGCAAACCGGATGTGGGCGTAATATTTTTCCTGGATGGCGTGCAGGGCATCCTCATCCGGGTGGGCCAGGTTCAGGTAATTGCCCAGCACGGCAATGTCGATCCCGTTCTGAGCAAACAGGCGGCGCAGGTACGCCGCATAGCCGGGAGTCAGGGCACTGGGGGTGTTGGGCACCTCCTTCAGGGATTTGCTCAGCGCCAGATGGGCGCAGGTAAAGCCCTTCTGCCGTACCAGCGGCAGCACCTGCTCAAGGGGCAGTTTTTCGGCGTCGTGCAGACGCAGACCGAATTGGATCATGGGAATTCCTCCTTTGTCACAGCAGTGGTTTCTGCCCTCATTATACAACAAAATCCGCCGTTCGGGAACACCCTTGTTTCGGCATCGTCTCCCCCTCCCGGATCCTCTGCACGCATCGGGTAAACTGAAAACACTGCATCGATCCATACAAACCAGAAAGGAGAGGTTTTATGAACCCTTTCATTGACCTGCATTGCCACACCACGCTTTCCGATGGTGAGTATTCCCCCGATGAAGTCTGCGGCCGGGCACAGGCCGGCGGGGTCGGGACGCTTGCCATCACCGACCACAATTTCAACAACCCCGATCTGGACGCCCTGCGCACCCGTCATCCCGGCCTGCACATCCTGCGGGGCAGCGAGATCAGCTGTGTGTACGAAACCGCCGCCGGAGACCCGGTGGAGATCCATGTCATCGCACTGAACTATGACCCGGACGCGGAGCCGCTCCGCAGAGTGCTGGCGCAGAATCAGCCTGACCGCCGGGGCTATGTCAACGCCATTCTGGAAAAGCTGGCGGCACACGGCATTTCTCTGGGCAGCTACGACGATCTGGCTGCCATGCGTCCCAACACACACCACGTGGGCCGGATGCAGATCGCGCGCGCCATGCTGGCCAAAGGCTATGTGTCCAGCGTTGACGAAGCCTTTGACCGCTACATCGGCTCCTTCGGGCAGCGCCTTGCCTATGTAGAAAATCCCCTTTGCTACGCTTCCCTGTCCGATACTGTAGCCGCCATCCGCGCCGCAAAAGGCATCCCCATCCTGTGCCACCTGTTCTACTATCGTCTGGACGAGGCCGAACAGCACCGCCTGCTGGCCGCTTTCCAGCAGGCCGCCGGCCCGTGCGCCGGCATGGAAGTGCTGTACGGGCGCTATACCCCGGAGCAGCGCGCCGTTCTGGCCGGCCTGGCGCAGCAGTATCACCTGCTCCCCAGTGCCGGCAGCGACTTCCACGGTCTGCAGGACGGCAACAGTCTCGGCAGCGGTTTCGAGCACCATTTCCCCGCCGGGATCTACGAAGCCCTTGCCGCCCGGCAGCTGGAATGTTACGGGATGATCCACGACTGATCCCCGTTCTTTCCGCCGGGGCGGAGATGCCGCCGAAAAACCGCCCTGTCCGGGCAGCGGCGTGTATCGGCTTTTCGCTTTTCTCCTGCTGACGCAAAACCGCTCCGGGCAGAACGCCCGGAGCGGTTTTGCTGTACTCTGCGTCAACGATCCGCGCCCGCTTCTCTGAACGGCAGATACTCCAGAAATTTTTTCGCTGCCGGGGAAAGGCGCACGCGGTTTTTCATTGCAAGGCCGATCCTCCGATAATACGGCGCGGACAGCGGGCGAATTTCCACTTCGTAAGGAATGCGCTGCAGGATCATCTGCGGAAGGATGCCGATCCCCAGCCCCTTTTCGGCCATCGAAAGGATGGCATAATCTTCCCATGTGGTAAACCGGATGTCCGGGTGAATGCCGAACTGTGTCAGAAAATCGCTCACCTCCGTTCTGCCGCCGTGTTCCAGCAGCAGAAACGGCTGACCGTCCAGTGCGTGCGGTTCGATCACTGCGCACTCCGTCAGGGGGTGCCCTTTGGGCAGGACCACCTTATATTCATCCTGTTTCAAAAAGATTGTTTCAAACTCCGGGCGGGTCGGCAGACGCAGAAACCCGCATTCGATCCGCCCTTCTTCCAGCCAGCGCTCCACCTCCTCATAGTCGCCCAGAAGAAGTTCGTATCCAATGTCCGGGTAATCCTTCTGGAACGCTGCCACGATGTTCGGCAGCCAGTGGATGGCTGCACTGGAAAACGTTCCGATGCGGACTGTCCCGCTCCGGACGCCGTTCATCTCATCCACAAAGCCGGAAAGCTTCTGGTAATCTTCGAGCAGGGCGCGGGCATACGGCAGGATCTGTTCCCCGCAGGCGGTGAGCTGCACGCCGCTGCGGCTGCGTTCCAGCAGGGTGACCCCCCACTCTTTTTCCAGATCCGCGATCATCTTACTGACCGAGGACTGCGCGTAGTTCAAAAGCCGGGCCGCGTGCGTAAAGCTGCCGGTCTCCACCGTCTTGACAAAGGCCTGATATTTTTGAAGATTGTTGTCCATATTCATTCCTTTTTTCGATGTTCAGCATTGAATTGATTCGCTTTTCTTATTGTACAGAATGCGTTATCCTGTTTCAAGAACGAATTGAGAACAGGAGCACAAAAAATGAACCAATCCAGAGAGATCGATCTGCTGCATGGACCGCTTCTGAGCAGTCTCATCCGGTTTGCGCTGCCCATTGCCATGAGCAGTATGCTTCAGCAGCGCAGCACTGAAACGCATGGCCCCCATCGGTCTTTCGTCTGCGGTGCAGGGCGCGGTCTTCTGCTTTGCAAACCTTTTTGTGCAGGCCGACATCAATCGCTTCGGGGCAGCGGCCATTGCAGGCAGCACCATCGCCACAAACTTTGAATATTTCGGCTATTTTTTCATCACCGCGTTCGGACAGGCGGCGGCTACCTTCACCAGTCAGAACGCTGCCGCCGGCAAATGGGCACGCTGCCGGCGGGTGCTGCGGCTCAGCATCGGCTGTGCGGCAGGCTTCTGTGCGCTCCTCACAGTGCCCCTGACGCTCTGGCATTCTGCGGCTTCTTCCGTTTTTTCTGCGGATCCCGCCGTCCTTGCAGCGGCAGGCGTGCGGATCCTGCACATTCTGGCGTTCGAGCCGCTCTGCGGTCTTTACGAAGTCCCCTCCGGCGTGATGCGGGGGACCGAACACGCCGTACTCCCGGCCGTGCTGACCATCCTCGGCACCTGTCTGCTGCGCATCGTATGGAGTTTTACCGTATTTGAGCACTTCGGCACACCGGAAAGCCTGTACATCGTGTTTCCGGTCTCCTGGTGCGTGACGGCCGCACTGATCTGGGCCGGGTATGCGGTCATCCAGCCGCTCAAAGAGCCGGCTTGTCCGCAGAAGTCCTAGCCACCCGCTCCGGCCCTTCCACCCGCCGCCGGAAAGATCTCTGCCGACAACAAGCAGCCGCCGGCCTGTATTTTCCATACAGGCCGGCGGCTGTGTTTCTTTTTTGCCTTCTTAAGGAGAAAACCGGGTCTTATTTTTGAAGGACCACACACTCATACGGGCGCAGGGCGTCTGTTCTGCCATCATAGTTGCCCAGCAGCTTTCCGGCATCGGCCCAGCCCTCCGGCAGGGTGTAAGGTGCGTCATGCTCAGTCAGGTTGCACAGCACCAGCAGTTCTTCCCCATCTTCGGCACCATAGCGGCGGTAAGCCAACAAATCGGCATTGTCCGGGTAAAGAAACTCGATCTTGCCCTCGCTGATGACCTTGTGGGTCTTGCGCAGATGCACCAGCATCTTGTAGAAGCTGCGCACAGAATCCGGGTCATCCATCTCAGCGGCGGCATTGATCTGGCGGTAGTTGTCTGCCACGCCGATCCACGGCGTTCCGGTGGTAAACCCGGCATTCTCACTGCCGTCCCACTGCATCGGGGTGCGGGAATCATCCCGGCTGCGCTGTGCAATGATGTCCAGCGTTTCTTCCTCGGACTTGTCCTGCTGGCGCAGAATCTTATAGTAGTTGCGGCTTTCCACATCACGGTACTGGTCAATGGATGTGAAGTGCGGATTGGTCATGCCCAGCTCTTCGCCCTGGTAGATGTACGGCGTGCCGCGCATAAAGTGGATGGCAGCCGCCAGCATCTCGGCGCTCTGCTTCCAATAGGTCGTATCGCTGCCAAAGCGGCTCACGGCGCGGGGCTGGTCGTGGTTGCACCAGAACAGCGCATTCCAGCCGTTGTGCTCCTGCATTCCTTCCTGCCAGGTCTGGAACAGCTTCTTCAGCGCCATGTGGTCAGGCTGCATCAGTTCCCACTTCTGACCATTCTTGTAATCCACCTTCAGGTGGTGGAAATTGAAGCACATCGTCAGCTCGTGGTTGCCCTCAGCGGTGTAGCCGATGCAGTTTTCCAGCGTGGTGGAGGACATCTCCCCCACCGTGATCATGCCGTCGATGCCGCCCGCGGCGACCAGCTCCTTCAGGTACTTGTGGACGTTGCGGCCATCGGTGTAGAAGCGGCGGCCGTCGCCCTCGTAGTCGTCCTCATAAAATTCCGGCTTGGAGATGACATTGATGACGTCAAAGCGAAAGCCCTTGATGCCCTTCGCCTTCCAGAAGCGCAGGATGTCGGCCATTTCCTCCCGCACGGCGGGGTTCTCCCAGTTCAGGTCGGCTTG